>NZ_JBIWKH010000009.1:0-360951 GCF_044765585.1 Streptomyces sp. NPDC102441
ACGCGTACGTCCTTGGCGCCGCCGGACTCCGCGCCCTCGCGGCCGCCCCAGGCGACGTAGGTGGTGGCACCCAGGTCGACGGCCAGGTCGATGTTGCGGATGACTTTGCGCAGCGCGAAGCGGCGTACGTCACGGTCGTTGGAGGTGAAGCCGCCGTCCTTGAACACGGGGTGCGTGAACAGGTTCGTGGTGGCCATCGGGACCTTCATCCCGGTGCGCTCCAGCGCGTCCTTGAACCGGCCGATCAGCCGGGCGCGCTCCGTCTCGGACGAACCGAACGGGATCAGGTCGTCGTCGTGGAACGTCACACCGTGCGCACCGAGCTCGGCGAGCCGCTCCACCGACTCGACCGGGTCCAGCGCGGGACGCGTCGCGTCACCGAACGGGTCGTTGCCACGCCAGCCCACGGTCCAGAGACCGAAGGTGAACCTGTCCGCGGGGGTGGGGGTGAAGCGGTCCGACATTGCACAGCCTCTTGCTCGACGTTCAGGCCCGGACGACAGCTCCGCCGGCCGGGCCGATTTGTTTGCTTGCAGTACTAATACGCCATCCAGCCAATCGTTTCTAGACCATTTCCGTGACGTGTCGGTACATGGCGCCAACATGGCAGATCCGGGGCAGTGAACCGTGGTTCGGTTTACCGGGCAATACGGGAATTCCCGCTACGTACCGCCCTTCTCGGCCACATTTGTTTTGTGTACGATCAAAATCAAGAGGACCCGCAGCCGCGCTCGCCGTAGGCGCCCTGACGTCCCGCCCGGAACCCCCAGATCGGCTAAGGACCACCCCCATGAAGTTCACCGACGGCTTCTGGCAGATGCGCAGTGGTGTGCACGCCTCGTACGCCACGGAAGTCCGCGATGTCCGCCTCGACGACGACCGTCTCGCCGCCTACGCCGCCGTCAAGCGCGTCGAACGCCGCGGCGACACGCTGAACGCCCCGCTGATCACGGTGGAGGCTCACGCCCCGGCCGAAGGCGTCATCGCGGTGCGCCTCACCCATCACGCCGGCAAGCGCCGCAAGGGCCCCGACTTCGGACTGCCGGGCGCCGCCCCCCGGTCCGCCGCCACCACCCGCACCCAGGACGCGACCGCCGAGCTGACGAGCGGCCCGCTCACCCTGCGGCTGCCCACCGAGGGCGCCTTCGGTCTGGAGTTCCTCGACGGGGACGGCCGGGTCCTGACCTCCGCCGGCCGCAAGGGCAGCGCGTTCGCCACCGTCGACGACGACAGCAGCCACCACATGTTCGCCCAGCTCGCCCTCGGCGTGGGCGAGACCGTACACGGCCTCGGCGAGCGCTTCACCCCGTACGTGAAGAACGGCCAGACCGTCGACATGTGGCAGGCCGACGGCGGCACCAGCAGCGAGCAGGCGTACAAGAACATCCCGTTCTACCTCTCCTCGCGCGGCTACGGCGTCTTCGTCAACCACCCCGGCAAGGTCTCCTTCGAGGTCGGCTCCGAGGCCGTCGGCCAGGTGCAGTTCAGCGTCGAGGACCAGACGCTGGAGTACTTCATCATCGCGGGCCCCACCCCGAAGGACGTTCTCTCCCGCTACGCCGCCCTCACCGGCCTCCCCGCCCTCCCCCCGGCGTGGTCGTTCGGTCTCTGGCTGACCACCTCCTTCACCACCTCCTACGACGAGGCCACCGTCACCTCGTTCGTCGACGGCATGGCCGAGCGCGGCATCCCGCTGAGCGTCTTCCACTTCGACTGCTTCTGGATGCGCGAGTACCAGTGGTGCGACTTCGAGTGGGACCCGGCCGTCTTCCCCGACCCGGAGGGCATGATCGCCCGGCTCAAGGACAAGGGCCTGAAGATCTGCGTCTGGATCAACCCGTACATCGGGCAGAAGAGCGCCCTGTACGAAGAAGGCGCGCGCGAGGGCTACTTCGTCCTCACCCCGGACGGCGACGTCTGGCAGTGGGACAAGTGGCAGGCCGGCATGGCGTTGGTCGACTTCACCAACCCCGAGGCCACCGCCTGGTACCAGAGCAAGCTCAAGGGCCTCCTCGACCAGGGCGTCGACGGCTTCAAGACCGACTTCGGCGAGCGCATCCCCACGGACGTCGTCTGGCACGACGGCTCCGACCAGGAGCGCATGCACAACTACTACACGCACCTCTTCAACCAGGCCGTCTTCGAGCTCCTGGAGAACGAGCGCGGCCAGGGCGAGGCCGTCCTCTTCGCCCGCTCGGCCACCGCGGGCGGCCAGCAGTACCCGGTGCACTGGGGCGGCGACTGCTGGTCCTCCTTCGAGGCCATGGCGGAGTCCCTGCGCGGCGGCCTCTCCCTGTCGCTCTCCGGCTTCGGCTTCTGGAGCCACGACATCGGCGGCTTCGAGGGCACCCCCGACCCGGCCGTCTTCAAGCGCTGGCTCGCCTTCGGCCTGCTCTCCTCGCACAGCCGGCTGCACGGCTCGTCGTCGTACCGCGTGCCGTGGGAGTTCGGCGACGAAGCGGTGGACGTGGCCCGGCAGTTCACCCGCCTCAAGCACCGCCTCATGCCGTACCTCTACGGCGCGGCCGTCGAGGCCCACCGCACGGGCGTCCCGACGATGCGCCCCCTGCTGCTGGAGTTCCCGGAGGACCCGACGGCCCGCACGGCGGACCGCGAGTACCTCCTGGGCCCGGACGTCCTGGTCGCCCCGGTCTTCACCGAGGACGGCGAGGTGGAGTACTACGTGCCCGAGGGCACCTGGACCCACCTGCTGACGGGCGACACGGTCACCGGCCCCGCCTGGCGCCGCGAGACCCACGGCTTCGACAGCCTGCCCCTGCTGGTCCGCCAGGGCGCGGTCCTGGCGCTCGGCGCGGACGAGTCCCGTCCGGACGGCGAGTGGCTCGACGACCTCGAACTCCGCGTGTTCGCCCCGGCCGGGACGGGCGACTTCACCCGCACGGTGACCGTCCCCGACCGCACGGGCGCGGTGGCGGCGACCTACGAGGTGCACCGCGAGGGCGGCGAGGTCCGCGTCACGACGGACACGGACCGGCCGTACACGGTCACGGTGGTGGGCGAGAAGGCCTGACAGCCGTCAGCTGCCGGCCCTGCGTGGGGCGAGCCGCCCCACGCAGGGCCGGATGGAATGCGATCGTTGGCCGGCAGGTTGGCACAAGCGGCACATACGTACGACTACGGCGCACAGAGCGGAAGCATCGATGGGCGAGTTGATCCTGATCAGGCACGGCGAGACCGAGTGGTCCCGGTCCGGGCAGCACACGAGCTGGACCGACCTGCCCCTGACCGAGCTGGGGGAGCGCCAGGCCCGCGCCCTCGTACCGCTCCTCGCCGAGCGCGAGGTCGGCCTCACCCTGGTCAGCCCCTATCTCCGTGCCCGCCGCACCGCCGAACTCGCGGGCCTTGCAGCGCCCCGTGAGACGCCTGACCTGCGGGAGTGGGACTACGGGGCGTACGAGGGAATCACCACGGTCGACATCCGCCGCACCCGCCCCGACTGGAACCTCTGGACCGACGGCGTCGCCCCCGGCCCCGAGGAGCACCCGGGGGAGAGCCCGCAGGAGGTCGGTGACCGGGCGGACCGGATCCTGGCGGAGGTACGGGCGGCGGCCTCCCGTCTCGGCGAGGCGGACATCGCGCTCGTGGCGCACTCGCACTTCCTGCGCGTGCTCACCGCGCGCTATCTGGGACTGACGCCCGCGAGTGGCGAGCTCTTCCAGCTCGCCACGGGCGCGGTCTCCCGCCTCGGCACGGAACACGGCAAGCCGGTCGTGACAGCGCTGAACCTCGCGCTGCCGAAGAGTCTGTACGAGGCGGCGCGCGCCTGAGCCGGGGCGGCGGGAACCTCGCGCGATCGCGTTCAGCGCGGACGGCGCCTCGATGACCGGGGACTGGGTCTACCTGGCCTGGGCGGGGGCGGTTACGCGTCGACCGTGACCGGGGGCTGAGCGCGGCCGGGGTCTTTCGCCGGGGCCGACGCGCTCACCGAAACCGGTGAGCGCGTGGTCCCGGTCCCGCGCTGTGGGCACCCACCATGCTGGACAACCCGGATGCATTCGCACGGGAGACCGCTGGGGCGCTTCCAGCGGACGGCTGGGAGTCAGCCGTCGGCGGAGGCCCCCTCACCGAAGACCTCGTCGGCCGTGGTGGCGACAAGTGCGCGAGCCAGCCATCGGCGGAGCAGTTCCGGGTCGCTACACGTGGTGATCTTCTCCCGGGTGACATCGGTGATGCCGATGCCCCGCACATCGAGGGTGAGCAGAAGGTCCTCGGCTCGGCCCCCGGCTGCGGACCACCTGGCGCTCGCAGTCGGACTTCGTCGCCGACCTGATCAACTTCGCCATGTGGCCGACGAACTACCACCCCGGATACGTGGAGCAGAGGGCGGCCGTCACCAAGAGGCTCGTGGCCGGCGAGGACTTCGTCAGGGCCGTCCACGAGACGGCCTACCTGCATACCGCCGAGAGTGCCCGCATGCCGTCCGTCCGGCTCAGCCTCGCCCTGATGGTGCTCGCGGACGGCGACGACGCGGTCCAGCGCGCCCTCACCGAGACATACCAGGGCTACCATTCCTCCTGGAAACAGGTGTACGCCGAGGTCCTCCAGGCGCGGGGCCTGCGGTTACGTGCGGGGCTCGGCCTCGACGACCTCGCGAACGCCCTGTCCGCCGCCACGGACGGCATGGTCCTGCGTTCCATCGGCGACCCGCGCGCCGGGGTCGTCGACCAGGAACGGGAGCGGTCCCTGATGGGCACGGTCGCCCTCGCGGTGATCCACGGATTCCTCGAACCGGCCGAGGACTCGGACGGCCTCACCCTGGAACAGGCCGTCCAGGCAAGGCTGGGACGCGACGCGCTGTGAGGAGTGAGGACCCCATGACATCCATCGACCGCACCCCGGCGGAACCCGGACCCGAGGCGCGTGGTCCAGGGCGGATCGCGGCCGTCACCGGCCTGCTGTCCGTCGTCGGCGCCGTGATCCTGGCGCTCACCGGCCATGCCGAAGCCGCCGCGGCGGCCGGTGTCGCGGGCAGCGCCGTCGCCGGTGGCATCCACGTGACGGTGAACATCCACCGGCGGCCTCCCGGCCAGGACTGAGGAGCGGACCTCTCAGAGGCTGCCGTTCCTCAAGACACCGACGAACGAGGCCCAGTGCGCGGCGCTGAAGACGAGCGCGGGGCCGTCGGGGGCCTTGCTGTCGCGTACGGGGACGAGACCTGGGAAGCCGTCGGCGACCTCGACGCAGTTCCCCCCGTCCCCGTTGCTGTAGGACGACTTGCGCCATGTCGCGGAGCGCAGGTCACGAGAGGTGAGCATCTGATCCATGGCCCTTCGCAGCCGACTTGATGAGGGACAGTGATGCTTCCGGGGACAGCGCGGAAGCCCTGGCCAGATCGTATGCGGAAGAGATTTGCTCCACCAGCCCGGAGTCCTCGACGAGTTGGCCGCTGTATGCCGCCTCCATGTAGACGGCGGGTGGGGCATCGGAGAAGTGCATCAAGGTCACGGGTGTGTCCAGCAGAGAACTTGACCCTGCCGAGAACGGCAGCACCTGCACGACTACACGCGGGCGCGCGCTGCCCTGGGTGTGAAGGTGATCGAGCTGCTCGGCGATGACGGCCGCTCCACCCACCGGAAGGCGGAGCGCCGCCTCGTGGACGATCACCCAGAGGACCGGTGCATCGGGGGAGTCGAGCAGCAGTCCCCGGTCCATGCGGGTCCGTACATGGTTGTCGATGACGTCGTCCGAAGCGTAGGGATGGGCCCCCCGCGTCAGTGCTCGCGCGTAGGACTTGGTCTGCAGCAGCCCCGGGATGATCATGGAGGAGTACTCCGCGATGGACACGGCGCGTTGCTGGAGCTCGGCCGCATCCGCGAAATACGCCGCCACCTTCGACGTACGCGCCAGCCGGCACAGCCGCTGAAGGTGCTCGCCGCTGCCCAGCAACTCGTCCAGCGCGCGTGAGATCTCCTCCTGCGGGCGCCGCTCACCCGCCTCGAAGAGCCCGATGTAGGTGCCCGAGCAGAACACTCGCTCGCCCAGATCGTTCTGCGACAGCCCCGCCGCCTCACGCAGGCGGCGCAGCTCGGCGCCGTAGAAGGCACGGGGATTGGCGTACGGGTCCAGGTCCTTCGGCAGCGGCATGCCCCGGAAGGTAGCGGCCACCGGGGCCCTGTATACGGAGCTCCTGTCGACGTCACCCGGACGAGGCCGCAGGAGCCTTCCTGCGCAGGGTGTTCACATGGTTCGGGTCGACACCGTGATCGATCCACTGTTGCGCTACGAGTATGTCCGGAGCAGCAAGGAACCGCCGGGGGCGCATCTACAGGTGCACGCGCACCGAGACGAAATGGCCTGTCTGCTGCGTCTGGCGGAGCGTGGCCGACCGAAGCAAGGCCTGAAGCGAAACCAGCTGCCCCGACTCTCGGAGATGCACCTCCCGGTGGGAGGCCACCGGATGCGTCCGTCGCTGGAGGACGTATTGCTCTTCCTCCACCGTGAGTTCGCGATCGACACGGTTCCTGGGTGGAGGACCGTCATTGAGGAGCACCTCAAGGACTGGCGGACCATGCAGCTCAGAGCTGCTGTGCGGGACGCGCCTGACGCCGCTGCCAGGGTGCTGCGGACCCTGGGGTACTCGGTCACAGAGCCTGAGGTTCCCGGGCCACGGATCTCCACGGATGACGTGAAGCTGTTCTGGCCGTAGCGCCGCACGAGCCCTGAGCGTTCCGTGAAGCAGAGGGCAGAGGCCCGCCCCGGGTGACGGACGGCCGGTACCTCGCCCCCGAGGTACCGGCCGGTTCCGTGTGGCGTGCCCGGTTTCAGGCCGCCTTCTTCTTGAGTGACGTGAGGTGGGCGAAGACGACGACGTTGGCCGAGTAGCCGCCCTTCTTGTTGAAGCGCCCGCCGCATGTGAGGAGCCTGAGCTCTGGGCGGCCCGTGGCCCCGTACACCTTGTCGTCGGGGAACTTGTCCTTCGTGTAGGTCTTCACCTCGTCGACGGTGAAGACCGCGGTCCGCTTGTCCGCCCGCGCGACCTTCACCGTGTCCCCGCGCCGCAGGGCGTTGAGGTTGAGGAAGATCGCAGGCCCCGTCGCGGTGTCCCGGTGGCCGACGAGCAGTGAGGTTCCGGCCTCCCCGGGGGACGGGCCCTTGCGGTACCAGCCGACCAGCTTGGGCTTGCTCAGCGGCGGGGCGCCGAGCCGGCCCTTCTTGTCGAGGGCGAGGCCGGTGACCGGGGCCTCGATGAAGATCGCGGGGATGGTCACCTTCACCGGCCGGGAGTGCACCAGCGGCGCGTGCGAGGCGGGCACCGACTTCTGTGGCTTGTGCGGTGCCCTCCGGAACGGCGGCTCCCCGCCGCCCGCGGCGTCGCTGCCGCGGGCGGCGGTGACCGACGAGGCGTCCTCGGGCGAGTCGGAACTCGCCCACACGACGCCGGTCACCAGCGAGAAGGTCACGCACAGGGTGATCGTGAGCCGGCATGCGCGACTCGGTCCCCGTCGTCGCCGTCGGCCGCGCGCGTTATGCCTCGTTACGGGCACGACGGCGTGCGGATCGACGGACCATGATCAGCCCCGCGATTCCGGCGGCACCGGCGACCAGCGCGGCCGAGGCGCCGACGTTCGAGTCGCTCTCGGAGCTGACGCTCTCCATGTCCGGGACGCCGCCGCCACCCGCCGGCACCGCGCCGGACGGCTTCTCGTACGTCTTGTCGCTGCCCTTCTCGGCGTGCGACGACGAACCCTGGTCGTTGTTGTCACCGCGGCTGCCGCCCTGGCCGGGCCTGGGGGCGCAGTCGACCTCGAAGCTCTTCTGCTTCGGGCCCGCCGGGACCGTCCACACCAGCTGGTACGTGCCCTCCGGGAGCAGGTACTGCTGGCTGCGGGCCTTGCCGTTCACCAGCGGGAGGGTGCCCAGCAGCGTGTCGCCCGGGGGGATGGTCGGCGGCTGCTCGGTGATCGTCCAGGGGACGGAGGGGAATGACTCGAAGTTGCTCGCCTCCAGCACGAACTTGCAGACCTCGACCCCGTCGCGGTCACCACGCGAGTGCCAGCCGACCGAAGTGACGTCGATGTCGCCGCTGTCCCCGGGCAGGGCGTAGGCGGCCGGAGCGCCGGCCAGGGTGACACCGGCGACGGCCACTGCGGCGGCCACCCTGGCGCCGGTGCGGATGCTGCGGGAGCGGACGGAAGCGGAAATGCGCATGCTGGGCTCCTTCAAGCCGAGATGATTGTCGTACTGATCACCTGATCGCCTAAGAGATGACATGGATCGCCAAAAGAGTGTGTCGGGACACCGTAAAAACGCGCAAAAGTACCCTGACTAGCCGATAGCGGTCAGAGAATGCCCAGGTCGAAACCGTTCGAAAGCCCGGGAAGCGGGAGAACGGATCAGGCGGACCGCTGCCGACCGCGTCGCCGGGCGGCCGTCAGGACCACGGCCAGGACAACGACCGCGGCGGTCACGGCCCAGGCCCAGGGGCCGAGAAAGACCCGGTAGAGCGGGGCGGGCGAGGCTTCGAGCTGGATGACCGTGGAGTCGTTGCCAGGGGTGCGGTCGTACGGGTTGTAGGTCCGGATCGTGCCCCGGGCACCCTCGACCTGCCGGTCGATGCGGACGTGGAACACGATGGCGCTCGTCCCGTCCTCCTCCGCCCACATGAACGCCTCGCTGCCGAGGTCGCACACGAAGGCCCCGCCGGCCTCCTCCGGCTCTTCGCAACCCCACTTCCGATTCGTCTCCTCGAAGGCGTACGGAATGGAGGTGACCGTGGTGCCCTCCGGCGGGATCACTTCGAAGCGGCCCTTCATCTCGTCGTCCCGCAGCTCGCCGGGGCCCAGGTCCTGTACCCCGAGCCGAACTTGAACCGTGTCGCCGACGCGCCCCCGGACGGTTCCGGTCACCGGCCGGTAGTCGGCCTGGACCGTGGTCTCCACCGCGACCTCGCCATGGGTGTCGTCGTAGTTCCCGTCCTTCGCGCCGGTCAGCGTGATCGGGGCGCCGGTGCCTCGCACGGTGTGGTCGGCGGGCCTCGTAGGGTCCGACGACCAGCTGTAGGACAGTGAGCCGTACAGCGCCTTCTCTGCGGCGACGTAGGACAGCGGCGAGCTGGTGCGGTAGGCGGCGCCCGGCGCGGCCTCCGTGGGGAACAGGCACCACGCCGATGTGGGCGAGGAGCCCGCGTAATAGCAGTTGCTGTGACGTGCGTTCAGGGTGAGCCCGTCGCTCGTGATGTGCAGGGCGATGCCCCGGTCCGCCGCGAACGGGCTGTGGTTGGCGAACTCCGGCGTCACCGGCGCGGGTTGCCCCGGCTTCACCCCGCTCACCTTGACCTCCTCGTCGGGCGCGCCCAGTGTCGGGCCGCCGACGACCATCCGCGTGGTGCCGGTGACGGGTGCGGCGTTGTCGGCGCTCGCCGTGTAGGTGACCGTGCCGCTGTCGCCCGGCTTCACGCCGGCCAGCCCGAGGATGTCGAAGGGGGCGTTGCTCTCGCCGTCGTTCTGAAGAGTGCCGTACTCGCAGGTGTACACCCAGCCGCTGCCGGTGCAGTTCCCGTAACCGCCCTTGGTCACGCGGGCGATGTCCTTGAGGCCCGAGGCGTCGACCACGACCTTGATGTTGCGGGCGGGCTCCTTGTTGCCGGGGACGACGGCGACGGGCAC
Organism: Streptomyces sp. NPDC102441; assembly: GCF_044765585.1. Classification (NCBI taxonomy): domain Bacteria; kingdom Bacillati; phylum Actinomycetota; class Actinomycetes; order Kitasatosporales; family Streptomycetaceae; genus Streptomyces; species Streptomyces sp. NPDC102441. The sequence continues at coordinate 9,627 of NZ_JBIWKH010000009.1, forward strand.
CTCGAAGTCCCCGTTCGTCGCCTCGGCGCCCTCGTCCGCGTTGTACACGACCATGGTGCGCGGGACGTCCTTCAGGCTCAGAGCGGCCTTGTCCGACGCGGTGGCGGTGGCCGGCGCGAGGGCCACGGAGAGGACCGCGGCCAGCCCCGTCGCGAGGGCCGCCGCGCGCGCGGTGATCCGTATCCGGGGGGAGAGCGACATGCGGAGCACTATGTCACCGGGGCGGTGATGATGCGATGAGCGGGTAGGACTGCCCCCGTCCACCGGCAGTCCAAGCCGCTCATCCTCGCCGTCGGACTCGACCGTGCCCCCGGGCCCGGCTCACGGTCCTCGCCAGACGTTGGCGAAGGCCGCCCTCTCGATGGCCCGCCGCTGGCGTACGGCCTCCAGTTCCATCACCGCGTCGTGGACGACGGCCACCACGGTCGTCACCGCCTCGTCGTCGAGGCCGGGCTCATCTTCGGATCGTTCGACGCCGACGCCGATGACCGAGGCGAGAGCGGCCAGGACGGGTTCCTCCCTCCCGCGGTCGGCTGCCCGGCGGTGCGCGGACGTGTCGACCGGTTCCATCCGCTCCGAGCCGAAGAGCAACCGGCCACTGCGCTTCGGCGTCAGCTCACCGTCCTCTTCCAAGGCGGCCTGGTACGTGGCCGACAGGTCGCTGCCCCGGCGCCAGAGCCAGTCCTCGATACGCTCGTAGGGCGCCTGCCGGGTGAGCCCTGCCGCAGCCTCGCGCATGAGCCGGTCGTCCAGCGTCGGCGGTCCGTCCGGCACGATGCGGTCGCCGTCCAGAGCGACTGCCCCGGCGCCGATGAGATCGATCAGCTCGGCTCCCGCGAGCGTGAGCGACAGGTCACCCTGTCCCACAGAATGCTTCGGGTCCATGGCAATGATGAACAGGTCCTTCGCCGTGGTCATGAACTGCTCCCCTCGGAGACATCGACACGGTGCGTCCCCACCGATCCGGCCCACACCAGGGCCCGGCCGCCGGCAGGGCGACTCCCACCACCAGTATCGCCCCGTCCGCACCTACGGGAACGGGCCGCCCGGTGTGCCGGGCGGCCCGTCCTCATGCGTTCGGCGGATGACTCAGGAGATCAGCTCGATCTCCGCCAGCGTCGCCGCTGCCGCGCTCACCAGCCGGTACTTCGTGTACGCCTTCGGCGCCTGCACCGAGAACACCCGGGTCTGCTTGTCCCAGGCGAACTTCTGGCCGGACCGCTTGTCGATGTCCTTCCAGGACGTGCCGTCCGCCGATCCCTGTAGCACCCAGCCCGTGGGGGCCTTCGCCGCCGTGGCCGAGGTCAGCGTGTACTGGACCGCCTTCGTGCCCTCGGCGGCCGGCAGGTCCACCGACTCGACCGAGGCCGAGGTGGCGGAGGTGTTGTCGTACAGTGCGCCGTCGCCCTTGAGCACGTCGCCCTTCGGCGTCGGCACCTTGTCGTCCTTGGTGACCGAGACCGGAGCCGCGTTCTTGCCCGTGCCCCACGCCGACGGCTTCGAGCCCATGTCGAACTCCAGCACGCCGCCCTTGGCGAGCAGGTCGTGCGGCAGCGAAGTGGAGGTCCACTTCTTGCCGTTGACCTTCAGGCCCTGGACGTAGATGTTCGTCGCGCTGTTCTTCGGGGCCTTGACGACCAGGTCGCGGCCGTTCTCCAGGTGCACGGTCGTCTTCGTGAAGAGCGGCGAGCCGATGGCGTACTCACCGCTGCCCATGACCAGCGGGTAGAAGCCGAGCGAGGAGAAGAGGAACCAGGCCGACTGCTCGCCGTTGTCCTCGTCGCCGTGGTAGCCCTGGCCGATCTCGCTGCCGGTGTACAGACGGCCGAGGACCTCGCGGACCTTCTCCTGCGTCTTCCAGGGCTGCGAGGCCGCGTCGTACATGTACGTGGCGTGGTGCGCGACCTGGTTGCTGTGGCCGTACTGGCCCATCCGCACGTCGCGTGCCTCGGTCATCTCGTGGATCACGCCGCCGTACGAGCCGACGAACTCGGGCCCTGCGGTCTCCGGGGTCGAGAAGTACGTGTCCAGCTTCTTCGCCAGACCGTCACGGCCGCCGTAGAGGTTGGCCAGGCCCCGGCTGTCCTGCGGGGCGGTGAAGGCGTAGCCCCAGCCGTTGGTCTCCGTGTAGTCGTAGCCCCAGACACGGGGGTCGTACTGGTCGGAGGGGAGGCGCCAGGAGCCGTCGGGCTTCTTGCCCTGGAAGAAGCCCGACTTGTCGTCGAAGAGCTTGACGTAGTTCTGCGCGCGGTTGAGGAAGTACTCGGACTCCTCCTTGTAGCGCTGCTTCTTCGTCTTCTTGTAGAGGGCCTGGCCCATCTGCGCGATGCCGTAGTCGTTGACGTAGCCCTCCAGCGACCACGAAAGGCCCTCGTGCGTCTCGGTATCGGCATAACCGGTGAAGACCGAGGTCTCCATGCCCTTGCGGCCGACACCCGAGGAGGGCGGGGCCACCGTGGCGTTCTTGACCGCCGCGTCGTACGCCGCCTCGGCGTCGAAGTCGACGCCCTTGACGTACGCGTCGGCGAAGGCCACGTCGGAGCTGGTCCCGGTCATCAGGTCGGAGTAGCCGGGGGAGGACCAGCGGGAGATCCAGCCGCCGTCCTTGTACTGCTGGACGAAGCCGTCGACCATCTTCCCGGCCTGCTTCGGGCTGAGGAAGGAGTACGCCGGCCAGGTCGTCCGGTAGGTGTCCCAGAAGCCGTTGTTGACGTACACCTCACCCTTGACGATCTTCGCGCCGGTGTGGGTGGGGGTGTTGGTCCCGGTCGGCGCCGAGAAGGGACTCGCGTAGGTGCTCCTGCCGCCGACCTGCTCGAAGCCCGAGTTCGGGTAGAGGTAGAGCCGGTACAGGCTGGAGTAGAGCGTGGTCAGCTGGTCGGCGTTCGCACCCTCGACCTCGACCTTGCCGAGGATCTTGTCCCAGGCCTTCTGCGCGTTCCTCTTCACCTTGGAGAAGGAGTCCTTCGCCGGCAGCTCCATGGCGAGGTTCTTCTTCGCCTGGTCGACGCTGATGAGCGAGGTGGCCAGGCGCAGTCCGACCGTACGGTCCTTGCCCGCGTCGAAGCGGAAGAAGCCGGTCACGTCGTCACCGCCGCCACCCTTCAGCTTGCCGCTGTCGGTGACCGGCGCGTCGAAGGAGCCGTATACGAAGAGACGGGTGGCCCCGGTTGAGCCGCCGCTCTTCACGTCGGAGTAGCCGGTGAAGGAACCGGTCTTCGCGTCGAGGGTGAGGCCGCCGGCGTTGGAGACGTTGTCGAAGACGAGGCTCGCGTCGTCACCGGGGTAGGTGAACTGCATGCGCGCCGCGTGGTCGGTGGGCGTCATCTCGGCCTTGAGGCCGTTCTCGAACGTCACCCCGTAGTAGTGCGGGGTCGCCGTCTCGTTCTCGTGGCGGAACGGCAGCTCGCGGGCCTCGCGGGAGGCGTCGGGGGTGCCGGAGGCCGCCGAGGGCATCATCTGGAAGGTCTGGCGGTCGCCCATCCAGGGGCTCGGCTCGTGGCTGGCGCTGAACGCCTGGAGCGTGGGCAGGTTGTCCTCGTTGTTGCCCCGCGCGTAGTCGTACAGCCAGCTCGTGGAACCGGCGTTGGTCACCGGCGTCCAGAAGTTGAAGCCGTGCGGGACGGCGGTCGCCGGGAAGTTGTTGCCGCGCGAGAAGTCCCCGCTGGAGTTGGTGCCGCGCACGGTCGACGCGTAGTCCGAGAGGTGCGCCTTGCGCTTCTCCGGGGCCTTCGGGGCGATCGTGACGTCGTCGATCCAGCCCTGGAACTTCGACGGGCCCTTGGGGGAGTCGTACGCCACCAGGATCCGGTCGACGGTCTTGCCCGCGGCGACCGTGCCGATCCGCGAGGCGACGCTGTTCCACTGGTTCACGTACAGCCGCTTGGCGTCGGCCTGGCCCTGCGGGGTGAGCAGCCCGCCGTGGCTGTCGGTGGCCTTCAGCTCGCTCAGATAGGTGCCGTCGGTGAAGGCCAGGTCCACCGCCACATGCGTGGCGGGGTAGTCGAGGTCCGTCTCGGCCATCTGCGGGTAGACCAGATACGACAGCTGCGTGTCCTTGGTGACCGCCGTGTCGACGTCGAAGACCTTGTTGTACGAGTAGGCGTGCCCGTCCGGCTTGTGCGTGCCCGCGTAGCGCAGCGCCTTCTTCCCCGTGAACCCGGCGCCCTGCTTGGCCGTGGGGGAGCCCGAGGGGCCACGGTCGGCCTGGGTGCGCATGTCGTCGGGGGCCGGGGCGGAGGTGTCCCCGTTCGAGAACTGGACGTCCGCGAGCTGGAGAGCGTCGGACGCGCCGTTGTTCTTCGTGATCTCCAGCCGGAAGTGCTGGTAGGCCGTGTCCGTCGTGAAGTCGTACGACTTGGTCTGGAGCCGCTCGGAGAACGTCTGGCCGGTGCGGGTGTCCAGGTCGGTCCAGGTCTTGCCGTCGGCGGAACCCTTCAGGGTCCAGTCCCTGGGGTCCCGCTCGTCGTGGTCGTCGGCCGAAGTGAGGGCGTAGGTCACGACCTTGGTGGGCTCGACGAGGTCGAACTCGACCCAGCCCGTGGGCTTGAAGGCCAGCCACTTGGTGCCGGGCTGCACATCGGTCAGGTTCTCCTTGACCTCACCGCCGTCGGCGTTCTCGTCGCTGGCACGCAGATCCGTGATCTGATCGGTGACATTGCCCGGTATTCCGGCGGAGAATCCACCGTCGACACCCGATGCCCTTTTCTTTCCGTCAGCGCCTTCTTCGACGGTATTACGCCAGTCCGGCTGCTTTTCGTCGTCCTCGAAGGAGGAGCTGAACGACGTGTCGCCGGAAGGCTTCTGTGCTGCGCCGGACGGCTGGGCGAGGGCCGCGGTGGGGGCGGCCAGGGCCAGGACGAGAGAGGCCGCGAGGACCGCGGCGGAGTGGCTGTGTCTGGGGCGCGAGCCGTGCTGAGGACCACGTAGGGGCTGCATACGGAGCCGTTCCTCCCGGGGGGCAGGCTTGGACAACGTTGTCATTTTAGGATGCGTGTTCCAGTAGGGAGCCAAGTGACGGGGTGTGTCAAGGGTGTTGCGTGGGGTTGACGCCGACGATTCGACCGTATTGCGGAAAACGGGGTTTCCGCGCGAAGGCGCGCGAGCCCGGCATGATCCAAACGAGAGGCCTCAGGTGTCTGTGAGGTCTCAACTCGGGAAAGACTGCCGCTCAACCATGCATTCGATCTTGCTCAGTTGACGGGAAGTGGACTATACCTGTCGGCGTCTGCACAGTCGCTTCACAACGGCGCGCGGGCACGGGGGAGGGCGGAACAGCTGTGGGCGCGGAAGCGCCTGCCGTACGTTCGCCCGAAACTCCCCCACGGCACCTGGAAATCCGGCATTCTGCACGACCCAAGCGCAACTGACCGCGGTGGCGGGGCCCTTCGCCTGAGGCGAATTCTCTACGGGTGACCGGTACACCGCCTGAGTCCTGGAGAAGGCGAGGACTTGAGCATGGGATCCACCTCCGGCCGCACGAATGAGGGCCTTGGCCGTCGCGATGTGATCAAGCGTTCTGCCGCACTCGGCCTGATCGCTGTTCCGACGATGAGCTTCCTGTCCGCTTGCGCGAGCAGCGACGGCGGAAGCGACGAGAAGGTCGAAAAGGGCACCAAGAGCGAGAAGAACCCGCTCGGTGTCAATGAGACCGCAGCCCTCGAGGTCGTCATCTTCAACGGTGGCTTCGGCGAGCAGTACGCCATCGACGCCGAGAAGAAGTACAACGAGGCCTTCCCCAAGGCACCCAAGGTCAAGCACTCCGCGACCGAGAAGATCCAGTCGATCCTGCAGCCCCGCTTCAACGGCGGCACCCCGCCGGACCTGATCGACAACTCGGGTGCCGAGCAGATGGACATGGGCGTCCTGGTCGGCAAGAAGCAGCTCGCCGACCTGACCGCGCTGATGGACGCCCCGTCCTACGACGACCCGGCGAAGAAGGTCCGCGACACGCTGCGCCCCGGTGTCCTGGAGATGGGCCAGTTCGACGGCGACCCGGTCTGGATCATGTACTACGCGTACACGGTCTACGGCGTCTGGTACTCGCAGACCAACCTCGAGAAGCTCGACGCGGCGTACCCGGAGACCTGGGACGACATGCTCGCGCTCTGCGCGAAGGCGAAGAAGCAGGGCATCGCCGGCTGGACGTACCCGGGCAAGTACCCGTACTACCTGCCGTTCTCGCTCTACCCCTTCATCGCCAAGATCGGCGGCCGCGAGGTCCTCGACAAGATCGACAACCTGGAGCCCAACGCCTGGAAGGACCCGGCCGTCAAGGCCGCCTTCGAGGCGTACTACGAGCTCTTCCAGAAGGGCTACGTCCTCAAGGGCACGCCCGGTCTGACGCACATCCAGTCGCAGACCGAGTGGACCAAGGGCAAGGCGCTCTTCATCCCGAACGGCTCGTGGGTGGAGAACGAGGCCGCGCCCACCACGCCCGAGGACTTCAAGATGATGGTCGGGGCGCCGTCCAGCCTGGACTCCTCCGACAAGATGCCCTTCGGCACCCTCTGGGCGTCCGGCGGCGAGCCGTTCATCGTGCCGGCGAAGTCGAAGAACCCCGAGGGCGGCATGGAGCAGTTGCGCATCATGCTCAGCGAGGACTCCTCGAAGAACTTCACCAAGTCCGTCAAGTCCCTCAGCGCCTTCAACGGCGGCACCGACGGCCTGACGCTCTCCACCGCGCTGCAGTCCGGCGTGGACGTCCTGGCGAAGGCTGGCGACAACGTGGTGAACCCGCGCATGCAGGACTGGTACGTGAAGCTGCAGAAGGAGCAGATCGGTATCGCCGGCATCGGCGAGATGATGGCCGGCCGAGCGACCCCGGCGGAGACCATCAAGAAGATCCAGGCCTTCGCCGACGCGGCGGCCAAGGACCAGTCCATCAAGCACTACAAGCACCAGTGAGCAACCGTCACCAGCGGCGGCACCCGCTCGGAAATCGGGGTCGGTAAACGATGCAGCACGGCAAGTACCGGTTCATCGTGGGGTTCCTGGTAGCCCCACTGGCGTTGTACGCCATCTTCGTCATCTGGCCCTTCGCCCAGTCCATCTACTACTCGTTCACGGACTGGACCGGACTGAGCTCCGACTTCAAGATGGTCGGCTTCGACAACTACAGCCGGATGCTCGACGACGACATCTTCTGGAAGTCGCTGCAGCACAGTGTGCTGCTGGCGCTGCTGCTGCCGCTGGTGACGCTGGGCCTGGCGCTCTTCTTCGCCTTCATGCTCAATGTCGGGGGCCGTCGGCGTAAGAACGCCGCGGTCGCCGGCGTGCGGGGTTCCGCTTTCTACAAGGTCGCCTATTTCTTCCCGCAGGTCCTGTCGATCGTGATCGTGGCCCTGCTCTTCCAGTTCGCGTTCAACCCGACGTCCGGAATGCTGAATGCGACGCTGAAGGCCGTCGGCCTCAAGAGCCTCCAGCCGGACTGGCTGGGCGATCCGGACCTGGCGCTGTACTGCGTGATGGTCGTGCTGATCTGGTCGACGGTCGGATTCTTCGTCGTCCTCTTCTCCGCCGGAATGGCCTCCATTCCGAAGGACTTCTACGAGGCCGCGCTGCTCGACGGGGCCGACCGCATCACGACGTTCTTCAAGATCACGCTGCCGCTGCTCTGGGACACCGTGCAGTCCGGCTGGGTCTACATGGGCATCCTGGCGCTCGGTGTGGAGGCCTTCACCGCCGTACAGGTCATGACGGTGGGCCCGGGCGGTCCCGACTACTCCACCACCGTCCTGCCGCTGTACGTCTACCAGACGGCCTTCCGGGACGCCCAGGCCGGCTATGCGACGACGATCGGCGTGGGGCTGCTCATCGTCACCATGCTCTTCGCGGCCATCGTGATGCGACTGGGCCGACGCGAGCGGCTGGAGTTCTGATGCCGCCCCGTGACCGGAAGACCGGCCCCACGCAGAACAGTTCGGTCCCGGTGGCCGGCCCGACAGTTGCACGAGGTGAGCACGCATGAAGGTCACTGAGACCCCGCCCGCCGTCCCGGCACCGCGCTCGCCGGTGACGAAGACGAAGGCCCCGGTGGACGAGCCGGCGAAGAGCGGTGAGGGCAAGGTCCTCAACGTCTTCTCGCACGGTGTGCTGGTCATCTGGGCGGTCCTCGTCGTCATGCCGCTGCTCTGGGCGGTGATGTCGTCCTTCAAGACGGACGACTCGATCCTGTCGAGGCCCTGGGAGCTGCCGGACAAGCTCCACTTCGAGAACTGGTCGCGGGCCTGGAACCAGGCCCATATGAGCGACTACTTCCTCAACACCATCATGGTGGTGGGCGGTTCGCTGATCGGCACCCTGCTGCTGGGTTCGATGGCTGCGTACGTGCTGGCGCGGTTCGACTTCCCGGGGAACCGCTTCATCTACTTCCTCTTCATCGGCGGGATGAGTTTCCCGATCATCCTGGCGCTGGTCCCGCTGTTCTTCGTCATGAACAACATGGGCCTGCTGAACTCGGTGCACGGGCTGATCCTGGTCTACATCGCCTACTCGCTGCCGTTCACCGTCTTCTTCCTCACCTCGTTCTTCCGGACCCTGCCGACGTCGATCGCGGAAGCGGCCATGCTCGACGGGGCCTCGCACACCCGGACGTTCTTCCAGGTGATGCTGCCGATGGCGAAGCCCGGCCTGATCAGCGTCGGCATCTTCAACTTCCTGGGGCAGTGGAACCAGTACATGCTGCCGACGGTGCTGAACACCGACCCGGAGGGCAAGGTGCTCTCCCAGGGCCTGGTCGAACTGGCCACCAGCCAGGGGTACAAGGGGGACTGGTCCGGGCTCTTCGCCGGTCTCGTCATGGCGATGCTGCCGGTCCTCGCCGCCTACGTCATCTTCCAGCGCCAGGTCGTCGCGGGGCTGACGGCGGGGGCGCTCAAGTAGGGCCCACGTAGGAGCGGGCGCGTTCACTAATCAGGTCTTGTCGTCACTCGCGTAACAGCAGTCACCAGGAACGAACAGGCCCCCTGGGCAGGGAACCACCCTTCGGTCGCCGGCCGGAGGGTGGTTTCATGCCATTTCCGATGCTTTCGTGCCTGTCGGAATGTGGAGGCCCGATGCTCATCGGAGGCTCCGACTGCTCAAGGTCTTGACGGGGGGCACCCCAAAACGCTCAGCTTAGGGTTCACATGTTAGAGAAAACGGCAGGAGTGAGTGAGTCGATGGAGACTCCGGGGTCGCAGACATCTCTGCATCGGGCCAACCTTGAGCGGGTCGTACGTGCCGTAAGGATGGCAGGGTCCCTGACCCAGGCCGAGATCGCCAGGAGCACCGGCCTCTCCGCAGCCACCGTCTCCAACATCGTCCGTGAACTCAAGGACGCCGGCACGGTCGAGGTGACCCCCACCTCGGCGGGCGGGCGCCGTGCCAGGAGCGTCTCGCTGAGCGGGGACGCGGGCATCGTCATAGGGGTTGATTTCGGGCACACGCACCTTCGTGTGGCCATCGGCAACCTGGCCCACCAGGTGCTCGCCGAGGAATCCGAGCCGCTCGACGTGGACGCCTCGTCGGCGCAGGGCTTCGGCCGGGCGGAGCAGCTGGTCAACCGGCTGGTCGAGACCACAGGGATCAGCCCGGGGAAGGTGATCGGCGTGGGCCTCGGTGTGCCGGGGCCGATCGACGTGGAGTCCGGCACGCTGGGCTCCACCTCCATCCTGCCGGGCTGGACGGGCATCAACCCCAGCCAGGAGCTCGCCGGGCGCCTCGGCGTCCCGGTGTACGTGGACAACGACGCCAACCTCGGTGCGCTCGGAGAGCTCGTCTGGGGCAGTGGCAGGGGCGTCAGGGACCTCGCGTACATCAAGGTCGCCAGCGGTGTCGGCGCCGGTCTGGTGATCGACGGGCGCATCTACCGGGGGCCGGGAGGGACCGCCGGCGAGATCGGCCACATCACCCTCGACGAGTCGGGCCCTGTCTGCCGCTGCGGCAACCGTGGCTGCCTGGAGACCTTCACCGCCGCCCGGTACGTCCTGCCGCTGCTGAAGCCCAGCCACGGGCCCGATCTCACCATGGAGCGGATGGTGCAGCTGGCCCGCGAGGGCGATCCGGGCTGCCGCCGGGTCATCGGGGACGTCGGCCGGCACATCGGCAGCGGGGTGGCGAACCTGTGCAACCTGCTCAACCCCAGCCGGGTGGTGCTCGGCGGATCCCTCGCGGAGGCGGGGGAGCTGGTGCTGGCGCCCATCCGCGACTCGGTCTCGCGCTATGCCATCCCCAGCGCCGCACGGCAGCTCTCCGTGCTCCCCGGGGCACTCGGAGCGCGGGCCGAGGTACTGGGCGCACTGGCCCTCGTGCTGAGCGAGATGGGGGATTCAACCCTTTTGGACAGCACCCTCCCTTCCGCGACTCCTGCCTTCACTTAGATAACGAATGGCACCGTTGTCATCTCGTTAAGGATTTACTCCTTGACGCTGACGTCGCGGCCGAGTTGACTTCCAGCCACCTCGGCCGCAACGTCGCGGCCTCGTCAGGGAGGTTCGAAATGAACACGCGTATGCGTCGTGCCGCCGTTGCCGTTGCCGCCACCACCATGGCTGTCTCTCTCGCCGCTTGCGGGAGCGCCAAGGAGTCCGGCGACAAGACCAGCTCCGACTCGGCGAAGAAGGGCGACGATCTCAAGATCGGTCTGCTCCTTCCCGAGAACGCCACGGCCCGCTACGAGAAGTTCGACAAGCCGATCATCGAGAAGAAGGTCAGCGAGCTCACGGGCGGCAAGGCGGAGGTCGTCTACTCCAACGCCCGCCAGGACGCCACGTTGCAGGCGCAGCAGGTCGACACGATGATCACGAACAAGGTCGACGCGCTCATCATCGACGCCGTCGACTCCAAGGCCATCGAGAACAGCGTGAAGAAGGCCAAGGACGAGGGCATCCCCGTCGTCGCCTTCGACCGCCTCGCCGAGGGCCCGATCGACGCCTACACCTCGTTCGACAACGAAGAGGTCGGCCGCGTGCAGGGCAAGGCCCTGCTGGAGGCCCTGGGCGGCAAGACCAAGCCGACCGTCGTGATGATGAACGGCGCGATCACCGACCCGAACGCCAAGCTCTTCAAGAAGGGCGCCAAGTCGGTGCTCGACGGCAAGGTGACGTACGGCAAGGAGTACGACACCAAGGAGTGGAAGGCCGAGAACGCCAACGCCAACATGGAGGGCGCGATCACGTCCCTCGGCAAGGACAAGATCGACGGCGTCTACTCCGCCAACGACGGTCTGGCGGGCGGCATCATCCAGGCACTCAAGTCCGCGGGCGTCACCAAGCTCCCGCCGATCACCGGCCAGGACGCCGAACTCGCGGGTGTGCAGCACATCGTCGCCGGTGAGCAGTTCATGAGCGTCTACAAGTCGTACCCGCAGGAGGGCATCATCGCCGCGGAGATGGCTGTGGCGCTCGCCAAGGGCGAGAAGCTCGACAAGATCGCCACGTCCAAGGCCGACAACGCCAGCGCGAAGGACGTTCCGACCGTCCTCGTCCCGGTCGTCTCGCTGACCAAGGACAACATCAAGGAAACCATCATCAAGGATGGGATCTGGACGATCGACGAGATCTGCACGACCAAGTACAAGGCCGCCTGCGACTCGATCGATCTGAAGAACTAACTCCCACCGCGCGACCGGCCCCGGCCGGTACCGCGCGGCCCGAAGCCTGTCCGGCGCCCCGCCCACCTCACTGTCCCGCTACCGGGCAGGGCGCCGGACGGAACGCTTCAGCAGTTTCTCAATGCTTCTGCTCGACCACCGCGCCTCCCCCCAGGCGCGGCATCCCCGCCGGGTCAGGCGGCGAAGGAGATGGTTCACGTGTCCGCTACGCCCGTGTTGGCGTTGCGAGGGGTCTCCAAGCGATTCGGTGCCGTTCAGGCGCTCACCGATGTAGAGCTTGAGGTCCACGCCGGCGAGGTGGTCGCCCTGGTGGGCGACAACGGCGCCGGTAAATCAACGCTGGTCAAGACGATCGCCGGGGTGCACCCGATCGATGACGGAGTCATCGAGTGGGACGGCCGGCCGGTCCAGATCAACAAGCCGAACGACGCCCAGAGCCTGGGCATCGCGACCGTCTACCAGGACCTCGCGCTCTGCGACAACATCGACGTCGTCGGCAACCTCTACCTCGGCCGGGAGGTCCGGAAGTTCGGAATCCTCGACGAGGTCGAGATGGAGCGCCGCTCCCGCGAGCTCCTGTCCACGCTGTCGATCCGCATCCCGAGCGTCCGCATCCCGATCGCCTCGCTCTCCGGCGGTCAGCGCCAGACCGTCGCCATCGCGCGCTCCATGCTCGGTGATCCCAAGCTCGTCATTCTCGACGAGCCCACCGCCGCCCTCGGCGTCGAGCAGACCGCCCAGGTCCTCGACCTCGTCGAGCGGCTGCGGGAGCGCGGTCACGCCGTCATCCTCATCAGCCACAACATGGCCGATGTGAAGGCTGTGGCCGACAAGGTCGCCGTGCTGCGGCTGGGCCGGAACAACGGGGTCTTCGACGTGAAGACCACCTCGCAGGAAGACATCATCTCCGCCATCACGGGCGCCACGGAGAACGCCGTGACCCGTCGTGCGGCGCGTAACGCGGAGGTCAAGAAGTGACAACCGACAAGACGTCCACGGCTGTGGTCAACCCGGAGGCCGCCAAGGGCGCGGACACCGTGGTCGACCCGCGGCTGCTCGTGCGCGAGCAGGGCTTCGGCGGATACCTCACCGAGTTCAAGCGCAAGATGCGCGGTGGTGACCTCGGCTCGATCCCGGTGGTCATCGGCCTGATCATCATCTGCGTGGTCTTCCAGAGCCTGAACTCCGAGTTCCTCTCCGCGAAGAACATCAGTGACATCTCCGTCGCGATGGTGGCCACCGGCATGATGGCCGTCGGCATCATCTTCGTGCTGATGCTCGGCGAGATCGACCTGTCGGTCGGCTCGGTCAGTGGTGTCTCCGGTGCCGTCGTGGCCGTGCTCAGCGTGACCAACGGCATGAACGAGTGGCTCGCCGTCCTCGTCGCGATCCTCAGCGGCGCGGCCATCGGCGCGATCCACGGCTTCTTCTTCGCCAGGATCGGCGCCCCGGCGTTCGCCGTCACCCTCGCCGGCCTGCTGTTCTGGCTGGGGCTCATGCTCCAGCTGCTCGGTGACACGGGCACGATCAACCTCGACAGCGACGGTGTGGTCGGCAAGCTGACCACGTACTACTTCTCGGACGTCGCCGCCGCCTACGGCCTGGCCGCCGTCCTGGTGATCGCCTTCTTCCTCTCGGCGTTCCTGGACAGCCGCCGCCGTGAGGCCGCCGGCGTCCCCTCCCGTCCGGTCACCGACATCGTGGTGCGCACCGTCGTGCTCGCGGTGTTCGCCTTCGCCGCGGCGTTCATGTTCAACCAGTACCGCGGTCTCCCGCTGGCCCTGGTGCTCTTCCTCGTCGTCCTCGTCGCCACGGACTTCCTGCTGCGCCGTACGACGTACGGCCGGAAGATCTTCGCGCTCGGCGGCAGCGTCGAGGCGTCCCGCCGCGCCGGTATCAACGTCACCGCGATCCGTGTCTCGGTGTTCGCCATAGCCGGCACCTTCGCGGCGATCGGCGGTCTCTTCTGGGCCTCCAAGATCGCGGCCGTCAACCAGGGCTCCGGCACCGGTGACCTCCTCATGAACGTCATCGCCGCGGCCGTCATCGGCGGCACCAGCCTCTTCGGAGGCCGGGGCCGTACCTGGAACGCCCTGCTCGGCGTGATGGTGATCGTCTCGATCCAGTACGGCCTGTCGCTGGAGGGCATCAAGACTCCGGTCCAGTACATGGTGACCGGCGCTGTGCTTCTCGCCACGGTCGTCATCGACTCCGTCACCCGCAAGACGCAGAAGACCGCGGGCCGCGCCTGACCGTCCGCACCTGCACACATGTGCCCGGCATCCCCGTGATGCCGGGCACGTGCGCGTCCACCGGGCTCCGGCGCGGCGCGACGGAAAGCGCCGCCCGATGACCGCGGCCGCCGGCGGAACATTAGACTCATCGGATCGACACGCTCGACCAGCTCACACGCAAGGAGGCACGGGTGGACCTGCTGACCCGCATCAGGGGACCGCGCGACCTGGACCGGCTCGGCCTCGAGCAGCTCGACCAGCTCGCCGGGGAGATCCGTACCTTCCTCGTCGAGGCGGTGTCCAAGACCGGCGGCCACCTCGGCCCGAACCTGGGCGTGGTCGAGCTGACCATCGCCCTGCACCGGGTCTTCGAGTCCCCGCAGGACAAGGTCCTCTTCGACACCGGCCACCAGAGCTATGTGCACAAGCTGCTCACCGGCCGGCAGGACTTCTCGAAGCTCAAGAGCAAGGGCGGACTCTCCGGATACCCGTCCCGCGCCGAGTCCGAGCACGACGTCATCGAGAACTCGCACGCCTCGACGGTGCTCGGCTGGGCCGACGGCCTCGCCAAGGCCAACGAGGTCCTGCGCAAGGACGACCACGTCGTCGCCGTCATCGGTGACGGCGCGCTCACGGGCGGTATGGCCTGGGAGGCGCTGAACAACATCGCCGCCGCCAAGGACCGCCCCCTCGTCATCGTCGTCAACGACAACGAGCGCTCGTACGCCCCGACCATCGGCGGCCTCGCGAACCACCTCGCCACCCTGCGCACCACCGACGGGTACGAGCGGTTCCTGGCCCGCGGCAAGGACCTCCTGGAGCGCACGCCCGTCGTCGGCAGGCCGCTGTACGAGACCCTGCACGGCGCCAAGAAGGGCCTCAAGGACTTCATCGCCCCCCAGGGCATGTTCGAGGACCTCGGCCTGAAGTACGTCGGGCCGATCGACGGCCACGACATCGAGGCGCTGGAGTCCGCGCTCCAGCGGGCCAAGCGCTTCGGCGGCCCGGTCATCGTGCACTGCCTCACCGAGAAGGGCCGCGGCTACACCCCCGCCCTCCAGGACGAGGCGGACCGTTTCCACGCGGTCGGCAAGATCCACCCGGACACCGGCCTGCCGATCTCCACCTCCGGCCTCGACTGGACCTCGGTCTTCGGCGAGGAGATGGTCAAGCTGGGCCATGAGCGCGAGGACGTCGTCGCCATCACGGCGGCCATGCTCCAGCCCGTCGGTCTCGGCAGGTTCGAGGAGGCCTTCCCGGACCGTATCTACGACGTCGGGATCGCCGAGCAGCACGCGGCGGTCTCCGCGGCGGGCCTGGCCACGGGCGGGCTGCACCCCGTCTTCGCGGTCTACGCGACCTTCCTGAACCGCGCCTTCGACCAGGTCCTGATGGACGTCGCCCTGCACAAGTGCGGGGTGACCTTCGTCCTGGACCGGGCCGGCGTCACGGGCACGGACGGAGCCTCGCACAACGGCATGTGGGACATGTCGATCCTCCAGTGCGTGCCGACCCTGCGCATCGCCGCCCCGCGCGACGCCGACCAGGTCCGCGCCCAGCTGCGCGAGGCCGTCGACGTGGACGACGCACCCACCGTCGTCCGCTTCTCCAAGGGTGCGGTCGGCCCCGCGGTCAAGGCCGTGGGCACCGTCGGCGGCATGGACGTCCTGCGTACGGCGGGCACGGACACGCCGGACGTCCTCCTCGTCTCCGTCGGGGCGCTCGCCCCGATGTGCCTGGAGATCGCCACGCTGCTCGACGCCCAGGGCATCTCGACGACGGTGGTCGACCCGCGCTGGGTCAAGCCCGTCGACGAGGCGCTCGCCCCGCTCGCCGCGGAGCACCGGGTCGTCGTCACCGTCGAGGACAACAGCAGGGCCGGCGGTGTCGGCTCCGCCATCGCCCAGGCCCTGCGCGACGCGGACGTCGACGTACCGCTGCGTGACTTCGGTATCCCGCCGGTGTTCCTCGACCACGCCTCGCGCGGCGAGGTCATGGCCGAGATCGGGCTGACCGCACCGGACATCGCCCGCCAGGTCACCGGCCTGGTCGCCAAGGTCGACGGCCGGTACGAGAGCCGCCGCACCGTGGAGCCCGTACGCGACTGATCCTTCCGCGTCCCCGGGCCTCGATGGGCCGGTCGCCCACCCCACTCGGGTGGTCCGACCGGCCCATTCGCGTGAAATCGGGGCGTACTGCGCATTCGGGGGCGGACGGTTCCGAATCATGGCGTGCACGACGAGTGCGTGGAGGTACGCCGGTGAGCACGCAGCAGGACACGCCCCCCAGCGGAAAGGGACTGTTCCGGACCAAGACGGTCGAACAGTCCATCCGCGATACCGAAGAACCGGAGCACGCGCTCAAGAAATCCCTCTCAGCGCTGGACCTCACGGTCTTCGGAGTGGGTGTCATCATCGGCACCGGAATCTTCGTCCTCACGGGCAAGGTCGCCAAGGAGACGGCTGGCCCCGCCACGGCTCTCGCCTTCGTCGCGGCGGGCATCGTCTGTGCGCTCGCGGCCCTCTGCTACGCCGAATTCGCCTCCACCGTGCCGGTGGCCGGATCGGCGTACACCTTCTCCTACGCCTCCCTGGGCGAGCTGGTCGCCTGGATCATCGGCTGGGACCTGGTGCTGGAGTTCGCGCTGGGCACCGCGGTGGTGGCGGTCGGCTGGTCCGGTTACGTCCGCTCGCTCCTGGACAACATCGGCTGGACGATGCCCGAGTGGCTCTCGGGACCGGACGTGGCGAGCGGCTTCGGCTTCGACATCCTGGCGTTCGCCCTGGTGCTGGTCCTGACGGTGATCCTGGTACTCGGGATGAAGCTCTCCGCCCGGGTGACCACGGTCGTCGTAGCCATCAAGCTGGCGGTCGTGGGCATCGTGATCATCGCCGGCGCGTTCTTCATCAAGTCGGCCAACTACTCGCCCTTCATCCCCGAGGCCGAGAAGCAGACCGGCGGATCGGGCCTGGACGCCCCTCTGGTCCAGCTGATCTTCGGCTACCAGCCGACGAACTTCGGCATCATGGGCATCTTCACCGCCGCGTCCATCGTCTTCTTCGCCTTCATCGGCTTCGACGTCGTGGCCACGGCGGCCGAGGAGACCAAGCTTCCGCAGCGTGACATGCCGCGCGGCATCCTCGCCTCGCTCGTCATCTGCACGCTGCTCTACGTGGCCGTGTCGATCGTCGTCACGGGCATGCAGAACTACTCCGAACTCTCCGTCAGCGCGCCGCTCGCCGACGCCTTCAAGGCCGTGGGACACCCCTTCTACGCGGGCGTCATCAGTTTCGGCGCGGCCGTCGGACTCACCACGGTCTGCATGATCCTGCTGCTCGGCCAGACCCGGGTGTTCTTCGCGATGAGCCGCGACGGGCTGCTCCCGAGGTTCTTCTCGGTGACGCACCCGCGCTTCCACACCCCGTACCGGCCGACCATCCTGCTCGGTGTGATCATCGCGATCGTGGCCGGCTTCACCAGCATCAACGAGCTGGCGACCCTGGTGAACATCGGCACGCTCTTCGCGTTCGTGGTCGTGGCCCTCGGCGTCATCGTCCTGCGGCGCACCCGCCCCGACCTCCACCGTGCCTTCCGCACCCCGTGGGTGCCGCTGCTGCCGATCGTGTCGGTCGCCGCCTCGGTCTGGCTGATGCTGAACCTGCCGGCGGAGACATGGCTGCGGTTCGGGATCTGGATGGTGCTCGGCGTGATCATCTACCTCGCGTACGGGCGGAAGAACAGCCGTATGGCGAAACCCCGTTGACCTGGTCAGTCCTGGCGTGACGGCGGCTGTGACCACGACGAAGGGCCGGGCGCCCCGGGCACGACGAAGGGTACGACCCGTGGCCGAGTCGTACCCTTCGCCGGTGTCCGTCAGGTGTTACGCCGGAACGCTCGCCACGCCCTGCGCCAGGAACGGCTTGCCGTTCACCCGCTCGGAGACGCCCTCACGGTCCAGGTACGGCGTGATGCCGCCCAGGTGGAAGGGCCAGCCCGCGCCGGTGATCAGGCAGAGGTCGATGTCCTGGGCCTCGGCGACGACGCCCTCGGCCAGCATCAGACCGATCTCCTGGGCCACCGCGTCCAGGACGCGGTCGCGGACCTGCTCCTCGGTCAGGACGGTGTCGCCCTGCTTGAGGAGCGCCGCGACCTCCGGGTCCAGCTCCGGCTTGCCGGATTCGTAGACGTAGAAGCCGCGCTTGCCGGCCTTGACGACCGCCGCGAGGTTCTCGGAGACCGTGAAGCGGTCCGGGAACGCGCGGTTCAGGGTCTCGGAGACATGGAGCCCGATCGCCGGGCCGACCAGCTCGAGCAGCACCAACGGGGACATCGGCAGGCCGAGGGGCTCGATGGCCTTCTCCGCCGTCCCGACCGGGGTGCCCTCGTCGATGATGTTCTGGATCTCGCCCATGAAGCGGGTGAGGATGCGGTTGACGACGAACGCAGGGGCGTCCTTCACCAGCACCGCGGTCTTCTTCAGCTTGCGGGCGACGCCGAAGGCCGTGGCCAGCGAGGCGTCGTCGGTCTGTTCGCCGCGGACGATCTCCAGGAGCGGGAGGATCGCGACGGGGTTGAAGAAGTGGAAGCCGACGACCCGCTCGGGGTTCTTCAGCTTCGACGCCATCTCGGTGACCGAGAGCGACGAGGTGTTCGTGGCGAGGATCGCGTGCGCCGGAGCGACCGCCTCGACCTCCGCGAACACCTGCTGCTTGACGCCGATCTCCTCGAAGACGGCCTCGATGATGAAGTCGGCGTCGGAGAAGCCCTCCGCCTTGTCCAGCACACCGGAGACCAGGGCCTTGAGGCGGTTGGCCTTGTCCTGGTTGATACGGCCCTTGCCGAGCAGCTTCTCGATCTCGGCCTGGACGTAGCCCACGCCCTTGTCGACGCGCTCCTGGTCGATGTCCGTGAGGACGACCGGGACCTCCAGGCGGCGCAGGAACAGCAGGGCGAGCTGGCTGGCCATCAGGCCCGCGCCCACGACACCGACCTTGGTGACCGGGCGGGCCAGGGACTTGTCCGGGGCGCCGGCCGGGCGCTTGGCACGCTTCTGGACCAGGTTGAAGGAGTAGATCCCGGAGCGCAGCTCACCGCCCATGATCAGGTCCGCGAGGGCCTGGTCCTCGGCGTCGAAGCCGGCGCCCAGGTCGCCGCTCTTCGCCGCGGCGATGATCTCCAGCGCGCGGTACGCGGCCGGGGCGGCGCCGTGCACCTTGGAGTCGGCGATCGCCTTGCCGCGGGCGACGGCCTGGTCCCAGGCGTCACCGCGGTCGACCTCGGGACGCTCCACCGCGATCTCGCCCTTGAGGACGGAGGCGGTCCAGATCAGCGACTGTTCCAGGAAGTCCGCTCCCTCGAAGATCGCGTCGGCGATCCCGAGCTCGAAGACCTGCTTGCCCTTGAGCTGACGGTTCTGGTTCAGCGAGTTCTCGATGATCACCGACACCGCGCGGTCGGCGCCGATCAGGTTGGGGAGCAGCGCGCAGCCGCCCCAGCCGGGGACCAGACCGAGGAAGACCTCGGGCAGCGAGAACGCAGGCAGCGCCTTGGAGACGGTGCGGTACGAGCAGTGCAGCCCGATCTCGACGCCGCCGCCCATCGCCGCACCGTTGTAGTACGCGAACGTCGGGACCGCGAGGCCGGACAGCCGGCGGAAGACGTCGTGGCCGCCCTTGCCGATGGCGAGCGCGTCCTTGTGGTCCTTGAGGAGCTCGACGCCCTTGAGGTCGGCGCCCACCGCGAAGATGAACGGCTTGCCGGTGACGCCGACGCCGGTGATCGTGCCCTCGGCGGCCTCCTTCTCGACCTGGTCGACGGCGGCGTTCAGATTCGCCAGCGACTGCGGGCCGATGGTGGTCGGCTTGGTGTGGTCGAAGCCGTTGTCCAGCGTGATGAGGGCGAAACGGCCCGCGCCGCCGGGGAGGTCGAGGTGGCGTACGTGCGCCTGGGTGACGACCTCGCCGGGGAACAGCTCGGCCGCACCCTTCAGAAGCTCAGTGGTGGTGGTGCTCACTTGTTGCCTCCGTCGAAATTCGGGTTCTCCCAGACGACCGTCGCGCCCATGCCGAAGCCGACGCACATGGTCGTCAGGCCGTAGCGGACCTCCGGCTGCTCCTCGAACTGGCGGGCCAGCTGAGTCATCAGGCGGACGCCGGAGGAGGCGAGCGGGTGGCCGTAGGCGATCGCGCCGCCGTACTGGTTGACGCGCTGGTCGTCGTCGGCGATGCCGTAGTGCTCCAGGAAGGCGAGCACCTGCACGGCGAAGGCCTCGTTGATCTCGAAGAGACCGATGTCGTCGATGGAGAGACCGGCCTTGGTCAGGGCCTTCTCCGTCGCCGGGATCGGGCCGTAGCCCATGACCTCCGGCTCGACACCCGCGAAGGCGTACGACACGAGGCGCATCCTGACCGGGAGGCCCAGCTCGCGGGCGGTCTCCTCGGACGCGAGCAGCGAGGCGGTGGCGCCGTCGTTGAGACCCGCGGCGTTACCGGCCGTCACGCGGCCGTGGGCGCGGAACGGGGTCTTCAGGCCGGCCAGCGACTCCAGCGTGGTGCCCGGGCGCATCGGCTCGTCGGCGGTGACCAGGCCCCAGCCCGTCTCCCCGACTTCGGCGTTGGTGTTGCGCACGGAGACCGGCACCAGGTCCTGCTGGATCTTGCCGTTGGCGTACGCCTTGGCGGCCTTCTCCTGCGAACGGACCGCGTACTCGTCGGCGCGCTGCTTGGTGATCGAGGGGTACCTGTCGTGCAGGTTCTCCGCGGTCATGCCCATGAAGAGGGCGGACTCGTCGACCAGCTTCTCCGACACGAGGCGCGGGTTGGGGTCCACGCTCTCGCCCATCGGGTGGCGGCCCATGTGCTCGACACCACCGGCGATGACGACGTCGTACGCGCCGAAGGCGATGGAGCCGGCCGTCGAGGTGACGGCGGTCAGGGCGCCCGCACACATGCGGTCGATGGAGTAACCGGGTACGGACTGCGGCAGACCGGCCAGGATTCCGGCGGTGCGGCCGAGGGTGAGGCCCTGGTCGCCGATCTGGGTGGTCGCGGCGATGGCGACCTCGTCGATCTTCGCGGGGTCCAGGTCCGGGTTGCGGCGCAGCAGCTCCCGGATGGCCTTCACGACGAGATCGTCGGCGCGGGTCTCGTGGTAGATGCCCTTCGGGCCCGCTTTGCCGAACGGGGTGCGGACGCCGTCGACGAAGACGACGTCCCGGATGGTACGAGGCACGGTGGCTCTCCTCCAGGGTGCGGGATGGCACTGCTGCGGGCGCACGCATCGGCACGCCACGACCCTCATGCTACTTGCGGGTAACCGGGCTGCCCACCCCCCACCACCGGAGCGTTGAACGTCACATGCGCAGGGGACGGCGCCGGTGGCCCGGGAAGGCCGGGTAACTGGCGTGAATTCGATCCTCCTGGACGAGGTGGCCCCTGGGGTGGTCCCGACACGCGTGTGCTCTCCCGCCGGACTCCAGCGGGAGAGCACACGCGTGTCGGGACGGTCAGGCGCTCGTGTCCAGGGCCCGCAGCAGCAGGGGGCCGACCTGTTCGATCTGCCAGTGGCGCGCGCCGTGTGCGGCCAGCGCTGTCTCGACCGCGTCCGGGGTCAGGACCTTGGGCGGCTCCCAGCAGACCCTGCGCACGGTGTCCGGGGTGATCAGGTTCTCCTGCGGCATGTGCAGCCGCTCGGCGAGCTCCGACACGGCGGTGCGGGCCGCCGAGAGCCGGGCCGCGGCGGCCGGGTCCTTGTCCGCCCACGACCGGGGCGGCGGCGGCCCCGCCGGCTGCTGGCCGGGCTGTGGCAGCTCCGATTCGGGCAGTTCCCTGGCCCGGTCGACGGCTGCCTGCCACTGCTCCAGCTGACGGCGCCCCATGCGGTGCCCGAAGCCGGGCAGGGCGGTGAGCGCCTGGACATTCGCCGGGAGCGCCAGGGCCGCCTCGATGATCGCGGCGTCGCCGAGCACCTTGCCGGGCGAGATGTCACGGCGCTGCGCCACCTGGTCACGGGCGGTCCACAGCTCCCGGACGACCGCGATCTGGCGGCGTCGCCGCACCTTGTGCATGCCGGAGGTCCGGCGCCACGGATCCTTGCGAGGGGGAGCGGGCGGTGCCGAGGCGATCGCGGCGAACTCCTCCAGCGCCCACTCCAGCTTGCCCTGCTGGTCCAGCTCATCCTCCAGGGCGTTGCGCAGGTCCACCAGCAACTCGACATCGAGGGCGGCGTAGCGCAGCCAGGGGTCGGGCAGGGGGCGCGTGGACCAGTCGACCGCGGAGTGGCCCTTCTCCAGGGCGTAGCCGAGGACGTTCTCGACTATGGCGCCCAGGCCGACGCGCGGGAATCCCGCCAGCCGTCCGGCGAGCTCCGTGTCGAAGAGCGAGGTCGGGGTCATGCCTATGTCGCGCAGGCAGGGCAGGTCCTGGGTGGCGGCGTGCAGAATCCACTCGGCTCCGGTGAGGGCCTCGCCGAGCGTGGACAGATCGGGGCAGCCGACCGGGTCGATCAGCGCGCTCCCCGCGCCCTCACGGCGCAGCTGCACGAGGTAGGCGCGCTGCCCGTAGCGGTAGCCCGAGGCGCGCTCGGCGTCGACGGCCACCGGGCCGGTGCCCGCGGCGAAGTCCGCGACAACCCGGGCCAGCGCGTCGTCGGTCGCCACCACCGGGGGGATGCCCTCGCGCGGTTCGAGCAAGGGGATCGGCGCCGGGGCGACGTCGTCCGGGGGAGCGCCCCCGGTGGTTCGCAGTGAGGTGTCTTCTGCGGTCTCTTGGGCGTCGGTCACATGCCAAGGGTATCTGTGTATGTGCGTCGCCCGTCGACGGAACGTTCCGTCGACGGGCGGCCATGCACGTAAACCGGCCGGATACGCATCCGCGCAGGTGCCGGCGGGCGGGGTCTTTCGTTCGAGAGGCCCCAGGGTCAGTGGATGATGCCCGTGCGCAGGGCGACGGCGACCATTCCTGCGCGGTCTCCGGTGCCGAGCTTGCGGGCGATGCGGGCGAGGTGGCTCTTGACCGTGAGGGCGGAGAGGCCCATCGAGACGCCGATGGCCTTGTTGGACTGGCCTTCGGCGACCAGGCGGAGCACCTCCACCTCACGGCCGGAGAGTTCGCGGTAGCCGCCCGGGTGGCTCGGGGAACCGGGAGGCCTGCGGTGCATACGGGCGGCATTGGCGCCGATCGGGGCGACGCCGGGACGGGTGGGGTGGCCGATGTTGGTACGGGTGCCGGTGACGACATAGCCCTTCACGCCGCCCGCGAGGGCGTTGCGCACCGCGCCGATGTCATCGGCGGCGGAGAGGGCGAGGCCGTTCGGCCAGCCGGCGGCTCGGGTCTCGGACAGCAGGGTCAGCCCGGAACCGTCGGGCAGGTGGACGTCGGCAACGCAGATGTCGCGTGGGTTGCCGACGCGGGGGCGGGCCTCCGCGATGGACGACGCCTCGATGACGTCACGAACTCCGAGGGCCCACAGATGGCGGGTGACGGTGGAACGGACGCGCGGGTCGGCCACGACGACCATGGCCGTCGGCTTGTTCGGGCGGTAGGCGACCAGGCTTGCGGGCTGCTCGAGGAGAACGGACACCAGGCCTCCTGGGGAGTGGCGGGACGGGCCGGCTCGGGGGTGAAGCCGGGGCGAACCGTGCTTGAAGGGTCATTGACCTCTTCGGCAGCAGGGGGGTCCTCCTTTAGGGGAAGATCACGATTTAGTGAGTAACAATTCGGGCAAATAGGACGCGCGATCGATTGTACGAAAAGAGAGCCGGTCCACGTGCGACCGGCTCTCCCCGAAAATGACGCAGCGTTATGAGACCTGTGGCCCACGCCGCTGCGGCAGCGTCACCACCGCCGCGTCGGCCGTGCCCGACGGCGGCAGACCGGCGAGCTGGCAGAGCAGATCTCCCCAGGCGGCCAGGTGCGCCGCCGTGTCCGGCACCCCGCCGCGCCCCTCACGCGGCGTCCACGAGGCGCGGATCTCGATCTGCGTCGCTGGGCGGCGCGCGGACAGCGCGCCGAAGTAGTGCGAACCGGCCCGCGTCACCGTGCCGCCGGCCTCCCCGTACGAGAGCCCCCGGGCGTCCAGTGCCCCCGTGAGCCAGGACCAGCAGACCTCGGGCAGCAGCGGGTCGGCCGCCATCTCCGGTTCCAGTTCGGCCCGTACGAGCGTCACCAGCCGGAACGTGCCCTGCCAGGCGTCGTGTCCGGCCGGATCGTGCAGGAGGACCAGTCGGCCGTCGGCGAGATCGTCCTCGCCCTCCACGACGGCGGCCTCCAGGGCGTAAGCGTGCGGGGCGAGCCGCTTCGGCGGCCGTGTCGGCTCGACCTCCAGTTCGGGGCGCAGCCGGGCGGAACGCAGCGCGTCGACCGCCGACCGGAACGCGGGTGGGACGGAGTCGCCGTCCGCGCTCTCCTCGCTGTCAGTGCTATCGGAATGATCGGAAAATTGTCCCTGAGCCGGAGCCATGCGGGGAAGAGTAGGCGGAACCGGAGCGCCGTGCAGGGAGGGACACCCATGCGACGTCCGGCTCGTTGTCACTCCGTGCGAAGATTCTGTGCGTGAGTGCCAACGACCTTCCCCAAGAGCCCAGCTCCGTCCGATCAGGGGAGGGCCCGTCCTCGGGCCTGCGGACGACCCCCGCCACCCATGAATCGGCGTTCCTCAAGGCCTGCCGTCGTGAGTCCGTGCCTCATACCCCGGTCTGGTTCATGCGTCAGGCGGGGCGCTCGCTGCCCGAGTACCTGAAGGTGCGCGAAGGCATCCCGATGCTCGACTCCTGCACGATGCCGGAGCTCGTCGCCGAGATCACGATGCAGCCCGTCCGCCGCCACAAGGTCGACGCCGCGGTCTATTACAGCGACATCGTCGTCCCCCTCAAGGCGATCGGCATCGACCTCGACATCAAGCCCGGCGTCGGACCGGTGATCGCCGAGCCGATCCGCACCCGCGCCGACCTGGCCCGGCTGCGCGACCTCACCCCCGAGGACGTCTCGTACGTCACCGAGGCCATCGGCCTGCTCACCGCCGAGCTGGGGTCCACCCCGCTGATCGGTTTCGCGGGCGCACCGTTCACCCTCGCGAGCTACCTCGTGGAGGGCGGCCCGTCCCGCAACCACGAGCGCACCAAGGCCCTGATGTACGGCGACCCGGAGCTCTGGGCCGACCTGCTCGACCGGCTCGCGGAGATCACCGGCGCATTCCTGAAGGTCCAGATCGAGGCCGGCGCCTCGGCGGTCCAGCTCTTCGACTCCTGGGTGGGCGCCCTCGCCCCCGCCGACTACCGGCGCTCCGTGCTCCCCGCCTCCGCGAAGGTCTTCGATGCCGTCGCCCCGTACGGCGTCCCCCGTATCCACTTCGGCGTCGGCACCGGCGAACTGCTCGGCCTCATGGGGGAGGCCGGCGCGGACGTCGTCGGCGTCGACTGGCGGGTCCCGCTGGACGAGGCCGCGCGCCGCGTCGGACCCGGCAAGGTGCTCCAGGGCAACCTCGACCCGGCGGTGCTGTTCGCGCCGACCTCCGCGGTGGAGGCCAAGACCCAGGAGGTGCTGGACGCGGCCGCCGGCCTGGAGGGCCACATCTTCAACCTGGGCCACGGCGTGATGCCGAACATGGACCCGGACGCGCTCACGCGCCTGGTGGAGTACGTCCACCAGGCGACGGCGCGTTAGTCAGCTTCCCGCCGCCCGCACCGCCGACACGGCCTTGCGGGCGGCCACCAGGACCGGGTCCCACACCGGGGAGAACGGCGGGGCGTAGCCGAGGTCCAGGGCCGTCATGGCCTCCACCGTCATCCCGGCGGTGAGCGCCACCGCGGCGACGTCCACACGCTTCGCCGCCCCCTCACGGCCGACGATCTGCACGCCCAGCAGCCGGCCCGTCCGGTACTCCGCGAGCATCTTCACCGTCATCGGCTCCGCCCCCGGGTAGTAGCCGGCGCGGCCCGTCGACTCGATCGTCGCCGTGACGAAGCGGAGGCCGACCGCGCGGGCGTCCTTCTCCCGCAGCCCGGTCCTGGCGATCTCCAGGTCGCAGACCTTGCTCACCGCCGTACCCACCACGCCTGGGAACGTGCCGTAGCCGCCGCCGACGTTGGAACCGATGATCTGGCCGTGCTTGTTGGCATGGGTGCCGAGCGCGATGTGCCGGGTGCGGCCGGCGACGAGGTCCAGTACCTCGACGCAGTCCCCGCCGGCCCAGATGTCGTCCTGCCCAGTGACGCGCATCGACAGGTCCGTCAGGAGGCCGCCGTGCGGCCCCAGCGGCAGACCGGCCTCGCGGGCCAGCGCGGTCTCCGGCTCGACGCCGATGCCGAGCACGACGACGTCCGCGGGGTAGGTCTCCCCGTCCGTGACGACCTCCGTGACCCGGCCGTCCGGGCCGGTGCCGATCCGGGTGACCCCGGCACCGTTCACCGTGGTGATGCCCAGCCCGTCCATCGCGTCGTGGACCAGCTTTCCCATGTCCGGATCGAGCGTCGCCATCGGCTGCGCGCCGCGGTTGAGCACCGTCACCTCGAAGCCGCGCTTGAGCATCGCCTCGGCCATCTCGACGCCGATGTAGCCCGCGCCGACGACGACCGCGCGGCGCCCCGGAGCCCGGTCCAGCGATTCCAGGAGCGCCTCGCCGTCGCCCAGGGTCTGCACGCCGTGGACACCCGGAGCGTCGATCCCGGGCAGATCGGGTCGCACCGGCCGCGCGCCCGTGGCGATCACCAGCTTGTCGTAGCCCGTCCAGTACGTCTCGCCGCTGTCGCGGTCCAGTGCCCGTACCCGGTGCCCGGCGACGTCGATCTCCGTCACCTCGGTGCGGGTGCGCAGATCGATGGAACGGGCCCGGTGCTCCTCGGGCGTACGGGCGACGAGGGCGTCGGGCCCCTCGACGTCGCCGCTCACCCAGTACGGGATGCCGCAGGCGGAGTACGACGTGAAGTCACCGCGTTCGAAGGCGATGATGCTCATCGCGTCGGGCCCCCTGAGCCTGCGGGCCTGCGACGCGGCGGACATGCCCGCCGCGTCGCCTCCGACGACCACCAGTCGCTCCGCCGTCATGCCGGGTCCCTTCCGCCGCCGTATGCAGGGTCAGGGGCCCACGCTACGGGGCCTACGGCGCAGGCGGGGCCTCGGAGGTGTCCGCGGCCTACCGGGACCTCGTACGGCGTCGTGGCAGCCGGCCGCGCAGTAGCCGCC
Organism: Streptomyces sp. NPDC102441; assembly: GCF_044765585.1. Lineage (NCBI taxonomy): Bacteria > Bacillati > Actinomycetota > Actinomycetes > Kitasatosporales > Streptomycetaceae > Streptomyces > Streptomyces sp. NPDC102441. The sequence continues at coordinate 36,632 of NZ_JBIWKH010000009.1, forward strand.
ACAGGAGCGCCAGGACGCCCGCCGCGGCCAGGAACGGTGCCGTGGCACCGATCGCCACCGCGATCCACCGCAGCATCGTCACGAACGCGTCCCAGCCGCCGCGCAGCGCGTCGAGGAAGCCGGTGTCCTCCTCCCCGGGATCCTTCTCCCCCTCGTACGGTTCGCTGAGTTCGAGCGTGACCGTCGCGAGCGAGGTGCGGTCCTTCAACGACGCCTGCTGGGCCAGCAGGGACTCCAAGTCGGACTGCCGACTGCTCAGTTCGCCCTCCAGCGTCACCACGTCGGTGAGCTTCTCGGCCTTGTCCATCAGATCGCGGACCCGCGCGACGCTCGCCTTCTGGGTGGCGATGCGGCTCTCGACGTCGACGACCTGCCCGGTGACGTCCTTCGCGTTCGAGGTACGGGACAGCAGCTTCCCCGACCCGGCGAGTTCGCGCAGCACCTCGTCGTACCGGGCCTGGGGCACGCGCAGGACCAGGTGGGACGAGTCGTGGGCGTCGTCGACCCGCTCCGTGGCCTCGTCCGCGACGATCCCGCCGGCGGCCTCCGCCGCTTCCCGGGCCGCGGCGACCGCCTTCGGCACGCTCCTCACCTCGATGGTGAGGGTCGCCGTGCGGATGACGTGAACGGCGGCCGTGGACCCCGCCTCCGGCGCCGAGGACGGGCCGTCGGCAGCCTCGGCAGCCGCCTTCTCCCCACCGGTACCGGCCGCTGCGGGAGCCGCCGCCTTGTCGTCGGACGCCGGGTCGAGCCCCTGCCCTCCGCTGTCGGACGCACCGCACGCACCGGTGGCCAGGAGCACGACGAGCAGGGCGGCGGCCACCGGCGCGCGTGAGCGGCGGCGGCCGGGGCGAGTGGGTGGATGACTGTCCGTGTGTCGGTCGAAAGGCATGACGCGTCCCCCCAGGGCCGTTGTCGATGGTGCCGGTTCGACGTACGGGGCCCGTGTGCGGGTTTCCTGCCGGCGGTTTCGAAGCGGTCACGTTCGGGACTCGGGACGGGTTTGAGAGAGTGGACCCATGCAGCGTTCTTCTCAGCGCGACACCACACGCACGGGCCACGTCGTCGTCATCGGCGGCGGCATCGCCGGACTCGCCGCCGCTCACCGGCTGTTGGCCTCCGGCCTCCGGGTCACACTCCTGGAGGCGACCGAGCGGCTCGGCGGCAAGCTGATGACCGGCGAGATCGCGGGCACCCGGGTCGACCTCGGCGCCGAGTCGATGCTCGCGCGCCGGCCCGAAGGGGTCGAGCTGGCCACCGCGACCGGACTCGGCGGCCGGCTCCAGCCGCCCGCCACCGCCAGTGCCTCGGTCTGGACCCGCGACGCCCTGCGCCCCATGCCCAAGGGCCATGTGATGGGTGTGCCGGGTGATCCGTCGGCGCTCGGCGGCGTGCTCTCGCCCGAGGGCGTCGCCAGGATCGCCGAGGAACGCGACCTCACACCGACCGCCGTCGGTGACGACGTCGCGGTCGGCTCGTACGTCGCCGACCGGCTCGGCCGCGAGGTCGTCGACCGGCTCGTGGAGCCGCTGCTCGGGGGGGTGTACGCGGGAGACGCCTACCGGATCTCGATGCGCGCGGCCGTGCCCCAGCTCTTCGAGGCGGTGAAGGAGGGCGGTCCCCTCCTCGACGGCGTGCTCCGCATCCAGGAGAGGGCCGCCGCCCGGCAGCAAACCGGACCGGTCTTCCAGGGCATCGAGGGGGGCATCGGCACCCTGCCGGGCGCAGTGGCCGACGCCGTACGGGCCGGGGGTGCCGAGATCCTCACCGAGACCCCGGTGCTCGGCCTGACCCGGACGGGCGAGGGCTGGGACGTGCGCACCGACAGCCGGGTGATCGCCGCCGACGCCCTCGTCCTGGCCGCCCCCGCCTGGTCCGCGTCCACGCTGCTCGCCGCCGAGTGCCCGGCCGCCTCGGTCGAGCTCGCCGCCGTCGAGTACGCCTCGATGGCCCTGGTCACCATGGCCTTCCGGCGCTCCGACATCGAGGGCAACGAAGCGCTCCAGGGGCGCTCCGGTTTCCTCGTGCCGCCCGTCGACGGGCGCACGATCAAGGCCGCCACCTTCTCCAGCAACAAGTGGCAGTGGGTCGCCGACGCGGCCCCCGGCCTCTTCGTGCTCCGCACCTCCGTCGGCCGCTACGGCGAGGAGGAACACCTGCACCGTGAGGACTCCGAACTCGTCGCCGCCTCCCTGGGGGACCTCGCCACCGCGGCCGGACTGGCGGCCAGGCCGGTGGACACCGAGGTCACCCGGTGGATCGGCGGCCTGCCCCAGTACCCCGTGGGCCATCTCAGCCGGGTCGCCCGGATCCGCGACGCGGTCGCCAAGCTGCCCGGTCTGCGGTTGTGCGGAGCGGTGTACGACGGCGTCGGGATCCCGGCCTGTGTCGCCAGCGCCCACCGCGCCGCGGACGAGATCGTCCAGGACCTCACGGGCGCGGTCACCGGGGAGATCGACAACACGCCGCCCCGGGTTCGGGGCACCGGGAGCGAGGCGGGACAATAGCCGTATGAGCGCGCCAGAAAAGCTTCCGAACGCAGGCAAGAAGGCCAAGGACCTCAACGAGGTCATCCGCTACACCCTGTGGTCCGTCTTCAGGCTGAAGGACGTCCTTCCCGTGGACCGCGCCGGTTACGCCGACGAGGTCCAGGAGCTGTTCGACCAGCTCGGGGCCAAGGACGTCACGGTCCGCGGCACCTACGACGTGTCCGGGCTCCGGGCCGACGCCGATCTGATGATCTGGTGGCACGCCGAGACCTCCGAGGAGCTCCAGGAGGCGTACAACCTCTTCCGGCGCACGAAGCTGGGCCGCGCACTCGAGCCGGTCTGGTCGAACATGGCGCTGCACCGCCCCGCCGAGTTCAACAAGGCGCACGTGCCGGCCTTCCTGGCCGACGAGACCCCGCGCGACTACATCAGCGTGTACCCCTTCGTACGCAGCTACGACTGGTACCTGCTGCCCGACGAGGACCGCCGCCGTATGCTCTCGGACCACGGCAAGATGGCCCGTGGCTATCCCGACGTGCGCGCCAACACCGTTGCCTCCTTCTCGCTGGGAGACTACGAGTGGGTGCTCGCCTTCGAGGCCGACGAGCTGTACCGCATCGTCGACCTCATGCGTCATCTGCGGGCCTCCGAGGCGCGGCTGCACGTCCGGGAAGAGGTCCCGTTCTACACCGGGCGCAGGAGGTCCGTCGCAGAATTGGTGGCCGGACTCGCATAGCCAGCGTTTCCGGTCATCCCGACCCGGAAGATCAGTTGGCGGGCAACGGCGTGTGTGACGCCGCCCGTCGTTCCAGCGACACCGGGTCCGGTGCCGGGTGCACATCGGCCGGCCGCCGGCGAACTGTTGTGGCCCGCGGGGGAGTCAGCCATTCCTCTCCGCGGACCACCGCTCCTCGCCAGTCCGGCCGATGTGTCCCGCGCCGCACAACTGGACAGCACAGCAGCAGGGCCGCCCCCCGTCGTTCCGGGGGCGGCCCCGCTGCTTGTCCCGCACGTGGTCAGCCGCCGGCCCGTGCCCCGCTCAGCATGGCGGCCCTCAGGCCCGGGTCCTCCAGGGCTCCCACGCCCCGTACCGCCACCGCCGCCAGCAGATCGCGGTCCGCGCCGCGCACCGGTGCCGGCAGCGAGTCCAGCCAGCGCTGCCCCGACGGGGAGGCCCACGGGCTGTACGGGTGGGTCTCCACCCGCGCGATGACCATGCAGCCCAGCGTCAGCACGAGCGGCAGCCCGAACCAGGCCGCCACCGGGCCCGCGTAGCCCGTCCCCTGGCCGGGCATCAGCGCGGCGGCGGCCGCCAGGACCACCACCAGCACCGCCGCTCCCCGCACGCCCCGCACCGCCGACTCCAGGTCCGTCCTGGCCCCGTGGGGTACGGCGAGTCCCGCGATTACGAGACGGTCGGCGAGGGAGCGTACGGCGTCGGCCGCCGCCGCCGCGGCCCGTATGGGCGCTATCCGTGACTGCCCTTCCGGGCCGATCGCACGGATCACGGTGCGCTCGACCTCGTCCCGCCCCTCCGGGTCGACGACCGTCGCCCAGCCCGTGTGGGCGAGCAGCAGCCGGCGCCGCAGATGCATGGAGACCAGCGCCAGATCGGCCACCCGCTGCGGCCCGCCGGCCAGGAACGCCGTCTCGTACAGACTCAGTTCGGGGGAGGCGGGCGCCCGCGCCCCACCGGGCGGCCGCTGGGCCGCACCCGCGGTGACGAGGCACAGCCGGATGCAGGAGGCGACGGCCGCGCCCCACGCGACCACAAGAAGCAGGACCCAGAGCATGGCTGAGTTCTATGCGAAACCGGCAGGGGAGCGCCATGCCTTGTTCACGATATGGACCGGAGTCGGTCACGGGCGGTCAACGGGGGCTGAATCCGCATGCCTGCCGTCCCGCGCGCTCTCAGGAGCCGCCCCCGCAGCTGGACCCGCCCCCACAGCTGGAGCCACTGCTGCAGCTCGACCCGCCGCCGCAGCTGGAGCCGCTGCCGCCGCAGCTCGACCCCGAGCTGCACGAGGACCCGGAACCCGAGTCGCCGCCCCCGCCGCCGGATCCGCCGCAGCTCCCGCCGCCGGGGCTCGCCCCGGAGCACCACACCACCGGCACGAACGCGGCCGCCGTGGCGGAGGACGTCGAGGAGCGGCGCCCGGCGGGCCGTTGCCGGGCGGCGGCCACCAACTGTGCCTGGAACTCCGGGTCTGGGAGCGCGGACAGCCCCACGGTGGCCACCAGGTGGGCGGGGTCGGTCACCTGGGCGTTGGCCGCCCGGTGGCCGTCGGCGGCCCTGCGACCCGCCTCGGTGAGCCGCGCCCTGGCGGACGCGGCGGTGACCAGACCGACCACGGACCCGGCCACGATGGCGGGCAGCACCTTCACCACGAAGGGGAACGGCAGGTCCGCGTACGCGTCGAGCGCGGCGTACTGCACGATCGTCAGCACGATGGCGGCCGGGAACCCCACGATGCACCAGATACCCAGCGCGAGCCCCCAGGCGCGGCGGGTCCGGCTCTCACCGGGCGTGATCAGCAGCCCACGGGCCGCGAGTCCGTCGCCGATCTCCTGCACCGCGGGATGGCGCATCACCGCGTTCCGCAGGGTGTGCAGGGCTCCGCTCGGGGCGGCGGCCAGCTCCTGGAGCACGGCGCGCTCCACGGGGTCACGGGCCTCGTTCCGCAGGACCACGACGATGCCTGGGCCGCCGACGGCCAGCCGCCCGTCCGCGTGCATGCGGGTGAGAGCGGTGTCCACGACCCGGGCCGGGCCACCGCTGAGAAAGGCCGCCTCGGAGAGGTCGTGCACATACGCGGCGGAGTCGTCGCTCCGCAGTCGGGCGCGGCGCGTCGCGACGATCAGGAGCGTGCAGGCCACGGCCACGACCAGGGTCAGCAGAAGGGCGAGAGCGTTCATCGCAGGGTCACTTTCCGAGAAGGGCGGTACGGGCGGCGCGGACCACACGGGTCCCCCGGCGAGGTGGACGAGGGGCTGCGCGCTCCTGCCACCAGCGCGTCAGCCTCCGCCTCGCGGCGTCATCGGCGGGGCGGCCGTCGACGAGCAGCTGCTCGGCGAAGCCGAGTGCGTCGCGGCGGTAACCGGCGGACATGGGACGGTTCCTGGCGTAGGCGAGGAACGCCTTCCGGTAGCCGTCGCCGAGGATCTCGACCAGCTCCGGTGCGACCTTGGCGACGACGTCGGCCCGCTTGGCCGCCAGAGCGCGGCTCTGCACTCCGAGGCGCCGGGGGTCGAAGCCGTCCGGTGCCGGTGTGCCGGCCACGAGCGAGGAGAGCAGCGCGGCCTGCGCCACGGCCGTACGGTCGCGGGCTCCGGACGCGCGGACCGCCGGCTCCGGAGGCCGGGCGGGCCGCTGCCTGCGGGCCCTCGGAGCGGCGGCCGCCTCCGCCAGCGTGGAGCGGATCGCGGTCAGTTCACCCGCCAGCTCCTCGGCGGGCGGGAAGTCGTCGTCGCGCTCCAGCAGGACCCCCGGCGGGTCGACGCGGGAGCGGAGCTCGCTCAGTACGTCCAGGACGGGGCCTGTCACGGGGTGGGCGTGCGTGTCGTGCCAGACGCCGTCCTTCTCGACGCCGCCCGCCACATGGACGTACGCGATGGCCTCCACCGGCAGTTCGTCGAGTGCCGTCGCGGGGTCCTCGCCGCGGTTGACGTGGTTGGTGTGCAGATTGGCGACGTCGATCAGCAGCCGTACGCCGGTCCGCTCGACCAGCTCCGCGAGGAACTGCCCCTCGCTCATCTCCTCGCCGGGCCAGGAGATCAGGGCGGCGATGTTCTCCAGGGCCAGCGGGACGGGCAGCGAGTCCTGTGCGATCCGCACGTTCTCGCACAGCGCGTCCAGCGCGTCCCAGGTCCTGGGCACCGGCAGCAGATGGCCGGCTTCCAGCACCGGCGAAGCGGTGAGCGGCCCTCCGGCGCGTACGAACGCGATGTGCTCCGTCACCAGGGGCGTGCCCAGCAGTTCGGCCCGGGCGGCCAGACCCGCGAGGCGCCCGGGATCCGGGCGCTCGGCCCCGCCCAGGCCCAGCGAGACCCCGTGCGGGACGACCGTGACCCCGCGTTCCCGCAGGCGTACGAGGGACTCGGGGAGATGGCCGGTGCAGAGGTTCTCCGCTACGGCCTCGACCCAGTCGATCCCCGGCAGTGCCTCGACGGCGTCCGCGATCTCCGGCCGCCATCCGATCCCGATTCCCAGCTTCATGGTGTTCCCTCCCCGTTCTGTGCAGGGGTCATGGCCCCGCCAGCGGCCGGTGAACCCGGAAGGGGAGACGTTCAGAGCAGAATTTGAGGTTCCCGGACGGGGCCCCGGATATCCCGTTATTCGATCGTGATGCGTCTTACGGGTCCGTCGGCACCACATCGACCTGCGGAAACGCGGAGCACGGATATGCCGACGAGCCGGACACTCCGGATTAAACCGATGGTCTGTTGACGTAGATCAACAGACGTTCGCATGCTGATCGACATGCCATCCATGACCCCGGCGGTCCTCCCGGCCGGGGCGCGGCCGCCTGGGCGAACGAAGGGGACGTGACTGCTATGACCAGCACCGAGAACAGGCCGCATCTCGGCCGGCGGTCCCTGCTGGCCCGCGCCGCCGGCGTGGGGGCGGCCGCACTGCCCGTGGCCGCCGTGTCGGCGGCGCAGGCCTCGCCCGCCCCGGTTCCGAACCCTCCCGCTCCGGCCGCGAAACGGCGGTACCCGGCGAACTGGCCCGACCCGGAGCCCTACGGACTCGCGGACACCCGGCAGGACCTGTGGCCACGGGAGGACAACTCCTTCGTCCTCCCGCTGGAGCTGCGCCCCCGTGACAAGGAGCGCGGAGTGGTGTGGATGCGGGACACCTACGTCAACTGCTTCGTCGTCGACGGCCGTCCGCTGTACGTCGCCACGGGCACCACACGCGTGCCCGGCCTCGAAGCGGCCGGCCCGTGGAACGACGGCATCTTCGTCTGGACGGCCCGCTCCCTCAAGGGCCCCTGGAAGCTGGCCGACACGAGGGGGATCAGGCCCGGTGCGGAGAAGGGCAAGGTGTGGTCGCCCGAGTTCACCGGCGAGAACCGGCCCGGGCGCACGGTCGTCGCTCCGTGGCAGGAGTACTGGTACGACGAGGAGTTCGGCAAGCGCGGCCAGGCGTGGGCCCCGGAGCTGCACCGCTTCCGCGGGAAGTGGTACATCGTCGCGTGCATGGGGGACCACTCCGAGAAGGTGGGCTCGTTCATGCTGGTGAGCGAGGGCGGGGTCGAGGGCCCGTACCGGCTCGTCGAGGGCAACCTGGAGAAGCCGTTCGGCGACCCGGTCGCCGGGGGCCCGGCCTTCATCGAGCCCGGTGCCTACCACCACATCGACGGCAGCCTCTACAGCGAGGGCGACGACGCCTGGCTCGTGCTGCACAACAACCTGTACGCGAAGTTCCGCGACGACATGGAGGACATCGTCCCGGCGACGGGCCTCCCCCCGTTCCGGCAGACCCCCTACACGCCCGAGCCGTATCTCGAAGGCGCGTACGTGTTCAAGTACGGGGGGAGGTACTTCCTCCTGCACGCCGCCTGGGACCGGACGTCGGTCGAGGCCGACGGCACCGCGCGCCAGGCCTACGACCCGGGTGGCACCGGACGGGTGCAGTACCAGTACGACGCGGTCGCCGCCGTGTCGGACACCTTCGAGGGCCCGTACTCCGAGCGCTGGACCGTCGGGGTCGGCGCCGGCCACAACAACTTCTTCGAGGATTCCGAAGGCGGTCTGTGGGCGACGTTCTTCCGCAACCCGAACTTCGGCCACTGGTCCAACCCGTCGCGCCTCGCCGACGCCGCCGTGCCCGGTGTCGTGCGGGTGGAATGGACCGGCCCGAAGGGCAACCGCCTCTACGTCCGCCGTCAGGACCGTGACTGAGGGGCCTCACGGCTGAGGCAGCGGAGCCATCGTCGGTGGCACCGGGCGGGAGATGAACGACGGACACCTTGCCGTGCGAGACACGCAGGATGTCGGCGAACTTCTGCTCGTACTCCTGGCCTACGTATATCGGCGCGGGGATGTTCAGCCGGGCGGGGATGGTGGCGCCACCAGCCACCAGCCCCCGGCAGCTCAGCGGCGCAGGGCCGGGTGGTCGGCGACGACCGTGCAGGACCCCGGGGCGACCTCGGTGAATCCGGCGTCCCGCACCACCGGCAGCCCGCTCGCGGTGAGTTCGCGCCAGCGCGCTGTGTCCGGGGTGGCGACGGAGAGCGGGAACCCGGCTTCGCGCCACGCCTTGCGCTCCGTGTCCGACAGCTCCCACCAGGCGAGCTGGGCGCCGTGCCCGGCCTGCGCCATGGCCTTGCCGGCGGACATCGGGACGTCCGGGTTCATCCACAGCACGGGACCGGCCGGATCGGGCGCTGCCGGCGCCTCCGGGTCGTCCAGGTCGGTGCCCGAGACCTGGAGCTTGGCCAGCTCCTTGGGCCAGCCGTCCAGGGGGACCGGCGGAAACACCCGGACCTCCGCGTGCTCGCCCGTGACCGTGATCCCGGGCAGCGCGGACGCCTTGCGCCACTCCGCGCCGCGCGCCCGCCGCACCACCTTGCGGATCCGGGCGTCCTGCCAGTCGCGGACGGCCTGCGCCCACTCGCCCTCGGCGCCGCCCTCGTCCTCGCCGAGCGAGCGTGGGTCCGAGAGGATCGTGAGCACCGCGCGGGCCGCGGTCACCAGGGCGTCGTTGCGCGCCGGCGGGTCGGTCTTCTCCAGGCGCACCACCAGGGGCAGGACGAACTGCGGGGCCTCGTCACGGGCCGTCGGCTCCGTGCGGAACGGGCTGTCGGCGGGGGCCTCCGGCGCTGCGGGAAGGGGCTCAGGAATGCTGTCGCTGCTCACGCGTCCAGTCTGCCAGGCCCCTCCGACAACGTGTTCTTGGCGGAGTTCTTGGCGGAACAGAGGGCTCCGGGTGAGGATGCACGGCATGAAGAGCGATCTTTTTTCCAGCGAGCACACGGCGCAGCAGGCCACGGTCCCCGGCATGACCCTGCAGAACGACAAATCCATAAAGTACGCCGTCAACGGTGAGATGCACGCACGTCAGGGGTCGATGATCGCCTTCCGGGGCAATCTCCAGTTCGAGCGCAAGGGCCAGGGCATCGGCGGCATGCTCAAGCGCGCCGTGACCGGCGAGGGGCTGGCCCTGATGGCCGTCACCGGCCAGGGCGAGGCGTGGTTCGCGCACGAGGCGGCCAACTGTTTCATCGTGGAGATGGAGCAGGGCGACGTCCTGACCATCAACGGCCGCAACGTCCTCTGCTTCGACGCGAGCCTCTCCTACGAGATCAAGACCGTGAAGGGCGCCGGGATGACCGGTGGCGGGCTCTTCAACAGCGTCTTCAGCGGATACGGCAAACTCGGCCTGATCTGCGAGGGCCACCCCATCGTCATTCCCGTCACCGCGCAGCAGCCGGTGTACGTCGACACGGACGCGGTCGTCGGCTGGAGCGCCCAGCTCTCCACCTCGCTGCACCGTTCGCAGAGCTTCGGCTCGATGGTGCGCGGCGGCTCGGGCGAGGCGGTCCAGCTGATGCTCCAGGGCGAGGGCTTCGTGCTCGTACGGCCCAGTGAGCTCAAGCCGGAGAAGCCGTCGGCCAATTGATGCTGCAAGGAGTGGGCCGCCGGTACGGCCTGCGCGGTCCCTGGGTGCTGCGCGGGCTCGACCTGGAGCTGCCCGCGCGCACCCTGGTCCGGATCGAGGGTGCCAACGGTGTCGGCAAGTCGACTCTGCTGCGGCTGCTCGCCGGCATCGACGCGCCGACCGAGGGGCGTGTGAGGGGCCGGCCGCGCACGGCGTACGTCCCCGAACGGTTCCCCGCGGCGCTGCCGTTCACCGCGGCCGGCTATCTCATCCACATGGGCCGTGCCCACGGGCTCCCGGCCCCCGAGGCCGCGGCACGGGCCCAGGAGTGGCTGGCGCGCTTCGGGGCCGCAGAACACGCCCGTACACCCCTCGCGGAACTCTCCAAGGGCACCAGTCAGAAGGTCGCCGTCGCCCAGGCGCTTCTCGCCGGTCCTGACCTCCTCGTCCTGGACGAGGCCTGGACCGGACTGGACACCGCGGCCCGCGAAGAACTGGACGGGGCCGTCGCCGAGCGGGTCGCCGACGGCGCCACGGTGGTGTTCGTCGACCATGACCCGCGGCGGCTCGCCGGGTCGGCCGGCCGCTCCTACCGGCTGGAGGGCCGCGCCCTCACCCCGGCGACGGTCGCGCCCGGCGACGCCGGTCCGCCCGTCCGGATCGAGGCGACGGGCCGGCCGTCCGCCGCCCTCCCGCCGGAACTGCCGGGCGCCCCGGTGGTGGAACGGGACGAGGGGAACCCGGCCGCGGTGCGGCTCACGACCACCGCGGCGCACTCGGACCCCCTGCTCCATGCCCTTCTCACGGCCCGTCCGCCGTGGCACATCACCGGGCTCTCGCAGCTCCCCGCGCCGGTCCCGGCCCCCGTGGCCGCCTCAGCCCCGGACGGCACAGCCGTGGACCTGATCGGCCGGCCGGCTCCCGGCGCCGTGCCCGGAGCCGCAGCCGGGCCGGACCCGGTCACGGCCCGCGCGGTCCGTTCTCCGGGCCGTGCCACGGCGGCCGTGATGCGCTATCAGGCCGCGACGCTGGCACGCTCCCAGCGCTGGCTCGCACCCCTCCTGCTGTACGCGGCCGTCCTCGGCATCGGCGTACGGGCGGGGCAGCCCCTGCTGGACTCGCTCGGCTGGGCCGCCGCCGCGCTGCTCCCCGTGGCCGCCTGGTTCGTGCGGCTGTGCGTCGCCCAGGAGCCGCCCGCCGCCCGCCGCCCGGACCGTCACCGCCGCCGCCGTCGGGCCGTCGCGTGCCCACTGCGCCTCGTTGCTCACAGGCCTGGGATGCGCGCTCGCCCTGGGCGGTGCGGGTTGGGGGCTCGTGCTGCTGATCAGCGACCCGGTCAGCACCGGCCGCACCGCCGCCGTACCGCTGCTGCCCGCCGCGCTCGCCGGACTGCTCGCGGCAGGGTGTTCCGCGCTGCTGGGAGCGGCGGTCGGGGCGCTCTGCGCCCGGCCGGTCCTGCACCGCCACGGCTGGTCGCTCGCCGCCACCGTGCTCGGCTCGCTGCTCGCGCTGGTGACCGACGGCTCACCCGCGAAGGCCGCGGTGACAGGCCTGGTCTCCGGGTCGCTGACCGGCACGGTGCGGGTGCCGGTCCTGCCACTGGCAGGGGCCGTCCTCCTCGCCGTCGCGGTGGCCGCCCTCACATCCCGGCTCGCCGCTCTGCGCGAGTGAGTAGGCTCGTACGTATGGACGATGCGTACTGCGAGACGCCCGCGCCGGCCCCCGCGCCCGTGGACGCGGGCCCGCCGTACGCCGAGTGCGTGCTGTGCCGGAAGCCGACCGAGTTCCCGGAGTCGACGAGGGGCGCCACCCTCTGCCCGGTCTGCGCATGGCAGGAGGCGGGGCGCACCGCCTGTTCCGGCTGACGCCCGGGAGGGGCGCACTCAGCCGCGCATCAGCTCGGAGACCTTGACGAAGCGGTAGCCGCGCTCGCGCAGCTCCGGGACGATCCGGCGTACGGCGTCCTCGGTGACGGGCGCCGCGCTGCGGGTGCAGTGCATGACCACCAGCGACCCCGGCTTCACCTCTGCCAGCACCTGCTCGGCCACCGCGTCCGCGTCCGTGGCGAAGGCGTCCCCGCTGACCACGTCCCACTGGACCGCGGTCACCCCAGTCGGGGCCAGGGCCTTCAGCGACGCGTCGTCGTAGCAGCCGCCGGGGAACCGGAAGTACGGCACGACATTGCGCGCCCCGGTCCCGCGGATCGCGGTGAAGGCTCTCTCCACCTCGCGCCGCATGTCCGGCTTCTCGACGGTCGGCAGCCCGTAACAGGGGGAGGAGAAGGCGTAGTGGCTGAACGAATGGTTGGCGATCTCGAAGAGGGGATCGGTGCCGATCGAGCGGGCCTGGGCCGCATACTCCTGCGCCCACCTGCCCGTCATGAACACAGTCGACGGGATCTTCAGCCGGCGCAACGACGCGATCAGCGCGGGATTGTCGAAGTGCTCCCCGTCGGCGGCGCGCGGCCCCTGATCCGCCGTCATGTCCGCGTCGAAGGTGAGGGCCACGACCTTGTCGGCGGCCCCGCCCGCCTCGGCCCGCTTGTCCGGCGTACCGGAGCCGGGGGCGGAGCCGGCGTCGTCCGCCCGTCGCTCGAAGACCGGCGTGAGACCGCCGGGGCCCGGGGCCAATACGGGGGGCTTGCTCTCCGGGACCCGCGAAGGGGACGCGGATCCCGTCGCGGGTTCCGGAGAGGCCTTGGGCAGCGCTGCGGTCCTGGCTCGGGTGTCCTCGGCGCTTCCGCAGCCGGCGAGCACCCCACTCAAAACAGTCAGCACGATCATCGTACGAACGGATTTGATCACTGAAGGACGCTAGCCGGTGGTTCATCGGATGATGCTCACGGCACTCCGGCGGCCCGTCCGCCGGGCCGCCGGATCACCCGTCTGCCTTCGGGCCCCGTCAGCGCCAGGGGCCCGTCACCGCGAACGTCGTCCCCGGTGTGTAGCAGTTCACGAACATCGTCCCGCCGTCCGGTGAGAACGTCACGCCCGCGAACTCGCCCCACTCCGGTTCCCCGGCTGTGCCGATGTTCTGCCGCCCCCGGGCCATCGCGTAGACCTCGCCGCGTCGCGTCACCCCGAGTACGTGCTGCGCACCGCCCCCGTCCTCGCAGACCATCAGCCCGCCCCCTGCGGCGAGGCAGATGTTGTCCGGGGACTCGCCCGGCAGCTGGATGTCGGTGTCCGGGCCGAAGACGATCACCAGGGTGAGCCGGCGCCGCTCCGGTTCGTACCGCCACACCTGGCCGAAGTGGTCGGCGGCCGACCCCTCCGAGCTGTGCGCGAAACTTGACACGAAGTACACCGATGAGCCGCCCCAGTAGCAGCCCTCCAGCTTCTGGGCGTGCGTGATGCCCTTCCGCCCGAAGTCCTGCAGCCGGATCGGCGTCCGGGCCGCCTGCGGATCAGGTACGGGGACCCACTCGATCCGGTCGAAGCTCGCACCCGTCTCCTGGATCACGGAGAGGTCCGGCACGCCGGGGACCCGCATGGCCTCGAGAGCGCCGCCGGCCCGCAGGGAGCCTGTCCCGCCGAGCGGCTTCTCGGGAAGGAAACGGTAGAAGAGCCCGAACGGCTTCTCGAAGGCGTCCTCCGTCTCGTACACGATGCCGTTCTCGGGGTCGACCGCGATGGCCTCGTGCTGGAAGCGGCCCATCGCGGTCAGCGGTACGGCCCCGGTGCGGCGCGGATCGGCGCCGTCCACCTCGAAGATGAAGCCGTGGTCCTTCGTGTAGCCGTTGGTGCCGGCCTTGTCCTCGGTCTCCTCGCAGGTCAGCCAGGTGTTCCAAGGGGTAGGGCCGCCCGCGCAGTTGACGGCGGTACCCGCGATGGCGACGCGCTCGCCGTGTACACGGCCGCGGCCGTCGAGTTCGAGGGACGTACAGCCGCCCTTGCCCATGGGGTCGTAGGTGAGGCCCTCGATCGTGGGAACCGCGATCTTCGCGTCCGCGCGGTTCTCGTGGTTGCGTACGAGATGGACCCGGCCGCCCCGGCCCGCGAAGGCGGACATGCCGTCGTGGTTGCTGGGGACCGGGCCCTCGCCGGAGCGGAGCGGGTCGCCCTCCCGGGAGAGCACCCGGTAGCGGAAACCTTTCGGCAGGTCGAGCAGGCCGTCGGGGTCGGGCAGGAGGGGGCCGTAGCCGCTGTGGCCCCTTGCGGCGGCGGTGCCGGAGAAGAGTTCGGTGAAGGCCCCGGCGAAAGCGACCGAGGCGGCGGTCGCGGCGCTGCCGGCCAGGACCTGTCGTCGTGTTGCGAGGTGTCGAGGTGTGGATGACATGAGGCAACTCCCTGTTGGCGGACAGGTGAAGTGACCCGCATGTGTGTACCACGCGCCGTGGCGCACGGGAACCATGCGGACCACGGTGCCCCTTGTGTCCCCGGGGCGGATGAGGCCCCGGGGACCAGGGCCCTGTCGTGGAACTCGCGGCAGGCGGGAGTTCGCTGACAGGCCCTGAGCGGGATCAGGCCAGCGACGCGGTGAGCGTGATGGTGGTGCCCGAGAGCGCCTGGCTGACCGGGCAGTTCGCCTTGGCGTCCTCGGCGGCCTTCGCGAAGCCCGCCTCGTCCAGGCCGGGGACCTCGCCCTCCACCGTGAGGTGGATACCGGTGATGCCGGTGCCAGGCTGGAAGGTGACCTCGGCCTGGGTGTTCAGCCGGGTGGGCGGGGTGCCCGCCGTGGCCAGACCGTTGGACAGGGCCATCGAGAAGCAGCTGGAGTGCGCGGCGGCGATGAGCTCCTCGGGGCTGGTCTTGCCGTTCGCCTTCTCCGCGCGGGACGGCCAGGAGACCGGGTACGCCCCGATCCCGGAGGAGTCGAGGGTGACAACGCCGTTGCCCTCGAGCAGGTTGCCTTCCCAGACCGTGTGCGCCTGACGCGTGGTAGCCATGCTGGATCCCTTCAAACGGTGTGCGCGGTTGGTACGGGCGTACGCGGCACCCGGAGGCACTCGTACGCCCTGCAACCACCGAACCTACTGCGCCACCAGCCCCTTTGCGTCACGTGCCAGCGCCGTCAGCCGCGAGATGGCCCGGAAGTACTTCTTCCGGTACCCGCCGTTCAGCATCTCGTCACTGAAGAGCCGGTCGAAGGGAAGACCGGAGGCGAGCACCGGGACCTCGCGGTCGTACAGCCGGTCCGCGAGCACCACCAGACGCAGTGCTGTCGACTGGTCGGGCACCGGCTGCACATCGGTGAGGCAGACCGCGGTGATCCCGTCCGTCAGCGCGCCGTACCGGCTCGGATGCACCCGGGCGAGATGGTCGAGCAGGCCCGGGAAGTCATCGAGCGAGGCTCCCGGAGCCGCGTACGCGGCCCTGGTGACCTGGTCGTCGGAGTACGGCGGCGGCGCCTCGGGCAGTCCTCGGTGGCGGTAGTCCTCGCCGTCGATCCGCAGCGGCCGGAAGTGCGAGGACAGCCCCTGGATCTCGCGGAGGAAGTCGGCCGCCGCGAAACGGCCTTCCCCGAGCTTCCCGGGCAGCGTGTTCGATGTGGCGGCCAGTGCGACGCCCGCCTCGACGAGCCTGCTGAGCAGGGACGACACCAGGACGGTGTCACCCGGGTCGTCCAGTTCGAATTCGTCGATACAGAGCAGCCGGTGCCCGCTCAGGGTCTGCACGGTCTGCTGGAAGCCCAGCGCGCCGACCAGGTTCGTCAGCTCGACGAAGGTGCCGAAGGCCTTGAGCGAGGGCGCGGCCGGGGTGGCGTGCCAGAGCGAGGCCAGCAGGTGCGTCTTGCCGACGCCGTACCCGCCGTCGAGGTAGACGCCGCGCGGGCCGGCGGCAGCCTGCTTCTTCCCGAACCGCCCACCCGTCGCCCGCCACCACCCCACAGAGGATGCGCTTCGCGCTCTTCCTGTCTTACCCGCCCCCGTCGCATGAGCCCCGCCGAGCCCCGCCGCGAACGAGCTGAGGACCTCGACCGCCTCGGTCTGGCTCGGCTGGTTCGGGTCGGGTACGTACGTATCGAAGCGCACCGAGTCGAAGCGCGGCGGCGGCACCATCTCCGCGACCAGGCGGTCGGCGGGGACGCGCGGCTCGAGGGCGCACAGGGACTGCGGGGCCGTTTCGGCTATGGGGCTCTGCCCCGGCACGGCGGTGGAGGACGACACAACTCCTCACCTTAAGGGCCATGCCAGACTGCTGGGCATGCGACGCCTGCTCCCTGTGACGGACCTGACAACCACGGCCGCCCCGGCTTCCGCCGCCGACCGCGAGTGGACGCTCGACGAACTGGCCGAGGCCTACGCCTATCCCGACGGCGGGCGTTCCTGGCTCCGGGCCAACATGGTCTCCACCCTGGACGGAGCCGCCCAGCACGACGGCCGCTCCCAGGGCATCTCGAGCGCCGGCGACATGAGGATCTTCGGCACCCTGCGGGGCCTGGCCGACGCGGTCGTCGTGGGCGCCGAGACGGTGCGTACGGAGGGCTACCGGCCGGCACGGGCCCGCGAGGCCTTCGCCGCCCGGCGCGAGGCGGCGGGCCAGGGGCCCGCCCCGGCCGTCGCGGTCGTCAGCGCGAGCCTGGACCTGGACTTCTCGCTTCCGCTCTTCGCCTCGCCGGTGGTCCCGACCCTCGTGGTCACCGGGGCGACGGCACCCTCGGACCGGGTCCAGGCGGCCCGGAAGGCGGGCGCCGAGGTGCTGTTCGCCGGGGACGGCGCCGCGGTCGACCCGGCCCGCGCGGTCGCGGAACTGGATCGGCGGGGCTTCAGCCGGCTCCTCACCGAGGGCGGGCCACGCCTGCTCGGCCAGTTCGTGGCGGCCGGGGTGCTGGACGAGCTCTGCCTGACCCTCTCGCCGCTGCTCACGGCCGGGGACGCGCAGCGCATCGCGGGCGGTCCCGCCGTCGCCGTGCCGGAACGTTTCTCCCTCGTCTCGCTCCTGGAGGAGGCAGGATTCCTCTTCACCCGGTACGGGAAGATCTGACACTTAGTGGAATTACCCGTTCCGGTTAGCTCCGGATGGGCACACTTAGTCCTGCAACCCCGTGCGACTGCGGGGAAGGATGGTTTCAGCAACAGTGGCCGTCGCTGCGGCCGACGAGACGAAGCGGAAGGGCGCCTGTCGTGTTCACAAGCGTTTTGATGATCGAGAAGCCCCTCACTCCCGAGGACGTGGAATTCGTCACGACCCTCCACGGCGAGGAGCAGATCTCATTCGTCGTGCTGATGCAGCCCCGCAGCGACCAGGCCGACGTGCTGCTGCGTGCGATCGATGACGTAGCGATCGGCGAGCTGCGGGAAGCCGTCCGCGAAGGGGAACAGCCGGAGGGCAAGGAAGCCAGGGAGCCGGCCGAGATGGCGCTGGAGTACTCGCTCCGGGAGCTGCGCGAGGCGGGTTCCGAGGCCATCGGACAGGTGATCGAGGATCACCCCCTGGACAAGCTGAAGACCGTGGTCGACGACTCCGGGGCCGACGAGGTCATCGTGCTGACGGCGCCGCACTACGTCGAGGAGTTCTTCCACCGCGACTGGGCGTCCCGGGCGCGGCACAAGGTCGGCGTACCGGTGCTCAAGCTCTTCGCGCACAGCGAATAGGCTGGGGCCGGACCCAGACCCACCCACAGCTCGGGAGAGACACGTATGGCACCCGGTATTCCTGCCGCCCTTGAACGGCCGCACTTCATCGGCATCGGCGGCGCCGGAATGTCGGGCATCGCGAAGATCCTCGCCCAGCGCGGCGCGAAGGTGGCGGGCAGCGACGCCAGGGAGTCCGCCACGGCCGAGGCGCTGCGCGCGCTGGGAGCGACCGTCCACATCGGGCACGCGGCCGGGCACCTGGCCGACGACGCGACCTCGGTGGTCGTCTCCAGCGCCATCCGCGCCGACAACCCCGAGCTGGTCCGCGCCGCCGAGCTGGACATCCCCGTCGTCCACCGCTCCGACGCGCTCGCCTCCCTGATGGAGGGCGCACGCGCCATCGCGGTCGCCGGCACGCACGGCAAGACCACCACCACGTCGATGCTCGCCGTCGCCCTGTCCGAGCTGGGCCTCGATCCCTCGTACGCCATCGGCGGCGATCTGGAGGGCCCCGGTACCAACGCCACGAACGGGGACGGCGACATCTTCGTCGCCGAGGCCGACGAGAGCGACCGGAGCTTCCAGAAGTACGCCCCCGAGGTCGCGATCGTCCTCAACGTCGAGCTCGACCACCACGCGAACTACGCGTCGATGGACGAGATCTACGAGTCCTTCGAGACCTTCGTCGGCAAGGTCGTCCCGGGCGGCACCCTCGTCATCGCCGCCGACCAGCCCGGCGCCGTCGAGCTGACCCGCCGGGTCCGCGACCTCTCGTCCCTCACCGTCGTCACCTACGGCGAGTCCGAGGGCGCGGACGTCCGCGTGCACAAGGTCACCCCGCGCGGGCTGACCAGCGAGGTCACGGTCGTCCTCAACGGCAGGTACCTGACCTTCACGGTCTCCGTGCCGGGCCGCCACTACGCGCACAACGCGGTCGCCGCGCTCGCCGCCGGTGTCGCCCTCGGTATCCCCGCACACAACCTGGCCTCCGCCATCGGCAAGTACACCGGGGTCAAACGTCGTCTCCAGCTCAAGGGAGAGGCGGCCGGCGTGCAGGTCATCGACTCGTACGCACACCACCCCACGGAGATGACCGCCGACCTGGAGGCCATGCGCGGCGCTGCGACCGACGCGCGCATCCTGGTGGTCTTCCAGCCCCATCTCTTCTCCCGCACCCAGGAGCTCGGCACGCAGATGGGCCAGGCCCTCGCTCTCGCCGACGCCTCGCTGGTCCTGGACATCTACCCGGCGAGGGAGGACCCGGTCCCGGGCGTCACGAGCGCAATGATCATCGACGCAGCGAAGGCCGCGGGCGCGGACGTCACTGCCGTCCACGACAAGGCGGCGGTTCCCGCCGCCGTCGCGGGAATGGCGAAGCCCGGCGATCTGGTTCTCACCATGGGAGCGGGCGATGTCACCGACCTCGGCCCGCAGATCCTGGACCACCTGTCGAGCTGAGGGAGCCACCGTGTCGTACGACGTCGAGAAGCCGGACGAGCAATGGCAGGCGGAGCTGACGCCCGCCGAGTACGCGGTGCTGCGCAAGGCCGGCACAGAGCCCGCCTTCGTGGGTGAGTACACCGACACGAAGACGGCGGGCGTGTACTCCTGCCGTGCCTGCGGGGCGGAGCTGTTCCGCTCCGACACCAAATTCGAGTCCCACTGCGGCTGGCCGTCCTTCTACGACCCGAAGGACACCGACGCGGTCGAGCTGCTCACGGACAACACCATGGGCATGACCCGCACCGAGGTGCGCTGCGCCCGCTGCGGCTCGCACCTGGGGCATGTCTTCGAGGGCGAGGGCTATCAGACGCCCACGGACCAGCGGTACTGCATCAACTCGATCTCGCTGACGCTGGCGCCGGACGAGAGCTGAGCCGGACGGCCCTCCGGTGTCCCCGGCCCCCGGCCGGGGACACCGGCGCGCTCACGTCTTCACGAGCTGCGCCGCCTGCGGCTCGACCGGGATCTCCCGGTGCAGCCGCTCGCCCTCGATGTCGAGATCGGGCAGGATCCGGTCGACCGGCCGGGGCAGCCACCAGGCGGCGCGCCCCAGAAGGTGCATGACCGCGGGCACGAGCGCCATACGCACGACGAAGGCGTCGACCAGCACGCCGATCGCGAGGGCGAACCCGATGGACTTGATGACCGGGTCGGGCATGAAGACGAATCCACCGAAGACGGCTGTCATGATCACCGCCGCCGCCGTCACCACGCGCCCGTTGTGACCGACCCCGCTGATGACGGACTCGCGGGCGTCGGAGCCGTGGACGAAGTCCTCCCGCATACGCGAGACGAGGAAGACCTCGTAGTCCATGGCCAGCCCGAAGAGGATGCCGATCAGAAGGATGGGCAGGAAGCTGACCAGCGGCCCGGGTGTGTCGAGGCCGACCAGCTCCGCCAGATGACCTTCCTGGAAGATCGCGACGGTGATCCCGAAGGTGGCGCCGATGGTCAGCAGGAAGCCCAGCGCCGCCTTGAGGGGCACCAGGACCGACCGGAAGACGAGCATCAGCAGCAGGACGGACAGCCCGACCACCAGCAGCAGATAGACGGGCAGCGCGTCGGCGAGCTTCTCGGAGACGTCGATGCCGACCGCGGTGGCGCCGGTCAGCGAGATGGCGGCGCCCCCGACGTCCGCCACCCGGTCACGGATCTCGTTGACGGTGTCCTCGGTCGCGGCGGCGGTGGGGCCGGTTTCGGGGATCACGGCCAGAAGAGCGGTCGTGCCCTTCTCGTTCATCTGCGGGGCGGCGACGGCCAGTACCCCGTCGGTGTCCGTGATGACCGCGGCGGCCTCCTTGGCCGTCTCGCCCGTCGCCCGCGCGGTGTCGCCGGACACGACGGCGACCAGCCGTCCGTTGAAGCCCTCGCCGAACCCCTCGGTGGTCAGGTCGTACGCGTCGCGGTTGGGTGACCCGACCGCCTCGGTGCCCGCGTCGGGCAGTGCCAGACGCATGTCCTGCACGGGCAGGGCGAGAGCGCCGAGGCCGACCACACCGAGAACGAGGACGGGCACGCGCAGCCGTGCCACGATCCGGCCCCAGCGGAAGCCGAAGCCGTCCCCGGCCTCGACGGGGGCGGAGGCGGAGGGGGGCGTCCGGTCCCGGGTCCGCTGCTTACGGGGCAGGACGCGGGTGCCCGCGAAGCCGAGGGCGGCCGGCAGGAGTGTGAGGGAGACCAGCACCGTGAGAGCGACCGTGGCCGCGGCCGCCAGGCCCATGACCGTCAGGAACGGCACACCGGCGACGGCGAGCCCGGCCAGCGCGATGACTACGGTGGCCCCTGCGAAGACGACGGCCGAACCGGCGGTCCCGGCCGCCCGGCCTGCCGCCTCCTCCCCGGTCATGCCCTCCGCGAGGTAGTGGCGGTAACGGGAGGTGATGAACAGGGCGTAGTCGATGCCGACCGCCAGGCCCAGCATGAGCGCCAGGATGGGCGCGGTGCTGGTCAGCTCCACCGTGCTGCTGAGGGCGAAGAGACCCGCCATGCCGGCTGCCACGCCGACCAGGGCGTTCAGCAGGGTCATGCCCGCGGCCACCAGGGAGCCGAAGGTGAGGACCAGGACGAGGGCCGCGACCGCGACACCGATGATCTCGGTCGAACCGATCTCCGGTACGCCCCGCATGATCTCGCCGCCGTGCTCGACGCGCAGATCGGCGACGGACGCGCCCGCCTCACTGAACGCCTCCCGCTGCGCGTCGGTGATGCCGTCGGCACCCGACTCGAACTGCACCTGGATCAGGGCGTAGCGGCCGTCCTGCGAGACGGCCTTGGACACGAAGGGGTCGACGGCCGAGAGAACACCGGGGACCTTCCCGGCCTCCTCGGTCACGGGAGCCACAGCCGAGGGCGTGAGCCTGCCGCCCTCGGGTGCGGCGACGACTATGGTCCCCGTCGCGCCGCCCGCCTGCGGGAACTCCCGGGCGAGCGAGTCCAGGGCCTTCTGAGACTCGGTGCCCGGGATCGAGAACTTGCTGGTGGTGGGCCCGCTGAAGGCCGCGGCGCCCCCTCCGAGCAGGGCGAGCAGCAGGAGCCAGAGGGCGAGGACACGCCCTCTGCGGCGGAAGGAGAGCCGGCCGAGCCGGTACAGCAGTATTGCCATGCGAGAGAGACGTCTTTCTCTTCGGTCTGGACGGCTTCCGTCAGCTGGTCGGATGCCCGAGGGTTCTCAGGGCTCCCCGGACCAGTTCGGCACGCATCGTGACGGGTTCGGCATCCACGTCGGAGGCGACCGTGACAGCCACGCCGCCGATCACCATCTGCGCCATGACGCGCGCACGCGGCTCGTCCGAGCCGCCGGCCAGTGCGGCCGCGAGCTGGTCGACCGCCCGGGGGATGACGGCCAGCACGGGATGGCCGAGCATGTCGGGCAGCTCGGCAAAGATGATCTTTATTTCCAGGTGGAAGCGCATGGCGAGGCCGACGTAGCCCGTGACGGCGGATTCGGCGGCCCGGCCGCCGGTCAGCGCGGCCAGCTCCTCGCCCATGGCGGACAGCCCCTCGGCCGGAGGGGTCAGCAGTTCGGTGAGGATCGCGTCCTTGCCGGTGAAGTGGTACAGCAGGGACGCCTTGGAGCAGCGCGCCTCGACTGCGATGTCGTGCAGCGAGGTCCCCTTGAAGCCGTGCTCGGCGAAGAGACGCAGCGCGCAATCAAGGATCTGGCGGCGCATGGGGGAAGGCGGACGTGGCATGGGGCCACCGTAGCTGACCGATCGGTCAGAGCTGACCGATCGGTCAGGGATTCTTGCCGGGACGCCGGTCGCAGCGTGTCCCCGGAGGTACGGCCCTAGGAAAACGAAAGACCCTAGTCCTCGTCGGACCCGGCCCCGGACTCCGCGGCTGCCTCGGCCCGCAGCAACGGGTGCACGACCCCGGGGAACACCCTGGCCCGTACGACCTCCTCGGCCGCGCCGCCCTGCACCACGGTCTCGGCCATGCCCCACGGGCGTCCCGCCAGGTGGACGGTGAGCGTGTACGAGGAGGAGCAGCCCATGCACTCGTAGCGGTCCGCCCAGACCTCCACATCGGTGACGCTGCCCGGGTAACGCTTCACATGCCGGTGCCGGGCATGGCAGTGACCGCAGGTCTCGCCCGGCTCGCACGTGCCGCCGCACGGACAGGGCACGTCCAGCGACTCCGCGGGCTGCCACCGCTGGATCAGCCGCGCGTCGCCGGTGACGCCCATGTCCTTCATCGCCTTGAGGTTCCGCGCGGCGACGTTGTACGACTCACCGGTCGCGGCCATCCGGTCCCGGATGACGTCCTTGCGTCCACGGTTCGTCGTCATGCCGTCTCCTCCTGGGGTGTCACGCAGCCCGCCAGGAGGCACACGAGATCAGAACGTCCCACGGTACCGCCTCACAGGCACCGTGGGACACGCATCGGGATCGCGGCTGTGGGCCCTTACGCGGTGGCCTGTGCGTCCAGGGCCATTGCGGCGTCCAGCGAGACCAGACGCGAGTTCTGCAGCGTTGCGATCTCCCAGCGGTCGTTCTGCCAGACCACCGAGAACAGCTGCAGGAAGTAGCGGCTCGGCAGCGGCTCCTCCTCGCCGGCCATCACCATGCCGAAACGGTGGTGCACCACGCCCGAACCCGGCCCGATGATCCGGGCGAACTGCACCTCGCCGTGCACGAGCCGGGAGCCCTTCAGTACCGTGTCGAAGACCGGCTGCTGAAAAGCGATCACTGTGTCGCGCCCCTTGTGGACGGTTCCGTCGAAGTCCACGAGCTCGGCGTCCTCCGCGAAATCGGAGACGAACGCGGCGGCGTCGCCGCTGTTCCATCCCTCGATCATCCGGGCAGGGACAGCACTCAGAGCTTCAACCGAAGGTTCCATGTCCTGGCCTTTCTATGTTCTGTGCTTTCAGTCACCATCCTCGTCGGGCCGGGCGGCGGACTCATTGACCATCCGTGCACAGTCGTTGGACACGCGCGCACCCGGGCTGTACCCGTAGGTGGCCTTGAACAGCCGGTTGAAGTGCGCCGGATCTGCGAACCCCCAGCGGGCGGCCACAGCCGCGACCGTGGAGCTCCTCCGGGCAAGGTCCGCGCGGCACCGCTCCAGGCGCCGCCAGCGGATCAGGGCCGCCACCGTGAGCGGCTCGTCCTGGAAGAGCTTGTGAAGGCGGCGTACCGACACGTGGTGTGCCGCGGCCACCTTGGCGGGGGTGAGATCCCGGTCGGACAGCCTCGCCTCGATGAAGCCGGTGATCCGCGTGCGAAGAACCTCGTCGGCGACCGGACGCGCGGCACCCAGGCCGGCCGACAGCATCACCGCGATCAGCTCGATCACCGCCGCCGCCGACCGGTCCGCCTCGTGGGTGCGGAATCCGTCCAGGGACCGCGCCATGTCGCGTGCGAGCGAGGACACCAGAGCGCCAGGGCCTCGGTCACCGCGAATACGCACGCCGGTCAGCCGGGCGGCGTCGTCCGCTCCGAGCCGCAGCGAGTGCCGCGGTATCAGCATCGTCACGTGGGTGGTCGCGGAACTGGCGAACCGCACCGGCCGCACCGGGTCGATCAGGACCAGGTCCGTGGGGCCCAGCACGGCGGTGCTGCCGCCCTGCTCGGCGCGCACCTGCCCCCGTGCCACCACCTCGACCTGCCACAGCTCACTGTCGGTGGCCCGCGCGGACCGTGCGTCGCGGAAACACTCCCCGGCCGGGGTCACCAGTTCGGTCAGCCGCAAGGGCCCCAGGTCACGGCTCACCAAGCTCGCACTGAAGCCTTCGCCCGGGGGCCGGCCGCCGCGCAGGGGTGGCAGACCGCTCTGCCCGAGCGTCTCCAGGAAACCATCAGCGCTGTCCATCTCGTCAGTCTTCCAGCCCTCAAGGGCACTTCGGCACACAGACAGACGATCGCCGCTGCGGGTTCGGACGGTTGTAAGGCGGGGCAGGACGACGAGGGACAGCTCGAGAACCGATGCACCACCTGAGTGAAGGAGCACCACGATGGCAACGCCTCTGTCCGCCGACAAACTGCTCAAGGCTCTGCGGGACGAGGGTCTGCACGTCGTCGAGCACCGGAGCTGGCGCACGCACAACCGTAACCACAAGGGTTCGTGGGGGCCCGTGCACGGTGTGATGATCCATCACACCGTTACCTCGGGCACGGACAGCTCCGTGGACCTCTGCTACGACGGCCATTCCAGTCTGCCGGGCCCGCTGTGCCACGGTGTGATCGCCAAGGACGGCTCGGTCCACCTGGTCGGCCACGGCCGCGCCAACCACGCCGGGCTCGGCGACGACGACGTCCTGCGCGCGGTGATCAACGAAACGGCGCTGCCCGCTGACAACGAGGCCAACACCGACGGAAACCGCTCCTTCTACGGCTTCGAATGCATCAATCTCGGTAACGGCAAGGACCCTTGGCCGGCCGCCCAGCTGGAGGCCATCGAGAAGGCGGCAGCCGCGATCTGCCGGGCCCACGGCTGGAACCAGCGCTCGGTGATCGGCCACCTGGAGTGGCAGCCGGGGAAGGTAGACCCGCGCGGCTTCACGATGGACTCGATGCGCGGCCGGGTCAGGACACGTCTCGGAGGCGATCCGGACGGCCCGTCGAAGCCGCCCGCCCCGGCGAAGTACGAGCCGTTCCCCGGAGCCGCGTTCTTCCGGGTCGGCCGGCACAGCGCCGTCATCACGGCGATGGGGAAGAGACTGGTGTCCGAAGGCTGCGGAAAGTACGAGGTAGGCCCCGGCCCGGACTGGTCGGAGGCGGACCGCAAGTCGTACGCCGCGTGGCAGCGCGAGCTGGGCTACTCGGGAAGCGACGCGGACGGTGTCCCGGGCAAGGCCAGCTGGGACAAGCTCAAGGTGCCCAACGTCTGAGTCCGTACGGAGCCGGGTGCGGCGGTCCTCCGACGGGCGGGACCGCCGCACCCTCCCCTAGCCCGAGGTCACCCCCGGCGTACCCGTCCGGCGATCCTTCTGCCGAGGCGCCCAAGGGAGCGGGACGGCCGGTTCCAGGCGCGGAACGCGTCCACGGTGCGGCTGGTGCCCTCCCGCTCAACGGCCTGCTCCACCGCGGCGAGCTCCTCGGGGGACAGGCCGCGTACCGCGGGGCGCAGCACCTCCTCCAGCAGGGCGGTCCGGGTCCGGGTCCAGTCGCTGCCCGCGTGGGGGTGGGCGTTCCAGACGGTGAAGCAGTCCGCCGCGTACGCGGGATCCGCCCGCAGCAGTGCCTGGACCGCTTCGCGGCGGGCCGCCCTGCCGTACGCCGCGATCAGGTCCTCGTCCCCGCTGTGCACGAAGGCGTACAGCTCGTCCGCGGGCCGGCCGGGAGCCAGCAGCCGCTCGGACAGGGCGCCGAAGGCGTGCTCCAGGGCCAGGGGCTCCGCCGGTTCGGCGCGGCTGCGCAGGGTCCGGGCGTGGTCCGCCCAGCCGGGTTCCGGCGTACCCGAGCGCAGGTCGCGCGCGAAGTCCAGCAGCATCAGGCAGGCGCGTACCCGGGAGCCGATCTCCTGCGGGAAGCCGCGCAGCAGGTCGTGGGCGAGTTCGGGGGCGTCCTCGTCGTCGAAGGGCGCGGCCAGCGCGGCGTCGACCAGGTGCGACCAGGTGCCCGCCGTCCGGTGGGCGTCGGACGTGGTCTCGCCCAGCAGTGACCTGGCCTCGCCCGCGGTCGGGGTCTCCTCGCCCCACACCAGGCCGACAGCCGTCCGCAGCACCAGTGGCTCGGCGAACGGGGACATGCCCGCCGCGCGCAGCACCGTGTGCAGGATTCCCACCCGGTCGGCGCCCCGCGCCTTCGCCCCGGGGGCCTCGGCGCACATCCGCAGATGCGGGAGTGCCTGCGTCCCGGTGAACGGCAGGGCCACCCGGACCAGCAGCCGCTCCATGTCCGCCGGGCGGTCCGGGGCGAGCCGGTCGAGCTCGCCCAGGAGTGCCGTACGGATGTCGAACTGCTCGTCCAGCAGATCCAGCAGCGCGCGGCCCGCGGCCGCCTCGGGGTCGTCGAGCAGCGCGCCGGCCAGCCGGCCCACCACGCCGGGCAGCAGATCCGCGCTGTCGACGCCGAGCAGCCGGACGATCCGCAGCAGCTGCACCGTCCGTCCGACACTCCCGGGCGCCCCGGGGGAGAGCTCGGCCAGCAGCTCGTCGCCGAGCTCATCGACCAGCGCGGCGAGCACGCGCTCCCCGGCGGTGTCCGCGAACGCCGAACGCGCGGGCGGCTCCAGGGTCACATCGCCGCCACGTACCGCCTCCGTCACCAGGAGCGCGGCCAGGGGTGCGGTCACGGCGGCGGGGCAGCGGCCGTCGAGGGCCGTCAGCAGCCGGAGCGCGGCGGCGCACTCCGCGGCCGTGCGGTCGTCGGCGGGCGCGGTCAGCGCGTCGGTCAGCTGACGGGTCCGCTTCTCGTCCAGCGCGTACGGCCGCTCGGCCGCCCAGTCGGCGGCCGCTGCCCGTTCGTCGGACCCGAGCGCGATGCCGGCGCCGAGCGCGGTGACGGCGAGCGGTCCGGCGGCGAACGGCTCGCCCGGCAGCTCCGCCGCCTCCCGGAAGAGCTCGGGGGACCGGCTGCGCCAGATCCGGGCGGCCGTTCCCGCCCACGCGTCGTCCACGGCTCCGGAGGGGCGCGGACCGGAGGCGGTGTGCACACGGAAGCGGGGATCGCGGACGTCGGGTGCGTCCTCGGGAAGGACACCGATGACCTGGTGCGTGGTGCGTCCGGGATGCCGGGTGTAGGTGGTGAAGGTCAGCCGCTCGGCATGGTCCCGGGGCAGCACGGCGGTGGCGAGCGCGACCCAGCGGGCCACGTCCGCGCTCTGCCGCTCCACGAGCACGACCGGGGGAGCGGACGGGTCCTCGCTCACGCGGCGCAGATCGCTGAGCACCGAGGGGAGCCAGGGGCTGCGGGCCACGGCGAAGTCGCCGAGGCCTTCCCGGGTGAGCCCCCGTGGCGGACCCTGCGCGGCGGCCATGGAGGTCAGGGGATCGAGCGGCATGCGGTCCGGCGTCGTGGAGAGCCACCCCGGGCCACCCCACGCGGCGACCGGGAGCACTCGGCCGGGTATCGGCGTACCGGGCAGGAGGTGTACGGCGTGGGCGTGGAACCCGCCCGTGCCCGTGGCCACCGTACGGCTGAGCAGATGGCTGCCGTCGGAGAGCAGGACGAAGCCGAACGACACCGGCAGCGCGCGGAGCCCGGCATCGGGGAGCCGGCCGGGAGTGCCCGCCGGGGCGTCGTACGCCAGAAGCGGCGCGGCCTCCGCGCGCACCGGCCCGGGTATCGCGGGGTCCACGGCGGTGAACCGGCCGGCGGGCGCCCCGCCCCCGGACGTGACGGAGGTGTAGTGCAACTGCGGGAGGCTCATGTGTAGGCCCTCATCGTCCCTGCCACGTGCGTCCCCGTCACGCGCACCGGCCGCCGCTCGCCGCCCTGTCGGTGCGGCCCGGCCCGGCGGAGCGACGACCCCGGCGGGGAGCTTTCCGCAGTCGTGCGGGCGACGCTATCAAGCCCTGACGCCCCGTTGGGCCGCACCGAGTACGAGGAACCTCTAGGTTGGCCGTATGACCGAGGTGACGCTTTCCGCGGGAGTGGTGGAGTACGAGGACACGGGCGGGGAAGGGCCGGTGCTGGTCCTGCTCCACGGGGTAGCGATGAACGGTTCGCTCTGGCGCCATGTCGTCGCCGGGCTGCGCTCCGACTACAGGTGCGTCGTGCCCACGCTGCCACTGGGTGCCCACCGCAGGCCGATGCGCCCGGACGCCGACCTGACGGTGCGTGGAGTCGCCCACCTGGTGGCGGAGTTCCTGGAGGCGCTGGACCTCCAGGACGTCACCCTGGTGATGAACGACTGGGGCGGGGCACAGGCCCTCGTCGCGGAGGGCAGGGACCAGCGGATCGGCAGGCTGGTGATCACGTCCTGCGAGGCGTTCGACAACTTCCCGCCCGGCCTGCCCGGCCGCAACCTGTACGCCGCGGCCAGGGTGCCGGGCGGCCTGCGGCTCGCCTTCGCCCTGCTGAAGCTGGAGCGGATGCGCCGGCTGCCCCTGACATGGGGGTGGATGAGCAGACGGCCGGTCCCGCCCGACGTGATGGACGAGTGGTTCCGGCCGCTGTGGACCTCCGCCGCGATCCGGCGGGACCTGCGGGCATACGTGCTCGGGGTGCCTCCCCGGGACGAGCTCCTGGCGTGGGCGGAAGCACTGCGCACGTTCGACCGCCCAGCGCTCGTCGTCTGGGCGGCCGAGGACAAGGTCATGCCGCTCGCGCACGGCCGGAGGCTGGCGGAGATGCTGCCCAAGGGTGAACTCGTGGAGATCGCCGACAGCTTCACCCTCATCCCCGAGGACCAGCCCCGGCCGCTGGGCGAGGCCATCAGGACGTTCGTACCGCTGTCCTGACGTAACGCGGGCGGGTACGGGGGCGCGCGCTCCCGCACCCGCCAGTCCTCAGTCCTCCACGGCCTCCGCCCGGGTGCGACCGCGCATGCCGAACCCGGCCAGCAGCGCACCGGCGGCACACAGGACCGCGGTGACGATCACGGCGGCGTGCATCCCGTTCATGAAGGCGTTTCCGCTGCCCTCGATCACGGCGGCCCTCAGCTGCGCCGGCATGTCGGCCGACACGGGCGAGACACCCATGGACACCGCGTCCCTGGCCTCTCCGAGGCCCGCCACGGTCCCGGCGGGGACCCCGGCGGAGGCCAGCTCACCGGTCAGGGTGGAACCCACCTTCCCGCTGATCAGGGAGACCAGCACGGACGTGCCGAGCGCACCGCCGATCTGCAGCGAGGTGGCCTGCAGCCCGCCCGCGACGCCGCCGTCCTTCCTCGGCGCGTTGCCGACGATGGCGTCGGAGGACGCCGACATCACCATGCCGACACCCAGACCGATGGCGAGGAACGGCGGCCACATCGCGGCGAACGCGGAACCGGCGTCCCAGGTCAGCATCCACAGGGAGGCCGCCGCCTGGAGGACCATGCCGGCCGGCATGGTCACCCGCGGGCCGAAGCGCTGG
This sequence comes from Streptomyces sp. NPDC102441, assembly GCF_044765585.1. NCBI lineage: Bacteria > Bacillati > Actinomycetota > Actinomycetes > Kitasatosporales > Streptomycetaceae > Streptomyces > Streptomyces sp. NPDC102441. The sequence goes on from NZ_JBIWKH010000009.1 coordinate 66,209, forward strand.
GTCAGGGTGGCGCCGAGCGGTGCCGCCACCACGGTGGCCAGGCTGAACGGCAGTGTGCGGACACCGGCTTCGACCGGCGAGAAGCCGCGCACGTTCTGCAGGTACAGCATCACGAAGAAGATGACACCGAGCATCACGAAGAAGTTGATCGCGGTGACGATCGTGCCGATGGTCAGCGAACGGTTACGGAAGAGGCGCATCGGCAGCAGCGGGTGCTCGCGACGGGTCTCGTACCGGCAGAAGCCGGCCAGCACGACCAGGCCCGCCGCGATCGACCCCAGCGTTCCGCCGGAGGCCCAGCCCCAGGTCTCCCCCTTGACCACGCCGAAGATCAGGGCGACCAGGCCGACGGCCAGCAGGACCACACCGAGCACGTCGAAGCGGTGGTGTCCGGTGGAGTCCTTGCTCTTCGGGAGGACGAACAGGCTGAAGACCAGCGCGGCGACGCCGATGGGGGCGTTGATGTAGAAGACCGACTCCCAGTTGACGTGCTCGATGAGCAGACCGCCGACGATCGGGCCGAGCGCGGTGGAGCAGGACGCCACCATGGCCCACAGGCCCACGGCCATTCCGAACTTCTGGGGCGGGAAGACCGCACGCAGCAGACCGAGGGTGTTGGGAATCAGCAGGGCGGCGAAGAGGCCCTGGACCGCACGGAAGGTGATGACGCCCTCGATCGAGCCGGAGAGGGCGATCGCGACCGAGGCCAGCGTGAAGCCGACGGTACCGACCATGTACACCGTGTGCCGCCCGAAGCGGTCACCGAGCTTGCCGCCCAGGATCAGCAGGGCGGCCATGGCGATCAGATAGGCGTTGGTGACCCACTGCAGATCGGCCGTGGACGCGCTGAGGTCCCGGCCGATCTCGGGGTTGGCTATCGCGACGACGGAGGAGTCGAGGTTGACCATGAACAGGCCGACGGCCACGGCGATCAGCGTCAGCCAGGGATTGCCGCGCCTGCCCCGGGGCACATCGGGTGGACTGCTTTCGGGCAGGGAGGAGGTGTCCACGGTGGTGGAGGACATGCGGAAGCCTTGTCTGTGAAACTTCGGGATGACGAGAAGACGTGCCCCGGCCACGACTCAGCCGCGTACGGGGAGCCGGCCGTGCCGGGAGACCCGGTCACGGCCGTGCCCGGCGGGGGAGTCAGCCCGCGGGGGAGTGGAGGCGCCGGTTCAGTGACGTCAGCGCGCCCAGGGCCGCACCGAGAGCGTCGAGCTCCCCCTCGGTGAGGGTGCGCAGCGCGCCTGCGAGATGGGTCTCCTTGAGCGCCCGCGCCTCGGCGAGCCGCTCCCGGGCCGTCGGCGTCGGATGCAGGTGGGCGACCCGCTTGTCGGCGGGGTCCTGGCGGCGTTCCAGCAGTCCCAGGTCGGTGAGCTGGGAGACGAGGGCGCTGACGTTGTTCGGCTTCATCAGCAGGGCTTCGGCCGTCTCCCTGACGGTGATCCCTTCGCGCTCCTCGACGAGGAACAGCAGCGCCAACTGGCCGTCGGGAAGCCGGGGATGCGGGAACCCGTGGGCGACCTGCCGCTCCAGACCCCGGTGCAGAGCAGGCAGGGACGCCACGAGCGCGGAGGCTACGTGGTCGATCTCCTGGTCGGGCGCGGTGGGGTCTGGCACGTCCCCAGCATAGGTACCGGGAGATAGCTATGTCAACATACCCAAATATGGACGGTGGTCGAGTGGTATATGTGCCGTGAAGAGCCCCGATGTGCCGCCAAGGCGGTCGAGAGAAGGACCGTGGACAAGCCGACGCACCTGGTCGAGTTCGAGACGATGCTGCTCGGGCGGCACCTCCAGCCGGGCGCGCCCCGGTCGAGGCGGGGCGGCGGGCATCTCGACCGCAGCGCCTACACCCTGCTGAGCCGGATCCGTATGCAGGGACCGATGTCCATCGGGCAGCTCAGCGAGGCCTTCGGCCTCGACGCCTCCACCCTGAACCGGCAGACCGCCGCCATGCTGCGGGACGGTCTGGTCGAGCGCATCCCGGACCCCGACGGAGGCATCGCCCGCAAGTTCCGCATCACCGGTGCGGGTGAACGTGGCCTCGACACGGAGCGCGCGGAGAACATCAGCGGCCTGGAGCGCGTCATGGCCGACTGGTCGCCCGACGAGGTCGCCGGCTTCGCCGCGTACCTCAAGCGCTTCAACGGCGACATCGAGAACCTCGACGGGCGGCCCTGGCCCCGGCCCTGAGCACACGGAACCCGTTCGGTCACACGCGTGTCCCGCTTGTCGCACGTGAGCACGAACACGTGAGCACGAAGGTGTGAAGCGGAGCTGCGGCGGCGCTTAAGAAATCCTCGATGGACCTGGGGCCCGGTGTGCGGGAGGGTCTCTGGGACGGCAGCGCGCGGCGAACGGCACGTTCGCCCCGGTCCGTCCGCCGTCCCCCACACACCCCGGGCCGCAGGCCGCCTTCGGCATGCCCTCGGGCCGGGTGTTCACCAGGTACCAGGTACAGGGAGCCGCAGCTGTGAAGGCACTCGTGAAGCACAAGGCCGAGCCGGGACTGTGGCTGATGGACGTGCCGGAGCCGGAGACCGGCCCCGGGGACGTGCTGATCAAGGTGGTGCGCACCGGGATCTGCGGCACCGACCTGCACATCCGCGACTACGACGGCTGGGCGCAGCAGGCCGTGCGCACCCCGCTCGTCCTGGGCCACGAGTTCGTCGGCGAGGTCGCAGGTCTCGGCTCCGACGTCGTCGACATCAAGATCGGCGACCTGGTCAGCGGTGAGGGCCATCTGGTCTGCGGGAAGTGCCGCAACTGCCTCGCCGGGCGCCGGCACCTGTGCCGCTCCACCCTCGGGCTCGGAGTCGGCCGGGACGGGGCGTTCGCCGAATACCTGGCGCTGCCCGCGTCGAACGTCTGGGTGCACCGCGACAAGGTCGATCTCGACATCGCCGCGATCTTCGACCCCTTCGGCAACGCCGTGCACACCGCGCTGTCCTTCCCGCTCGTCGGCGAGGACGTGCTGATCACCGGCGCCGGCCCGATCGGCATCATGGCCGCCGCCGTCGCCCGCCACGCGGGCGCCCGCAACGTCGTCATCACCGATGTCAGCGAGGCCCGCCTCGACCTGGCGAGGAAGGTCGGGGTGGACCTCGCCCTGAACGTCGGCGGCGCGACCGTCGCGGACGGCCAGCGCACCCTCGGACTGCGCGAGGGCTTCGACATCGGCCTGGAGATGTCCGGACGCCCCGAGGCCATGCGGGACATGATCGCGAACATGACGCACGGCGGCCGGATCGCGATGCTCGGACTGCCGTCCGCCGAATTCCCCGTCGACTGGTCCCGGGTCGTCACCTCGATGCTCACGATCAAGGGCATCTACGGCCGCGAGATGTACGAGACCTGGTACGCCATGTCCGTACTCCTGGAGGGCGGGCTCGACCTCGCCCCGGTGATCACCGGCCGCTACGGCTACCGCGACTTCGAGGCCGCGTTCGACGACGCCGCGAGCGGTCTCGGCGGCAAGGTCCTGCTCGACTGGGCCGCCTGACACTCCTCGTACGCACCCGTATCCACCTGGGAGACACTCCTGATGTTCGATTCCGTACGCGATGACCTGCGCACCACCCTCGACGAGATCCGCGAGGCCGGACTCCAGAAGCCCGAGCGCGTCATCGGCACCCCGCAGTCCGCCACCGTCGCCGTCACCGGCGGTGGGCGCCCAGGCGCGGTGCTCAACTTCTGCGCCAACAACTACCTGGGCCTCGCCGACCACCCCGAGGTCGTCGCCGCGGCACACGAGGCGCTCGACCGCTGGGGGTACGGGCTCGCGTCCGTCCGCTTCATCTGCGGCACCCAGGAGGTCCACAAGGAGCTGGAGCAGCGGCTCTCCGCCTTCCTCGGCCAGGAGGACACGATCCTCTACTCCTCCTGCTTCGACGCCAACGGCGGAGTCTTCGAGACCCTCCTCGGCCCCGAGGACGCGGTGATCTCCGACGCCCTCAACCACGCCTCCATCATCGACGGCATCCGCCTGTCCAAGGCGAAGCGCCTCCGCTACGCCAACCGCGACATGGCCGACCTGGAGCAGCAGCTCAAGGAGGCCTCCGGGGCCCGCCGCCGGCTCGTCGTCACGGACGGCGTCTTCTCCATGGACGGCTACGTCGCCCCGCTGGCCGAGATCTGCGACCTCGCCGACCGCTACGACGCCATGGTCATGGTCGACGACTCGCACGCAGTCGGCTTCGTCGGCCCCGGCGGCCGGGGCACCCCCGAACTGCACGGCGTCATGGACCGCGTCGACATCATCACCGGCACGCTCGGCAAGGCGCTCGGCGGCGCCTCCGGCGGCTACGTCGCGGCGCGCGCCGAGATCGTCGCGCTGCTGCGCCAGCGCTCGCGCCCGTACCTCTTCTCCAACTCGCTCGCCCCGGTCATCGCCGCCGCCTCCCTCAAGGTCATCGACCTGCTGGAGTCCGCGGGCGACCTGCGCGAGCAGCTCGACGCCAACACCGCGCTCTTCCGCTCCCGGATGACAGCGGAAGGCTTCGACATCCTGCCCGGCGACCACGCCATCGCCCCGGTGATGATCGGGGACGCGGCGAAGGCGGCCCGGATGGCCGAACTGCTCCTGGAACGCGGTGTGTACGTGATCGGGTTCTCGTACCCCGTCGTCCCGCAGGGAGCCGCGCGCATCCGCGTCCAGCTCTCCGCCGCCCACTCCACCGACGATGTCAACCGCGCCGTGGACGCGTTCGTCGACGCACGGGACGCCCTGGAGGCGTAGAGCCGTCTCACGATCTGGGACCATGGGCGCATGATCGACGCACGGCGGCTGCGCATTCTCCGTGCGGTGGCCGACCACCGCACGGTGACCGCCGCTGCCGCCGCGCTGTACCTGACCCCCTCCGCGGTCTCCCAGCAGCTCGCCGCACTGGAGCAGGAGACCGGCCACCGGCTGGTCGAGCGCGGGGCGCGGGGTGCCCGGCTGACCGTCGCCGGGGAGATCCTGCTGACCCACGCCAACGCGGTCCTCGCCCAGCTGGAGCGGGCGGAGGCGGAGCTCGCCGACTACAGCGCGGGTGTCGCGGGGACGGTCACCGTCGCCGCCTTCGCCACGGGGATCGGGCTCGTCCTCGCGCCGGCGATCGCCGAACTCACCCGCACCGCGCCGGGCATCCGGGTCCGGGTGCAGGACGCCGAGGGTGACGCGAGCGTGCCGATGGTGCTGGACCGGCAGGCCGATGTGGCGGTCGCCGTCGAATACCGGGGCGCGCCCGGTGACGACGACCGGCGGCTGACCCGGGTGCCGCTGTACTCCGAGCCGTTCGACGCGGTACTGCCGGTCGGCCACCGGCTCGCGGACCAGGAGCACGTCGCCGTCGCCGATCTCGCCAAGGACACGTGGATCGGCCCGTACCCGGGCAACCCCTGCCACGACGTGGTGGTCCTGGCCTGTGAGTACGCCGGTTTCGAGCCCCTGCTGGAGCACTCGTCGGACGACTTCCACGCCGTGGTCGCCCTGGCCGGGGCCGGCGCCGGGGTGGCGCTGGTGCCCCGCTCGGCCCTGCGCGGCACGGAGCTCGGCCGCGTCGTCGTGCGGCCCGTGGAGGGTGTCGCGCCGACCCGGCGGGTCTTCGCCGCCGTACGGCAGGGGGCCGAAGGACACCCGCTGATCAAGCCGGTCCTGGAAGCGCTGCGGGCGGCGGCCGGGCCGGTGTGACGTCCCGGAAGGGCGGTCACGCCGGCTGCAGCAGATCCCACCGGTTGCCGTAGAGGTCCTCGAACACCGCGACGGAGCCGTACGTCTCGTGCCTCGGCTCCTCCAGGAATCGGACCCCGGCGGCCCGCATCCGCTCGTGGTCACCCGCGAAGTCCTCCGTGTGCAGGAAGAAGCCGACCCGTCCGCCCGTCTGCGCCCCGACACTCGCCCGCTGGGGCTCGTCCTTGGCGCGCGCCAGCAGCAGCCCCGTGCCCGTGGTGCCACGCGGCCGCACGACCACCCAGCGGGAGCCGTCCCCCCGGTCCGTGTCCTCCACCAGCTCGAAACCGAGGGCGCCGGTGTAGAAGGAGAGGGCCTCGTCGTAGTCGCGGACGACCAGCGTGACCAGGGCGATGTGGGACATGGGAAACCTCGTCCTCGGCGTGGGGATGCGGTAGTTATACGTAACACTAACGTGTCGTCGCCCCGGCCGGGGACAATGTCCGTCATGGACACGAGCGACCTCGCCGCGCTGACGGACCGCGCCCGCAGCCTCGCCACAGCCGGCGGACGCCGCATCCTCGGCATCGCGGGGGCGCCCGGTGCCGGGAAGTCCACGCTGGCCGCCCGGATCGTCGAACGGCTCGAAGGCCGCGCGGTCCTCGTCCCCATGGACGGCTTCCACCTGGCCGGGGCGGAGCTCGAACGTCTCGGGCGGGCCGACCGCAAGGGCGCCCCCGACACCTTCGACGCCGCCGGATACGCGGCCCTGCTCCGGCGGCTGCGCGACCCCGGAGGCCCGGACCCGGTGTACGCGCCCGCCTTCGACCGCGCGCTGGAGGAGCCGGTCGCCGGCTCCGTGTGCGTCGCCCCGGACGTCCCGCTCGTCGTGACAGAGGGCAACTACCTGCTGCTGGACGAGGGGCCCTGGGCGCCGGTACGCGGGCTGCTGGACGAGGTGTGGTTCCTGGACGTCGATCCGGCGGCCCGGGTCGGCGGGCTCGTGGAACGGCATGTGCGCTTCGGGAAGCCCCGCAGGCACGCCGAGCGCTGGGTCGCCGAGTCCGACGAGCGCAACGCCCGGCTGGTCGAGCTCCACCGCGGCCGTGCCGACCTCGTCGTACGGCGCGACTGAGCACACCCGGTATCCCGCTCGCATCCTCCGGGGCGGCCGGGCAGGATGCTGAGTGCCGCGTCGCCCGCCCAGGAGGTCCCCATGCCCAGCACCGACCAGCCCGTGCCCTTCACCGCCGACGACTACCGGGCCAGGATGACCCGCGCCGCCGAGTCGGCCGACGCGGCCGGCCTGGCCGGCGTCCTCGTCGCGCCGGGCCCCGACATGGTCCACCTCACCGGCTACCGGCCGACCGCGGAGACCGAGCGCCTCACGCTGCTCGTCCTGCGGGCGGGCCACGACCCGGTCCTCGTCGTCCCGGCCCTGGAGGCGGCCGACGCGGAACGCGCGGCGGGCGCCCCCGCCCTCACCCTGACGGACTGGACCGACGCCGCGAACCCCTACACCCTGACCGCCGGACTGCTGCACGCCAAGGGCCGGTTCGGGATCAGCGACAACGCCTGGGCGCTGCACCTGCTGGCCCTGCACAAGCTTCTCCCCGACACCTCCTACGCCTCGCTCACCGAGGCCCTGCCGATGCTGCGCGCGGTCAAGGACACGGCCGAGCTGGAACGCCTCGCCGCCGCGGGGGCCGCCGCCGACGCGACGTACGAGGAGATCCTCAAGGTCCGCTTCTCCGGCCGCCGGGAGAGCGAGGTGGCCGCCGACCTGGCCGCCCTTCTCACCGAACACGGGCACTCCCAGGTCGACTTCACCGTGGTGGGCTCGGGCCCCAACGGTGCGAACCCGCACCACGAGGCGGGCGACCGCACCATCGTCCAGGGCGACATGGTCGTCCTGGACTTCGGCGGGCTGATGCACGGCTACGGCTCCGACACCTCTCGTACGGTCCATGTCGGCGAACCCACCGCCGAGGAGCAGCGGGTCCACGACGTCGTACGCGAGGCGCAGGAGGCCGGCTGCCGTGCCGTGCGGCCCGGGGTGGCCTGTCAGGAGATCGACCGCGCGGCCCGCGCGGTCATCACCGAGTTCGGCTGCGGCGAGCGGTTCATCCACCGCACGGGCCACGGCATCGGCGTCACCACCCACGAACCGCCCTACATGATCGAGGGCGAGGAGCAGCCGCTGGTCCCCGGGATGTGCTTCTCCGTCGAGCCGGGCGTCTATCTCCCGGGCCGCTTCGGCGTCCGTATCGAGGACATCGTCACGGTCACGGAGAGCGGGGGCAGGCGGCTGAACACCACCGCGCGCGAACTGGCGGTCGTCGAGTAGGGGGAACGCCCGGGGCGCGCTCTCAGTCGTCCGCCAGCACCACGCACGACTCCGGCGGCAGACGCAGCACCCCGTCCGCGCCGGGCGCCTCGACCGGCCCCCAGGCGGCCAGCACCCTGCCCCCGGCCTTCCGGTGCCGGCCGGATCCCAGCGGGATGGCGGCGGGCCTCCCGGAAAGGTTGACCGCGATCCGCAGATCGCCCCGCCGGTAGGCGATCCAGCGGGCCTCCTCGTCGTACGCCGTTCTCACCGACGCCAGATCCGGATCCGAGAGGTCCGGCAGGGTGTGGCGCAGTGCGATCAGCTGGCGGTGCCAGGCGAGCATCCGGGCATGCGGCTCGCGCTCCGGTTCGCTCCAGTCGAGGCAGGAGCGGGCCCGGGTGGCCGGGTCCTGCGGATCGGGGATGTCCTCCTCGGCCCAGCCGTGCGCCGCGAACTCCCTCCGCCTGCCGTCGCGTACGGCGCGGGCGAGCTCCGGGTCGGTGTGGTCGGTGAAGAACTGCCACGGGGTGCGGGCGCCCCACTCCTCGCCCATGAAGAGCATCGGGGTGAACGGCCCGGTGAGCACGAGCGCCGCGGCGCACGCCTGAAGGCCGGGGGAGAGCCCGGCGGCGAGCCGGTCACCCAGGGCACGGTTGCCGATCTGGTCGTGGGTCTGGGCGTAGCCCACGAAGCGGTGGGCGGGTGTCCGGGTGACGTCCACGGGTCGGCCGTGAGTGCGGCCACGGAAGCTGGAGTACGTACCGTTGTGGAAGAACGCACTGGTCACGGTCTTGGCGACGGCGGCCAGCGGAGCCGTCGCGAAGTCGGCGTAGTACCCCTGGGACTCGCCGGTGAGCGCGGTGTGCAGGGCGTGGTGGAAGTCGTCGTTCCACTGGGCGTGCAGCCCGATGCCGCCATCCGTGCGCGGAGTGGTCGTCCTCGGGTCGCAGAGATCGGACTCCGCGATCAGCCCGAGCGGTCTGCCGAGCTCCGAGGCGAGGGCGTCGACGGCCGTGGCGAGCTCCTCCAGGAAGGTGAACGCCCTGCCGTCGGCCAGCGCGTGGACGGCGTCCAGGCGCAGGCCGTCCAGGCGGTAGTCCCGCAGCCAGGCGAGCGCGCTGCCCAGCAGATAGGCGCGCACCTCGTCCGAGCCGGGGGCGTCGAGATTGACGGCCGAACCCCAGGGGGTGTGGTGAGTGTCCGTGAAGTACGGGCCGAAGGCCGGGAGGTAGTTGCCCGAGGGGCCCAGGTGGTTGTGGACCACGTCCAGGACGACCGCGAGACCCAGACCGTGCGCCGTGTCGACGAAGCGCTTCAGTCCCGCCGGGCCGCCGTACGGCTCGTGCACCGCCCAGAGCGACACCCCTTCGTACCCCCACCCGTGGGTGCCGGGGAACGGACAGACGGGCATCAGCTCCACATGGGTGATGCCGAGGTCCACCAGGCGGCCGAGCCGCTCGGCCGCGGCGTCGAAGGTGCCCGCCTCCGTGAACGTGCCGATGTGCAGCTCGTACAGGACGGCGCCCGGCATTCCGCGGCCGGCCCAGACGGTCCGCCAGCCGTGGGCGCCGTGGTCCACGACCGCGCTCTCGCCGTCGGGCCCGTCCGGCTGCCGACGGGAGCGCGGATCGGGCAGCACGGGACCGTCGTCGAGCGAGAAACCGTAGCGGTCCCCGTCGGCCGCCTCCGCGTCCGCCGTCCACCAGCCCGCACGCAGCGGATCGCGCTCCATCGGCCGGCGGCCGCCCGCCGTGCACAGCACCGCCGACCCGGCCTCGGGGGCCCACACCTCGAACTGCATTCAGCACTCCTCGTCCGTGAACCCGGTGCCTCGCCAGAGGCCCGTGTTCGGCGGAATCCGCACGCACGGGCCCCGGGTACTGGAGCGAGTCCGCAACTGGCGATCAGGGTCTGGTCCTGATCATTGCCCTGCCGGGTTCTGCTCATACGCGGCGAGCCCGGGCAGTAGTACAAGGGTCCCTTGTTTGGATCAGGCGAGCCCGGCATGATCGGGACGAGAGACCCCGGGCCCCTCTTACGGCTGCTGGAGGCCGCGATGACCGTTCCGACGTTCCCACCCGGCTTCCTGTGGGGAGCCTCAGCTTCCGCTTTCCAGACGGAAGGGGCCTTCGACGCGGAGGGCAAGGGGCTCTCCGGCTGGGACGCCTTCGCCGCCCAGCCCGGCCGGATCAAGGACGGCACGGACACCACCAGGGGCACCGGCTTCCACGAGCACTACCGCGAGGACGTCGCCCTGCTGGCGGGACTCGGCGCGGACGCCTTCCGCTTCTCCATCAGCTGGCCCCGGGTCGTGCCCGGCGGCAGCGGTTCGCTCAACCCCGCCGGGCTGGACTTCTACGACCGGCTCGTCGACGAGCTCTGCGCCCACGGCATCACCCCCGCCCCGACCCTCTACCACTGGGACACCCCGCTCCCGCTGGAGGACGAGGGCGGCTGGCTCAACCGGGACACGGCCTACCGCTTCGCCGAGTACGCGGGCATCGTCGCCGAACGCCTCGCCGACCGGGTCCCCATGTGGATCACCATCAACGAGCCGGCCGAGGTCACGATGCTCGGCTACGCCCTCGGCGAGCACGCCCCAGGCCGCACGCTCCTCTTCGACGCCCTGCCGGCCGCACACCATCAGCTGCTCGCGCACGGACTGGCCGTACGGGCGCTGCGCGCCGCAGGCGCCGGCAACATCGGCATCGCGCTCTCGCACACCCCCGTGTGGACGGCGGGCGACACCGACGAGGACAGGGCGGGGGCGGAGATCTACGACACCCTGACCAACTGGCTGTTCGCCGATCCGGTCCTCACCGGCCGTTATCCCGACGAAGGCTTCGCCTCACTGATGCCGGGACCGGTCGAGGAGGACCTCAAGGTCATCTCCACACCCCTCGACTGGTACGGCGTCAACTACTACAACCCCACCCTCGTCGGGGCCCCCAGGCCCGAGGCGCTCGACTCCTTCTCCGGGTACGCCATGCCCGCCGGGCTCCCCTTCGGGATCCGGGAGATCGAGGGCTACGACACCACCGACTTCGGCTGGCCCGTCGTCCCCGAGGGGCTCGGCGAGACGCTCGGCCAGTTGCGGGACCGCTTCGGCGACCGGCTGCCGCCCGTCTACATCACGGAGAACGGCTGCGCAGTCGACGAGCCCGTCGCCGACGGCCGCCGCATCGCCTTCCTGGAAGGGCACCTGGAGGCACTGCGTAAGGCCATCGACGCGGGCGTCGACGTGCGGGGCTACTTCACCTGGTCACTCACCGACAACGTCGAATGGACCGAGGGCGCCGGCAAGCGGTTCGGCCTGGTCCACATCGACTACGAGACAATGAAGCGCACCCCCAAGGATTCCTACGCCTGGTACCGCGACGTGATCAGCGCGCAGCGCACGGGCATCGCGCAGGGCCCGGCGCTCACACGAGGTGGACACGCTCCTGGATGACGCGGTGGCCTGCCCGGGCGAACGCTGCGGCCATCGGCACATTGCCCCGGTCCGTCGCGCCCGCGACGGCGCCCTCGGCCGCGGGAGACCACCCGACCCGTTCTCGTCCACCGTTCTACGGCTGGTCCCACACCATGTCGAAGGAGCGCTCGAAGTTGACGTAGCCAAGGCGCTCGAAGGACTTCGCCATCGGGACGTTGCCGAGGTCGGTCGCCGCCCTGATGCGTTCCACGTCCTGAGCGGCGAGCACCCTGGTGCCCTCGGCCAGGATGTCGTCGATGTAGCCGTTCCCCCGGTGCGCCGGCAGTACCCCGATGTAGGCGATCATCGGGTGGTAGTTGTTGCGCGCCGGGATGACGAAGCCCACCGGCTCCCCGCCGGGCAACTCCGCGACCCGCCACCACTCCTGCGGCGTCCTGAGGCCGGCGAACTCCTCGTCGTACTGCTTCTCCGCCGTCTCGCGGGCGCTCAGCCCGGACGCCAGGTCCGCCTGGCCGTGGGCGTCGAGGGTGCCTTCCATCACCGGGGTCATCAGCGCGACGAGGTCCTCGCGTCCGGTGACCGGGCGGAACACCAGCCGGCCGGTGTCCTCGGGCACCGGCGTGCCCGCCCGCCACTCCAGACGCAGCCGCTCGACCAGCATCCGGGCACCGCTCGCCTCCATGACCCGTATCCGGGCCTCGACGACATCGCGCGCCGCCGGGTCCTCGCGCCAGTCCGGCGGGATGTACCGGCCGTACTCGGGCCTTTCGGCGCCGGCGGGAACGACCGCGCTGGTCGCCTTCTCCACCAGTTCGAGGCCGATCGCACCGCGCTCCGGCTCCGGCAGGGTGTCGTCCAGGTCGAAGAAGTCCAGGAGCTGAGGGCTGCCGCCTTCCTGGCCCGTCCACCAGGCGATCCGTCCCACAACATGGCCGCCGCGCAGGGCCACCCACATCCACTCGGGGCGGCGACGGCCCGTGGCGAGGTCGCCGGCGACCTCGTGGTCGAGCGTGTAGGACAGCCGGAGGAAGAGACCGAGTTCGTCCGCTCCGGTGAGTGGGCGGATGGTCAGTTCCGATGGTGCACGGGTCACGAAGTCTCCTCGACGTGTGTGCCGCGTCCGATTGCGGCAGCGCGCGACAGTAGCAACTTCCCGGTGGCCGGCGAGCGGTATTCATCCACGGCCGCGCTGGTCAGGGTGGCAGGAAACGGGCACCGTCTGGACACCTCGGGCCCCTCGGCCCGACAATCGGTACTGTGACGTCCTCCTTCGAGCACTACACGTATCCCGCGCGGCTCTCGGACGCCGAGCGCGACCGTGTACTCGGTGTGCTCAGAGACGGCGCCGCACAGGGAAAGCTCTCCCACGACACCTTCCTGCGACGCATGGAACTGGCCCTGACCGCCCGGCGCTCCGAGGAGCTGAAGGCGCTCACCTCGGACCTGGAGCCGGGCGGAGGGCGCTGGTCCCGCGGCCTGTTCCGCGCGGTGGGCGGGGTCTCCGCCTTTCCGGCCCGGGTGCGCAGGGCGTGGCAGTCCGAACGACTGCCCAGACTCCTGCTGCCCGTGCCCGGCCCGGACCCGCTGCGCATCGGCCGCGACCCGGGCAACGGCCTCAGGCTCAGCCACGAGACCGTGTCGCGGCTGCACGCCGAACTGACCGCGCACGGCAGCCGGTGGATCCTGCGCGACCTGGGCTCGACGAACGGCACCTGTGTCAACGGCCAGCGGGTCGTCGGCTCGGTCGCCGTGCGCGACGGCGACCAGGTGAGCTTCGGCCGGATGGCCTTCCGGCTCTCCGCCTCGCTGCCCGTGCCCCCGGCGTGAGCCAGGGTCTTTCGTCCGGAACGGAAGGCCCTGAGCCGCTCAGCGCCCCGCCCTCGCCAGCAGCGCCACCGGCCGGTCCGCGAAGAGCCGTGCCGCGGAGACCACAGGGCCGGTGAACTCCCGCCCGGCCGACAGGAGATCGGCCCACGGGCCCTCGTCGGGCAGAGCCAGCTCCGTGTCGCGCCAGCCACCCTCCTCGTCGAGCCGGAGCGAGAGCCGGGTCACCGCCGTGACCACCTCCCCGGACCGGCAGAAGGCCAGACAGTGCGCGGCCGCGGGGCCCCGTGCCGTCAGCGGGGCGTAGGTGCCCGACTCGCCGAAGACCTCCGGGCGCTCCCGGCGCAGCCGCAGCGCGGCCGACGTCAGGGCGGCCTTCTCGTCGGCGCCTCCTGGCGGCCTGCTGAACGGCCGCCGGTTGTCCGGGTCGACCAGCGCGATGTACTCCCGCTCCGTGCCCTGATAGAGATCGGGGACCCCGGGCATCGTCAGATGCACCAGCGCGGCACCCAGCACGTTGGCCCGCGCGAACGGGGCGAGCGTTTCCGCGAACCCGGTCATCATCGACCGGGCCTCGCCCGCGTCGCTGCCCGGACCCGCCGCCACGAAGTCGGTCACCGCCCGCTCGTACGCGGGATCCGGCTCGGTCCAGCTGGTGAACAGGCCCGCCTCGCGCACGGACTTCAGCAGCGCGGGCTCCAGCCTGCCCGCCATCTCACCGGCGGGAAGCCCCGCGCAGCCGTACGCCGACTGCCAGGCCTGCCAGGCCAGCTGGGGGTCGGGGGCAGGCACGGGCGCCGCCCCGGCCAGTCGCGCCACCAGCGCGGACCACCGCTCCGGACATTCGGAGAGGACCGCGATCCGGGCCCTTACGTCCCCGCTGCGCTTGGTGTCGTGGGTCGTCAGCACCGTGCCGGTCGCCGGCCAGTCCCGCGCGATCCGGGCGCAGAAGGCGTGGAACTCCTCCGGACTCACCGCCGGCCGGCCCGGGTCTCCGCCCACCTCGGTCGCCGAGATCAGCGGGACGTAGCGGTAGAACGCCGTGTCCTCCACCGACTTGGCGTGCAGCGCCGACGCCGTCTGGGCGAACCGGGCACAGAACGCCACGTGTTCCGGCCCGTCTCCGAGGCGGCCCAGTGCCAGATCCCGCACCACGTCGACGGCGTCCGCCTCCTGGGAGACGGAGAACACCGCCCTGGCGTCCCGTACGGCCTCGGCCGGGAGCGTCGACTCGGCGATCTCCGTGAGCGGGCCGCCCGCGGTCACGTACGGCCGGTAGACGGGCACCCGCACCAGCAGCTCGCGCACCGCCGTGTGGAGCGCCCACGGCGCGTGGTCGCTGAGCGCGGCGTCCCCGGCACACGCCTCGACGGCCAGGCGGGTCAGCCACTCGGTCTCGGCGGCCAGCTCATGGGTGACCACGCGGTACGCCGCACGGCGGACGGTCGCGGTCCAGTAGCCGCCGCGGTCCCCGGGCGGACCCGCGAAGTCCCGGTAGCGGCCGAGCAGGTCCGCCGCGCCCATCGGGTCGGTGAACAGGCCGTCGATCCGGTGCAGTGCGTCGTAACCGGTCGTCCCGGCGACCGCCCAGCCGGCCGGCAGGGCCTCGGAACCGGTGAGGATCTTCTCCACCACCGTCCACCGCCCGCCTGTGGCGTCGCCGAGCCGCCCGAGATACGCGGCGGGGTCGGCCAGTCCGTCCGGGTGGTCGATGCGCAGTCCGTCGACGACCCCGTCATGGACCAGTTCGAGAATCTTGGCGTGGGTGGCGGCGAAGACCTCGGGGTGCTCCACCCGCACACCGATCAGATCGGAGATCGTGAAGAAACGCCGGTAGTTCAGCTCCGTCCTGGCCAGCCGCCACCAGGCGAGCCGGTAGTGCTGGGCGGCCAGCAGCTCGGGAAGCGGGAGGTCCGTCGTACCCTCGCGCAGGGGGAACTCCAGGTCGCCGTAGCGGAGCACAGGTGTGCCGTCGTCCCTGGTGCCCGGCTCGAAGCCGCCGCTCTCCTCGCCGAAGCGCCCCGCCAGCACGGGCAGCAGCACCTTCCCGCCGCCCGCCGCCCAGTCGATGTCGAACCAGCGGGCGTAGGGGGATTCCGGGCCCTCGCGCAGCACCTCCCACAGGGGCAGGTTGTGCCGGGGCGCGGCGGCCATGTGGTTCGGCACGATGTCCAGGATCAGCCCGAGGCCATGGGCACGTGCCGCTCCGGCCAGCTCCCGCAGACCCTGCTCGCCGCCGAACTCGGCCCGCACCGTGCTGTGGTCGACGACGTCGTAGCCGTGCCCGGAGCCGGGCACGGCCTCCAGGACGGGGGACAGATGCAGATGGGAGACGCCGAGCTCGGCGAGATACGGCACGGCGTCCGAGGCGGCGGCGAACGGGAAGTCCGGTTGGAGCTGCAGCCGGTACGTGGCGGTGGGCGTCATGGACTCGTACGTACCCAGCAGGACGCCTCTCTCCCACCTTCTGCGCCACCCGGCACCGACCGGACGGCGTCCGCCCGGTGCCGGTCACCCCTTCGGTCTAAGCCGGACGCTTGAGCACCGTGAGGCTCCGACCGACGAGCGTCACCCGCTCGCCCGCCGACACCTTGGGGCCCGCCCCCGGCGGCACCCCGTCCGGGATCGCCGTGTCCACGACGACCTGCCACTGCTTGCCGTGGTTCATCGGGACGGCGAACTCCAGCGTCTCGGCGCCCGCGTTGAACATGAGAAGGAACGAGTCGTCGGAGATCCGCTCCCCGCGTGGCCCCGGCTCGGAGATCGCGTGGCCGTTCAGGAAGACCGTCATGGCCTTGGCGTGTGCGGCCTGCCAGTCCCGCTGGGTCATCTCCGCACCCCTGGGGGTGAACCACGCGATGTCCGACAACTCGTCGTGGGTGCCCTCCACCGGACGGCCGTGGAAGAAGCGCCGGCGCCGGAAGACCGGGTGGTCGCGGCGGAGCCAGACCATGGACCGGGTGAACTCCAGCAGGCTCGTGTCCGTGGAGCCGCCGTCCTCGTCGCCGTCCTCGGCGTGCGAGGCGGCGGCCGGGTCGGGCCAGTGGACCCAGGAGAGCTCGTTGTCCTGGCAGTAGCCGTTGTTGTTGCCCCGCTGCGTCCGGGCGAACTCGTCGCCATGGCTGAGCATGGGCACACCCTGGGAGAGCATCAGCGTGGCGATGAAGTTGCGCATCTGACGGCTGCGCAGCTCCAGGACCTCCTTGTCCTCGGTCTCGCCCTCCGCCCCGCAGTTCCACGAGCGGTTGTGGCTCTCGCCGTCCCGGTTGCCCTCGCCGTTGGCGTCGTTGCGCTTGTCGTTGTACGAGACCAGGTCGTGCAGCGTGAAACCGTCGTGGCAGGTGGTGAAGTTGATCGAGGCCAGCGGGCGTCTGCCGTCGTCCTGGTAGAGGTCCGACGAGCCCGTCAGACGCCCGGCGAACTCCGCGAGGGTCCGGGGCTCGCCGCGCCACAGATCCCGCACCGTGTCCCGGTACTTGCCGTTCCACTCGGTCCACAGCGGGGGGAAGTTCCCCACCTGGTAGCCGCCCTCGCCCACGTCCCAGGGCTCCGCGATCAGCTTCACCTGGCTGACCACGGGGTCCTGCTGCACCAGGTCGAAGAACGAGGACAGCCGGTCCACCTCGTGGAACTGACGTGCGAGTGTCGCCGCCAGGTCGAAGCGGAAGCCGTCCACGTGCATCTCGGTCACCCAGTAACGCAGCGAGTCCATGATCAGCTGGAGGACGTGCGGCGACCGCATCAGCAGGGAGTTCCCCGTGCCGGTGGTGTCCATGTAGTACTTCTGGTCTTCGGCCAGGCGGTAGTACGAGGCGTTGTCCAGGCCCCGGAAGGAGAGCGTCGGACCGAGGTGGTTGCCCTCGGCGGTGTGGTTGTAGACCACGTCGAGGATCACCTCGATGCCCGCCTGGTGCAGCGCCTTCACCGCCTGCTTGAACTCCAGCACCTGCTCTCCGCGGTCGCCCCAGGAGGCGTAGGCGTTGTGCGGGGCGAAGAAGCCGATGGTGTTGTAGCCCCAGTAGTTGGCCAGGCCGGCGTCGGCCAGACGGTGGTCCTGGACGAACTGGTGCACCGGCATCAGCTCGATCGCGGTGACGCCCAGCTCCGTCAGATGGGCGATGATCTCGGGGTGCGCGAGTGCCGCGTAGGTGCCGCGCAGCTCCTCGGGAAGGCCCGGGTGAAGCATCGTCAGGCCCTTCACATGAGCCTCGTAGATCACCGTGCGGTGGTAGTCGGTGCGCGGGCGGCGGTCGTCACCCCAGTCGAAGTACGGATTGACCACGACCGAGCTCATCGTGTGCGGTGCCGAGTCGAGGTCGTTGCGCTCGTCCGGCTTGCCGAACGGGTAGCCGTACACCGCCTCGCCCCACTGGATCTGCCCCGAGATCGCACGGGCGTACGGATCGAGGAGCAGCTTCGCCGAATTGCAGCGCTGTCCGTACTGCGGCTCGTACGGCCCGTGCACCCGGAAGCCGTAACGCTGCCCCGGCATCACCCCGGGCAGATAGGCGTGCCGGACGAAGGCGTCGGTCTCGCGGAGCTCCACCGCCGTTTCTGAACCGTCGTCGTGCAGGAGGCACAACTCGATCCGGTCGGCGGCCTCCGAGAAGACCGCGAAGTTGGTTCCGGCGCCGTCGTACGTGGCGCCCAGGGGATACGCGTGTCCCGGCCAGACCTGCATAGATAGGACTCTTCCACTTCTGATCCGGGTGCTGGGGGTTTTCGCCCCGATACTCCCCGAAAGACGGTCCTGTACCTAGTACGTCGACCGGTGCGGCCGGGTTCCGTCGTGCGATCCCGCCGGGCCGGTCAACCCGGTACACCTCGGTGTCGCCCGGACAGGGGGCCCGGGCCCCGGGCAGCTCCTCCGTCCGGTATGCGGCGTGCGAGGGGGTGCGCAATCACTATGAACCATCTCACTCCATCCGATCTCACCGCAAGGAACGCGCCCCCGGATCAGGGGAGTTGAGTAAGGAGCCTGTGCATCCTGCTGCACCGGCTCCCGCTACCGGAGTACCCTTCCTTGATCGTTGGTGGGGGAGTGGAAGGCGGTACGCGGGTGAGCTCGGGAGGGTTCGAGCTGCCCCCAGGTGACGCGGGTCACGAGGGGGAATCGACCGATGCCCCGCCGGGGGCTGTCTCCCTCGCACAGCCCATGGAGATCGGTGCCGATCTGAACTGGGGAGCGGAGGCCTGGAACGAGGTCCGCACCCGGGCCCAGCGCGCCGGGCGGGCGTACATCTGGCTGAATCTGGTGGAACAGCGGCTGCGTGCCGTGGTCTCCGCCGTGATCAGGCCGATCTACGACTCTGTGCACGGCGAGGACTGGGTGGTGGCCGCCGCGGGACCCGCGGGGCAGGAGTGGGTGCAGCGCGCCGTCGCGGTCCGGGAGGTCTCGCGCCGCAAGGGCTATCTGCTCGACCCGGCCGACGACAACGTCCTGAGCTTCCTCACGCTGCCGCAGCTGCGGGAGCTGATGGTCCAGCACTGGCCCTGCTTCGAGCCGTACTTCGACGACCGCCGTGAGGTGGAGCTCGCGCTGGACGAGCTGGAGGTGGCGCGCAACGTCGTCTCCCGCAACCGTGCGCTGAACGAGGCGGTCCTGGCCCAGGCCGAACGCGCCTCCGCGCGGCTCCTGGAGATCCTCGGCAACGGTGCCGCGGTCCCCTCCGCCGACCGGCTGCCCGTGGACGCCGTGGAGGACTTGGTCGGGGACCGCTACGCCGACGTGGTCTCCGTCCACCCCGACCGGGTGCGGCTGCAGCGTCAGCTGCCGGCCGAGGACCTGTTCGGCAGTGCGCGCCGGCTGGACGCGATCGGGATCGGGCTCAATCTCCTCACGCAGAACTTCTCGGGACGCCGGCTGGTGCGCCTGGCCGAGTCGGGCTGCCGGGTCCGGCTGCTCTTCATCAATCCGGCGAGCAGCGCGGTCAAGCGCCGGGAGCGCGAACTGGGGCTCAAGAAGGGCGAACTGAGCCGCTCCGTGGAGATGAACATCCTCCACATGCGCCGGGTCCGCTCCAAGCTCCGCGATCCGGGCGCCTTCCAGATCCACGTCTTCGACGAGACGCCGCGCTTCACTGCGTATCTGGTGGACGGCGACGGGGCCGACGCGGTCGGGGTCGTCCAGTCGTATCTGCGGCGCGCACGCGGCATGGAGGCGCCCGTGCTGGTGCTGCGGGGCGGAGGGCGAGCGGTGGTCAGGGCGGGGCAGGACAGTGAGCACGGCCTCTTCGAGACCTACCGCGAGGAGTTCGAGTCGGTGTGGACGGACTCCAGACCCGTCTCGTGACGCCTCTTCCGGCGTTGTCAGTGGTGCGTGCGAAGGTGGTCATCACTTGGGGGAGCGCACCACAGTAAGGAGATACGGGATGAGCTGGATCAGCGGGCCGCTGCTGGCGTTCGACCTGGAGACCACGGGCACGGACGTGGAGACCGACCGCATCGTGACGGCGGCGGTCGTCCGGCTCGAGGCGGACGGCTCCGTGTCGGAGGAGCGGACCTGGCTGCTGGACCCCGGTGTGGCCATACCCGAGCAGGCGTCGGCGATCCACGGCATCTCCACGGAACGCGCCCGCGAGCACGGGATGCCGGCCGCGTCCGCGATCGATGAGATCGCACGGGCCGTGGCCGGCGGGCTGCGCTCGGGGACACCACTGGTGGTGATGAACGCTCGGTACGACCTGTCCCTGCTCGACCGTGAGTGCCGGCGGTACGCGGTCGGGTCGGTCAGCGAGCGCCTGGGTGACGCGCCCTCGCCCGTCATCGATCCGCTGGTGATCGACAAGCACGTCGACAAGTACCGGAAGGGGAAGCGGGCCCTCCACGCGCTGTGCGCCCACTACGGGGTGTCGCTGGACGACGCGCACGACGCGAGGGCGGACGCCGTGGCCGCAGCCCGTGTGGTGCGGCGCATGGGGGAGAAGCACCAGCCCGTCGGAGTGATGGCGCTGGAGGACCTGCACGGTCTCCAGGTGCGCGCGGCGGCCGAGCAGTCGCTCTCCCTACAGGCCTATCTGCGGCGCACCGCGGACCCGGCGGCAGTCGTCGAGGCTGCCTGGCCGCTGATCCCCCGGATGCGATGACCCTGTCGACCGGCGCCTTCCGGGAGAGGGCTGTCCGCCGGAGAGCCCTCCGGCGCAGTGGAAGCCTGGATGTCAGTTCGTGGCCGGGGTGGGCGTGTTGTCGGCCTTGATGTCGTAGTCGATCTTTTCTCCGTTGACCGCGGTGACGGTGACCGTGACGCCAAGGGTGCTGCCGTCGCCTGCCGTGAGCGTGCAACGGGTGGTGGTGCCGACCTTGCCGACGAGGTCGTCGGGGCAGGTGACGTCCGGCTTCGGCTGGCCCGTCGTGGCGGCCAGCTTCTCGGCCACCGTGTCGCCCAGCTCAGCCGCGGCCACCTTGGGGGACGCTCCCGCGGAGTCCTCGGACTCGGCCGCACCGGAGGACTTCTTCGGCTTGGGATCTCCGATGGAGACCGAGCCCGAGCAGCCGACGAGGAGCGCGCCTGCGGCCACCGTCGCCAGGCTCCAGGTCACTACGGGCAGGCGGGTTATGGTCATGACAAGCTCCATTTCGCGGTGATCCGTATCATTCGGATCGACACAGACAACCGGCAGCATACGCAGACGTGCCTCACGGTGCCCCGACCCCGCGATGTCGCGCGCGGGGGGCCGCGTTCGGGAGCCCGCCGTTCAGAACGGGTACCAGCGCACCTCGGGGTCGTCCTCGCGCAGTGACGCCACCCGGCGCCGGAACTCGGCGAGCGCCTTGGGGTTCGCCGGGGCGTGCTGGGACACCCAGGCACAGCTCGCCGTCTCGCGGGCGCCGCGCAGCACCGCACATCCTTCCCAGGCACGTACATCCCAGCCGTACGCCTCGGTGAACGCGTCGTAGGCCTCGGCGGGCAGGCCGTAGCGGTCGCGGGAGAGTGCGAGGACCACCAGGTCGTGCTCACGCAGGTCGGCGGAGAAGGTCTCCAGGTCGACCAGCACCGGCCCGTCCGGGCCGACATGGACATTGCGGGGGAGCGCGTCGCCGTGCACGGGACCCGGCGGCAGATGCGGGGCGAGGGCCGCCGCGGCCTTCGCGAAGCCGTCGCGCCGGCCCCGCAGGTAGTCGGCGTCGGCCGGATCGATCGCGTCCCCCGCGAGCCGCAGCCAGCGCTCGACGCCGCCCAGCAGCTCACGGGGCGGCAGCGTGAAGCCCTCCGGGGCGGGCAGTGCGTGCACCTGGGTGAGCAGCGGGGCCAGGTCGCGCGGTTCGGGCGGGCGTACGGCGTCGGGCAGCCGGTGCCACAGGGTCACGGGGTGGCCGTCCACCAGGCGGGCCCGGGGTTCGGCGGCCCGTACGGCGGGTACGCCCGACCCGGCGAGCCACAGGGCCACGGCCACCTCGCGCTCGGCCCGCTCCCGGAGCTCCGGGTGGTGTGTGGCGTCCCGGCCCACCTTGGCCACCAGGTCGCCGGCGGCGAACACCGCGTTCTCGCCCAGCGCGAGGAGCTCCGCACCGGCGGGCAGTCCGGCGGCGGTCAGTACCTCGCGCGCACGCATGTCGTCCATGGCCCGATTTTCTCATCCTCGCAGGCCACCTTGACGAACGGGCGGTCCGTCAGCACGATGACGGGGGCGCTTGGGTGGCGATACGGGGATGAAACAGACCCCATGAGGTAAAAGGGGTCGAATTCATGACACTGGCGACCGCGGTGACGCGGTCCGGGCGCAAGAGCCCGCAGGGCGGACGGGGTGAAGGCCGCCGACGGGACGGCGCCACCTGGTTCCTGGTGCTGCCCGCACTGATCCCGATCCTGATCCTGAGCGTCGGCCCGCTGCTGTACGGCATCCTGCTGGCCTTCACCGACGCGCAGTCGGGCCGCACCCGCTCCACGCAGTGGGTCGGTGTCCTCAACTTCCAGGACCTCCTGCACGACACCCTGTTCTGGGACTCCTTCCGGATCGGCCTGCTGTGGGCGGTCGGGGTCACGGTCCCGCAGTTCGTGCTCGCTCTCGGCCTCGCCCTGCTGCTCAACGCGAACCTGCGGATGCGCTGGCTCGCCAGGGCGCTGGCGATCATCCCCTGGGCCATGCCCGAGGTCGTCGTCGGCATCATGTGGCGTCTGGTCTACAACCCCGACGCCGGCATCCTCAACGAGACCATCCGTGATCTCGGGCTGGGGGACGGCAGGGACTGGCTGACCGGACTTGCTACCGCGCTGCCCGCCGTGATCGTCGTCGGCGTCTGGGCCGGTATGCCGCAGACCGCCGTGGCGCTGCTCGCCGGTCTGCAGAACACCCCGGGCGAACTGCACGAGGCAGCCGCCCTCGATGGCGCCGGGGCCTGGCGCCGCTTCCGTACCGTCACCTGGCCGGCGATCAGGCCGGTGGCACTCGCGATCAGCGCGCTCAACTTCATCTGGAACTTCAACTCCTTCGCCCTGGTCTACGTCCTGACCAGCGGAGGACCCGGCGGCCGCACCCGGCTGCCGATGCTATTCGCCTACGAGGAGGCGTTCCGCTACGGACAGTTCGGCTACGCCGCCGCCATGGGATGCGTGATGGTCGCCGTCATCTCGGTCCTCCTCGCCTTCTATCTCGTCGGGCGGCTCAGGGGAGGCGAGGACGCATGAGCCTCCGTACGGGCAGAACCGCACGCGCCGGGCAGTACGCCGCGCTCCTGTGCTACCTCGTCTTCCTGGCGTTCCCCTTCCTCTGGCTGGTCTCCACCGCCTTCAAGCCGGCCCGTGAGCTCGGATCGCTGCACCCCACGTGGATCCCCGAAGACCCGACGCTGGACAACTTCCGGCAGGCCTTCGACGAGCAGCCGCTCCTCCGGGCCGCCGCCAACTCGCTCACCGCCGCGCTCTGCGCCGCCCTGATCGCCGTCGTCATCGCCACCCCCATGGCCTATGTGATGGCCCGGCACCGGGGGCGGCTGTCGACGGCCGCCACCGGGTGGGTCGTGGTCAGCCAGGCGTTCCCCTTCGTCCTGGTGATCATTCCGCTGTTCCTGGTCCTCAAGTACCTGCACCTGATCAACTCGCTGTGGGGGCTGATCCTGGTGTACGTCGTCTGGTCGCTCCCCTTCGCGCTCTGGATGCTCGCCGGATACGTACGGGCCGTGCCGCCCGAGCTGGAGGAGGCCGCCGCCGTCGACGGGGCGGGGAGGGCGCGGATCCTCATCTCGGTCACCGCGCCGCTGCTGGCCCCCGGGATCGTCGCCACCGCGCTCTTCGCGTTCATCACCGCATGGAACGAGTTCTTCTTCGCACTCGTCCTGCTCAAGACACCGGAGAAGCAGACCTTGCCGGTCGTACTCACCCACTTCCTCGGCGCGGAGGGGGTGGCCGACCTCGGGCCGCTCGCCGCCGCCGCGTTCCTCGCCACCCTCCCCTCGCTCGTGCTCTTCGCGGTCATCCAGAAGCGCATCACGGGCGGGCTGACGGCCGGGGCGGTGAAGCACTGATGCGCCGCCGCCTGCCGGCTCTCGCCGCGGTGGCCACCGCCCTCGCGCTCCTGCTGACCGGCTGCTCGGGAGCGGGCGGCCGCGGTGCGGACGCGGACGGCACGATCCGGCTCAGCTTCCAGTCGCTGGCCTGGCAGAAGGAGTCCGTCGACGCCAACAAGCAGCTCGTACGCGAGTGGAACGCCGCCCACCCGGACGTCCAGGTGGACTACGTCCAGGGCAGCTGGGACAACGTCCACGACCAGCTGCTGACCTCCTTCGAGGGCGGTGAGGCGCCCGACATCATCCACGATGCCTCCGACGACCTCGCGGACTTCGCGTACGGCGGATACCTCGCCGACCTGCGGACCCTGCTGCCGGACCGGCTGACCGAGGACATCCCGCGGCAGTCCTGGGCGACCACCACCTTCGACGGCGGCGTCTACGGGGTGCCGTTCCTCCAGGAGCCCAAGGTCCTGATCGCCAACAAGAAGATCCTCGAGGCCTCCGGGGTCCGGATCCCGACCCCGGAGAAGCCCTGGAGCTGGCCGGAATTCCGGCAGGTCACCGGGAAGCTGACGAAGAAGGGGACGTACGGCGTCGCCTGGCCGCTCAAGGAACCGGTCTCCGTCACCCTCAACCTGGGCCTCTCCGCCGGCGGGCAGCTCTTCCACCGGGGCGCGGACGGCAAGGTGACCATCCGGTCCGGCGAGGGTGACCAGGTCATGCCCGGCACAGTCAGGGACCAGGTCAACTCCGACCGCAGCGCCGCGCGTTCGGCGCTCGGAATGGGCGGTTCGGACACGCTCCCCGGGTTCTTCGGTGGCAAGTACGCCATGGTCCCGCTGGGCTTCTCCTACCGCCAGCAGGTCGTCGAGCAGGCCCCCGAGGGCTTCGAGTGGACAGTCCTGCCCACCCCGGCCGGCAGCGGAGGGCTCGCCCAGGGGGTCAGCCCGCAGACCCTCTCGGTCGCGGAGGACAGCCCGCACAAGAAGGAGGCCGCGCAGTTCATCGACTTCCTCCTGCGCCCCCCGAACATGGTGCGGCTGGCCAGGGGTGACTGGATGCTGCCGACCGGCGCCGAGGCGCTGGCCGATCCCGCGCTGCACACCGAGGAGAACGGCTGGGCGACGGGCACCGCTCTCGCCCGCGCGCTGCGTCCCGCCCCCGCGCAGTCGGTGCGCGGCTATCCCGAGTGGAAGGACAAGGTCGCCACGCCCGCGCTCCAGGAGTACTACAGCGGGGCCATCGACACGGAGGAGCTGAGGAAACGCCTGGTCGACGACGGGAACCGGGTGCTGGCCCGCTACCAGCGCTGAGAGGCCACCGGGAGGAGAACCGGAAATCAGCTGGACGAGACGTATCGTCTCGTTTAAGGTCGGTGGCATGACACCGACCCCGCGTGCCCATATCGCCATGTTCTCCATCGCCGCCCACGGGCACGTGAACCCGAGCCTCGAAGTGATCCGGGAGCTCGTCGCCCGTGGGTACCGCGTCAGTTACGCCATCCCGGCCTCGTTCGCCGAGAGGATCGCCGCCACCGGAGCGGAGCCGGTGATCTACACCTCGGTGCTGCCCACGGAGGACAATCCGGAGGACTGGGGAACCGAGCTGATCGAGAACCTCGAACCGTTCCTCGCGGACGCGATCCAGGCCCTGCCGCAGCTCGCCGACGCCTTCGAGGGCGACGAGCCGGACCTCGTCCTGCACGACATCACCTCCTACCCGGCTCGCGCCCTCGCCCACCGCTGGGGTGTGCCCGCCGTCCAGCTCTGGCCCAACCTCGTTCCCTGGGAGGGATACGAGGCAGAGGTCGGGGATCCCGCGACCGCCGGGATGAAGCAGACCGAGCGGGGCCGGGCGTACTACGCGCGCTTCGCGGCCTGGCTCGCGGAGAACGGCCTGGGCGACCTCTCGTCCGACGACTTCGTGGCCCGGCCGCGCCGCGGCCTGGTGCTCATCCCCGAGGCGCTCCAGCCGAACGCCGACCGGGTGGACCACGACAGGTTCACCTTCGTCGGAGCCTGCCAGGGTGAGCGCGCCGACCAGGGGGAGTGGAAGCGGCCGGCCGGGGCCGGGAAGGTCCTGCTGGTCTCCCTCGGCTCGTCGTTCACCAACGAGCCCGCGTTCTACCGCGAGTGCGTCAAGGCCTTCGGTGACCTGCCGGACTGGCATGTGGTGCTGCAGATCGGCGTCCATGTCGACCCGGCGGAACTAGGGGACGTACCGGACAGTGTCGAGGTGCACTCCTGGGTCCCGCAGCTGTCCGTGCTGAAGCAGGCGGACGCCTTCATCACCCATGCGGGCGCGGGCGGCAGCCAGGAGGGCCTCGCCACCGGCACCCCGATGGTGGCGGTCCCGCAGGCCGTCGACCAGTTCGGCAACGCGGACATGCTCCAGGCCCTCGGTGTCGCCCGGCACCTGCCGAAGGAGGAGGCCGACGCCGCGTCCCTGCGTGGAGCGGTGCTCGCTCTGGTGGACGACCCCGACGTGGCGGCGAAGCTCGTACGGATCAAGGAGCAGATGGCGGGGGAGGGCGGCGCGAAGCGGGCAGCCGACCTCATCGAGGCCGAACTGCCCGCCCGGCAGGGCTGACCGGCGCCGGGGGCGGCTACCCACGCCGTGCCTCAGGCGTCCCGGTGCCGGCCGACGGACGCACCGTCAGAGAGGTGAAGCGTGGCCGGCCCCGTCACGGACGATCAGGCCGGCGCCGTCCTCCCCCTCCCGCAGTCCTGCCACCCGGAAGCCGACGTGTAGCCGGTCCAGTCGGCTCGAGCTCTCCGGCCGGTACGCGGCAGTGGTGTACCCCGTGGGGCCGGGGTAGGGGCCGGCGCCGGTGATCGGCCCCACGCCGGTGGCGTGCGAACGGCTGTCGCGCCGCCACAGGTGGCGATATGCGAGCGGGATCGCGCCAAGTTCACCCGTCCGGAACCAGCATGGGTCTCCGTGTTCGAGGAGGGGCCCGGCGGTTTGCCCGACATGGAGTGGAGTGCGCAGGTTCTGTGTGACGAAAGGTAGCCGAGTACGTGACGGCTACATGAAGGTCTTGATCTGGGCGCGTCAATCGAGCAGGGTTTCGAGGCAGCCCCCGGAGATTTTCCGGCCGAGGGCCAATCCCCCCACAAAAGAATGACGAGGAGACCCCTCTTCATGGCAATTCACAAGCGCGTGCGTTCGGTCAAGCTCACCGCCGCGATAACCGCCGTGGCAGCTGCCGCCGGTGTCACTCTGCTCACCACCCCCTTCGCCGGAGCCGCCCCGGCGCCCGCGACGGGTACCGTCTACGGCGCGGACGCGGCGACAGCCGTCTCCGGCAGCTACATCGTGATGCTGGACCAGAAGGCCGACAAGGCCGGCCTCGCCAAGGAGTACGGCGGCACGCTCAAGCGGAACTACAAGTCGGCCATCAACGGCTTCTCCGCCAGCGGGCTCTCGGAGACCGAGGCCAAGCGGCTCGCCGCCGACCCGGCCGTCTCCAAGGTCGTCCAGAACAAGAAGTTCCATGTCAACGCCGTCCAGGACAACCCGCCGTCCTGGGGGCTGGACCGGATCGACCAGGACGAAACCGCCGGTGACGGCGCGTACACCTACCCGGACGCCGCGGGCGGGGACGTCACCGCGTACGTGATCGACACAGGTGTCCGCGTCACCCACAACGACTTCGAGGGCCGCGCCACTTCGGGCTTCGACGCCGTGGACAACGACGACGACGCCGACGACGGCAACGGACACGGCACCCACGTGGCCGGGACCATCGCCGGCGCGTCCCACGGGGTGGCCAAGAAGGCGAAGATCGTGGCCGTCCGGGTCCTGGACGACGCGGGCTCGGGCACCACCGAGCAGGTCGTCGCGGGCATCGACTGGGTCACCGAGAACCACGAGGGCCCGTCCGTCGCCAACATGAGCCTCGGCGGCACCGCGGACCCGGCCCTCGACGCCGCGGTGCAGAAGGCCATCGCCTCCGGCGTCACCTTCGCGGTCGCCGCGGGCAACGAGTCGAGCGACGCGGGCGAGGGCTCCCCCTCCCGTGTCCCCGAGGCCATCACGGTCGCCTCGTCCACGGTGGACGACGAGCAGTCGTCGTTCTCCAACTTCGGCTCGGTCGTGGACATCTACGCCCCCGGTTCGGACATCACGTCGGACTGGAACGACAGCGACGACGGCACGAACACCATCTCGGGTACGTCCATGGCGACCCCGCACGTCGTCGGCGCCGCGGCCGTCTACCTCGGTGGACACCCGGACGCCACCCCTGAGGAGGTCGCCACGGCGCTCACCGAAGGAGCCACCCCGGACGCCATCTCCAACGCGACCGAGGGCACGGCGAACAAGCTCCTGAAGATCGTGGAGTAGGTCGAGCAGCACAGGCAGGAGGCCGCCGCGCCCTCCCCCACGGGGCGCGGCGGCCTCCTGTCGGTGGAAAGCCCTAAGGTGGGATCATGAGCACGATGTACGCGGCGCTGCTGCGCGGGATCAATGTCGGAGGCCACCGGCGGGTCCCGATGGCGGAACTCCGTACGCTGCTCGGGAAGCTGGGGCACGAGGACGTCGCCACGTATCTGCAGAGCGGGAACGCCGTGTTCCGCAGTGCGTCGGGCGACGAGAGCACCCTGGCCGCCGAGCTGGAGCGGGCGATCGAGGAACGGTTCGGCTTCCCGGTCGACGTTCTGGTCCGCTCGGGCGACTACCTCGCGGGAGTGGTCGGCTCCTGTCCCTTTCCGGCCGCCGAGCTCGAGGCGAAGCAGCTGCATGTCACCTACGTCGACAAGCCCCTCGACGCGGCACGGTTCGCCCCGCTCGACGCGGAGTCCTTCCGCCCGGAGGAGTTCCGGCTGGGGGACCGCGCCCTCTATCTGTACGCGCCTGAGGGGCTCGGCCGCTCCAAGCTCGCCGTGGCGCTCGGGCGGCCCGCCCTCACACGTGGCCTCGTCGCCACCAGCCGTAACTGGAACACCGTGGTCAAGCTTGTGGAGATGACGCGTGACTGAGCCCTCGCCCGCAGTGGCCGCAGCCATCGAGGGTGAGATCCGGCTCCTCGATCCCGTGGTGCGGGCCTCCGCCGATGTCCTGGTCACCCTGCTGCACCCCGACTTCCGCGAGATCGGCACCAGCGGCCGGCTGTGGGAGCGGGACACGATCATCGCCATGCTCACCGACCCGGCCCCGGGCGCCCCGCACCCCGGGCCGCTCACCGCGTCACGGATGCGGGGCGACCAGCTCGCGCCGGACCTGGTGCACCTCACCTTCGACACGGAGTCCAAGGGCCTGCGCTCCCACCGCAGTTCACTGTGGCGGCTGACCGGGAGCGGCTGGCGGCTCTACTTCCACCAGGCGACGCCCTTCATCGACGATCCGTTCGCCGAGATCTGAGCCGGCGGCCGCGAGGCTCCACCCCATCCCCGGCAGCACATGCCGGGGCGGCGCCGCAAGAGTGCCGCGCCGGTCTGATCTGCGCCCGGAGCCCGGCCGGTTCTCGCCGGAAGGGCTGATTCCGGCCACCTGGGGCGCCCGGGCAAAACGCCGGTAAGCCGCCCGAACCGGCTGGGCCTCGAGGCGCCCGGACCGGGCCGCGGACACCCGCAGGGGTGCGCCGGACGGGCAGGCCCCGTGTGTGTGAACGCGATGCGCGTAGACCGCGGCCGATGTCCGCTCCCCGTGAAGGGCTTTGCTGCAATTCGCTGCCTCCTTCCGTTCGGTGGGCGGACGCCGTTGTTCGGAAGCCGCCCGCACGCATATCGGAGTTCAGGATCCGTTCTCCGTCGGGGTCCGGAAGGCGACCTTGTCACCGGGTGAAGCGGAGTCAAGGATTCGAGGCGTGCGGTTGGCAGGTTCACGACTAGAACCCCATGGCTGTGAACAGCCGCACGCCCCGGCCCGCCCACCCAGCGGGCCGGACACCCCCGATGACGGAGGATCCTGTGACCTTCAAGCCTTTCGCCCCCCTCAGCTCGCTCTCCAGACGTGCCCGCATCATCGCCGCGACCTCAGGTCTCGTGACCGCCGTAGCGCTCGCGGCACCCACAGCGGTGGCCCAGGCGGCACCGGACACCACCGTGACGAAGGCCGAGCTGGCCGACGCGAGTTCGGCCGTGCGCGGCGCCGACATCGCCGGCACCGCCTGGTACACCGAGGCGAGTACCGGCAAGGTCGTCGTGACCGTCGACAGCACGGTCACCGCCGCCGAGATCGCCACGATCGAGAAGTCGGTCACCGACTCGGGCGCGAAGGCCGACATCAACCGCACCGAGGGCACGTTCAACAAGCTCATCGCGGGCGGCCAGGCCATCTACGCCGGCGGCGGGCGCTGCTCCCTCGGCTTCAACGTCCGCAGCGGCAGCACCTATTACGCGCTGACCGCCGGGCACTGCACGGAGATAGGCAGCACCTGGTACACCAACTCCGGCCAGAGCACCACTCTCGGCAGCAGGGCCGGCTCCAGCTTCCCGGGCAACGACTACGGGCTCATCCGGCACGCCAGCTCCTCCGCCGCCGACGGCCGGGTCTACCTCTACAACGGCAGCTACCAGGACATCACCTCCGCCGCGACCCCCAGCGTCGGCCAGTCCGTCAAGCGCAGCGGCTCCACCACCGGCGTCCACAGCGGCACCGTCTCGGGCCTCAACGCGACGGTCAACTACGGCAGCGGCGACATCGTCTACGGCCTGATCCAGACCAACGTCTGCGCCGAGCCCGGCGACAGCGGCGGCTCGCTCTTCTCCGGCAGCACGGCGCTGGGCCTCACCTCGGGCGGCAGTGGTAACTGCTCCTCCGGCGGCACCACGTTCTTCCAGCCCGTCACCGAGGCGCTGAGCGCCTACGGCGTCAGCGTCTTCTAGGGCTCACACAGCACACACCACCCACGTGCCGACGGGCCGCGCTCACCGAGCGCGGCCCGTTGCCGTCCGTGCTCTCCGTGGGTGCTTTCCGTGGGAGCGGACGCCGTGCCAGGCCCCCTGGTATGCGCTACATCATCGTGGGAACGGGCGGCGCCATAGGCGGACGGCTCGCGGAGGCGGGTCACGAGGTGGTGCTCGCCGCACGAGGGGCACACCGGCCACGGCGCCTCCCCGGCCGGGGAGATCGCCGCGATGGCGCACACCCACCGGCCGGGCCTCCTGGCGCTGCCCGGTTCCGCGTACCTCAGCAGCGGGTGGTGAAGGCCTACGACGTGGACTTCACCGAGACGGTGGGCTCCAGTCGGACCACGATGCCCTTGGCGGTCGGCTGGTTGCTGGTCACGGCCACGCTGTCCAGCGGCAGCAGGACATTGGTCTCCGGGTAGTAGGCGGCGGCGCATCCGGCCGAGGTCGGGTAGGGCACCACCTTGTAGTCCTCCGCGCGGCGCAGGACATCGTCGGCCCACACGCTCACCAGGTCGACGCGCTGTCCTTCCGCCAGGCCGAGCCGGTCCATGTCCTGCGGGTTCACCATGACCACCCGGCGGCTTCCGCGGATGCCCCGGTAGCGGTCGTTCTCGGTGTAGGGGATGGTGTTCCACTGGTCGTGGGAGCGCAAGGTCTGCAACAGCAGGTGCCCCTCGGGGGCCGACGACATCTCCCAGGCATTGCAGCTGAACAGGGCCTTGCCGACGGGGGTGGGGTAGATCCCCTCGTTGACGGGATTGGGCAGCCTGATGCCACCGGGACGGATCACACGGCGGTTGAAGTGGTGCAGCCCCGGCACCACGTTCGAGATGCGGTCACGGATGGCCCCGTAGTCGGCCTCGAACTGCTCCCACGGAATTCCGCCCTTGCCGTCGAGAGTGCGGACGGCGAGCCGGGCCAGGATGGCGACCTCGCTGAGCAGGAGCTTCGAGGCCGGCTTCAGACGCCCGTACGAGGTGTGTACCTCGCTCATGGAGTTCTCCACGGTGACGAACTGCTCACCGGTCGCCTGGGTGTCCAGTTCGGTACGCCCGAGGGTGGGCAGAATGAGGGCGGTCCGGCCGCACACGGTGTGGGACCTGTTGAGCTTCGTGGAGATGTGGGCGGTGAACCCGCATCGCCGCATGGCGTTCTCGGTGTAGGTGCTGTCGGGAGCGGCTCGGACGAAGTTGCCGGCGACGCCCAGGAAGACCTTGACACGGCCTTCCTGCATGGCCTTGATCGAGTTCACCGAGTCGAGCCCGTGGGCGCGGGGCGGTTCGAAGCCGAACTCCTGCTCCAGCGCGTCCAGGAACGAGTCGGGCATCTGCTCCCAGATTCCCATCGTCCGGTCGCCCTGCACGTTGCTGTGCCCCCGGACCGGGCAGGTACCGGCTCCGGCCTTGCCGAGGTTGCCGCGCAGAAGCAGGAAGTTCACGATCTCCCTGACCGTGGGCACACCGTGCTTCTGCTGCGTGACCCCCATGGCCCAGCACACGATGACACGCTTGCTGCGCAGGACCTCGTCGCGGACCGCCTCGATCTCCTCGCGTGTGAGATCCGTGGCGGTGAGGATGTCCTCCCAGGCGACGGTCCGGGCGTGCCGGGCGAACTCCTCGAATCCGCTGGTGTTCGAGCGGATGAATTCGTGGTCGAGCACGGTGCCCGGCTGGGCGTCCTCCGCTTCGAGCAGAAGCCGGTTCAGGCCCTGGAACATCGCGAGGTCGCCGCCGCTGCGGATGTGAAGGAAACGATCGGCGATCTGGACGCCGTCGCCAACGACGCCACGGGCCTTCTGCGGGTTCTTGAACCGCAGCAGTCCGGCCTCCGGCAGGGTGTTCACCGCGATGACGCGAGCGCCGTTTCCCTTGGCCTCCTCCAGTGCGGAGAGCTGCCGCGGGTGGTTGGTGCCGGGATTCTGCCCCACCAGGAAGATCAGGTCAGCATGGTGGATGTCCTCGAGGCTCACCGAGCCCTTGCCCGTGCCCAGGGTCTCGTGCAGAGCAAAGCCACTGGACTCATGGCACATGTTGCTGCAGTCGGGCAGATTGTTGGTGCCGAAGACCCTGGCGAAGAGCTGCAGGAGGAACGCGGCCTCGTTGCTCACCCGGCCCGACGTGTAGAAGACCGCTTCGTCAGGCGAGTCCAGCGTCCTCAGTTCCTCGGCGAGCAGCCCCAAGGCGTCGTGCCAGCTGATCGGCTCGTAGTGGTCCGAACCGTCCCGCTTGACCATCGGCTCGGTGAGCCGGCCCTGCTGGTTGAGCCACAGATCGGACCGCTTCCCCAGTTCGGAGACCGAGTGCCTGCGGAAGAAGTCGGCGGTGATGCGGCGCGTCGTGGCCTCGTCGTTGATGTGCTTGGCGCCGTTCTCGCAGTACTCGTTGAGGTGCCGATGACCCGGGGAGGGATCCGCCCAGGCGCAACCGGGACAGTCGATGCCACCCACCTGGTTCATGGTCAGCAGCGTCGTCCCTGTCCGCCGGACCGATGTCTCCTCCAGGGAGTACTCCAGGGCGTGCGTCACCGCGGGCACTCCGGCCGCCCATTTCTTGGGCGGAGTCACGCTGAGTTCGTCATCCGGTTCGTGGCTCGGCGGCTTCTTCATCGGGAGTCTCTCGCTCTCTTGCGCTGAAGGAGACGGGTCAGCCGACAGGCCAGTGGGGGACCCGGCTTCTGGGCGGTTCCGGCTCCATCGGCTGGACGTGGCCGTTCCGGATGGAGCCTCGCCAGGCGCCACCCTCCTGGCCCAGGCCCTCGATGAACTCCTTGAAATGTGCCAGTTCGGATCGGACCACGCGATGCGTGAACCTGGTGAAGAGGTCTGCGACTCTGTGCTGCTTCACTCTTATGCGTACGGCGATTTCGGTACGGTCCGGCCCCGCCGTACGGAACGACACCTCACCCTGATGGCTGGAGCGCCCCTCAAGGCTGCGCCACACCACATGTGAGTCGGGAAGCTGCTCCACGATCTCCGCCGTGAAATCGCGTCGCAGCGGGCCGAAGCCGATCACCCAGTTGGTGAGATTCGGTCGGATCTGCTCGACCTTCTTCACCGTGGACATGAATCGCGGGAAGCTTTTGAACTGCGTCCACTGGTTGTAAGCAGTACGGACCGGCACCGCGACCTCAATGGTCTCTTCAATGAGATTCATGTCCCACCTGTCTTCAGACCGCGGCCGCTCTCGGTGTCACCGTCTCCGTACACGCAGGAGCCGATTCCGTAGACAGTCAAACCTGCCCCATATCGCTCCGCAAGCGGCGGAGCGCGGTGCCGGAGTCCGACCGGGCGCCGGACATGGTGGGCTAGGCGCTCAACGCCCCGTCCAGCGGGACGAGAGCCCCGTCGTACCGGGTCAGCAGCAGCCGGGCCAGCGCGGGGGACGGCCCCAGGACGCCGGCCAGCACATCCGCCCCGGCCTCCTCCGCCCCCGCGGCGATACGGTCGGGGAGACGGCCGGGGGCGATGACGTACGGCGCCACCGCGACCCGCCGTACGCCGTCGGCCCGCAGGGCGCGTACGACGTCGGCGGTGCGGGGGAGAGATGCGGAGGCGAACGCAGGCCGCACGGCGCACCAACCGGTATGCCGCAGCTCCCGCGCGATTTCAGCGATCACTGCGCTCGCCTCCGGGTCCGTGGAGCCCGCCGAGGCCAGGACCAGCCCGGTCGAGCCCTTCTCGCCGGGGGAGACCCCGGCCTCGTGCAGCCGCTGTTCCAGCGCCGCGTTCAGCAGCGGGGACGGGCCCAGGACATCGGCCTGGCTGATCCGCAGCCGCGGGAGCCGGGTGCGGGCCTCCCGCAGCACCGAGGGGATGTCCGACTTGGCGTGGAAGGCCCTGGTCAGCAGCAGGGGAAGCGCGACGACCTCGCCCGCCCCCTCCGCGGCCAGGCGCTCCAGCACCCTCGGCACGGACGGGGCGTTGAACTCCAGGAAGCCCGTCTCCACACGCAGCCCGGGACGCAACGACCGTACCCGCGCGGTGAGCGCGTGCACGGTCGCCGCGTGCCGCGGGTCGCGGCTGCCGTGGGCGATGACGAGCAGGACGGGGGAGGCCATGGGAACTCAGCTCTTGACGAGGAGACCGCGGCTGCGCAGCACCCGCCGCTCCAGCGGGCTGAAGATCAGCAGGTCGATCGCGATGCCGACGAACAGGATGAGGAGGATCGCCAGGAAGATCCCCGGCATGTCGAAGTTGTTCCGGCCGTTCTCCAGCAACTGGCCGAGCCCCAGGCCCAGGTCGGGCGAGGACGCGATGATCTCGGCGGCCATCAGCGAGCGCCAGGAGAACGCCCAGCCCTGCTTGAGGCCCGCCAGATAACCGGGCAGCGCCGCCGGCAGGACGATGTGGATCGTCCCGCGCAGCCCCGTCGCGCCGATCGTGCGGCCCGCGCGCAGGAACAGCGGCGGCACCTGGTCCACGCCGGAGACCAGACCGTTGGCGACGGACGGCACCGCGCCGAGCAGGATCACCGCGTACATCGTCTTGTCGTCCAGACCGAGCCAGATGATGGCCGGCGCGACCCACGCCACGGACGGCAGGGACTGCAGCCCGGACAGGATCGGGCCGATCGCGGCCCGGACCACCTTGACCCGCGCGACCAGCAGACCCAGCGGGGTGCCGATCACGACGGCCATCACGAAGCCGAGCAGACCGCGCGACACGCTGGTCCAGACGACCTCCAGCAGGGTGCCCTGCATCCACATGTCGGTGAGGCTGTCCCAGACCGCTCCGGGCGGAGGGAGCTTGTAGTCGTCGGTGACCTTCGCCCAGACCAGCAACTGCCAGACCAGGACCACCAGGACGACCGCGACGACCGGCGGCAGGACCTTGCTGAGCAGGATCTCGCGGGCCGGCGTCCTGCGCACCTGTACGGCGTCGAGGGCGTCCAGGCCTGCTTCGAGACCCGCCAGGTCGTCGGCCTTCGTTTCAGTGCTGGCCATGTCGGCGGATCTCCCCACGCAGTTGTTCGGTGATCTCGACGGACAGCTCCGCCACGGCGGTGTCCTCGATGCGGCGAGGCTGCTCGATGTCGACCGTCCACTCCCGGGCGATCCGGCCGGGGCGCGAGGACAGCAGGATGACGCGCTGGGCGAGCCGTACCGCCTCGCGCACGTTGTGGGTGACGAAGAGGACGGAGGCGTTCGTCTCCCGCCAGATCCGAGTCAGTTCGTCGTGCAGGACATCACGGGTGATGGCGTCGAGCGCGGCGAACGGCTCGTCCATCAGCAGCAGCTGGCTGTCCTGGGCGAGCGCCCTGGCCATCGCCACCCGCTGTCGCATCCCGCCCGAGAGCTCGTGCACCCGCTTCCCGTACGCCCCGCCGAGGCGCACGAGTTCGAGCAGCCGCTCCGCCTCCGGGCGGCGGTCCGACTTCGGTACCCCGCGCAGCCGCAGGGCCAGTTCGATGTTCTTGCCCGCGGTCAGCCACGGGAAGAGGGCGTGCTCCTGGAACATCAGGGCCGGCCGCCCGCCAGGGGTCTCGATGGACCCCGCGGTCGGGCGGTCGAGTCCGGCCACCAGGTTGAGCAGCGTCGATTTACCGCACCCGGATGCTCCCAGGAGGGTGACGAACTCGCCCGGGGCGACATCGAGCGTGATGTCGTCCAGGACGAGCTGCTGCCCCGTGGGTCCGGCGAAGGACTTGGAGACGTTGGTGATCCGAGCGGCGTGCTCGACCGCTGCACGGTCCTCGGCCTTGGTGAGGGTGGTGGTCGCCATGGTCGTCACCTCCTGGGAGTCGTCAGGGGATCCTGGTGCGGTCGGGTGGGCTACTTGACGCCGAGACCGGCGTCGGCGGCCTCGGGCTGTCCCGCGGCCTTGAGGATCTTGTTCAGCGGCTTCAGGTCGTAGATGCCCTTGAGGTCGGGCTTCTCCAGCAGACCGGCCTTGACCGCGTGGTCCGCCTGCGCTTCGAGCGTGGCGGCCAGCGGGTCGTCGGTGATCTGGATGGACTCCCACGCCGGGTCGAGGACCTCGGCGGGCAGCGCCTTGCCGCTCAGCTTCTCCAGCGCCGAGTTGGCGGAGGCCTTGGCCTTGTCCGGGTTGGCGTTGATCCACTTGTTGGTGCTCACCGTGCCGCGCAGCACCGCGTCCACGACGTCCGGGTGCTCGGAGAGGAACTTCTGCGACACGATGATGTTCGTGATGACGAACTTGTCGTCCGGCCACAGCG
The DNA here is from genome assembly GCF_044765585.1 of Streptomyces sp. NPDC102441. Classification (NCBI taxonomy): domain Bacteria; kingdom Bacillati; phylum Actinomycetota; class Actinomycetes; order Kitasatosporales; family Streptomycetaceae; genus Streptomyces; species Streptomyces sp. NPDC102441. Next base: position 102,927 of record NZ_JBIWKH010000009.1, read on the forward strand.
TCGACTCGTCGAGCAGGACCTTGCCGCCCTCGGCGACCAGCTTCGAAGCGGTCGGCTCCGGGACCCAGGCGCCGTCCAGGGAACCGGCCTTGAAGGCGTCCGGAGTCACCTTGTTGTCCGATCGGACCACGGAGACGTCGCCCTTGCCGCTCTGGGCGTCGACCTTCCAGCCCTTCTCGGAGATCCAGTTGAGGAATGCCACGTCCTGCGTGTTGCCGAGCTGCGGGGTGGCGATCCTCTTGCCCTTGAGGTCGTCCAGGGTCTTGATCTTCTTCGGGTCCACGACGAGCTTCACGCCACCGGAGGCAGAGCCTCCGACGATCCGCAGGCTCTGGCCCTGGGACTTGGCGTAGCCGTTGATCGAGGGGGAGGGGCCGATGAAGCCGATGTCGATCGAACCCGCGTTGAGCGCCTCTATCTCGGAGGGCCCGGCGTTGAACGTCGAGGGCTTGACCGCGGTGCCGCCCAGCTCCTTGGCGATGAGGCCTTCCTGGATACCGACCAGGGCGGTGGCGTGCGTGAGGTTCGGGAAGTAGCCGATCTTCACGGTGTCGGCCGAGAGCTTCTTCCCGCCGGCGGAGACGTTCGACTTCGCGGTGTCGTCGTCCTTGGCCTCGGAACCGTAGCCGCAGGCGGTGGCCGCCACGGCGAGCAGCGGCAGAGCGGCGGCAGCGACGAGGCCGCGGCGGAGCGTGGTACGGGTGGCAGACACGGGAGGCTTTCCTCTCGTTGGCCCGGTGCTCACGTCCCCCTGGGGTCAGGTGGCGCGGCCGGGCGATCGGCAGGTCTTCGTCTGGACTGGCGGTGCGGTCGGTGCGAGCGGGCGCGCAGGCAGTGCGCGTACGTCATCACGCACATCGCCCGACCCCGCCCTGGCCGCTGCCGAGGGCGCCGCTGCCGACCCGGCCGCCCTCCTTCGCGAAGGTCGAGAAGAAATCGGTGATCATCAGAAGTCCCACTCCGCGTCCTCGGCGGAGGTGTCCGCGGCGCTCTCGTCGCCGTCGGTGGCGGCGAACGAGGCGCCCGCCATGCCGGCCGTCAGCGTCGTGCCGTCGGCGGGGTCGATCAGCAGGAACGAGCCGGTGCGCCGCGAGGCCGCGTAGGTGTCGAGCGCGAGCGGCTCGGCCGTACGGACGACGACACGGCCGATGTCGTTCGCCACCAGCTGCCCGGGGGCCGGGTGCTGGGAGAGGTCGTCCAGCGTGAGCCGCGACGGGATCTCCTTGACGATCGCCTTGACCGTGCGGGTGGTGTGCTTGAGGAGCACCCGCTGGCCCACGGTGAGCGGCTGGTCCGCCACGTGGCAGACCGTCGCCTCGACGTCCTGCGTGACAGCGGGCACGTCGGAGCTCGGTGCGATCAGGTCGCCGCGCGAGATGTCGAGGTCGTCGGTGAGCCGCAGCGTCACTGACTGCGGCGCCCAGGCGATGTCGACGCTCTCACCCAGGGCGTCGATCCCGGCGATCGTCGACGTGCGGCCCGAGGGCAGCACGGAGACGGTGTCGCCGACCCGGAACACGCCGGCGGCGATCTGGCCGGCGTACCCCCGGTAGTCGGGGTGTTCGGCGGTCTGCGGGCGGATCACGTACTGCACGGGGAAGCGCGCGTGGCACTCGGTGAGGTCGTGGCTGACCGGCACCGTCTCCAGGTGCTCCAGGACCGTCGGGCCGCCGTACCAGTCCATGTGGGCGGACGGTTCCACGACGTTGTCCCCGGCCAGCGCCGAGATCGGGATCGCGGTGATCTCCGGGACACCGAGCGAGGCGGCGTACGCGGTGAACTCCTTGGCGATCGCGGCGAAGACGGGCTCCGCGTAGTCCACGAGGTCCATCTTGTTGACGGCGAGGACGACGTGGGGGACGCGGAGGAGTGCGGCGACGGCGGCGTGGCGGCGGGTCTGCTCGACGACGCCGTTGCGGGCGTCGACGAGGACGACGGCCAGCTCGGCAGTGGAGGCCCCGGTGACCATGTTGCGGGTGTACTGCACGTGGCCGGGGGTGTCGGCGAGGATGAACCGGCGGCGGGGCGTGGCGAAGTAGCGGTAGGCCACGTCGATGGTGATGCCCTGCTCGCGTTCGGCCCGGAGCCCGTCGGTGAGGAGCGCGAGGTCGGGTGTTTCCTGGCCGCGGTTGGTGGAGGCCAGTGCGACGGCTTCGAGCTGGTCGGTGAGGACCGACTTGGAGTCGTGCAGGAGGCGTCCGACGAGGGTGGACTTGCCGTCGTCGACGGACCCGGCGGTGGCGAACCGCAGCAGGGTGGTGGCAGAGAGGTCGGTGATGGTGGTCATTTTTAGAAGTACCCCTCGCGCTTGCGGTCTTCCATCGCGGCCTCGGACATCTTGTCGTCGGCGCGGGTGGCGCCCCGCTCGGTGAGGCGGGAGGCGGCGATCTCGGTGATGACGGCGTCCAGGGTGGTGGCGTCGGAGTCGACGGCGCCGGTGCAGGACATGTCGCCGACGGTGCGGTAGCGGACCTGGCGGGTCTCGACCGTCTCGTGGTCCTTGGGGCCGCCCCAGTCGCCCGCGGTCAGCCACATGCCGGAGCGGTTGAAGACCTCGCGCTCGTGGGCGAAGTAGATCTGCGGGAGCTCGATGCCCTCGCGCTCGATGTACTGCCAGACGTCGAGTTCGGTCCAGTTGGAGATCGGGAAGACGCGGACGTGTTCCCCGGGGGCGTGGCGGCCGTTGTAGAGCTGCCAGAGTTCGGGGCGCTGGCGGCGGGGGTCCCACTGGGAGAACTCGTCGCGGAGTGAGAAGACGCGTTCCTTGGCGCGGGCCTTCTCCTCGTCGCGGCGTCCGCCGCCGAAGACGGCGTCGAAGCGGTGCTGCTGGATGGCCTCGGTGAGGGGGACGGTCTGCAGGGGGTTGCGGGTGCCGTCGGGGCGCTCGCGGAGCTTGCCGGCGTCGATGTACTCCTGGACGGAGGCGACGTGCAGGCGCAGTCCGTGCTTCTCGACGGCGCGGTCGCGGTATTCGAGGACCTCGGGGAAGTTGTGCCCGGTGTCGACATGCAGGAGCGTGAAGGGGACCGGTGCGGGGGCGAACGCCTTCAGCGCGAGGTGCAGCATCAGGATCGAGTCCTTGCCGCCGGAGAAAAGGATCACCGGCCGCTCGAACTCACCCGCCACCTCACGGAAGATGTGCACCGCCTCGGACTCCAGGGAGTCCAGGTGGCTCAGCGCGTACGGGTTGACAGTGCCTTCCGGCACGGTGGCGACAGTGCTCACGCCAGGCCCCTCTCGGTGAGCAGCGCACGGAGCGCCGCTGCGGACTCCTGCACGGTCTGCTGGTGCGACTCGATCCGCAGATCCGGCGACTCGGGAGCCTCGTAGGGGTCGTCGACCCCGGTGAGACCACTGATCTCGCCCGCCGCCTGCTTGGCGTACAGCCCCTTCACATCGCGCTCGGAGCACACCTCGACCGGGGTCGCGACGTGCACCTCCAGATACGCGGTGCCCTCCTGCTGGTGACGCTTGCGCACCGCGTCACGGCTGTCGGCGTACGGTGCGATGACCGGGACCAGGGCCTTCACACCGTTGGCGGCCAGCAGTTCGGCGACGAAGCCGATCCGCTGGACGTTGGTGTGCCGGTCCTCGCGGGAGAAGCCGAGCCCGGCGGAGAGGAACTCCCGGATCTCGTCACCGTCGAGCACCTCGACCCGGTGCCCGTCCGCGCGCAGTCGGCCCGCCAGTTCGTAGGCGATGGTGGTCTTGCCGGCGCTCGGCAGACCGGTGAGCCAGACGGTGGCCCCCGTCTCCGTCACGCTCATCGATATCTCCTGATCAGTCGTCATCAGCCGTGCAGCCCGCATTCGGTCTTGCCCCGCCCGGCCCAGCGGCCGGCCCGCGCGTCCTCGCCCTCCAGCACCCGGCGGGTGCAGGGCGCGCAGCCGACGGAGGCGTAACCGTCCATCAGCAGCGGGTTGGTCAGTACGCCGTGTTCCGCGACGTACGCGTCCACGTCGTCCTGGGTCCAGCGGGCGATCGGCGAGACCTTGACCTTGCGGCGCTTCTCGTCCCAGCCCACGACGGGGGTGTTCGCCCGGGTGGGGGACTCGTCGCGGCGCAGTCCGGTCGCCCAGGCGGCGTACGCGGTCAGCCCCTCCTCCAGAGGCTTGACCTTGCGCAGCGCGCAGCAGAGGTCCGGGTCGCGGTCGTGCAGCTTCGGCCCGTACTCGGCGTCCTGCTCGGCCACCGACTGACGCGGGGTCAGCGTGATGAGGTTGACGTCCATCACGGCGTCCACCGCGTCCCGGGTGCCGATGGTCTCCTCGAAGTGGTATCCGGTGTCGAGGAAGACGACGTCGACGCCGGGGAAGACCCGGGAGGCGAGGTGCGCGACGACCGCGTCCTCCATGGAGGAGGTGACGCAGAAGCGCTTGCCGAAGGTGTCGGCCGCCCACTTCAGGATGTCGCTCGCGGAGGCGTCCTCCAGGTCGCGGCCCGCCTGGTCGGCCAGTTCCTTAAGGGCCTCGTCGGTGAGCTCGCCCGCTTGCAGCGTGTCCGTCATGTCCCGTCCCCTTCCACGTCGTTGCGCCGGAGTCCGTGAGCCAGGAGGCCCAGGAACTTCAGCTGGAACGCGCGATTGCAGGAAGCGCATTCCCAGGCGCCGTGCCCCGCCTCGTGCGGACGCAGGTCCTCGTCGCCGCAGTACGGGCAGTAGAACGGCGCGGCTCGCTCGCTCATGACAGCGACTCCGCACTGGCCCGGGCGGCCCAGGTCGCGAAGCGCTCGTCGTCCTCGCGCTCCTCCTGGAACCTCCCGAGCACCCGCTCGACGTAGTCCGGGAGTTCGGCCGAGGTGACCTTCAGCCCGCGGACCTTGCGGCCGAAGCCGGCCTCCAGGCCGAGCGCACCGCCGAGGTGCACCTGGTAGCCCTCGACCTGGTTGCCCTGGTCGTCCAGCATGAGCTGGCCCTTGAGGCCGATGTCCGCGGTCTGGATGCGGGCGCAGGCGTTGGGGCAGCCGTTGATGTTGATGGAGAGCGGCTCCTCGAAGTCCGGCATGCGGCGCTCCAGTTCGTCGATGAGCGCGGCGCCGCGCGCCTTCGTCTCGACGATCGCCAGCTTGCAGAACTCGATGCCGGTGCAGGCCATCGTGCCGCGCCGGAAGGGCGAGGCGTTCACCTGGAAGTCCAGTGCCTCGAGACCGGCGGTCAGCGACTCGATCCGGTCCTGCTCCACGTCCAGAATGAGCATCTTCTGCTCGACGGTGGTGCGCACCCGGCCCGAGCCGTGTGCCTCGGCCAGTTCCGCGATCTTGGAGAGGGTGGACCCGTCCACCCGTCCGACGCGCGGGGCGAAGCCCACGTAGAAGCGGCCGTCCTGCTGCGCGTGCACACCGATGTGGTCGCGCCAGCGGGAGCTGGGCTGCTCCGGGGGCGGTCCGTCCAGCATCGGACGCTTGAGATACTCGTCCTCGAGGATCTGACGGAACTTCTCCGGACCCCAGTCGGCCATCAGGAACTTCAGCCGGGCACGCGTGCGCAGCCGGCGGTAGCCGTAGTCGCGGAAGATCCCGACGACGCCGGCCCAGACGTCGGGCACCTCGTCCCGCGGCACCCAGGCGCCCAGACGCTCGGCGAACCGGGGGTTGGTGGAGAGCCCTCCGCCGACCCACAGGTCGAAGCCGGGACCGTGCTCGGGGTGGTCGACACCCACGAACGCGATGTCGTTGATCTCGTGCACCACGTCCTGGACCGGCGAGCCCGAGATCGCGGTCTTGAACTTGCGGGGCAGGTTGGAGAACTCCCTGCTGCCGATGTAGCGCTCATGGATCTCGTCGACCGCGGACGTGCCGTCGATGATCTCGTCGGCGGCGATCCCGGCCACCGGGGAACCGATGATCACACGGGGGCAGTCACCGCAGGCTTCGGTCGTCGAGAGTCCGACCGCCTCGAGCTTCTCCCAGATCGCCGGGACGTCCTCGATGCGGATCCAGTGCAGCTGGACGTTCTGCCGGTCGGTGATGTCGGCGGTGCCGCGCGCGTACTGCTCGGAGACCTCGCCGATGACGCGCAGCTGCGCGGTGGTCAGCCTTCCGCCGTCGATGCGCACACGCAGCATGAAGTAGCGGTCGTCCAGCTCCTCCGGCTCCAGCACCGCGGTCTTGCCGCCGTCGATGCCGGGCCGGCGCTGGGTGTACAGGCCCCACCAGCGCATACGCCCGCGGAGGTCGTTCGGGTCGATGGAGTCGAATCCGCGCTTGGAGTAGATCGTCTCAATGCGTGTCCGCACGTTGAGACTGTCGTCGTCCTTCTTGAACTGCTCGTTCCCGTTCAGCGGGGTGAAGTGACCCATAGCCCACTGACCTTCACCACGGTGACGTCCGGCCTTGCGGCGGGGCGTGGCGGTAGCAGGCTTCTCGGGGATGGCGGCCATGGCTATACGTCCTTCGGGACTGCAGGAGGGCGGCTCTGAACTGCACACTCGCGTGAGGCGCGGCGGTGCGCAGGGGTGGAGCTGACTTCAGGAATGCGCGGTGCTGGAGACTCTCAGCGGACCGGACAGATGGCGCTGGACATGCGGCCGAGGTCGACGTGCCGCCGACTCACCAAGGCAATTCCAGTTCCAGACATGACGGAAGCGTGTCACGCGAATCTCGGGCCAGTCCACCACGATCCAGTATCTGGACGAGATGGTCCCGAAATGTGAGACGCTGTGGTGTCGATCACGCCCGTCCTGCCGACAAAGCGACATGACCTGCCGACAAAGCGACATGAACGGCGTGCGGTCAGGCGTACGCCCCGGGCCAGGGGCCGGGGGCGACGGCCTCGGGCTCCTGCTCCTCGGTCTTCGTGTCGAACAGCCGGAAACCCCGCCGCAGGTAGTTGTCCATCGCGTGCGGACCGTCGTCGGAGCAGGTGTGCAGCCACACCCTCCGGGTGGGAGTCCGCTCCGGGTGGCGCTCAGCGAGGTCCCATGCGCGCGCCACGCCGTACGACAGCAGGTGGCCGCCGATCCGGCGGCCCCGGAAGGAAGGGATCAGGCCGAAGTAGACGATCTCGACCGCCCCGTCCTCCTGGGCGTCGAGCTCGATGAACCCCGCCGGGGTCCCGTTCTCGTACGCCACCCAGGTCTCGGCCGCCGGCCGCTCGATGATCTCCTGCCACTGCGCGTAGGTGAGGTCCAGCCGGTCGGTCCACCGGACGTCCCCGCCCACCGCCGTGTAGAGGAACCGGCTGAATTCCGGCAGCGGTATCTCCGAGCGTGCCACCGTCACTCCGTCCGCCGGGGCGGCGGCCGGGCTCAGATCGCCGGGCGCCGTCTGTTGCAGGTACCAGACGGTCACGTCGGAGACAGCGGGGGCGGAGGGCGTGGAGTGGCTCATGGCGGTCAGAAAACCACGACTGCGGGCCGCTGCCCAAACCCGTCCCGGCCTCGGAGACTCTCAGGCCGTGCCCGCCGGCATCCGCGTCCTGATCACCACCGGGGCCGTCGAACGGGGCAGCAGGTCGGCCGGCACCTCCGGGTGGACCACCTCCACCTCGACGCCCTCCCGGAAGCGGTACGGCCGATGCGTCAGCACCTCCGCGAGGTGGCGGCGCATCCGCGATATCTCGGCCCGCACCGTCACCGTCCTGGAAGCGTCACCGAAGACGTCCTCGGCCAGCTCCGCCGCGGTGCGCCCCTCCTGATGCAGGGCCAGGGCGTACAGCAGCTCCGCGTGGCGGGGCGAGAGCGGGTGCGTCCAGCTGCCCACCGGGCCCGACACATGGACCGTGAGCCCCCGCTCCCGGCTCAGGTCGAGCACCACCCGGCGCGGCGCGTGGTCGTGCGTGCCCTCCGTGACCTGGACCAGCCAGCCGCCGGGCAGGGGCTCCACCCGGCACATCCCGAGCGAGGCCAGCCACACCGTGCCCGGCTCCAGCGACTTCGGCAGCGGCAGCCGGTCCACGGGCGGCATCCCGCTGACGGCGGCCAGCCAGCCATGGGTGTCCACCACCAGCGCGCGGCCGCCCAGCCGGCACAGGAGCGGGGCGGCCACCGAGCGCAGCCGTTCGATCGCCACCAGATGCCGGCCGCGCAGCTCGCTCTCGGCCAGCGCCGCCACCGAACCGACCAGCGCCAGCGTCGCCGGATGGAAGGTGGAGGCCGGCCCGCTGATGTCGACGATGCCCATCAGACGGCCGTCCCGGGGGTCGCGCACCGGGGCCGCCGCACAGGTCCAGTTGTGCAGGGCGCGGATGAAGTGCTCGGCGGAATGGACCTGAATGGGGGTGCGCACGGCGAGCGCCGTGCCGATGGCGTTCGTCCCCGTGGCCGCCTCCGCCCAGGCGGCACCCTCCTCCAGGCAGATGTCCTTGGCCAGACGCATCACGGCCGCGTGACCCTGACGCCACAGGACCCGGCCCTCGGTGTCGGTGACGACCATGATCTGCTGCGACGCGTCCGCGATGGTGGCCAGCCCCTTCCGCAGTAAGGGCATGACCTCGCCGAGCGCCGCGCTTCTGCGCCGGTGCTCGATCTCGTCCGTCTCCAGCAGCCTGCTCTCCGGTGACTGCTCGGGATCGATCCCGCTGCGCAGCACACGGTCCCAGGAGGCGTCGATCTCCGCGCGCGGAGCCGCCGCCGTACGCTCGCCCGCCAGCCGGGCCTCGCGCGCACGGTGCACCAGGCGCTCGGTCACCGCTGGGTACGAGGCGTTTTCCGGCCGCGGTCGCGCGGCAGAATGTGTCTCCATGACGAGTCCCCCCAACCGAACTCGGGCCCGGTCCGGAAGAGAGGAACCCGGCCCTGAGTACCCATCCTGCCGTGCGGGGGGCCCATTGGCTCCGACTCCACGCAATGGTTGCAACCCCTTGCAACTCTGTCGGCAGGTCGCAGACCGTACGAAGGTGGGGGGAACACCGTGCGGGGAGTCCCCGACCCGCCGTGCGGTGGTGCACAAGCGTGGAGGGTGGTGCCGTGTCGGCGCAGCACCACCCTCCGTCGTTTGTCCCGGGCCGTTCTAGCCTGCCTGAGCCCGCGCCCGCTCCACGACCGTGGCCAGATCCAGACTGTGCGGCAGCGTCCCGAAGGCCGAGCCCCAGTCCCCGCCCAGCCGTGAGGCGCAGAACGCGTCCGCGGTCTCCGGCGGCGCCCAGCGCAGCAGCAGCGACCCCTGCAGCACCAGGGCCATCCGCTCCACCAGCCGCCTGGCACCCGCCTCGGCGGCGTCCAGGTCGGCAAGCTCCGTCAGCAGGTCCTTGATCGCCGCGTCGAGCCGGTGGTCCGCGCCACGGGCCTTCCCGACCTCCTGGAGGAAGGCGTTGAGCGCCTGCGGCTCACGCTGCAGCGCCCTCAGCACATCGAGGGCCTGTACGTTGCCCGAGCCCTCCCAGATCGAGTTCAGCGGGGCCTCGCGCAACAGCCGGGGCATCCCGGACTCCTCGACGTAACCGTTGCCGCCGAGGCACTCCAGGGCCTCCCCGACCACCGCACCGCACCGCTTCGTCACCCAGTACTTGGCCGTCGGCACCGCGATCCGCAGGAAGGCACGCTCCTCCTCCGTGTCCGCGTCGTACGCGGCGGCCAGCCGCAGCGCGAGCGTCGTCGCCGCCTCCGACTCCAGAGCCAGGTCGGCCAGTACGTTGCGCATCAGCGGCTTCTCGATCAGCAGCCCGCCGAACACGCTGCGGTAGGCGCTGTGGTGGATCGCCTGCGCCACGGCCTGCCGCATCAGCGCCGCCGAACCGACCACACAGTCCAGCCGGGTCGTCGCCACCATCTCGATGATGGTGCGCACCCCCCGCCCCTCCTCGCCGACCAGGCGGGCCCACGTCCCGTCGAACTCGACCTCGGCGGACGCGTTGGACCTGTTGCCCAGCTTGTCCTTGAGACGCTGGATCGCGAACACGTTGCGGGCGCCGTCCGGCAGGACCCGCGGCACGAGGAAGCAGCTCAGCCCGCCGGGCGCCTGCGCCAGCACCAGGAAGCCGTCGGACATCGGCGCCGAACAGAACCACTTGTGGCCGGTGAGCAGATACTCCCCGTCCCCGGCCAGCGGTACGGCCCGGGTCGTGTTGGACCGTACGTCGGTGCCGCCCTGCTTCTCCGTCATGCCCATCCCGAAGAGCACACCGGTCTTCTGCGACGCGGGCCGCAGACCCTCCTCGTACACGTGCGACGTCAGCAGCGGCTCCCACTCCGCCGCCAGCGCGGGATCGGTCCGCAGCGCCGGGACCGCCGCGTGCGTCATCGACAGCGGGCATCCGTGCCCCGCCTCGGCCTGCGTCCAGACCAGGAACCCGGCCGCGCGCCGGACATGGCCGCCCTGCCTGCCCCAGGCGTCGGTCAGCCCGGCCGTGACCGCGTGCCCCAGCAGCCGGTGCCAGGCCGGGTGGAAGTCGACCTCGTCGACGCGGTGTCCGTAGCGGTCGTGCGTGCGCAGCCTCGGCGGGTTCTCGTTGGCCTGCGCACCCCACTCCTGCGCCTGTGGGGAGCCGGCGGACCGGCCCAGCGTGCTGAGTTCCTCCCGGGCCTCGTCCAGGACTCCGGGCGCGAGATGCCGCTCGACGGCCTCTGTCAGTACCCGGTCACCGGAGAAGACGTCATAGCCGGTCAGCGGCGGTACCTGGTTGGTCACTGTGTGGGTGCTGGGTGCCATGCCGATACGGTAAGGAGGTGCAGGCAGCAAATGAAACACCCGAGCGGCCATCGGGTCGGCTCCACCGGGCTCGAGTCCTCTACCGCAACGTCTCGAAGCGGCAGATGGCATGGAAGTTGCTCAAGGACACGGTCAACTCGTGTGTCGAGTACCGCATCCTCGGCCTCGCGGCCGAGGCGGCGTTCTTCACTCTGCTGTCCCTGCCGCCGCTGCTGCTCGGCATGATCGGGCTGCTCGGTTACGTCGACGACTGGACGTCCACCACCACGGTCGCCTCCATCGAGCGCAACATCCTGGGCGCGGTGCAGACGGTGCTCTCCGAGCGGGGCGTCAAGGAGATCGCCAAGCCCCTCATAGCCGACGTGACCACGGGCGCGCGCCCCGACGTCATCTCCATCGGCTTCGCGATCGCGCTCTGGTCAGGATCACGCGCGGTGAACGTCTTCATCGACACCATCACCGTGATGTACGGGCTCGATGGCCACCGCGGCATCGTCAGGACCCGGCTGCTCGCCTTTCTGCTGTACGTGGTCGCGCTGCTGCTGGGCGCGGTGGTGCTGCCGCTGCTGGTGGTCGGTCCCGACCGGGTGGTGGAGTTCGTCCCGTGGGGCACCGAGGTGCTCGCGGTCATGTACTGGCCGCTGGTGATACTGCTGTCCATCGCGTTCCTGACGACGCTCTACCACGTGTCCGTCCCCGTCCGCTCACCGTGGATGGAGGACGTGCCCGGGGCGCTCGTGGCGCTCGGGATGTGGGTGGTGGGCAGCTTCCTGCTGCGGATCTATCTGACGAGCACGGTCGAAGGACCCACGATCTACGGCTCGTTGGCGGCGCCCATCGCTGTCCTGCTCTGGATAGGAATCTCCGCTTTCGCCGTACTCGTGGGCGCCGCGGTGAACGCCGCGATCGACCGTGTCTGGCCCTCGCTCGCCACCGCCGAGGCCCGCGCCACCAGCGAGCGCGTCAAGGCGGCGCAGGCCGCGGAACTCCTGGCCCGTGCCCAGGCCGCGAACTGGGACGCCTACGCCGACGAGGACGAGGACGAGGACGTGTCCATGCCGTCCGAATTCCCCGAGCGCTGGTCACGCTTCCTGCCCCCGGACGACGTGAAGTCCCGACTGCACGGGAACCGCGACAAGGACGCCCCCTGAGGGCTTCCGGCTGGCCTGGTGACCATGGGCGCACGGTACGAGGAGCGGGCATCGCGCTTCGGCGGCGCGGTTCTCTGGACCTGGAGCGGGCCGCGCGAACCCTCACGGCCGGTCCTGCCCGACGGCTGCATGGACCTGCTGTGGGCCGGCGGCCGACTGCTGGTGGCGGGCCCCGACACCCACGCCTTCACCCCCGCCGCGGCGCTCTCCGGCAGCTGCGCGGGCATCCGCTTCGCCCCCGGCACGGCACCCGCGCTCCTGGGCGTACCCGCGCACGAACTGCGCGACCGGCGGGTCGCGCTCGACGCCCTCTGGCCGGGCCCCGAGGTCCGCGGGCTGACCGAGCGGATCGGCGCGGCCGGCGACCCGGCCACCGCGCTGGAGGGCGTCGCCCTGCGCCGGGCGGCCGGCACCGGGCCCCCGGACCCGCTCATGGCGGCCGTCGCCGTACAGCTGCGGCAGGGGCGTTCCGTCGCCGCCACCGCGCATGCCGTCGGGCTGGGGCCCCGTCAGCTGCACCGCCGCTCGCTGGCCGCGTTCGGCTACGGCCCCAAGACCCTGGCCAGGGTACTGAGACTGCAGCGCGCCCTGGAGCTCGTACGCGCGGGAACGCCGTACGCCGAGGCCGCGTACGCCGCGGGCTGCACCGACCAGGCACATCTCGCCCGGGAGATGCGGGACCTGGCCGGCACGACGCTCGGCGGCTATCTGGCCTCGACGGGCTACGAGGGATTGGCGGCGAACAGCGACACCGCGGAGCCGTCCGGGTCGAGGACGACCGCGTAACGCTGCCCCCAGACGGCGTCCCAGGGCTTCAGATGACCCTGGTGGCCGGCACCCGTCAGCTCGGCGTACACCGCGTCGACCTCAGCCGGGCTGTCGCAGAGGAAGGCGAGCCCGAGGCGTTCGCCGCCTCCGGACGCCTGCCAGTCGGGCTCGAAGGAGCGCACGACATCCTCGGTGTCCCACAGCAGGCGCTGCCCGCCGGGGAGCGTCACTTCGACGTGGGGCGCCGATTCGGCGCCGGCGGGGATGTCGAGCCCGAGCCTCCGGTAGAAGGCGAGCGATGCGGCCATGTCGGCGGTGGTGACGGAGATCGCGTCGAGTCGTGGAGTCATGGGACGACCGTATGCGGGGGTCGCGACCGGGTCTTGTACGAAACGGTCACGTCCGGCATTCGGCCCGGACCGGGCCTCGCCCGCCTGTAGTCTGCGCGGGATGACGGCCAATTCTCGTCGCGGCTGCGCCGCCTTGCTGCTCACGGTCTCCGTCCTCGCCGGCTGCACATCGGAGGGCACGGCGCCTGACCGTGCCGCGAAGGGCGGCGGCGGGCCCCCTGGTGCGACGACGAGCGGCGGGGCCTCTCCCGGCACGAGCAAGAAGCCTTCGGCCAGTCCTTCTCCCCGGCCGGAACGCACGGGCGTGGGCCCGTACCGGCCGGGCGACTGCCTGGAGCTCAAGGACGGCGTGACGAAGGTGAGTTGTGACCGGCCGCACGAGTACGAGGTGATGACGTCCGCGTCGTTCCCGTCGGATGTACCGGACGCCTACCCGCCGCCGGTCAAGGAGTATGCCGGTCCCCGCTGCGACGCCGCTCCCCCCGGTTACCTGAACGGCCCCGACTGGGACGCCACTCGGCTCGACGCGGTGGCGTTCTGGCCGACGGAGAAGCAGTGGGGTGACGGCGACCGGTGGTTCGCCTGCCTGCTCGCCGAACGCAGCCCGAAGAACGACCCCGTGCGCCGCGAAGGCTCGCTGTACGCCGGCCTCGCTCACGGTCTCGGCAGCCTGCAGGCCTGCATGAAGGGCGAGCCGGAGCCGGGAGGGCCGAACAACGTCATCCCCTGTGACGAACCGCACCGCACCGAAGCCGTACCCGGCGTCGTGGACCTCGGTGACCCCGACGACCCGGCGCCCAGCATCGACAAGATGCTCCAACGGACCAAGGACCACTGCCCGGCGGCGGTCAAGAAGTACCTGGGCGGCGACAAGCCGGGCGTCCTGCCGCACTGGCTGTCTCCCAGGCCCGACCAGTGGTCGAGCGAGTACCACACCGCCGTCTGCTACGCCGTCTCGAAGAAGGTGCGTACCGGCACCTTGGGGAGCCGCTGACCGACGCGCACCGGCCGAGTGCATGGCGCAACGCGGGAACCGAAGTGTGCAGGACGTGCTCTTCAGGAGCAGCCGGCGGACGAGGTGCCCGGCTCCGTCAGCGCCAGCCCCAGCTGGGCGCGCTCGGTGAGCCAGCGGGTCGGCCGGTGCCGTGGATCGCCGGTCGTGGCGTGCAGGGACCGCTGCAGCTCCAGCATCCGCGCGGCGCCGATCCGGTCGCCCCAGGCCAGCGGCCCCGCCGGGTAGCCGAGGCCGGTCGTCACGGCGAGGTCGATGTCCGCCGGGGTGGCCAGCGAGCGCTCCGCGATCGAGGCGGCGACCGAGACCACCGACGCCAGCAGCCGCTGCGCCACCGAACCCGCGGTGTCCCGCACCACCGACACGGCCCAGGGCTCCCCGCCGTCCGCCGCGCGGGCCAGTACCGCGCGGGCGTCCCGCGCGGCGGCGGGACCGGACGCCGGCGTGACGGCGAGCACCCGGCGGCGGCCCGCCGGGGGCAGCGGGTCGACGCCGAAGGTGCGCGCAGCGGGCAGCCCCAGTGAGGCGACGGAGGCCGCCACCGTGGTGCCCCAGACCGGGACGAGGACCAGGGCGCGGTCGGAGGGCTCGGTTCCGCTCTCGACCGTCGCGCCGGCGTCGGACAGCGCGGTCCGCAGCTCCTCGGCGCCCGCGACGAACACGGGACGGTCCGCGTCACCCGTCACCGGCGGTTCCGGTGCGGGGGCGGGCGCCTCGGAGCCGTACGCGAACCAGCCCTGCCCGGTCTTGCGGCCGTGCAGCCCCGCGGTGACCCGGTTCGGGGTGAGGTACGACGGGCGGAGCCGGTCCTCGTAGCGGAAGCCCTGCCAGATCGAGTCGATCACGGCGGCCGTGACGTCGAGCCCGGTGAGGTCCATGAGTTCGAAGGGCCCCATGCGCAGCCCCAGGACGTCCCGGGCGATCCGGTCGATCCCCGCCGGGTCGGCGACGGACTCCTCCAGCAGGGCCAGGGCCTCCGTCACCAGCCCCCGGCCGGCGTGATTGACCAGGAAACCGGGGGAGTCGGCGACCGTGACCGCGCGGTGGCCGCAGCTCTCGACCAGCTCCGTGAGAGCGGGCGGGATCCCGGGGCGGGTGGCGGCCCCCGGCACGACCTCGACGATCTTCATCAGCGGCACGGGGTTGAAGAAGTGCAGCCCCGCGAGCCGACCCGGGTCCCGCAGCGACGCGGCGATCCGGGTCACCGACAGGGACGAGGTGTTGGTCGCGAAGACCGCGGAGTCCGGCAGGGCCTGCTCCAGCTTCCCGAAGACCTCGGCCTTGGTGTCCAGGTCCTCCCGTACGGCCTCGATGACCAGCTCGACCTCAGGGCCGGGCGCCCACGGGTCGTCTAGCGGGACGAGCCGCTCCAGGGCCGCGTCCCGGTCCGCGGCGGACATCCGGCCCTTCTGGACGGAGCGTTCCAGCATGGAGTGTACGAAGTCCACGGCCGCTGTCACCGCCTCGGTCCGTACGTCGCAGAGCTCGACGGTGTGTCCTGCGGCAGCGGCCCACTGGGCGATGCCACGGCCCATGGCTCCGGCGCCGACGATCCTGATACGCATGGCGGTTACGCCCCTTCGGGAGGTGGGAATCTGTCAGCGGAGGTAGACACGGCCGGGGTCGACATCCTCCCGCAGGAGGCGCAGTTCCGCCGCGGCCGGCGGGGGAACGGTCTCCACGGAGTCGGCGACCCGGAGGTCCCAGCCGGTGGTTTCCCGCACCTGATCCACCGTCACCCCGGGGTGCACGGCGACGAGTCGGAGCTCCTCCCCGACGCCGGCGCGGGCCAGGACGCCCAGTTCGGTGATCACCCGGGTGACTCCCGCGCCCAGCGGCCTGATGCCCTCGGCGAGCGCGCGGTCCGGGCCCGGGGTGGTGCAGAAGTCCAGGTTTGCGGTGAAGGAGCGCGGGTTGTGCCGTCGCATCACCACGAAGACCTCGTGGGAGTTGGCCATCACCTCGACGGCGCCGCCGGAACCGGGCAGCCGCACCGTGGGGCTCTCGTAGTCGCCGATGACGGAGGTGTTCAGGTTGCCCCACCGGTCGATCTGCGCGGCGCCGAGGAACCCCACGTCGATGTGCCCGCCCTGGAGCACGCAGCCGAACAGCGCGGGCATCGACAGCACGGCCTCCGCGCCCGAGATGAGCACGGCGTCGGCGATGGTCTCCGGCAGGTGCGAGGGGTGCGCCCCGCAGACCCCGGACTCGTACACGACCTCGATCCGCGGGGCGACCGTCAGACGGGCGAGTTCGGTGGCGAGTGTCGGCAGCCCGATGCCGGCGAACACCGTGCGCCGGGAGGCCAGTTCCCGGGAGGCGACGACGGAGAGCAGCTCGGAAGAGGTGACGGTCCCCGGTGCGGTGGCGGTCATGTTCGGTTCCTTCTCCTGCGGCGCGCTCACAGCCGCCGTCCGTAGTTCACCGGCTCGCTGAGCGCTTCGCCCACCGCGAGCCCCGCCCAGAAGTCCTCGCCCAGCTTGGCGACGTACCCGGCGTGGTCGGCCGTTCCGTACACCCACTCGTCCAGCCACGCCCGCAGCCGCGCCGGGTCCTTGCTGATGTGCGACCAGGCCCGGTAGAAGGCGTTGTCGCGGTCGTAGTAGCCCTGGGCGAAGGACGGGTGCGCGCCGCGCGGACAGACGACGACAGCGTCCACGGCGTGCGACGGGACGAGCGTGCGGTTGGGGTCCGAGCGGACCACCTCGTCCCCGACGACCTCCTCGACGACGACGATCGCCTTGTCCGCCGCGTACACCGCCTCGGCCTGGATGCCGGTCAGCCCCCAGATCTGGGTGTTGCCCCTGCGGTCGGCCCGCTGCGCGTGGATGATCGTCACGTCGGGGTTCACGGGCGGCACGACGTAGATCTGCTCCTGCTCCCCGTCCGGCCCGGGGTAGGGCGACGTCACCTTGCGCAGATCGCTGTTGACGGACGGCAGGTCGCTGCCGCCGTAGCTGCGCAGCGGATAGAAGGGCAGCCGCTGGGAGCCCGCGAGGTAGCGGCAGACCATCCCGTAGTGGCTGTACTCCTCGAAGGCGAGCGGCGCCGGGTCGGCGCGCTCGATCCTGCGCCGCAGCTCACCGAGTGAACCGGCGGAGGAGTTGCCCACGAAGGAGGAGACCAGCCGCGAGACACAGCCCGCCGCGATCATCTGGTCCACCACGATGTCCGCCGTCATCCGTACGACGGTGAGGTCCTTGCGGCCCTGGCGGATGATCTCGTGTCCGGCGGCCGTGGGGACGAGATGGGTGAACCCTTCGAGGCTGACGGTGGCCCCGTCGTGCACGAAGGCGGCCACGGCCTCCTTCATCGACATGACTTTGCCGGCCCCGTCGGCCGTATCCGTCCGCTCCACGGTGCTCCTCGGGCGAGTGCGTGCTGGTCGCCCTTACCGTGTCAGCGGCCATTGATTGCTGTCCAATACCAAATTAAGGTCGGATCAAGACCAATGGTTAATGAATGGAAGTCCCGATGGAACTGCGTCATCTGACCGCGTTCACCGCCGTCGCCGAGGAACTGCACTTCGGCCGCGCCGCCAAGCGGCTCCAGATGGCACAGCCCCCGCTCAGCCAGCAGATCCGGCAGCTGGAGAAGGAGCTCGGCGTCCAGCTCTTCGAGCGCAACACCCGTTCGGTGCGGCTGACCAGCGCGGGGGAGTCCTTCCTCGAACCGGTCCGGACGGTGCTCGACGACCTCGACATCGCGGTACGGGCCGCCAAGGCAGCCGGACGTGGCGAGTACGGCCGCGTCACGATCGGCTTCGCCGGGGCCTCCAGCCACGAGACGCTGCCCCTGCTGACCCGGGCGGTGCGGGCCGCCCACCCCGGGATCGAGCTGGCCATGAAGGGCCAGACCTACGCCAACGTGGCCCTGTCCCGCGTGGCCGACGGCTCCCTCGACCTGGGGTTCGTCCGGCTGCCGGTCACCCAGCCCGGAGTGGCCTACCGGGTGATCGACGAGGAGGAGCTGCTCTGCGCGCTGCCCTCCGACCATCCGCTGGCCCGCCTGGAGAGCATTCCGATCGGGATCCTCGCCGAGGAACCCTTCGTCTCCTTCCCGGCGAACGCGGGCTCCACGGTGCGCGACGCGATGGTCCAGGTCTGCGAGGCCACCGGCTTCAACCCCCGCGTGGTGCAGGAGGCCCCCGACTCGTACACGATCCTGGCCCTCGTCGCCGCGGGCGTCGGTGTCACGCTCACGGTCTCCTCCGTCCGCCACATCCAGCAGACGGGGCTGGTCTACCGGCCGCTCGCCGGTCCGCCCGTCCGGCGCCAGGCCGCGCTGGCCTGGCGCACGGACAACCCCTCGGCCGCGCTCCGCGCGGTGCTCGCGGTCGCGGAGGAGGCCCTGCCCACGCCGTAGGGCCCCTCAGACCGCGGACCTCGCCGCGAGTTCGTGCCGCGCCCGTGCCGCGGCGCCGACCGGTACGGCATCGGCACCCAGGGCGGCCCTGACCAGCCGGACAGGGCGACCGCTGACCGGCGGTTCGGCGGCCAGCGACGCCAGGACGAGGGGACTCAGCAGAGGCCAGGCGTGGCTGACCCCGCCGCCGATCACCACGGTGGTGATGTCCACGACGCCCGCCGTCATCACGATCGCCCGGGCGATACCGGCACCCGCGGCCTCGTACACCGCGAGGGCGTCCTGGTCCCCGTGGTCCGCCGCCCGCGCGACCTCGCGGGCGGTCAGCCGCCGGCCGGTGCGGTCCGCGTAACGGGCGCCGATGGAGCGGCCGGAGGCCAGGGTCTCCAGATGGCCCCGTCCGCCGCACGTGCAGAGCAGGTCACCGAAGCCGGGGATGTGCCCGATCTCGCCGGCCGCGCCGTGCGGTCCTGTGAACAGTGTGCCGCCGCTCCACAGTGCGCCACCGACCCCGGTGCCCAGGGTGATCCCGAGTACGTCCGGCTCGTCGCGCACGGCGCCGCCCGACACCTCCCCGCGGAGGAAGGCGTTGACGTCGTTGTCCAGGAAGGCCGGGACACCCAGGGCGTCCTCGACGGCCTCCGTCACCGCGAAGCCGGCCCAGTCGGTGAAGGAGTCGCTGGCCACCAGGATGTGGCCGGTACCGGAGTCGACGACGCCGGCGGCGCCTATCCCGCACCCGGCGAGCCGGCCGGGAGTGCGCTCCAGCAGGAGGGCGAGCGAGTCCAGGACCGCTCCGGTCATGGCCCGGCCGCCGTCAGCTGCCGGGGTCGGTACCTCGGCGCGCTTCAGGACGGTCAGGTCGTCGGCGCACAGGACCACCTGGGTGGTGGTGCCGCCGATGTCCGCTCCGGCGAAGAGCGTACGGTCGTACGAGTTCATTCCTGGGTCTCCGTCCGGCCGGCTGCGAGGGCGGCCAGGCGTTCGGCTCTGCGGCCGCGCTGGATCACCGGGTCGGGCACCGGCACGGCGGCCAGCAACCGGCGGGTGTAGTCGGTCTCCGGGTGCAGGAGGGTCGCTCCGGTGGGGCCCTGCTCCTGGATGCGGCCGTCACGCAACACCACGACGCGCTGCGCGAAGTGCTGTACGACGGCCAGGTCGTGGGAGACGAAGAGGCAGGCGAAGCCCAGCTCGTCCTGGAGCTCGGAGATCACTTCGAGCACCGCCCCTTGAACGCTCACGTCGAGCGCGCTGGTGGGCTCGTCGGCGACCAGCAGCCGGGGTTCCAGGACCAGCGCCCGGGCCAGGCTGACCCGCTGGCGCTGGCCGCCGGACAGCTCGCGGGGCGCGCGCCCCGCGAGTTCACGCGGCAGCCGGACCCGGTCGAGGATGGCGGCGACCATGCTCCGGCGGTCCTTGGCGGAGAGGCCGCGGCGGTGCACCCTGAGCGGCTCGGCGACGCACTCGCCGACCGTCATCCGGGCGTCCAGCGAGGCCACAGGGTCCTGGAGGACCACGCCGATGCCCGCTCTCAGCGCCCGGCGGGCCCGTGGCCGGGTGCGCCCCAGATCGGCGCCGAACAGCGAGACGGTGCCGGAACCCGGCGGGATCAGACCGAGCGCGACCCGGGCGGCGGTGGATTTGCCGGAGCCCGACTCGCCCACCAGGCCCAGGGTCTCTCCTGCGTGGACGGCGAGAGAGACCCCGTCCAGGGCCCGTACGGCGTTCTTCCCACGGCCGAACACCACGGATATGTCATGGAGACCGACCACCGGCTCGGTGTCCGGCTGACCGGCGGAGACCGGCGGAGCCGACCGGTCCGCCTCGGCCACGGACAGTCGTGGCACCGCGGCCAGCAGGCGCCTGGTGTAGTCGTGGGACGGGCGCAGGAGCACGTCCTCGACCGGTCCGGTCTCCACGATCTCGCCCTGGTACATCACTGCGACCCGGTCGGCGAAGTCAGCGACGACACCCATGTTGTGGGTGACCAGCAGGACGCCGGTGCCGGTCTCCGCGGCGAGCCGGCGCAGCAGGTCGAGGATCTCGGCCTGCACCGTGACGTCGAGCGCGGTGGTCGGCTCGTCGGCGATCAGCAGGACGGGATCGTTGGCGATGGCCATGGCGATGACCACGCGCTGGCGTTGTCCACCGGAGAGCTGGAAGGGGTAGGCGCCGGCCCGCTTCTCCGGCTCGGGTATGCCGACCTTGCGGAGGAGCCCGACGGCCTCGGCGGCGGCGTCCTTGGCGGACATCCTGCGGTGGTTGCGGATCACCTCGGCGATCTGCTTGCCGATCCGGGTCAGCGGGTCCAGTGCCGTGGCCGGCTCCTGGAACACCATGGAAGCGGTCCGGCCGCGCAGCGCCGCCAGGTCCGTCTCGTGGGCGCCGACCACCTGGGTGCCGGCGATGGTGGCGCTGCCGGTGGCCCGGGCGTTGCCGTCCAGCAGACCCATCGCGGCCAGCGCGATGGTGGACTTGCCGGAGCCCGACTCGCCGACCAGGGCGAGCGTCTCACCGGGCCCGACGCGCAGGGAGACACCCCGGACGGCCGGCACCTCCCCGGTCTCGGTGGTGAAGACGACGCCGAGGCCGTCGAGTTCGAGAATCGGCCCGGCCTGCGGGGCGGCGGGGCCCTGGGTGGCGGTCATCCGCGTCCCCTCACGTCGAATGCGTCGCGGAGTCCGTCCCCGATCGCGTTGAACGCCCACACCACCAGGATGATGGCCAGGCCGGGCGGGATGATGAGCCACCAGTAGCCGGAGTAGGCGGCGGTGAGACCGGCCGAGAGCATGCCGCCCCAGTCGGTGGCCGGCGGCTGGACGCCGAGGCCCAGATAGGAGACGTAGGCGACCAGCAGGATGGCGTCGGCGATCTGGAAGGTGGCCGCGACGATGATGGTCGAGACCGAGTTCGGCAGGATGTGCCGGGTGATCGCCCGGGAGTGTGTCCCGCCGATCGCCCGCAGGGTCAGGACGTAGTCGCGGTTCTTCAGGCTCAGCGTCTCCGCCCTGACCAGCCGGGACGGCACCAGCCAGGAGACGAAGCCCAGGATGACGATCAGCCCGGTCAGGTCCGGCGTGGTGATGGCCGAGACCACCAGCAGGATGAAGAGCGCCGGGATGGCGATTCCCGCGTCCACGATCCGCATCATGACCGCGTCGATCCAGCCGCCCGCGTAACCGGCGACGGCGCCCCACAGGGTGCCGATCACGGTGGCCAGGATGCCTGCGGCGAGGCCGACGACGAGCGACACCTTGCCGCCGTACATGAGCCGGCCCAGCTCGTCGTGGCCGACCGCGTCGGTGCCGAGCCAGTGCGAACCGCTGGGGGCGAGGTTGACCTGCTGGAGCAACGTGTGGGTCTGGTCCGTGGAGTACACCAGCGGACCGGCGAAGCAGAACAGGAGGACGACGACCACGACGCCGAGCCCGACCACGGCGAGCCGGTTGCGCAGGAAGCGCCGGAGGGCGAGCCGGGAACCGGACGCCGTGGAGGCCGTGGTGGCCGTGCCGGGCGCCTTGCCCGGCTGGATGACGGCGCTCATGCCCGGCCTGCCTTCACTCGGGGGTCGATGACGCGCTGGACGATGTCGGCGAGGAGCGTGCCGACCACCGTGGCGGCCGCGATGACCAGCACGCAGCCCAGCAGCACGGGGTAGTCGGAGGACTGTGCGGCGGTCCAGAAGAGCAGCCCCATACCCGGGTAGTTGAAGAGCTGCTCGACGACCAGGGCGCCACCGAACAGCACCGGCACGTAGTAGCCGAGCATGGCGACGACCGGCGTCAGGGAGTTTCGGAACACGTGGCGCCACAGGATGGAGCGGGAGCGGGAGCCGCCGGCCCGCGCCGTCCTGACGTAGTCCTCCGAGAGGTTCTCCAGGGTGGCCGCCCGCATGTAGCGGCTGAACACCGCGATCATCGAGGCGGCGCCGGCGATGACCGGCAGCACGAGTGCCTGCGGTTCGGAGAAGACCTGGGCGAGCGTGTCCCCTTGAGGGGCCTGGGAGGGGAACCACGGCACCGCCTGGCTGAACACCAGCACCAGGATCAGCCCGAGGAAGTACACGGGCGTGGAGTAGGCGATGAAGCTGAGCGTGGTGATGACGTAGTCGACCGGCTTGTTGCGCCGGACGGCCTGCCACATGCCCAGCGGGATGGCCAGCACGAGGCCGGCGACCGCCGACAGGGCGGTGAGGAGCAGGGTCTTGGCGAGCCGCTCGGTGATGAGCTGGGAGACCGGCTCATTGAGGGTGTACGAGGTTCCCAGGTCACCGTGGAGCAGCTGGTTCAGGTAGTAGAAGTACTGCACGGGAAGTGGCTTGTCGAGGCCCTGCTCGTGGTTGAAGGAGGCGATCTGCTGCGCCGTGGCCTGCGGGCCGAGGATCCCGCGAGCGGGGCCCCCGGGCAGGGCGTGCAGCAGACCGAAGACCACGATCGTCACGATGACGATCACCACGACGGCTTGGAGGGACCGCCTGATCAGGTACGAGGAAGTACTCATGTGCTTTCCGGTCGCTTCGGCTCAGTGGTACGCGTGGTCACCGGCCGGCGTCACTCGGTCGTCCACTTCCACATGGCGGGGTGGAAGTTGGCGAGGGAGTCCTGGGAGAAACCGCCCAGACCCTTCTTGACCACGGAGACCTGGTAGTCCGGCTCCGGCAGCCAGATGACCGGGAGGTCCTTCGCGAGGGCCGCGCTGTACTTCCGCATCGCCTCGTCCGAGGCGGAGGTGGTGGTCTCGGTGACCAGCTCGTCCACGGCGGAGTTGGAGTAACTGCCGAAGTTGGAGCCGCCGCCGGTGGCGAAGAGCGCGTCACCACTCGGGTAGGCCGGGAAGTACCAGCTGCCCGCGGAGCCGAAGAACGAGAGCTGCCACTTGCAGCCGGCATCGTCCGCCTTGCACTGGCCGGACTGCGAGAGGACCGAGTTGACCGGGGCGGTCTTGATGGTGAAGTCGATGCCGGTCCTGGCGAACGACGACTGCAGGGCGCTCATCATGTTGTCGGTCACGGTCGAACCGGACTGCGAGAGCACCTGCATCCGGAACTCGGTGCCCTTGTCCACACCCGCGCCGCACTGACTGTCGCCGGTGCCCGGGTCGGTGCACACCATGGTGCCGCTCTGCTCGGTCCAGCCGTGGCCGGTCAGCAGCTTCTTCGCCTTGGCGGTGGAGAAGGGGTACGGGTTGTTCTTCTGCTCCGAGGAGACGAAGGACGAGGTCTGGCCCTGCGGGACCGGGCCGTACGTCGAGACCGCGGTGCCGTTGAAGACGACCTTCGAGAGGGTGGTCTGGTCCACCGACATCTGGATCGCCTGGCGGGCGTAGAGCTGCTTGAACACCGCGCCCATGGCGGGGTTGTTGAAGTTGTACGGCATGTACGTGACGGCCCAGCCCGACCACGGCTTCACGGTGTAGCCCTTGGCGGTGAAGGACGCCTCCTGGCTGAGGTCGGTGGCGTTGATGTAGCCGTAGTCGACCGTGCCTGCCCGGAGCGCGTTCGCCTCGGCCTCCGTGGTGGTGAACGGCAGCAGGTTCACGGTCTTGATGTTGGCCTTGCCGCCACCGTCGTACTTGGCGTTGGCCACCAGCTGGACCTTGCCGGCCGTGGAGAACGACTTGATGGTGTACGGGCCACTGACCGTCTTCCAGAGCGGGTCGGTCGCGTAGCCGGAGATCTTCTTGGCGGCTTCGTTCAGGTACGTCCAGACCTTCTTGGCGCCCGCGGGGGTGTGGTCGAGGTCCGACACGGTGCCCGAGTCGCTGGTCTTGTCCCAGACGTGCTGCGGCATCGTCCGGATCATGCTCAACTCGTTGGCGAGCATCCACTGCTGGTTGTACGCCTGGTCGAAAGTGATGGTGAAGTGCGTGTCGTCGGCGATCTTCAGCGAGGTCCAGTTGTCCGGCGCCTTGCCGGGGCTGTAGCTGGCCCAGTCCGCCTTGTTGGCCTTGACCAGGTTGAACCAGAACTCCACGTCGCGGGAGGTGATCTGCTCGCCGTCGCTCCAGTGGCGGTCGCCGAGCGTGATCGCGACGCTCTTGCTGTCCTTCGAGAAGTCCGCGGCGGTGGCGAGCGAGTTGTCCTTGTTCCAGCCGACCTTGCCGGCGGAGCCGTCGTACGCGATCAGCGGCTCCCAGACGGACTGGGATATGGAGGCGTTGTTGGTGTTCAGGTGTGCGGCGGTGCCGACCGGGAGGATCCAGTTCGGCGTGAAGTTGGCCGGCAGGGCGTAGTTGATGGTGTCCGACGAGCCGGAGGCGGACGAGGAGGTGCCGCCGCCGGAACAGCCCGACAGCAGAACAGCCGCGGTGGCGGCGGCGCCCGCGACGAGGGCCCAGCGGCGTCTGTTCGCCTTGTGAGCAAGGATCATGATTCTCCTCAGAGTGAAAAGGGCCCGCATGCGTCCACGGGAGACCGGCGCTGCGCTCACGACAGCTAACGCCGGAGCTGCCGAAGAAACAAACAAGAATTAGTAAAAAGTAAGTTACTGCGAATCCGATGAAAGTCCTCACGCCCCGGTTTGCCCACTTGTTTGGGCGGATTTGGCGCAGTACGGCAGGATTTTGGATGGCGCACTTTCTTCGCGAAGCTGTTCCCCCGTGCCAAGCGCGGGCGTATTGTCTTCGCCAACCACACCGTTGCGGAAGTAACTTTGTACATGACTGGAATAAGTGCGTGGGACCGCAAGGCCACGAAAGGGACCTCGGCCGTCGCCGTGCGGGTCCTGGAACTCATCGCATCGGGTCAGGCATCTTCACGTGCCGAACTCGCCGAACTGCTCGGGGCCGCCGCATCGACCATCTCTCTCACCGTGGCCCAGCTGGTGGAGCGCGGGCTGATCGCCGAGGAGGGCACCCAGTCCTCCACCGGCGGGCGTCCCCGCAAAGTGCTGCGGCTCGGCAGCCGGGACGAGTTCGCCGTCGCCGCCGACCTCGGCGGCCGGCACGCCCGGATCGGCGTGGTGCTGCCCGGCGGAGGCCTGACCGACGTCTCGACCGTCCCGTTCCTGGTTGCCGACGGACCCGAGGCGGCTCTGTCCCGGCTGGCCGACACCCTGGAAGCGCTGGCCGAACAGCGCGGACGCGACCGCCTGCGCGGGGTCGGGCTCTCGCTGCCCGGACCCGTGGACATCGCGTCGGGATCGGTCGTCCTGCCGTCGCGGATGCCGGGCTGGAACCGCTTCCCGGTCACCGCCTGGCTGGAGGAACGCTTCGGCATCCCGGCGGCCGTGGACAACGACGCCAACTGCATGGCGGTCGGCGAGCACACCGTACGGCTCGACGGGCGCCGTCAGACGATCATGGTGAAGATCGGATCCGCGATCGGCGCCGGAGTGATCGTCGACGGACGTCTCTACCGGGGCGCGACCGGCGCTGCCGGGGACATCACCCACATCAGGATCGATGCCGGTGCCGACATCCCCTGCTCCTGCGGCAACACCGGCTGTCTGGAGACCGTGGCGTCGGGCGCCGCCCTGGTCCGCATCCTCAACGAGCGCGGGGCGGATGTGAGCAGCATCGAGGACGTGGCCCAACTGGCCATCGACGCGGATCCCCTGGCCACCCGCACGGTCCGCAGGGCCGGCGAGTACCTCGGCCAGGTGCTCGCCGCCAACGTCAACTTCTTCAATCCGGAAGCCGTCTACCTCGGCGGCATCCTCTCCACCCTTGAACCGTTCGTCGCCGCCGTGCGCAGCCGGCTCTACGAGAGCTGCCACCCGCTCGTCACCGAGCACCTCACCATCGAGCGGGCCAGCCTCGGCGCCGACGCCGGACTGGTCGGCGCCGGGCAGTTCGCCCTGCAGCGCGCCCTGGCCCACGCCCTGCACGAAGTGGGCGGCACCGGCCAGTTCGGCACCGCCCCGCCCCGTCACGTCTGATGCCCCACCCCTACGAGGAGCCATGTCGCAATCCCGTACCGCCTCCCGGCCGGTCATCGTCATAGCCGGACTCGGCATCGAGTCCTCCACCTTTTCCCCCGCCAGGACCCAGGCCGCCGCCTTCCACCCCTCGCGCGGCGCCGAGGTGATGGACCGGTACCCCTTCCTGGCCCCCGGTGAAGAACTGCGCGAGGCGGCCGACTGGCACGGCGCCCTGGTCGGCAAGTCGCTGCCGGGCGGCACCGTCACCGCCGCCGCCTGGGCCGAGCTGACCGGCGAGCTGATCGAACGGCTCGCCGCACTGCCCCGCCCGGACGGCCTCTGGTACGACATCCACGGCGCGATGACCGTGGAGGGCGTCGACGACGCCGAGGCGATCCTGCTGGAGCGCATCCGCGCCACCGTCGGCCCCGACGTCATCATCTCCACCTCGATGGACCTGCACGGCAACGTCTCCCGCGAACTCGTCCACCGCAGCGACCTGATCACCTGTTACCGGATGGCCCCTCACGAGGACCACATGGAGACCAAGGAACGGGCCGTCCGCAACCTGGTGGAGCTGCTGGCCTCCGGAGCGCCCCGCCCGGTCAAGGCGTGGGTGCCGGTGCCGGTGCTGCTGGCCGGCGAGCAGACCTCCACCCGGATCGAGCCGGCCAGGAGCGTGTACGCGGCCGTGGACGACGTCGAGGCCGTGGACGGCGTGATCGACGCCGCCATATGGGTCGGCTACGCCTGGGCCGACGAACCCCGCAACCGCGCCGCGGTGGTGGTCACCGGCACCGACGAGGCCGCCGTCTCGGCCGGTGCCGAGCGTCTGGCCCAGGGCTTCTGGAAGGCGCGCGACGACTTCGCCTTCGTCGCCCCGACCGGAACCTTCGACGGCATCCTGGACGAGGCCCTGGGGTCCGTCCGGCGCCCGTACTTCATCAGCGACACCGGGGACAACCCGACCGCCGGGGGCGCCGGCGACGTGACCTGGGGCCTGACCAGGCTGCTGGCCCGCCCCGAGTTCCAGAAGGACGACGGTCCGACCGTCATCTACGCCTCGGTGCCGGGACCGGCCGCCGTCGAGACCGCCGTCGCCGCCGGTGTCGGCGCCACCGTCACGGTCACCGCCGGTGCCGAGGTGGACGACCGCCACGCGGGCCCGGTCACCCTGACCGGCACGGTGCACGCCATCAGGCACGGCGACCGTGACGCCCGGACCGAGGCCGTGATCCGGGTCGGCAGCGTGTACGCGATCCTCACCGGGCTTCGCAAGCCGTACCACCACGAGCACGACTTCACCGACCTGGACCTCGACCCGCGAGGCGCCGACATCGTGATCGTGAAGATCGGCTATCTGGAGCCCGAGCTCTTCGACATGTCGGTCGGCTGGAAGATGGCGCTCACCCCCGGAGGCGTGGACCAGGACCTCGTACGCCTGGGCCACCACCGCATCCGCCGCCCGATGTTCCCGTTCGACCGTGAGATGGCCGCCCCGGATCTTCTCGCCCGTGTCATCCCCGCCTCCGACCGGCCGCTGACAGGCGAAGACGAGTGACCGAGCGTCCCGCCCTGGAGATCGCCGTCACCTCACCGGCCGGCGCCCGTGCGGCCCGGGAGAACGGCGCGGACCGGGTCGAGCTCTGCACCGCCCTGGAGCTGGGCGGCCTGACCCCCTCGGCCGCGCTGGTGGAGGCGGTCGCCGGGGAGGGGCTGCCGGTGCAGGTGCTGGTCAGGTGCCGGCCCGGCGATTTCGTCCATGACGCGCAGGAGATCGAGCTCATGGCCGCCGAGGTGCGGTCCGTCATCGCCTCCGGTGCCTCCGGCGTGGTGATCGGTGCGCTGACCGCCGACGGTGCCCTGGACACCGTGGCGGTCGCCCGGCTCGTCGAAGCGGCCCACACCCCGGGCCGCCCGGTGGACGTCACCCTGCACCGCGCCGTCGACCAGTCCGCCGACCCGGTGGCCACCGCCGCCCTGCTTCCCCGACTCGGCGTGACCCGGGTCCTCACCTCGGGCGGTGCTCCCGCAGCGGCCGACGGGCTGAGGGTCATCGCCGCGATGACCGCAGCCGTCCCCAAGGTGCAGGTGATGGCCGGCGGCGGCGTGCGCCCCGCCGACATCCCGGCCCTGATGTCGGCCGGCGTCGCCGCCGTTCACCTCTCCGCCAAGACCAGGGCGCCGCGCCGGCGCGGCGGCAGCTGGGTACCGCTCGGCGCCGGGGGAGTGTCGGCCGAGCAGGACACCCACTTCGTCACCGACCCCGACGTGGTGGCCGAGGCACGGCGGGCGGTGGAGGGGAGCCCTGCCGGGTCGTCTCCCTGATCCGGCCCGCCGACCCCGTCGAAAGGCCACGGCTGCCCGATTGAGACGCGTGGCGTCTTGAATGTGCGGAAACTCGATATTGGACCGACTCAGTGGTCCAGTGCGAAGGTCACCCCACACACCCGAGCCGCCGAAAGGTGTTCCGCCGTGCCCGACCAGACCGATGTCGTCATCTGTGAACCGTTGCGCACCCCCATCGGGCGTTTCGGCGGAGCCTTCGCCCAGCAGACGCCCGCCGCGCTCGCCGCACGCGTCATCGCCGAGGTCGTCGCCCGCACGGGCATCGACCCCGACCGGGTGGACGAGGTGATCCTCGGACACGCCTACCCCTCGTCCGACGCACCCGCCATCGGCCGGGTCGCCGCCCTGGACGCCGGACTCCCCGACACCGTCACCGGCGTCCAGACCGACCGGCGCTGCGGCTCCGGCCTCCAGGCCGTCCTCGACGCCGCCATGCAGATCCGGGCCGGGTTCAGCGATGTCGTGGTCGCGGGCGGAGTCGACGTCATGAGCGCCGCCCCCTACTACACGCACGACGGACGCTGGGGCATCAAGGGCCCCGGCCTCCAGCTCCACGACTCCCTGGCTCGCGGACGGGTCACCGCCGGCGGCGTCCACCACCCCGTTCCCGGCGGCATGATCGAGACCGCCGAGAACCTGCGCCGTGCCTACTCGATCAGCCGCGCCGACCAGGACGCCCTCGCCCTGCGCTCGCAGGCCCGCGCCGCCCGCGCCGCGCGGGAGGGGCGCTACGACGCGGAGACCGTCCCCGTGACCGTACGCACGCGGAAGGGCGAGACGGTCGTCACCGCGGACGAGCACCCCCGCCCCGAGACCACCGCCGGGCAACTCGCGTCGCTGCGCCCCATCATGGCCAAGTCCGACCCGGAGGCCACCGTCACCGCCGGCAACGCCAGCGGGCAGAACGACGCCGCAGCCGCCTGTCTCGTCACCAGCGCCGCCACCGCCGAACGGCTCGGGCTCACCCCGCTCGTCCGTCTGGTCTCCTTCGCCCGCGCGGGTGTCCCCGCCGCGACGATGGGCATCGGCCCCGTCCCGGCCACCCACACAGCACTCGGCCGCGCCGGACTCACCCTCGCCGACCTCGACCTGATCGAGATCAACGAGGCCTTCGCCGCCCAGGTCCTCGCCTGCACCCGGGAGCTGGGACTCGGCGAGAAGGACCATGAGCAGCGGATCAACGTCAACGGCTCGGGCGTCTCGCTCGGCCACCCGGTGGGCGCCACCGGCGCCCGCATCCTCGCCACGCTCAGCCGGGAGATGCACCGGAGCGGGGCGCGCTACGGGCTGGAGACCATGTGCATCGGCGGTGGCCAGGGCCTCGCCGCGGTCTTCGAACGCATCGCCGCCTGACACCCCCCCACCGTCCCCTCCTTCTTCTCCGTCCCCTCTCCACCACGCGATCCAGGGCGTCTCGGGCGACGCCGGGTCAGCCGTGCCCCCATCCGCTTGATTCACGGGAGCCACCATGAGTGCGAACACCGCAACCGCACGCGAGCGAACGAAGGCCGCCAACCGCGCGGGGTTCGGAGCCTTCATCGGCTCCACCATCGAGTGGTTCGACTTCTACATCTACGGAACCGCGGCAGCGCTCGTCTTCGACAAGGTGTTCTTCCCCGAACTCGAAGGCCCGATAGGCACCCTGGTCGCCTTCGCCACCTTCTGGGTCGGTTTCCTCGCCCGCCCCCTCGGCGGCATCATCTTCGGCCACTACGGCGACAAGCTCGGCCGTAAGAAGACGCTCGTCATCACCCTGCTGATGATGGGCGTCTCGACCACCGCGATCGGCCTGCTGCCCGGCTACGCCTCCATCGGCATCGCCGCCCCGATCCTGCTGGTCTGCATCCGCATGATCCAGGGCATCGGCCTCGGCGGTGAGTGGGGCGGCTCCGTCCTGATCGCCTCCGAACACGCCCCCAAGGGCAAGTCGGTGCTGTACGGGGCGTTCGCCCAGCAGGGCTCGCCCGTCGGCAACACCCTCTCGACGCTGAGCTTCCTCGCCATCAGCCAGCTGCCCGACGACGCCTTCGTCTCCTGGGGCTGGCGGGTGCCGTTCCTCGCCTCCGCCGCGCTCGTCATGGTCGGTCTGCTGGTACGCCTGAAGGTCACCGAGTCCCCGGCCATGGCCAAGCTCATCGAGAAGAAGGAAGTCGCCAAGCTCCCGCTGACCGAGGTCCTGCGCAGCCACCCCATGCTGATCGTCCTCGGCATCGGCGCCTGCACCATCGGCCTGTCGGCGACGTACTTCAAGTCGACGTTCGCCCTGTCCTGGGCCACCACGTCCCTCGACTTCGACCGCAGCTCGTTCCTGACGATCATCCTCGTCGCCAACGTCACCCAGATCATCGTCCAGCCCTTCGGTGCCCTCATCGCCACCCGGATGAAGAGCTGGTCCCGCGCGGTGACCGTGATGCTGCTTCCCGAGCTGATCCTGATGCCGGTGATGTTCGTCCTCATCAGCACCGGGAACTACGGCCTCGCGATGCTCGGTGTCGCCGTCGCCACGATCCCGCACTGCCTCTACTACGCGGCACTGGCCGGAATGCTCGCCAGCCGCTTCCCGGCCCATCTGCGCTACACCGGCATCTCGCTCTGCTACCAGCTCTGCGGCACCCTGCTCGGCGGTACGACCCCGATCATCGGCCAGTTCCTGCTCAACCGGACCGGCTCGATCACCGCGGTCATCGCCTACGCCGTCTTCCAGGTGGTGCTGACCCTGGGCTGCATGCTCCTGCTGCTCAAGCGCCCCAACCACGACGAGCAGGCCGCCGAGCCGGTCGCCGCGCCCCGCACCGCGCCCGCCACCGCCTGAGAGTTTGTCCACACCCCGTACGAGCAGAACGGAGCACCACCGATGCCCCTGACCGTGCACGGCATCCCGGAGATCCTCGCCCTCGGCGGGCGCGACCTCGGGCGCTCGGAGTGGAAGGAGGTCACCCAGGAGCTCATCGACGTCTACGCGTACGTCTCGGGGGACCACCAGTGGATCCACACCGACGTCGAACGCGCCGCCGCCGGCCCGTACGGGCGCACCATCGCCCACGGCTACATGGTGCTCAGCTGGGGTATCCCGATGTTCGCCGAGCTGCTCCGGGTCAGCGGCGTGGGACGCGCGCTCAACTACGGTGTCGACCGGGTCAGATATCCGGCACCCGTTCCGGTCGGCAGCCGCGTACGGCTGCACGCGTCCGTCGCCGGGGTGACGGAGGTCGCGCGGGGCGGGGCGCGGATGACCCGGGCCTTCACCTTCGAGCTCGAAGGGTCGCAGAAGCCGGCCTGTGTCGCGGAGTCGCTGACACACTTCTATCCGTAAGGGGAGAGGAAGAGCTCAGGACAGGTCCTGGCCCGCCGGTTCCTTCCGCTCGGCCCGGGCGGCCTCGGGAGGTGCGGCGAGATGGTCCCTCGGCGCGTCGGGGTCCGTCAGCCGGTTCAGCCTGGCCGGTACGTCGAAGCCGACCAGCAGCACCACGATCACCGTGCCCGCGAAGGTCAGCACCGCCAGGGCCTGTCCCAGATCCATCCCGGACGCCAGATGCGCCCCGAGCACCGGGGCGACGGCTCCGCCGAGCGCTCCCACGTTGTACGTGAAGCCCAGCGCGGCCCCGCGGCCGGCGGTCGGGAAGTGGCCGCCGATGTACCGCGGCAGCAGCCCGGAGATACCGAAGCTGGTGGCCTGGAGCAGGAACAGCAGACAGCCGAGGAGCAGCAGGTTGTCGTCCACCGCGAAGACCGGGTAGACGAACGCCAGCGAGGCCAGCAGCGTCACCGCGTACGCCTTCCTCGCCCCGATCCGGTCGCCCAGGAAGCCCGCCGCCCAGCAGCCCACCATGGTGCCGAAACCCGCGAAGTACAGGACGTCGGTGACCTGGTCGGTGCTGTAGCCCAGATCCGTCTTGAGATAGGTGGGCAGCAGCGCCTGGATGGGCCAGGAGTACAGGAACGCGAAGAACAGCGTCACGATCATCGAGACGTACAGCAGCCGGCCGCGCTTCCCGCCCAGCTGCACCGCGAACGCCACGAGGGCGAGACCCGCGACCACCGAGAGCACCGGCACCATGCCTTCGCCGGCCGGGGTGAAGACCATGAAGAGCGAGAGCGTGGCGGCCACGATCAGGACGGTGTTGGCCACGGCGAGCCGCGGGGTCCGGAACAGTGGCCGGAAGGGGTTGGGCCTGGCGCCCCGGTCCGCGACGTCCGCCGTCCACTCCTCCGCCTCCGGCAGAGCACGCCGCATCCACAGCGCGACGGCGATCGGTATCAGGCCCAGGTAGAACATCCAGCGCCAGCCGAGCGAGGGCACCACCCAGTTGTAGACCTGCGCGGCGAGGACCGAACCGACGGAGAAGCCGGATATCAGGAAGCCGCTGGCCCTGCTGCGCAGACGGGCCGGCCAGCTCTCCATGACGTACGTGGCGCTGGCGCTGTACTCCCCGGCCATGCCCATGCCGATGGCCAGCCGGGCGGCGAAGAGGCTGTGGTAGTTCCAGGCGAACCCGCAGGCGAAGGTGCCCAGCGAGTAGAGCAGGATGCTCAGGACCATGGAGAACTTGCGGCCGTACCGGTCGCCCAGGGCGCCCAGTACCGCGCCGCCCAGCCACCGCGTGATGAACGCACCGGAGATGAGGCTGGCGGCCTGGACCGTGCTCAGCCCGAACTCGTCACTGATCTCCGTGAGGACGAGCGTGATGAGGACGAAGTCGAAGCCGTCGAGGACGTAGCCGATCCAGGCGGCGAAGAAGGACTTCCACTGGGTACCGCTCACCTCGCGGTACCAGGGGAGCGTGGAGGAGGTTTTCTGCACGGTGCGCTCCATGGTGCGGGACGGCGTCTCGTGGCCGGGCGGCCGTCCCGCGTGGTGAGGGCCGCTCAGGGCCGGGCGAGGCCGGCGACGAAGCGGGACGTCAGGGCGGTGGGTGCGGTGATGGCCGTGCCGACCACGACGCTGTGAGCGCCGCGGGCGAGAGCCTCGGCGGCCTCCTCAGGGGTATTGATACGGCCTTCGGCGACGACCGGTACAGAGACCGCGGCCGAGAGAGATGTCACAAGGTCCAGGTCCGGGCCGGTCTGCTCCGGGGTCCCGGGCACGTAGCCGGAGAGGGTGGTGGAGACGAAGTCCGCTCCCTGCGCGGCGGCGGCGATCCCCTCGTCGAGCGTGGAGACGTCGGCCATGACGAGGGCGCCCGCCGCGTGCACGGCGGTGACCAGCTCGGCGAAGGTGGAGCCGTCGGGGCGCGGCCGGTCGGTGGCGTCGGCGGCGACGACCGCCGCACCGGCCTCGACGATCGCCAGGGCGTGCCGGACGGTCGGGGTGATGTAGACGCCGGTGTCGCCGTCCTTCCACAGACCGATGACCGGAAGGTCCACGGCGCCGGTGATCGCGGCGACGACCTCCGGCTCGTTGGCGCGGATCGCGGAGCCGCCGCCGGCCACGGCCGAGAGGGCGAGGCGTACGAGGGTGGCGGTCTCCCGCATCGGGTCGCCGGGCGGCGCCTGGCAGGAGACGATCAGCCGGCCCCGGAGGGTGTCGGCAAGGTCCTGTGCGGTCATCGGGGAGCTCCTGGGTGGTGGAGGGGAAGGGTGCTGGTCAGGGCCGCGGCGCCGCGTACGGCGGCGTCGTGGCCGAAGCGCGGGGGCTCGGGGGCGAGCCCGCGCAGCGGTGGCATCAGTTCGGCGGCGAAGGCGGCGGCCAGCGCGTCGCCGTGGAGCGCGCCGATCCGTGGGACCCCGCCGCCGACGACGACCCGGTCGGGGCCGAGCGCGTTGGCGAGGCCGCCGAGGACCCGTCCGGCGGCGGCCGCCCCGGTGGTGACCGCGCGTACGGCGGCGTCGTCACCCCGGGCCGCCCTGGCGGCCACCGTCTCGAGCCGGTCCACCGGGGCGCCGGTGAGCCGTCCGTAGTGGGCGGTGATGCCCGGTCCCGAGGCGATGGCCTCCAGGTGCCCGGTGGCGCCGCAGGTGCAGGGCAGTCCGGCCGCCTCCGCACTGGGGAGGTGGCCGAGGTGGCCGGCGATGCCCGAAGCGCCGTGCAGCATCCGCCCGTCGACGGCGAGTGCGCCGCCCACGCCGGTGCCGACGGCCGCGAACAGCAGCGAACCGCGTTCCGGCAGAGCGGCGAGCTCCGGGCCCGCGGTGGCGCGTACGTCGTTGTCGCAGGCCACCGGCAGGCCCGTACGGTCCGCGAGCCCGGCGCCCAGTGCGGTGCCCGCCCAGCCGCTGATCGAGTCGGTGGCGCTGGTGACCATGCCGCTGTGAGGGTCGACGACCCCGGCGGCGGCGATGCCGAGCACCGTGGCCAAGCGGCCCGGGTCCACCTCGGCGGCCGCCGCGGCGAGCGCGTCGAGCACCGCCGCCGCTCCGTCCCGGGCGGGGGTGGGCCGGGTGTGCCGGGCAAGCACCGTGCCGTCGGCGGCGAAGAGCGCTGCCGCGATCTTCGTACCGCCCAGGTCGAGGCCGATCACCATGGCCCCGGCCGCCCGCGCGCTCATCGGACCGGCGGCAGACCGGCGGCTCCGAGACGCTCCGCGATCAGCTCGACGGACTCGGCGGACAGCTGGATCTGAGGGAAGGCGGTGGCACCGTTGTCGATCACACCGAGCAGCCGGAGCGCGTGCTTGAAGGAGCCGAGCGCCGAGGAGCTGCGGCCCATGTCCTGCTCCGGGCCGACATCGACCATGGCGAACAGTTCGACGAGACGCTCCTGTTCCCGGCCGGCGAGCTCCCAGTCACCGGCGCGCGCGGCGTCGTACAGCCGGACGTAACCGGCCGGGTCCACGTTGCCGATGCCGGGCACGACACCGTCCGCACCGGCCAGCAGCGCCGCGTCCACGGTGAGTTCGGAACCCGTCAGCACACTGAAGTGCGGCACGGGGCCCTGCGCCCGGCCCTTGCGCCCGCCGAGCTCCACGATCAGCCGGCGCAGCCCGCCCTCGTCGCCGCTGCTGTCCTTGACGCCGGCCAGGGTGCCGTCCTCGGCCAGCTCACGCACCAGGGCGGCGGAGAGCTTGGACTGCACGGAGACCGGGAGGTCGTAGGCGAACAGCGGCAGGTCGACGGCCGCGCGCAGCCGGCGGAAGTGCCCGGCGATCTCCTTCGGGTGCGTACGGGTGTAGAAGGGCGCGGTCGCCACGAGGGCGTCCGCGCCGAGCTCCGCGGCGGTCCTGGCGTGCTCGACGACGCGGGCGGTCGTCGTGTCGATGACCCCGGCGAGTACCGGTACCCGGCCGGCGGCCGCGGTGACCACGGTCTTCAGAGCGGTGGCGCGCTGGCCGTCGGTCAGATAGGCGACCTCGCTCGTCGAGCCGAGGGCGAAGAGCCCGTGCACGCCGCCGTCGACGAGGTGGCCGACGAGCCGCGTGAGGGAGGCGGTGTCGACCTCTCCGCGGTCGTCGAGCGGGGTGCAGACCGGCGGTACGACGCCGTGCAGCGGTGCGGTCAAGGACATGGTGAAGGGCTCCAGCTCGTTCGGAACACTGGCCCGTCGCCCGGAAGGAGGAGACGAGGCCGCGACGTGAGACGTAAGATGTCCTATGTCTGGACTCACCTTAAACAGACGCACCGGCGACCGGTCAAGAGGTACCGGCAGCCCGCGACACATCAGGAGGACCGTTGTGGCCCGCCCCACCATGGCTCAGGACATCGAGCGAAGGATCAAGGAACTGATCCTCGAACGCAGGCTCGGGCCGGGCGACCCGCTGCCCACGGAGACCGAGCTGATGGAGCTGTTCACGGCCGGACGCGTCTCGGTGCGCGAGGCGCTCAAGGCGCTCCAGGCCGTGAACGTCGTCGAGATCCGGCGCGGCTTCGGGACCTTCGTCGGCTCCCTCTCCCTGTCGCCCTTCGCCGAGGGACTGGCCTTCCGGGCCGCCGTCCGGCACGGACAGGACGAGCCGGGCCTGCTGGAGCTGATGAAGGTGCGCGAGGCGCTGGAGACCGGGCTGGTCGGCACGGTGACCGCCGGCGTCCCGGCGGAGGACCTGGCCGTGCTGCGGGCCCTCGTCGCCACGATGGAGTCCGAGGCGGACCGGGACGGCCGGGTCGCCCGGGCCACCGACCGCGCCTTCCATCTCGCGCTCTACGCCTCCCTCGACAACCATCTGCTCAGCGAGGTGCTGGATGCCTTCTGGGCGGCCATGGACCGGGTGCGCGAGGACATGGACGACGGCCACCAGGACCCGGCCGTCACCTGCGCCCAGCACCACGAGATCGTCGAGGCGGTCGCGGCGGCCGACGGGGTGCGCGCGGTCCGCGCCATGCGCACCCACTTCGACGGCATCCGGGGCCGCCTGGAACCTCAGTCCGCGTAGAGATAGCTGCTCGTGCCCGCGAGGGTGGCGCGGCACCACGCCTCCACCGCGCCCTGGTCCATCGCGGTCCAGTCCGGGGCCCGCTCCACCTGGGCGCGGCCCAGCCGGCGGCCCAGGTCCACCAGCCGCGCGCCCTCCGGGGTGCGCTCGCGGGCGTAGTGCCGCAGTGCTCCGGCCGCCGAGGCCGACGCCCGCAGAGCCTCCTCCAGGCAGAGCGCGTCCTGCAGCGCCTTGACCGCCCCGCTCGCCGTGTGCGGACGGGTCACCCCCGCCGCGTCGCCCGCGAGCAGGAACGGCGGGTCCGCCGCGAGGGGCGCGTGCAGGTCGGCGACGGGGTGGCAGGTCATCGCGGTGTGCTCGCCGTGGGCCACGATCTCGGCCCACTCCTGGGGGAAGTACTCCTCGGCCAGCTGCCGTACGTATCCGGCCTCGCCCCGCGAACGGCCGGGCGGGGTCGCGTAGATCGCGTAGGCGAGCAGACGGTCGTCCGCTCCTCCGCCGCCCCGGGGGATGAGATAGAAGATGCCGTGCCCGCCGGGGAAACCGACCGTCACCCAGGCGTCGCGCAGCAGCTCCAGAGGCCGGCGGTGCTCCGCGAGCGCGCCCAGCGGGAGCGTGCCGCGCCACACCGCGTACCCGGCCGGGGAGGGACGCAGGCCCGGGGCCAGGACACGGCGGGTGAGCGACTCGTGCCCGTCGGCGCCCACGACGATGTCGTAGGTCTCCTCGCTCTCTGCGGTACGGACGACGGCGCCACCCGAGGCGGTCCGCTCGACAGCGGTGACGGGACGCCCGCGGTGATGGCGTGCGCCGCTGGAGGCTGTGCGTAACGCCTGCCACAGCAGACCCCAGTTGCAGGGGGTGACCGGGCTGGGCTGCCGGGCGAACTCGCGTGCCGAGCGTCCGTCCGGCGCCCGGGTCAGCCAGACGCGGGCCGCCACGGGCGCGGTCGGCATGGCGGCGTCCAGATAGCCCGTGGCGACCAGCCGTTCGTGCAGGGCGGGCGGGATGACGATCCCGAGTCCCCGGTCCTGGAGCGCGCCCGCGCTCCGCTCGTACACGGTGACGTCCGCGCCCGCCCTGAGGCCCGCGACCGCCATCGCGCACCCGGCGATGCTGCCACCGACCACGCCCATCCGTAAGCCCGTCGCCGCCATGCCGCCGCCTCTCCGTCCGTCGGCCCGGGATCCCCGGGAGGTGTCGTTCCCCATCGTCGCAGCCGGCCGGATGCGGACGGGGGAACAACACCACCACCGGGACGGGGTGTTACGGAGTGACGGTCACCGTCCGGCTCCCCGAGGCCTGCTTGCCGTCGGCCTTGTAGGTCACGGTGAGCTTCGCGTCACCGGACGCGCCCGCCGGGATCGTGACCGGGACCTTGATGTTCGCGCCCTCACCGGGCTTCGTCGCCGGGAACGCGACCTGCGACGTCGTCCAGCCGCCGGGCACCGTCAGGTCGAGCGTTCCCGCGCCGCGCGTCACGTCCATCCGGTTGACGACCCGGACCGTGACCTCCGTGGTGGTCCCCGCCTTCAGCGTGGCCGGCGGTGTGATGGTGATGTCGGCACAGGTGCCGCCGAGCCACTCCAGGTCGAAGGAGGAGTAGGTGATGGCCTCGACGCCGCCGCGCTCGTAGAGCAGCCCGAGCCGGCCGTCGGGCAGCCCGGTCAGTGTCGAGTACGCCGCGCTGCCGGGGTCGACGACCTTCCGGATCGGCCAGGACTTCCCGTTGTCGCAGGACATCTTCACGGTGAGGTTGCTCCGGGAGGAGGTGCTCTCCGTGTTGCTGAACAGCAGCCACGACGACTTCGGGTCGGACGCGGCGGCGTCCGGGGCGTAGCGGATGACCGAGCCGTTGTTCGCCGGGTCGGGCAGATTCGTGTCCTGCGTGAACGGCGTGTAGTTGACGCCGCCGTCGGTGGAGTAGGCGATCGTCCGGTAGGGCGCGGAACGGTTGTTGAGCATGATCCGGCCGTCGCTGAGCTCGACGGTCTTGTTCTCGTCCCCGCCCGGTCCGACCGGGTTGCCCGTCTTCCAGGTCGCGCCGTGGTCGTCGCTGTACGCGCTGACCGCGTAGTTGGCCCCGTTGTCGCGGATCGCGTACTGCTGGATCAGGCGTCCCTTGTACGCGCCGTTGCGCAGCTGGATGCCCTGGCCGGAGGCCGCGAACATGCCGCTCCAGGCCGGGTCCTTGATCTGGCCGGTGATCCGGCGGTGCGTCCAGGTCACCCCGTCGTCGTCGGAGTAGCTGTAGTCGGCCTGGAGGACATCCGGGTCGCTCTCGTCGTTGCCGGTGGCCGATCCGAGGAAGCCCTGGTTCACGGAGCTCGCGTAGAAGACGAAGATCCGGCCCGTGGTGGTGTCGGTGAGCAGGCTCGGGTCGCCGAATCCCTTGGGTGCGGCCTCCTTGCGGACGACCTGCTGGGTCCCCCAGGTGGTGCCGTTGTCGGTGCTGCGGCGCAGGACGACCCCGAGGTTGCCGGGCAGGTCGCCGAGTGTCGGGCGGGCGTCGTAGGCGGCCAGCAGCGTGCCCTTGGTGGAGGTGGTCAGCGCGGGGATCCGGTAGTACGGGGAACCGACGCCTGCGGTCGCGACGTCCTGGAAGGCCGGTTCGCCGGCGGCGGTGGGCGCGCCGTGGGCGGTGCCTGCCGCGGTGGCCACCATGACGGCGGCGGACAGCATGGCGACGGTGACTCTGCGCTGCATGAACGGTCTCTCTTCTCGTGAGGGGGAGAGCTGCGGAGATGGAGCGGAGCGCACGGGGTGAGGGGCGGCGCGTCAGGACCGGTCTGCCTGCCCGGCCGGCAGGCCGGCGAACAGGGAGCGCAACCAGGCCAGTTGCTCGGCCCGGTGGTACTCGGTGCCGCCCTCGTGCCCGTTGAACTCGTAGACGCGCACGTCCTTGGGGCCCGCGTAACGGTTGTAGGCCGTGAAGCAGGTGGAGGGCGGACAGATCTCGTCCATCATCGCGATGGAGAACAGCGCGGGTGCTGTCGCCCGGGTGGCGTGGTGGGCCGCGTCGAAGTACGACAGGGTGCGGAAGACCGGGGCGGTGCGGTCGCGGTAGAGCCGGAGGTAGGCGGCGATCTCGGTGTACGGCGGCACTCCCGCGATCCGCGCGCCCCGGGGGATGTTGCACAGGAACGGCACGTCCGGCATCACCCCGGCCAGCCCTGGCACGAGCCCGGCCACGGCCAGCGCGATGCCGCCGCCTTGGCTGAACCCGGTCGCCACGATGCGGGAGGGATCGACCTCGGGGTGCTCGCGCATTGCCTCCACGCAGCGCACCGCGTCGGTGAACACCCGCCGGTAGTAGTACGTCCCGGGGCTCTCGACGCCCCGGGTCAGGAAGCCCGGCACGGTCCCGGCGGCCCCGGCGTCGGTGTCCGCGGTGGCGCCGCCCGCCGCGGACCATCCCTGGCCCCGGGTGTCCATGATCAGGTGTGCGTAGCCGGCGCAGGCCCACATCAGCTGCTCGTGCGCGAGCCCACGGCCGCGTCCGTACCCGAGGAACTCGACGACGCAGCCGAGAGGTTCGGTGGCCCCCGTGGGCAGGTGCAGCCATCCGCGCACCGGACGGCCGCCGTACCCCGGAACGCTCACGTCGTACGTACGCACCTGGGTCAGCCCGCAGTCGATCTGCCGGTAGCGGGGCTTGCCCGGGGTGCCGTCATGAGGCGCCTCGCCCAGTGCGTCGGACCAGAAGACGTCGAAGTCGTCGGGCAGCGGAAGTTCCGGCCGGTAGGTGCGGCATTCCGCGAGCGGGAGATCGGCCGACGGCATGGCTGTGCCCTCCTGGGGGACGGGAAGCGACAGGACAGAAGACGTCAGATGTCCTGCCCGGCATCCGGACCCTAGGGAGCCTTGCGGCCGGGCGTCAAGGGTGCGGCGGTGCCGGGAGTCCCCGCCCCGGCGAGGGGGCGGGGGGTGTGGCGTCAGCGGTCAGAGCGCGTCCGCTCCGCGTGCCCTGGCCTCGGCGATCCGTCGCCGGACCGGCGCGTAATGCTCACCGAGGGCCTTCAGGAACGCGGTGATGTCGCCCTCCCGGGCGGCGTCCACGATGTTCTGGTGGGCGGTGATCGTCTCCGTCTCGTCAGCGTGCGTGAACCCGTCGAGGTGCGGCGCGACGATCGTGTAGACGTCCCAGAAGGCCATCGAGAGCTGGCCGATCAGGGCGTTGCCGAGAGGGGCCACGAGCAGGGCGTGGAAGGCCCGGTCCGCCGCGACGAAGCCGTGGCCGTCGCCCGCGCCGGTGGCGCGCATC
This sequence comes from Streptomyces sp. NPDC102441, assembly GCF_044765585.1. Lineage (NCBI taxonomy): Bacteria > Bacillati > Actinomycetota > Actinomycetes > Kitasatosporales > Streptomycetaceae > Streptomyces > Streptomyces sp. NPDC102441. Next base: position 143,932 of record NZ_JBIWKH010000009.1, read on the forward strand.
GTCCCCACCAGGCCGTCCAGGGAGTCGAGCTGTTCGGTGCTGAGCGAGGAGATGATGCGGTCGGCCATGCCCCGCTCGAAGAGCTCGCGCACATCGACGAGGTCGGCCATCACCTGGAAGTCGTCGTCGGGGGAGAGCAGCCCGCGGAAGGTGAGGCTCTCCACCAGCGCGGACAGACTCAGCCGGCCGACGTACGTCCCGTGGCCGTGGCGCACCTCGACGATGTCGAGGGCGTCGAGGATCTTGACGGCCTCCCGGACGCTGGACCGGCTCGCGCCGAGCGCCTCGCAGAGGGCCGGCTCCGTCGGAAGCGGGTCCCCGGGGCGCAGCCGCTCGTCGAGGATGTAGCGCTTGATGCCCTCGACGACCTCCTGTCGCAACAGGGTGCGACCGGGTCGCGTGCCGGACATATGTGAACTCCCCACCTCTTGACCCCTCTCGATCGGCAAGCTACGTTCCCACGCTATCAAGGCATCAGACATCTGACGTCTGATGCTCGCTGGTTCTTCGGCTTGCCGAGAACGGTCGATAACGCCCCTCATCACTTGTTTCCTCATTCTCAACGTCCTTTGGAGGACCCGTGCCCGAGCTGAGGCCAACCGGCGTCGAGCGCCGCACCTTCCTGCGTTACACCAGCGCCATAGGGGCGGCCGCCGCCATCACGGCAGGCCTGTCGGCGTGCGGTGGGCCCTCCTCGACCTCCGACGGCGCGTCGGGCGGGAGCGACGGCAGCGGCACCATCGAGGCCGGTCTGTCGTACGCCCTGTCGACCGGCTTCGACCCGATGATCACGTCGGGCGCCACGCCGTACGCGGCCAACATGCACATCTTCGAGGGCCTGGTCGATCTCGATCCGGCCACGCTCGTGGCCGCTCCCGCGCTCGCCACCGAGATGCCGAAGAAGATCAACGCCACCACCTATCGCGCCACCCTCCGCGACGGCGCGACCTTCCACGACGGCTCACCGGTCACCGCCGAGGACGTCGTCTTCAGCTTCGAACGCATCCTGGACCCGAAGAACGCGTCGCTGATGGCCCAGTTCGTGCCGTTCATCGACACGATCACCGCCGTCGACGCCAGGACGGTCGAGTTCAAGCTCAAGTACGCCTTCGCGCTGTTCCCCTCCCGTATCGCCGTCGCCCGGATCGTGCCGAAGAAGATCGTCGAGGCGGACGTCAAGGGATTCGACGCCAAGCCCGTCGGCTCGGGCCCGTACAAGCTCGTCGAGGCGACCCGCGAAGACAAGATCGTCTTCGAGAAGTACGACAAGTACAACGGTTCGCACCCCGCCAAGGCCAAGAAGATGATCTGGCGCCTGATATCGGACCAGTCGGCCCGTGTCAGCGCGATGCAGTCCGGCCGCGTCCAGGCCATCGAGGACGTCCCGTACATCGACGTGAAGGGGCTCTCCGCGACGGCGAAGACCGAGGCGGTGCAGTCCTTCGGCCTGCTCTTCCTGATGTTCGACACCGCGGACAAGCGGTTCGCCGACAAGCGGGTCCGCCAGGCGCTGCACTACGCGCTGGACACCGAGAAGATCATCAAGACCGCCATGGTCGGGAACGCGGCGGCCGCCACCGGCTACGTCCCCACGACCCACCCCGACTACCACGAGGCAGCCACCGTCTACACCCACGACGTGGCCAAGGCGAAGAAGCTGCTCGCCGAAGCCGGCGTGGGGAAGCTCAAGTTCACCGTCCTGACCACCGACACCGGCTGGGTCAAGGACATCGCCCCGCTGCTCAAGGAGAGCTGGGCGGAGGCCGGCATCGAGGCCACGCTCGGCATCTCCCAGAGCGCGGCGCAGTACGCCAAGGTCGACAGTGGCGACTTCGAGGTCCTGGTGGCCCCCGGCGACCCGTCCGTCTTCGGTAACGACGTCGACCTCCTGCTGCGCTGGTTCTACTACGGCTTCTGGCCGGAGAGCCGCTACAGCTGGTCCAGGACCTCTGAGTACAAGAAGCTCAAGCAGCTCCTCGACACGGCCGCGCAGTCCGCCGACGAGGCGACGCGCAAGCAGCTGTGGGGCGAGGCCACCGACCTGATCGCGGAAGAGGTCCCGCTCTACCCGATTCTCCACCGCAAGCTGCCGACCGCCTGGAACGAAAAGCAACTGACCGGCTTCAAGCCGCTGTCCACCACAGGCCTGTCCTTCCTGGACGTCGGCCGCGCCTGACGCCCACCGGCCCGGGCCGCCCCGTCCGGCGGCCCGGACCCGCTGCCCGCCCAATCGCAAGGAAACCGAAGATGGTTGCTTTTCTCCGGCTCGCGCTGCGTCGCGTCGCGATGATGCCGGTGATGATCCTCGGCATCGCGCTGCTGGTCTTCGTGGTGCTGCAGTTCTCGCCGGTCGACCCGGCCTTCAACGCGCTCGGAGAGAGCGCCACCCCGGAGGCCAGGGAGGCCTTCGCCGAGGCCAACGGGCTCAACGACCCGCTGCCCGTGCGCTATTTCGACTTCCTCGGCCGGCTGCTCCACTTCGACCTCGGGATGACCGTCCCGCCGAGCCAGCCCGTGGTCGACCGGATCACCGCCGCCTTCCCGCTCACCCTCCAGCTCACCGTTCTCGGGCTGATCATCGCCGTCGTCCTCGCCGTCGTCGGCGGCGTCCTGGGCGCCATGTACCGCGACCGCTGGCCCGACCAGCTCTTCCGGATCCTGTCCATGGCCGGGGTCGCCATCCCGTCCTTCTGGCTGGGCGTCCTGCTCATCCAGCAGTTCGCGCTGAACACCCAGCTCTTCCCGACCGGCGGCTACACCAACCCCGCCGACTCGTTCAGCGGGTGGCTCACCACCATGGCCCTGCCCGCCGTGTCGCTCGCGGTACCCGTCGCGGCCTCGCTCGCCCGCCTCATCCGCACCTCGATGGTCACCGAACTCGACCGGGACTACGTCCGTACCGCCCAGGGCAACGGCCTGCCGGTCTCCCTGGTCATCCGCTCGGTGCTGCGCAACGCGCTCGTCACCCCGCTCACGGTGCTCGGCGTCAAGGTCGGCTACCTGCTGAGCGGAGCCGTCGTCATCGAGGCGATCTTCGACCTGCCCGGCATGGGCAAACTCATTCTCGAAGGTGTCACCGGCGGCGATGTCGCCCTGGTCCAAGGCACCGTGCTGACCATCGCCATCGCCTTCCTGGTGGTCAACGTCATCGTCGACCTGCTCTATCTGCTGGTCAACCCGCGCATCAGGACGGTGTGACATGTTCACCACGGGCCGTATGGCCAAAAAACTCTCCCGACCGGGCATCGCCTTCCGCGCCCTCCCCGTCACCTCCCGCGTCGCCCTCGGCGTCCTGGTCGTCGTCGTGCTCGGCGCCGTACTCGCCCCCCTGCTGACCCAGGACCCACTGGCCACGGGCACCCCCGTGGAGGCACCCGGCGGCGCCCACTGGTTCGGCACCGACCGCGCCGGACGCGACGTCTTCGCCCGTGTGGTGCACGGATCGCGCTACTCACTGATCATCGGCCTCGGCGCGACCGCCGTCGCCCTGGTCGTCGGAGCCGTCCTCGGCTCGCTCGCCGCCACCTCGCGCAAGCTCGGCGACGAGTCGGTCATGCGCACCCTCGACGTCGTGATGTCGTTCCCGCCGATCGCGCTCGCGGCCGTCCTCGTCGCCGTCTTCGGTACGAGCATCCCGGTGATCATCTTCACGATCGCCTTCGTCTACAGCCCCTCACTCGCCCGTGTCGTACGGGCCAACGTGCTCGCGCAGTACGGCGAGGACTACGTCGCCGCGGAGAAGGTCATCGGCGCCAGGCGCGGCTACATCGTGCTCCGGCACGTCGCCGTCAACTGCATGGCCCCGGTCATGGTGTTCGCCACCGTCATGGTCGCCGAGGCCATCATCTTCGAGGCCAGCCTCTCCTTCATCGGAGCCGGCGTGCAGGACCCCGACCCGAGCTGGGGCAGTGTCCTCGCCTACGGACGGCAGATCCTCCTGGCCGGCGGATGGTGGGCCACCTTCTTCCCCGGCCTGGCACTCCTGATCACCGTCCTCGCGCTCAACATCCTCTCCGAAGGCCTCACCGACGCCTCCGCCGCGCCCAGGAGCGCACGCGCCGCCGCCGAGCCCGCCGCCACGGCACCGGACCCGGTCGAGGCCGCCTCCACCGTCGACATCGATGCCGCCCTCTCCAAGCTCGCCCGGCACATCAACGCCACCGAGCCCACCATCACCCCGGTACGCGAGGACGCCGACGACCTCCTCGTCGTGACCGACCTGGCGATCCGCTTCCCGGACCGCTACGGCGAGATCCCCGTCGTCGACAAGCTGAACTTCACCGTCCACGAGGGCGAGACCCTCGGCCTGGTCGGTGAGTCCGGCTGCGGCAAGTCGATCACCAGCCTCGCCGTCATGGGCCTCCTCGCCCGCAACGCCGAGGTCAGCGGCGAGATCCTCTACCGCGGCCGGGACCTGCTGAAGCTCCCGCCCAAGGAACGCCGCGCCCTGATGGGCCCCGAGATCGCCATGGTCTACCAGGACGCCCTCTCCTCCCTCAACCCCTCCGTGCTGGTCGGCACCCAGCTCAAGCAGCTGACCTCGCGTGGCGGCACGAAGACCCCGGCCGAACTGCTCGAACTGGTCGGACTTTCGCCCGAACGCACCCTGCGCAGCTACCCGCACGAGCTCTCGGGCGGGCAGCGCCAGCGCGTCCTCATCGCCATGGCCCTGTCCCGCAGCCCCCGCCTCCTGATCGCCGACGAGCCGACCACCGCCCTCGACGTCACCGTCCAGGCCCAGGTGGTCGAACTCCTCATCCGGCTCCGCGACGAGCTCGGCTTCGCCATGGTGCTGGTCTCGCACGACCTCGCCCTGGTCGGCGACCTCGCGCACCGGGTCGCCGTGATGTACGCGGGCCGGCTCGCCGAGGTCGGGGACACCCGGTCCGTCCTCACCGACCCCGCCCACCACTACAGCCGGGGCCTCCTCGGCTCCGTCGTCTCCCTGGAAGCCGGTGCGAACCGCCTCCACCAGATCCGCGGCGTCGTCCCCGCCCCCCAGGGCTTCGGTGAGGGATGCCGCTTCGCCGGGCGCTGCGGCGCCGCGACCGAACTCTGCCGCACCACGCCACCCGTACTCACCGTGCGCGGCACCACGAAGGACCACGGCTTCGCCTGCCACCACCCGTCCGAGGCCGATGCCGTGCAGAAGCTGGAAGGGAGCGCCCTGTGATCAGGCTCGACGGCGTCCACGTACGCCACAAGGCACGCAGCGGAGGCCTCTTCAGCCGCGACGCCGTCCACGCGCTCACCGACGCCACACTGGAGGTCAGGCGTGGCGAGATCGTCGGGCTGGTCGGCGAGTCCGGCTGCGGCAAGTCCACACTCGCCCGGGTGCTGACCGGACTGCAGAAGCCGACCGAGGGCGAGGTCCTCTTCCACGGGCGCGACCTGTGGGAGATGACGGGCGCCGAACGGCGCAACGACTTCGGCTCGGCCGTCGGCGTCGTCTTCCAGGACCCCTCCACCGCGCTCAACCCCCGCCTGACGGTCCGCCAGGTCCTGCTGGACCCGCTGAACGTGCACCGGCGCGGCACCCGGGAGGCCCGCGAGGCGCGCGTCGAGGAGCTGCTCGACCTGGTCGGACTGCCCGGCCACACCCTCGGAGCACTGCCGGGACAGCTCTCCGGCGGCCAGCGCCAGCGCGTCGCCATCGCCCGCGCCCTGGCCCTCGAACCGGAACTGATCGTCGCCGACGAACCGACCTCCGCCCTCGACGTCTCCGTCCGCGCCCAGGTGCTCAACCTCCTCGTCGACCTGCGCGAACGCCTGGGCCTCGGCATGGTGTTCATCTCGCACGACATCCAGACCGTGCGCTACCTCGCCGACCGCATCGCCGTCCTCTACCTGGGCCGCATCGTCGAGGAGGGGAGGGCCGCCGATGTAGCGGACGCCCCCAGGCACCCGTACACCGAGGCGCTGCTCTCCGCGACCCCCAGCCTGCTGGAGGCGACCGAGCGCATCGTGCTCACCGGCCCGGTGCCCTCCGCGACCAACCCGCCGCCCGGCTGTCCGTTCAGCACCCGTTGCTGGAAGGCGGACGCGGAGTGCTCCACGGTCTTCCCCGCGGAGACCTTCGGGCCCGGCGAACACCGCTGGCACTGCGTCCACCCCCAGGCCCCCGCGTCCCCCACCGGGGACCGGGCCCCCGTACCGCCTGCAAGGAGCACCGCATGACCGCCCCCACCGCCCCGTACTCCGGAGTGATCCCGCCCGTCGTCACGCCGCTCACCGCGGACGGTGAGCTCGACCGGGTCTCCCTGGAGCGGGTCGTCGGCCACCTCCTCGACGGCGGCGTCAGCGGCCTCTTCGCCCTCGGCAGCTCCGGCGAGACCGCCTATCTGACGCCCGGCCGGCAGGACGAGGTCATCAAGGTGATCACGTCGGCCTCCGGGGGCCAGGTACCGGTCCTCGTCGGTGCCATCGAGACGACCACCGACCGCGCCATCGAGCGGGCCCGCGCCGCGGTCGCCCTCGGCGCCGACGCGGTCGTGGCCACCGCCCCCTTCTACACGCGCACCCACGCCACGGAGATCGACCGCCACTTCCGCGACATCGCGGCGGCCGTGGACGCCCCGCTCCTGGTGTACGCCGTGCCGGTCTGCGTGCACAGCAAACTGGAGCCCGAGCTGCTGCTCCCGCTCGCCGCGGACGGGGTGCTCGCCGGTGTGAAGGACTCCAGCGGGGACGACGGTTCCTTCCGCAGGCTCGCCATCGGAGCGCGCGAGCTCCCCGGCTTCTCGGTTCTCACGGGCCATGAGCTCGTGGTCGACGCGATGATGCTGAGCGGTGCGGACGGGTCGGTGCCCGGCCTGGGCAATGTGGACCCGCACGGCTACGTGCGCCTGCACCAGGCCGCCGTAAGAGGTGACTGGGCCGCCGCCACAACCGAACAGGACCGGCTGGTCGCGCTGTTCGACATCGTGGGGGCCGCCGCGCCCGGCACCGCCTCGGCGACGGCGGCCGGTCTCGGGGCCTTCAAGACGGCCCTGATGCTGCGCGGCGTCATCGCGACCAACGTGATGAGCCCGCCGATGCGCCGCCTGGACACGGACGAGACGAGCGCGATCGCAGCGCTCCTGGACCGGGCGGGTCTGTCCCGCGTCTGACCTCGTTGTCCGGCACACGCGAAGGGGCCGCCCCGCAGCATCTTTGCTGCGGGGCGGCCCCTCGTGGTTGCGGGACTAGTTACGCGAACCGCGGGTGCGGCGCATGAGCACCGCGCCTCCCAGCAGCAGCGCGGCGCTGGCACCGGCGGCCATGCCGATGTCACCCGCACCGGTCTGGGCCAGCTGTGTGTCGGGGGTGTTCGGACCGGGGTTGCCGGCCGGCGGCTCCTCCGCCGGGGGCTCGGTGGCCGGCGGCTCGACCGGCGGCTTCGAGGTGGGCGGCTCGTCGGTCGGCGGCTCCACCACCGGCGGCTCGACCGGCGGGTGCTCGTAACCACTGTCGTTGGCACAGGTGTTGCCGAACGCGGGGTTGAGCAGACCGACCACGTCGACGCTGTTGCCGCAGGCGTTCACCGGCACATCCACCGGGGCCTGGACCAGGTTGCCGGACAGGACGCCGGGCGAGCCGACCGCCTGGCCGTCGGCGCTCGCGCCGGAGCCCTGGTGGCTGCCGTGCCCGCCGCCGTACGCACCGTTGTCGTCGCTGCCGTATGCATCGTCGCCGTACGCGTCGTCGTGCTGGTCGCCCGAGCTGACATTCGCGCAGGTGTTGCCGAAGGCCGGGTTGAGCAGGGCGATCACATCGACGGTGTTGCCGCAGAGGTTGACCGGCACGTGCACCGGGACCTGCACGGCGTTGCCCGAGCCGACACCGGGGGAATTCGCGGCGACACCGTCGGCCGAGGCGTCGGCGTGCGCATAACCGCCCGCGGCGGTCAGGATGCCCGACGCCGCCGCCATGACGATCATGCTTTTATTCAGAACCTGTCGCATTACATGCCCTTCTTCGGGAAATTCGCGTGGTCGGTGACCCTGATGGCGGTCATTCCATCGACGCGGACGAATCCCTAACGACGTGAAGGATGCGGGGGAAACTTGGAGATGCGTGGAAATTGTGTAACCACCCGAAAGGGTCACGTACGGGTGTTCGCTTTTGCGCGGGAGTTCCGGCATTCGGGTGAACGGGGGCCGGTGAGGCGAACCAAACGGGCGCCGGCGAGTTGATCAGGTCGCTCCGCTGCGGGGCAATCGGTACGAGAAGGGTTAATCGTGATCAAGAAGGTTCTGGCTACGGGCGCCGTCGCCGCCTCCATCCTCGGTCTCTCGGCGACCAGCGCCATGGCGATCGGTGACGACACCGGCACGACGTCGGTCAACGGCAACGGCGCCGAGGCGGAGTACGGCAACAGCGAGACCAAGGGTGACCAGAGCCCCCAGCTCACGCTCGTCCAGGGCTCCCTGAACAAGCCGTGCGTCGCCCTGCCGGTCAAGGCCAACGTGGGCTCGCTGGTCGGTCTCGTCCCGATCGCGGTCCAGGACATCAACGTCCTGTCCAACCCGCAGAACCAGCAGTGCGCGGACAACTCCACCCAGGCCAAGGGTGACGAGCCGCTGTCGCACATCCTGTCGGACATCCCGGTCCTCTCCGGCAACGGCGTCGGCAACAACTGACCGGGCCCCAAGGACCGGTCCGGGCCGCCGACACTCCTCCATCGTGCGGCCCGGGCCTGTGGCATTCGGGCGGTTTTCCCTGAAACGGCACGCATAGCGTTTCGATGCCGCCCGCCAATCGTTACGGATTACAGCTCCGGAGTCACGAGCGCATTCAGTTGGGCGCTCGTGCGGCACGAAAGACGTGTCCGCCCAGGACTCCGCTGCAGAAAGGGATGAAAGTGAAGTACACCAAGGTTGCCGCCGTCGCCGCCGGAACCCTCATGGCACTCGGTGCCGCTGCCCCGGCCATGGCTGACGCCGGCGCCGGTGCCGCTGCCGTCGGTTCCCCGGGCGTCCTGTCCGGCAACGTCGTGCAGGTTCCGATCCACATTCCGGTGAACGTCTGCGGCAACACGATCAACGTGATCGGTCTGCTCAACCCGGCGTTCGGCAACACCTGCGTCAACGACTGATCTTTCGCTGACCGAGCCGACGGCTCGTCATGAGAAGGCCCTGGGGTGATCAACGCTCCAGGGCCTTCCCGCTGTCCAGGGGGAAATCCCGGCGCGTGCAGTTTCCCCGTGCACGGATTGATCGTTGTCCCGGTCAAAGGCGGCGAATGCCGCCCGCAGAAGGGATTTCGGAAAGTGAAGTACGCGAAGACCGTCGCCGTTGTCGCAGGTTCCGTGGCCGCTCTCGGGGCGGCCGCCCCCGCCTTCGCCGCAGGCACCCCGACGGCCCCCAGGATCAGCCTCACCACCGGCGTGAACGAGCTGACGTCCACCGCGCCGCAGATCCCCGACCAGGTGGTGAACCCCGTGGTGGACGCGGTCGGAGAGACCGCGGGAGCGGTACACGAGGACGGCACGGTCAGCAGGACGGCCGACGCGGTGACCGGCGTGGCCGATGCGGCGGGCCCGCTCATGGGCGGGCTGCCGCTCGGCGGCTGATCCGCCGCGCGGCCCCTGTGGTCCCTTCACGCCGCACCATTTCGCCGGCCGGCTCCCGCGCATTCGGCTGCGGACCGGCCGAGGAAATCGTTCGAGTGATATGGCGCAACCGAATGCCACCGGCGGAGTTGAACAGAATGCTCCGGACAGGCGGGCAACAGAAATACCAGAAGGGCACGTTTCATGATGAAGAAGATTCTGGCGTCGGCGGCAGTCGCCGCCTCCGTCGCCGGCGTTTCCGCCGCCGCGGCCCCCTCGGCCATGGCGATCGGCAACGACCAGGGCACCACGTCGGTCAACGGCAACGGCGCCGACCAGTACTACGGCAACAGCAGCACGCACGGCGACATGAGCCCGCAGATCGGCCTGATCCAGGGCTCGTTCAACAAGCCCTGCATCGCGCTGCCGGCGAAGGCCAATGTCGGTTCGCTCCTCGGGCTGGTCCCGGTCTCGGTCCAGGACATCAACGTCCTGTCCTCGCCGCAGAACCAGCAGTGCACCGAGAACTCCACCCAGGCCAAGGGTGACGAGGCGCTGTCGCACATCCTGAACGACATCCCGCTCCTCTCGGGCAACGGCGCGGGCAACAACTGACACCGCGCGAATCCGGCTCTCCCTGCGTCCATCCAGGCCAGGGTGCACCGTTTCCCGCCTCGTCGTAGTCCATGAACCGTGTGGGGCCGTTCCGTCCGTGCAGCGACCGACCTCGGTCAGCAGCCCGGGGCGGAGCGGCCCCACACGTCTGTCCGCGTCCGGTCCTTCACCGCCGGTCTGCACGTCGGGTAGCCCGATAGTGCGGGAATTGGGCCGGATGCCTTACGCGCGGCCCACGCCGTCCCCCCGGCCGGGTAGATGCGCCTCATGGACCCGTACGACAGACATCACGCCCCCGGACACGACCGGTTGCCCGAGAGCTCCACGCCCATCTACGACCGGCTGCTCGCCGAATGGCAGGAAGCGGCACGGCGCGTCGCCGGGCCGGGCCCGGTCGACGCGTCGACCGGGCCGCAGGTGGCTCGCGGTTCCGTGCGAGGCCGGAGGGGCGCGTTCGTCCCCGCCGCACGTGCGGAAGAGCGGCGCGGGTAGCGGCCTGGAACGTGATCCAACTCGTTCGAGTGGTGTAGCGGAACCAAACCCTCCGATTTTGGTTAACAGTACGTTCCACAACGGGACGCTCCGAAAGGTGAAGTGCAATGAAGAAGATGACCGCCGCCGCCGCTGTGGCTGTGTCCCTGATCGGCCTCTCCGCCGCCGCGGCCCCCTCGGCCATGGCGATCGGCGACGACCACGGCACCACCACGGTCAACGGCAACGGCGCCGAGGCGGAGTACGGCAACAGCGAGACCAAGGGTGACCAGAGCCCCCAGCTCAGCCTCGTCCAGGGTTCGCTGAACAAGCCGTGCATCGCTCTGCCGGTCAAGGCCAACGTGGGCTCGCTGGTCGGCCTCGTTCCGATCGCGGTGCAGGACGTCAACGTCCTGTCCAACCCGCAGAACCAGCAGTGCACGGACAACTCCACCCAGGCCAAGGGTGACGAGCCGCTGTCCCACATCCTGTCGGACATCCCGGTCCTCTCGGGTAACGGCGCCGGCAACAGCTGACGACACCGCACAGGGCGATGCCCACCACTCCACGGGGGGTGGTGGGCATCGCTCTGTGTGCGGGGCGGGGTTCAGCCCAGGCTGCGTACCGGCATCAGGCAGTGGGCGGAGGTGCTGACGACCTCGGGGTCGGCCACGAAGGACCGCAGCAGCTCCTCGCCCACCGGCTGCCCGGGGGCCGCCGCGGGCCACGGCCGCGTGGCGAACATTCCGTGCACCCTGCCCTCGGACCGCGCCACGGCCAGCCACTCGGGCGGCACGGTGTACTGCGCCGTGAAGTGAGGCAGCGTCAGGACGGCCTGCCCGGCCTGGACGAGCAGCTTCACCGGAAGGTTCGGCATTTCCGAGGCGTCCAGCGTCTCGCCGCCCACCCGCAGACCGCTGCGCTCCAGAGCGGTGCGCATGGCCCTCTCGCCGGCCTCCGGCCCGCCGGGGGCGTCGCCGAGTGCGTAGGTGAGCAGAAAAGCTGTCTCACGCCCTGTCCCGGGGTTCGACCCGCTCCACGCGAGCAGGATCTGGGTGCCCAACTGGGCAGGTGTGAAGGGGGCGGTGGCGGCTTTGGGTGAGGTCATGTCCGGCACCCTAACGGCCCGAGACCGGTCCTTGTCCACGCGTATCACCTGATCGGGGAATATCTCTGCCAACCCGGTCCAATCCAACAGGTGCGCGCTCGTCGCCCGGAAAACCTGTTGACGGCCCAGGCGGGCCCCGGGCTAGGGTGTGCGCAGTTCGAGGAACCAGGAGGTGAGGACATTGATGACTGTCGTAGCGGTGGGCGCTGCCCACGACCCGAAGTGCATCGTTCCCACCCCTGTGGCCGCCGGCTGACCTTGATCTTTTCCCTCCGCGCCTGAACGCGCGGTGCCGGGGCCGCCCTTGTGAAGGGTTTCCCTTGTCTTTCTCGATTTCTCAGGCCTCCACCCCGTCGCACCCGCTGGCCCCGTACGGCTGGGACGACGCATGGGCCGACACCTTCACCCCGTACGCCGAGCAGGGACTCCTGCCGGGACGCGTGGTGCGGGTGGACCGCGGCCGGTGCGACGTGGTCACTCCGGACGGCACCCTCAGGGCGGACACCGCCTTCGTGGTGCCCCGCGATCCGATGCGGATCGTCTGCACCGGGGACTGGGTGGCCGTCGACCCCGACGGTGACCCGCAGTTCGTCCGCACGCTCCTGCCACGCCGCACCGCCTTCGTACGCTCGACGTCGTCGCAGCGCTCCGAAGGGCAGGTGCTCGCCACCAACATCGATCACATCGTCATCTGTGTCTCGCTCGCCGTCGAGCTCGACCTCGGGCGTCTCGAACGGTTCCTGGCGCTGGCCATGTCCAGCACCGCCGGCGCCGCGCTGCTCGGTGAGGGGGCCCGCCCTGCCGGGCACGAGGAGTACGAGGCGCACCCGCTCGTTCTGCTCACCAAGGCCGACCTCGTCCCCGACGCCACGACGCTGTCCCACCTCGTCGAGGACATCGAGCGCATCGCCCCGGGGGTGCAGGTGCTCCCCGTCAGCTCCGCGACGGGGGAGGGCGTGGATGTGTTCGGTGCGAGCGTCGGCGGCGGTACGAGCGTGCTGCTCGGGACCTCCGGCGCCGGAAAGTCGACCCTCGCCAACACGTTGCTCGGTGAGGACGTGATGGATGTACGGGCGGCGCGCGACGTGGACGGCAAGGGCCGCCACACCACCACCACGCGCAACCTCCTCGTGCTGCCGGGAGGCGGTGTCCTGATCGACACCCCCGGGCTGAGGGGCGTCGGTCTCTGGGACGCGGAGACCGGCGTCGGCCAGGTCTTCTCGGAGATCGAGGACCTGGCCGAGCAGTGCCGCTTCCACGACTGCGCCCACGACGCCGAGCCCGGTTGTGCCGTGCTCGGCGCCGTCGAGGACGGGTCCCTGCCCGAACGGCGTCTCGACAGCTACCGCAAGCTGCTCCGGGAGAACCACCGCATCGCGGCGAAGACGGACGCCCGGCTGCGCTCCGAGACCCTGCGTGAATGGAAGCGCAGGAGCACGGAGGGCAGGGCGGCCATGGCGATGAAGCGCGGCGGGATCCGCTGACGGGAACGGCCGGGGGCGTCGGGGTAGCGGTACCGCCGCCCCCGGCACCCCCGGTCCTCAGCCCCAGATGACGGCGCCCAGCCAGGCGCCCACCGCCAGCAGACAGCAGAAGAGCTCCACGAGCACGGAGTACCCCGTCGCCCGCATCACGGACCTGAGCGAGGCCCAGCCCGCCGCCCGGCCGCCGAGGCGCAGGCGTTCGGCGCCGTAGATCGCACCCACATACCCCAGGATCCCGCCCACCACCGGGATCACGAAGAACCCGCCGATCGCCGCGAGCCCGCCGACCATGAGCGTCTTGCGTGGCGCCCCCGTCTCGCGTGGGCGGCGCGTGGGCAGCAGCGCCTTCAGCGTCTGGTTGAGCAGCAGCAGACACGTCGCGCCGATCAGCACGCCCCAGGCGACCGGGGCCGGGTCCGTCAGGGCCCACCAGAGGACCGCGGCCCAGACGATCGCCTGCCCGGGCACGCCCGGCACCAGGACGCCGACGAGGCCGAGCAGCATCACCGCCCCGACAGCAACGAGCTGCCACACACTCATTCGACCAGCGTGCCGGAGTGCGCCGGGTCCCGCCCGTCAGCGAGGGGCCGGTGAGCGGCCGAAGGTGCAGGCGGGGCGGTCAGCGCGGGGCGCGGGCCACCCAGCCGCGTTCGTACGCATGCCAGCCGAGCTGCAGCCGGGTGGTGACCCCGGTGAGCTCCATCAGCCCCTTCACCCGCCGCTGCACCGTCCGCAGCCCCAGATCCAGCTGCTTCGCCACGCTCGCGTCCGTCAGACCGGCCAGCAGCAACGAGAGGATCTCCAGATCGGTCGGATCCGCACCGGGACCGTTCTCCTCACTGATGCCGTTCCCGCCGAGGCGCAGCGGCATCGCGTCCCGCCACACCGCCTCGAAGAGGCCCATCAGGGACTCCAGCAGCCCGCTGGCGTGGATCACCAGGGCGGCCGGCTCGGCCCCCCGGCCGGTCAGCGGCACCATGGCCAGCGCGGCGTCGGCGACCACCAGCTTCGTCGGCACCCGGTCGACCACCCGGCACTGCTCGTCGCGGCCCAGCGCCGCCGACAGCTCCACGATCCCGGACGGCAGGGAGAGCACGTCGCGCTCGACGACCACGCGGTAGGACACGCCCCGCATCGCCGCGCGTTCCTCGGACTCGTTCTCCATCCCGGTGACCGCGATCGGCTTCCCCGTGACCAGCGCGCAGACCTCGGACGTGGCACCCAGCTGCAGCTGGTGGAACCGGTGGGCCACGGCGCTCGCGCCCGTCACCACCTCCACCAGGTCGTGCACGGCGGGTTCGGCCGCCTCCGCCCGGTACTCCTCGGCGAGCAGCGCGGACGCCAGCTCCGCCTGCTCCAGCTCATGGCGCTGCTGGGTCAGCAGCGCGCCCAGCGCGACCCCTGGCGGGGCGGCGACCCAGCGGTCCGCCCGTGACGACGACTGCGCCACCAGACCCTGCTGTTCCAGCCGGCGCAGCGCGCGCTCGGTGTCCGCCTCGGGCAGGGCCAGCCGGCGCGCGAGATCGGAGAGCTCCGCGGCGCCGGCCGCGACCAGCGCCCGGTAGGCCGCCTCCTGTCTCTCGTCGAGACCTATCGCTGACAGCATCCTCGGCCCTCCCCGGCTCCGTGCCCACGCGTTCCTGCGCCCGTCGGACGGGGTGTGCGGTGGCGGGAAACAGCCACGGCGTAAACCCGCCGGGCCCATCATGCCCCGTAGCACGCGTCTCTCTGACAATCTGGCGCCACCGCAGCGACGACCACACCATGGGCGGTGGGCTGAGAGCACAGACCGGCCCGCCGGGCGACCTTCCCGTGGGGGGTGGGGACGCCTGGCGGGTCACCTCGTGGATGACCTCGTGGATGCCACTTCCGGGCCACTTTTCCGAATGACCCGTTTTCGTAAGCCCCGGGCGGTCGACAATACGGTCATGAGCCAGCAGGGGGAGAAGCCCGCCGCCCACGAGGACGACTGGTGGCGGGCGCTGTACGACGAGACCGCGCCCGACACCGGGCCGAGCGGCGCGGCCGACAGCATCGACGACCGCTTCGACTCCGCGGCGGGCGCCGTGGGCGGACCGGCGGCGGCCGAGGCGGACCACCCGGTGACGGTGGTGCCGCTGCCCGACCCGCGCCCGTCGGAGGCGGACCTCGCGCCGGAGCCACCGGCGCCACCGGAGCCACCGGCGCCACCGGAGCCACCGGAGCCACCGGCGCCTCCCGCGCCGGAGCCGCCGAGTCCCGTGCCGGGGCCGCCGAGTCCCGTGCCGGGGCCGCCGAGTCCCGCGCCGGAGCCGCCGAGTCCCGTGCCGGGGCCGCCGCCGGCCCCGCGCACCGTCGTGGAGGAGCGGGCCCCCTGGGAGGCCCCCGCCGGGCCCCCTCGGCCCCGGACCTTCGCCGTGCGGGCGCCGGCCGCGCCCCCGGCCGCCGAGCCACCCGCCGTACCGGCCGGGCCGGAGCAGCCGGCAGTGTCCGCGCCGCCGGTGCGCCCTGTGGTCGGCCACCTCGGGGACCGGCCTCCCACCTATGACGCCGAGCCCGCCGCGCTGCCCGAATCCGGCCCCGACGACCTCGACGGCCTCGTCCCCGACACGGTCCTCGACGGCGCCAGGTACGGGACGTACACCCTGCGGGCGGCCTCGGTGCGCGGGGACTCGGCGCGCTTCCGGGGCGAGCCACGCCGCGACGCCCTGCTCACCGCACGCTTCGGAACCGGGGACAGCGCCCTGGTCCTGGTCGCGGTGGCCGGTGGTGGCCGGGGCGCGGATCAGACCCGTACGGCCGCCGCCGACGCCTGCCGCTGGATCGGCGGATCCGTCGCCCGCAGTCACGCCCGGCTCTCCGACGACATAAGGGCAGGACGAAGGGGCGACCTCAAGTCGGGGCTGCACCGCCTCACCGACCGCACCTACGGCAAGCTGCGCGCCCGCGCCGCCGAGCTTGGCCTCGAACCGTCCGGGTACAGCGCGGGCCTGCGCTGTCTGCTGCTGTCCGCCGACCCGGAGTGCCGCACCCGGGTCTTCTTCGGCATCGGGCCCGGCGGCCTGTTCCGCCTCCGCGACGGGGCCTGGCAGGACCTCGACCCCGAGCTGCCCTCGACCGTGGGCGGGGAGAGCGAGGAGAGCCCGGGTGGGGACCGGCTGACGATGGATCTGCAGATCACCACGCCCCCGTCCCCGTACGCCGACAGCCCACCGCCCGCGGAGCCCTTCCGCTTCCGTGCCTCCGTCGCCCGGTCCGGGGACACGCTGCTGCTCTGCGGAAACGGCCTGGCCGAACCGATGCGCGGGGAGCCCGCGCTCGCCGAGGAGCTCGCGCGGCGCTGGAGCGCCGACGGCCCGCCCGGGCTTCCCGCCTATCTCGCCGACACCCAGCTGAGGACCAAGGGATACGCCGACGACCGCACGAGCGCCGCGGTCTGGGAGGCGTAACCGGGCACACCGTGGGTTGATGGAGTCACGGAAAGCCGGAGGCAGAGAGGGTGCGCACCCATGGCCAAGCAGAACGTGTCGGAGCAGTTCGTCGACATCCTCGTGCGGGCGGGGGTCAAGCGGCTGTACGGCGTCGTCGGCGACAGCCTCAACCCCGTGGTCGACGCCATCCGGCGTAACGCCGCCATCGAGTGGGTCCAGGTCAGGCACGAGGAGACGGCCGCGTTCGCGGCCGGAGCCGAGGCCCAGATCACCGGCACCCTCGCGGCCTGCGCCGGGTCGTGCGGGCCGGGCAATCTCCACCTCATCAACGGCCTCTACGACGCCCACCGCTCCATGGCCCCGGTGCTCGCCCTCGCCTCGCACATCCCGTCGAGCGAGATCGGCCTCGGCTACTTCCAGGCGACCCACCCGGAGCTGCTCTTCCAGGAGTGCAGCCATTACAACGAGATGATCTCCAACCCGCAGCAGATGCCGCGGCTGCTCCAGACGGCGATCCAGCACGCGATCGGCCGCGGCGGCGTCAGCGTCGTGTCGATGCCGGGTGACATCGCCTCGCAGCCGGCCCCGGAGAAGTCGATCGAGCACGCCCTGGTCACCTCGCGGCCCTCCGTGAAGCCCGGTGACGAGGAGATCGACAAGCTCTGCGAAATGATCGACAAGGCCAAACGGGTGACGCTGTTCTGCGGCAGCGGGACGGCGGGCGCGCACGCCGAGGTGATGGAGTTCGCCGAGCGGGTGAAGTCCCCGGTCGGTCACGCGCTGCGCGGCAAGGAGTGGATCCAGTACGACAACCCGTACGACGTGGGCATGAGCGGGCTGCTCGGCTACGGCGCCGCCTACGAGGCGACCCATGAGTGCGATCTGCTGATCCTGCTGGGCACCGACTTCCCGTACAACGCGTTCCTCCCGGACGATGTGAAGATCGTCCAGGTCGATGTGCGCCCCGAGCATCTGGGCCGGCGGTCCAAGCTCGATCTGGCCGTCTGGGGCGACGTACGCGAGACGCTGCGCGCCCTGACCCCGCGCGTGAAGGCGAAGACCGACCGCAAGTTCCTCGACCGGATGCTGAAGAAGCACGCCGACGCGCTCGAGGGCGTGGTCAAGGCGTACACCCGCAAGGTCGAGAAGCACGTCCCGATCCATCCGGAGTACGTCGCCTCGGTCCTCGACGAACTCGCTGACGACGACGCCGTGTTCACCGTCGACACCGGCATGTGCAATGTGTGGGCGGCCCGCTATCTCACGCCCAACGGCAAGCGCCGGGTCATCGGTTCGTTCAGCCACGGTTCGATGGCCAACGCGCTGCCGCAGGCGATCGGCGCCCAGTTCACCGACCGGAACCGGCAGGTCGTCTCGATGTCCGGCGACGGCGGATTCACCATGCTGATGGGTGACTTCCTCACGCTCGTCCAGTACAACCTGCCGGTGAAGGTCGTCCTGTTCAACAACTCCGCGCTCGGCATGGTCGAGCTGGAGATGCTGGTCGGCGGGCTTCCCTCGTTCGGTACGACCAACGAGAACCCCGACTTCGCGGCCGTCGCACGGGCCTGCGGGGCCTACGGGGTGCGGGTGGAGAAGCCCAAACAGCTGGAGGGCGCGCTCAAGGACGCCTTCAAGCACAAGGGCCCCGCACTCGTCGATGTGGTCACCGACCCGAACGCCCTCTCGATCCCGCCGAAGATCAGTGCCGACATGGTCACCGGCTTCGCGCTCTCCGCCAGCAAGATCGTCCTGGACGGCGGGGTCGGCAGGATGCTCCAGATGGCACGATCCAACCTCCGCAACGTGCCACGGCCCTGAGTGCGGCCGGGGCGGAGGCCCCCTGGCGGCAGGGGGACCCGTCCGGCCGCCCCGGTAATGTGAGGGCATGCGAACGGCCCCTCCGACCGGCGACGGCCCGGCGACGCCCGCCGGCGGGCCGGGGGCCGCGCCGTGACCCGCGAGACCCGCACCGTGCCGGACCAGGACCCGGGTGCGGCGCGGGCACCGTTCGTCATACACGGCTACGAAGAGACCGTCCCGCACGACACCAGCTGGAACGCCCACGCCCACCCCTGGGACGAACTGCTCTGGAACGAGCGGGGCGCCTCCATGGCGGTGGTGGGCGCGCGGGCGTGGACGATCACCCCGGCCCTGGGCCTGTGGATGCCGGCGGGCACCATGCACTCCGGCTCCGCGGTCGCCGGGACGTGGTTCCGCGCGACCTTCTTCGGCCGTGCCACCACACCCGCGCTCTCCGACGTCCCCGTGGCCGTCGAGATCACCCCGCTGCTCCGCCTGCTGCTTGAACGGCTCGGCGACGCCGGCCTGGAGGCCGGTTCCCGGGCCGCCGCGGAGGTGATGGTGCTGGACGTGCTCGCTCCGTCCTCCCGGGAACTGCTGGTCCAGATCCCGGCGTCGCCGCTGCTGCGCCCGATCGCCGACGCCGTGCGCGAGAACCCCGGCGATCAGCGGACGCTGTCCCGGTGGGCAGCCGAGCTGGGTGTGAGCACCCGCACGGTCACCCGCGCCTTCAACGCCGAGACGGGCACCAGTTTCGCGCGCTGGGTCGCCGGAGTCAGGGCGCAGCACGCGGTCGAGCTCCTCACCCGGGGCTGGGAGGTGGAGGACGTCGCGGAGAAGGTCGGCTACCGCTCGGCGAGCGCCTTCGGTGCCGCTTTCCGGCGTACGACGGGGCTCACGCCGGGGGCGTTCCGGGCACGCTGATGCGGGTGCACGAGGGCTGCTCGCCGGTGCGGCGCGTTCTCGATGTCCCGATCGCTACAACGACTGTCTGAAACGGTCGATTGCGACATCCCTGTGTCTTTCATAAGGTCAAAGGCAAGCCAAGCCTTACCTAAGTCGCTTGAGCGTCTCCGGTGCACAGCCCCACGCCCCGATTCACGCAGACGTGTGAGGCAGGCGCCGCCCATCCTGAACTGGAGTACGGATCCATGCGTCCACATCGCCTTCGCGTAGTCGCCGTCGCGGCTGCCCTGCTCGTAGGCCTCACGGCCTGCGGCGGGGAGTCCGAGTCCGAGAAGGACGCGAGCGGAAAGGCCGGCTCGGGGGCGTTCCCGATGACGATCGAGCACGCACTCGGGAAGACCACGATCCCGTCCGAGCCCAAGCGCGTGGCCACGGTGAACTGGGCCAACCACGAGGTGCCGCTGGCTCTCGGCGTCGTGCCCGTCGGCATGGCCGCCGCGAACTTCGGTGACGACGACGGCGACGGCGTCCTGCCCTGGGTCGAGGACAAGCTGAAGGAGCTGGACGCCAAGACCCCGGTCCTCTTCGACGAGACCGACGGCATCGACTTCGAAGCCGTGGCCGACACGAAGCCGGACGTCATCCTCGCCTCGTACTCCGGGCTGACGAAGCAGGACTACGCGACTCTGAGCGACATCGCCCCCGTGGTGGCGTACCCGGAGGCGGCGTGGGCCACTCCCTGGCGCGAGATCATCCAGATGAACAGCAAGGCGATAGGCCTCGCCGACGAGGGCGACGAGCTGATCGCCGAGGTCGAGGGGGACATCAGGAAGACGGTCGCCAAGTACCCCCAGCTGAAGGGGAAGTCGGCGATGTTCATGACGCACGTCGACCCCAACGACGTCAGTGAGGTCGGCTTCTACACGACCCATGACACCCGCACCCTGTTCTTCGAGGACCTCGGCCTGGACACTCCCGGCAGCATCGCCGACGCGTCCAAGGGCACGGACAAGTTCGCGCTGACCAAGAGTGCGGAGCAGATCGACGCGTTCGACGACGTCGACATCATCACCGGCTACGGCGACGACAAGGGCGAACTGCTCAAGACGCTGCGGACGGACCCGCTGCTCTCGAAGATCCCCGCAGTCGAGCGCGGTTCGGTCTACCTCCTCCCGGGCAGCGCCCCGCTGGCCACCGCCGCGAACCCCACGCCGCTGTCGATCTCCTGGGTGCTGGAGGACTACGTGGCCGAACTCGCCAAGGCCGCGGACAAGGTCAAGTGACGACGGTCGACACACGGCACGTGCCGGACACCGCCGTGGTGCGGCGTCCGGCGCGTGTCCGGATCCTGTGGCTCCTGGTCACCCTGCTGCTGCTGGCCGCGGTGACGGTGCTCTCGGTCGCCGTCGGCTCGCGTACGGTCGCCTGGTCCGACGTCTGGAGCGCGCTCGGCGGCGCCGACGGCACCCTGGAACAGGCGGCTGTCACCAAGCGGATCCCGCGCACCCTGCTCGCCGTGGTGGTCGGCGCGGCGCTCGGACTGGCCGGCGGCGTGATGCAGGGGGTGACCCGCAACCCGCTGGCCGACCCGGGCATCCTCGGCGTCAACATGGGCGCCTCGCTGGCCGTGGTCACGGGCGTCGCCTTCTTCGGGCTCACGTCGCCGACGGGGTACGTGTGGGTCGCCATGGCCGGAGCGGCGCTCTCGGCCGTATTCGTCTACACCGTCGGCTCCCTGGGGCGTGGCGGTGCGACGCCCCTCAAGCTGGCCCTCGCGGGCGCCGCCACCTCCGCGGCGTTCGCCTCGATGGTGACCGCGGTCGTCCTGCCCCGTAACGACATCTCGGGGTCCTTCCGGCTCTGGCAGATCGGCGGGGTCGGCGGCGCGTCCTTCGAGCGCATCGGCCATGTGCTGCCCTTCCTCGGCGTCGGCGTCCTGATCTGCCTGCTCTCCGCGCGGGCGCTGAACTCGCTCGCCCTGGGCGACGAACTCGCCGCCGGGCTGGGCGAACGGGTCGCCGTCGCCCGCGCCACGGCGGCGGTCGGCGCCGTCATCCTGTGCGGTGCCGCGACGGCCGCCGCCGGGCCGATCGGCTTCGTCGGGCTCGTCGTCCCGCACGCGTGCCGGCTGATGGCAGGCGTCGACCACCGCTGGCTGCTGCCGTTCTCCGCGGTCACCGGGGCCGTGCTGCTGACGGCCGCCGATGTCGTGGGGCGGATCGTGGCACGGCCCTCCGAGGTCGACGTGGGCATCGTGACCGCGCTGATCGGCGCCCCGTTCTTCATCTGGACCGTCCGCCGTCAGAAAGTGCGTGCCCTGTGAGCGCCCCCACCGTCGCCCGGCCGTCCGTCCTGCGCGAGGTCACCCGAGGACGCGTCAGGAACGCCTCCCGCCGGCGCCTCGTCGGGCTCGTCCTGGCCGTGCTCGTCGTCGCCGCGTTCGCCGTGACCCTGATGGCCGGGCAGACCTTCTACCCGCTCGACGACGTGGTCAGGGTGATCCTCGGGGAGCAGGTGCCAGGGGCGTCGTTCACCGTCGGACGGCTGCGGCTGCCGCGCGCGGTGCTCGCCGTGACGGCCGGGTTCAGCTTCGGCATGGCCGGTGTCACCTTCCAGACGATGCTGCGCAACCCGCTCGCCAGCCCCGATGTCATCGGCATCAGCTCCGGAGCGAGCGCCGCCGCGGCCATCGCGATCGTGACCCTGTCGCTCGACGAGACCCAGGTGTCCGTCCTCGCGATCGTCGCCGCTCTGCTCGTCGCCCTGCTGGTGTACACCCTGGCGTTCCGCGACGGGGTCGTCGGCACCCGCCTCATCCTGATCGGTATCGGGATCTCCGCGATGCTCGACAGCGTCACCTCCTACGTCCTGTCCCGCGCCGCGGAGTGGGACCTCCAGGAGGCCACGCGCTGGCTGACGGGGAGCCTGAACGGCGTGGGCTGGGACCAGACCGTCCCCGCCGTCGTCGCGCTGGTCGTGCTGGCCCCCGTACTGCTGTCGCAGGGCCGTAATCTCTCCGCCCTGCGGCTCGGTGACGACACCGCCTCGGCTCTCGGGGTCCGCGTCGAACGCACCCGGATCACCGTCATCGTCGTCGCCGTCGGCCTGATCGCCTTCGCCACGGCCGCCGCCGGACCCATCGCGTTCGTGGCGTTCCTGTCCGGTCCGATCGCGGCCCGGATCGTCGGGGCGGGGGGCTCTCTCCTGGTGCCCGCGGGGCTGGTCGGCGCGCTCCTGGTCCTCGTCGCCGACTTCGCCGGCCAGTTCGCCTTCGACACCCGCTACCCCGTCGGCGTCGTCACCGGGGTACTCGGGGCGCCGTACCTCGTCTATCTGATTGTCCGCACCCATCGGGCTGGAGGCTCGATTTGACCACGTCCCACTCCCTCACCGCCGAGCGGCTGACGCTCGGCTACAGCGATCGCGTCGTCGTCGAATCCCTCGACCTGACGGTGCCGCCAGGCAAGGTCACGGTCATCGTCGGGGCCAACGCCTGCGGGAAGTCGACCCTGCTGCGCTCGATGTCACGGCTGCTGGCGCCCCGCGAGGGGCAGGTGCTCCTGGACGGCAGGCAGGTGCACCGGATGCCCGCCAAGGAACTCGCGCGCACGCTGGGGCTGTTGCCGCAGTCGCCCATCGCGCCCGAGGGCATCACCGTGCTGGATCTGGTGGGCCGCGGGCGCCACCCCCACCAGGGAGTCTTCACCCGGTGGAGCGAGAAGGACGACGCCGCCGTGGCGTCCGCCCTGGAGACCACGCAGACCGCGGGACTCGCCGACCGCGCGGTGGACGAGCTGTCCGGCGGACAGCGGCAACGGGTGTGGATCGCCATGGCCTTGGCGCAGCAGACCGATCTGCTGCTCCTCGACGAGCCCACCACGTTCCTCGACGCCAGCCATCAGATCGAGGTGCTCGACCTGCTGACCGACCTGAACCGAACCCGGGGGACCACCGTCGTGATGGTCCTGCACGACCTCAACCTGGCGGCCAGATACGCGGATCACCTCATCGCCCTCGCGGGGGGAAGCATCCACGCCGCAGGTTCCCCCGCGGAAGTGCTGACGGAGGAGATGGTCGAGTCGGTGTTCGGCCTCCGGAGCCGCATCATCGAGGACCCGGTCTCCGGCAAGCCACTGATGCTGCCCATCGGCCGGCACCACGTCCGGTCGGAGACCGGCGCGGTCTCACACCAGATGTAGTGTCCCGGGCGCGGTCCGGTCCTCGATGATCCCGACCAGCTGGTCGAAGAGTGTCGGACCCCGGCCCGCCCGGGCCTCGGCCAGTTCCCGTTCGAGGCGCGACCTGTTGGTGGGGTGCGCCCGGGGGAGCAGGCCGGCCAGCCGGCGCGCGGTCTCCTCGTGGCCCAGTGCGCGGGCGGAGCGGGCGTGGTCGTGCCACTCGATGGTGAAGGACCTGTCCTCGGGCGTGCCGAATCCGCCGCCGAGGCAGTCCGCGAAGGCGTCGAGATTACGGCCGAGATAGCCGCCGGGGCCGTTCACCGCCTCGCCGATCACATCCCAGAAGCTGTCCAGGCCGGTGATCCGGGCGCCGTCGATCACATAGGTCACGGTCATGCGTGGAGCGTACAAGCGTGTGCTCTCCCGACGCGGGTGACGCGGGTCCGATGGCCCGCGCCGCAGGTGGGGGACTACGGCGCGGACCGGACCTGGGTCGGTGCGGCTCAGCAGTCGTGGTCGACCAGGTCGAAGGACTCGTAGTGGTCGGCGGTGTAGTAGTCCTCCTCGGCCTCTTCGCCCGTCACGATCCGGCGGGCGCCGCGGTCCGAGGACCCGGGCGTGATGACCGTGTACTCGTGGTAGTAGCCCGTGCTCTGGCTGGGCAGCAGCGCTTCCCGGTTCTGGAAGACGGTGCCGTCCTGCTCGTACGGGAACGGGCCGCCCGCATCGATGAGGTCGAGGGTGTCGTGGGCCTGGGACGGCAGCGCGGAGTAGCAGACGCTGCCGACGGCGGCGGTCGAGGGAGCTGTCGCGGCCGATGCGGTGACCGGCCCGCCGACGAAGAGGACGGACAGGAGGGCGGCGATGCCGCCGAGCGTGGTGATCCGTGGGGGGATTCGCATGTCCACCATGATGACGCGCGTAGATCCCCATCCGTCAACGCCAATACGAGTGAATTTTTGGGAAGTTAACCGTGAGTACGAAGACGTAACGCGTCGGTCGTCCCGCGGGGGTTGCGCGACCGCCCGTTCATATGTTGACGCCTCAGGACGCGTGCCCGCCGCCCTGCGGGGCATGCATCCCGTGAAGGTGTTCGAGACATGACGTCATGAAACGGAACTCAGGGAGGTCGATTCAGCGTGCGTGCGGGGGACATGACGAAGCGAAGGGAGGGCCCGCCGATGCGGCTGCACCGCAGAGTCGGGCATGCCGATCTGTCGGCCGTGGGGGAGATGCGTGGAGCGCTGCGCGACTTCCTGCGCTGTCGCAGGCGGCCGGAGGAGACGGAGGTGGCGGAGCTCCTGCTCAGCGAGCTGGTGACGAACGCGCTCATCCACACGAGGAACGGCGCCGTGGTCACGGTGACCTCCGTGCCCACCCGACTGCGGGTGGAGGTGCGCGACTTCGAGACCGGACAGGAGCCCGCGCCGTACGTACCGAACGCCGACGACGGTACGCATGGCAGGGGACTGCTTCTCGTCCAGAGCCTGGCGGACTCCTGGGGGGTCGCGACACAGGCGCTGGGCAAGGTGGTCTGGTTCGAGCTGAACGCCGGGAGGTCCTGACGCTCAGCCGAACTGCTGCTCCAGGTCCTTCAGTTTCTGCTCCAGCGAATCGAGCCGGGGCAGGGCCTGGGTGTCGTCCTCGGTCGTGAGGTCGACGGTCGCGGGTTCACCGGTGGTCTGTGTCGAAGCACTCCTGGAATTAGAGCCGTTCACGGCTTGGAGGGATGGCCGGGGGCGCAGTGGCAGTTGTCCCGGCTCTGTCGAGGCAGGCTCCACGGCGGCCGCCTGGCCGGGGACACCCGGTGTGCGGGCGATGGCCTGGGCGTCCATCTGGCGGCCGATCCGGACGCCACGCCCCCAGACCCGGTTCTGCCGGTTCAGGGCCTTGATCTGGGCCCGGTCCAGCTTGGCCTGGTCCCTTCTGCGGTGTCTGTTCTGCTCCTTCTCCTGACGGTCCTCGCGGACGTCGTCCACCGCCTCGTCCAGGGTGCGTACGCCTTCGAGGAGCATCAGCGACCAAGCCCCGAAGGTCTCCCTGGGGGCGCGCAGCCACCGTACGATCCGGATCTGCGGCAGCGGGCGGGGCACCAGGCCCTGCTCGCGCAGTGCCGCCCTGCGGGTCTGCTTCAGCGCGCGGTCGAACAGCACGGCCGCCGAGAGCGACATCCCCGCGAAGAAGTGCGGGGCGCCCGCGTGCTCCATGCCACGCGGCGCGTGCACCCAGTTGAACCAGGCGGCGGCGCAGGCGAACGTCCAGACCAGCAGTCTGGACCCCAGAGCGGCGTCTCCGTGGCTGGCCTCGCGCACCGCGAGAACCGAACAGAACATCGCGGCCCCGTCGAGGCCGAAAGGTACGAGGTACTCCCAGCCCCCTGAGAGGCTGAGGTTTTGCCGGCCGAAGCCGACGAGCCCGTGGAAGGAGAGGGCGGCGGCGACCGCGGCACAGCAGAACAGCAGGAGGTACGAGGCGGTGGCGTAGAGCGCCTCCTTGCGCCTGCGGCGCTCCTCGCTGCGTTCCCAGCCGTCGTCGGCCGTGGCCTTCCCAGCGGCGCGCTTGCCGCGCGCGACCACCGTCACCGCCGCCAGAACCCCCACGAGCAGCACGGCGCCCGGAAGCAACCAGTCAAGCGAGATATCGGTCAATCTCATGCGCGGTCCCTTGTGTCACGTAGGACGTTTCGGGCGCCATTGTGGCGGAAATAACGTCTCTTCCAGCGGCTTTCGGGGTCGGCGCATGCAATTGGGTTCGCGGGGCTGCCCTATGGGTGGAATTTGTACGAACGCCCGCGCGGGAAGACTGAGTTGAGTTCGATTTCTGGTCGCTCGACCGGGTGGTGTGAGCTTCTGAGTGGCTCAGAGGGCGGCAGTGAGCTTCCGGACGCGGTCGGCGTCGCAGGTGCGCGGACAGGTGGCGCACGTGTCCTCGGGCCGCAGGGTGTAGAAGAGGCAGCAGCTCGCGCGGTCGCGCGTCGGGAGCGATTCGCCGTCGGGTCCCGTCAGTTCACGGAAGCCGGCCGTGCCCACGTACGGCTTGGTGGTGCCCGGCAGCAGCAGCTCCAGCTCCCTCACCGCGCGGTTCTCCTCGCCGAGCAGATGGGCGATATACCAGAGGCCCTCGACGATCTCGTCGGTCGCCATGCCCCACAGCGCGCGCTTTCCGCGCCGCATGCGTGGCCGGAAGCCGTCCAGCACCGGGCCGATGTGCTCCGCCACGCAGTCGAGGACCTCGGCCCGCAGCGCAGACTCGTCGGGCACGACGCGGGCGCCGGGCGATCCGGCCGCCGGGTCGTCGGGCAGGCAGGCGAACTCGCTGACGCGCAGGGTCAGATGGCCGAGGCCCCGGTGGAAGGAGACGTCAGCGGCGGGGATCCGCGGCACCCGGCGGTGCGTGAACCACGGCAGGGTCACCAGGAGGCAGGCCGGCCAGGCGTAGCGGTGCAGTCCGAAGCTCGCCACCACGTCGGGGCGGGCCCGGGTGCCGTAGTCCCGCAGCACCTGTGCCTCGTCCCAGGCCAGGAAGTCGTCCAGCGCTGCACCGCCCGCCGCGAGCTCGAAGGCGCCGACCCATCCGCTGCCCGAGGGTGCCGCGACGTCATCGGCGAGTACCTCGGCGCGCAGCCCCGGGAAGACCTCGGCCAGACGTGCGTACGCCGCCGTCAGCGGGGACGGGGCGGTGGCGGCGAGCAGAGCGGGCACGGTCATTCAGGGACCACCGAATCACGATCTCTTACAGGTAAGCCTTACCTTACCCGAAGTGATCGGTGTTTGAACTGACGCCCGCTCCGCCTATCGTGCACAGGGGGCCCGGCGCGCGCGAGTCGGCCCGCCAGTGCGAGGAGGTTCCGGTGGAGCAGGGCAGAGCGCGTCAGAACGCGCGGCCGTACGCGTCCGAGGGCGCCCCGCAGGACGTACGCGTGCCCGAGCAGGCGCGCGGCGAGCACACCCACAGCGAGCCCCCGGCGCCCCGAGTGGTCCAGCGGCACTCCGTGCGCGGCCAGATCCTGGATGCCCTGCGCTCCGCACTGGTCGGCGGGGAGCTGGCCCCAGGGGAGGTCTACTCCGCCCCGGCACTCGGCGCCCGCTTCGGTGTGTCGGCGACCCCGGTGCGCGAGGCGATGCAGCAGCTGGCCGTCGAGGGAGCCGTCGAGGTCGTGCCGAACCGCGGTTTCCGGGTCAGTGAGCGGGGCCCCCGTGAGCTGGGTGAGCTCGCCGAGGTGCGTGCCCTGATCGAGGTCCCCGTCATGCTGCGGCTCGCCCGCACCGTCCCTGCGGCCGGCTGGTGCGCCCTGCGTCCCCTGGCCGACGCCACGGTCGCGGCGGCCGCTGTCGGCGACCGGGCGGCGTACGCGGAGAGCGACCGCGCCTTCCACCGCGCCGTGCTCGCGCTGTCGGGCAACCAGCAGCTCGTCTCGGTCGCGGACGACCTGCACCGCCGGTCCCAGTGGCCCCTGGTCGACAGCCCCGCCGGCCGGCGTGCCGAGCTGCTCGCCGACGCCTCGGAGCACACCGCGCTGCTGGACGCGCTGATCGCCCGGGACCTCACGGTGGTGCGGTCCCTCGTACGCGAACACTTCAACGGCGCGGACGTCTGAGACACGGCCGGGCCGTCTGGGCCACGGCCGCGCCGATGGGGTCCGTGACCGCACCGGACCCCCTCGGCGCGGCCTCCGGGCCCGCTGTCAGTTCGCCTCGACGGTCTCCGGAGCCGGTGGCTCCAGCCGGGGCGCGAGCCAGGTCGGCACGCCGCCCAGCAGCCGGAACAGCCGGCCCGCCTCGGCGCGCAGCCGGGCGGCCGCCTCGGGCTCGGGTTCGGCGTCCGCGAGCGAGATGAGCGCCGGCGCCGTGCCCACGAGATAGCCCAGCTCCTCCCTTATCCGCAGCGACTCGGCGAAGCCGTGGCGCGCCTCCGCGAGCTCGCCCTCGCCCAGGGCCAGCGAGGCGAGGTGCCGCCAGGTGAAGGAGAGCAGGAGCTCGTCCCCCCGGGCGGTGGCTCCGGCGTGCGCCCTGCGGTAGGCGGCGCGGGCCGACTGGGGGGAATCGGCGATGTTCTGGGCGATCAGGCCCCGGCGGAAGTCCAGCAGGGGGCGGCCGGGGGCCGAGGGTGAGAGCAGGGCGGCGGCCCTGCTGAGCGCCACACTGGCCTCGTCGGCCCGGTCGCGTGCCCTGAGCAGGGTCGAGGCGTAGGCGAGGTAGCCGCGCTCGCAGGCGGCGGCCCCACGCTCGGAGTCGTCCTGGGCGAGCGCCTCCGCGGTGCGCAGCGCGTCCTCGGCGTCCGTCCAGCCCACGCCCGTGTAGAGGCACCGCTCCGTCAGCAGCGAGGTCCGCTGGAGAGCGGCCGCGGGGTCGGTGGCCGCCCGGGGTTCGAGCAGCGCGGCGGCGTCGGTCCAGCAGGCCCGGGAGCGCAGCCGCCATACCGCGGTCTGGAGCGGCGGATCGTCATCTGCGGTCGTTCCGGAACCAGACATGGCGGTATGCGCCACATTGCCCTCCCCGAGCGCGCCATCGAGCTGTGGAGGCCGGCCGGCGAGCGCCGGGTCGGCCAGGGTCTGCGCGCATCTCAGCACGGAATGGCACGCCGGGCCAAGGGGTGGGATCAATGTCAGGTGAAAGATTTCACAATCACCTTGAGCACGGGAGGGCGGTGATACGCCCGCGAAGTCAGCTCATACGCAGGGCGAGGAAGAAGTCGAGCTTGTCCTCGAGGCGCGAAAGGTCACGCCCCGTCAACTGCTCGATACGCCCGACGCGATAGCGCAGTGTGTTGACGTGCAGGTGCAGCCGGGCCGCACAGCGGGTCCAGGACCCGTCGCAGTCCAGGAAGGTCTCCAGCGTCTCGATCAGCTCCGCGCGGTGCCGGCGGTCGTAGTCGCGCAGCGGGTCCAGGAGACGGGCGGTGAAGGCCCGGCGGACGTCGTCCGGGACGAAGGGCAGCAGCAGGACATGCGAGGCGAGCTCGTGGTGGCCGGCCGCGCAGACCGGGCCCGGCCGGGCCGCGGCGACGCGGCGGGCGTGCCGGGCCTCCTCCAGGGCGCCGCGCAGCCCCTCGGCGGAATGCACGGCGGCGCTGACACCCAGTGTCAGACGGCCGTCGTCGGCGAGGCCCGCGGAGAGCGGCGCGCGGACGGCGTCGAGCAGGGCGTCGGCGTGCAGCGCGGTGTCGTGCGGATCCGGGGCGCCGGACTCCCCGGACGCGTCGGCCCCGTCGGGGCCCGGCGGGGGAACCGCGGTCAGCGGCACGAGGGCGACGGCCTCCTCGCCGGTGTGTGCCACGGCGATCCGGTCGGCCGAGTCGGGGCCCGTCACCGCCGGGTCGACCAGGATCTCCTCCAGCAGGGCCTGTGCGGCCTGGCCGCCCGGCAGGTCCTTGCCCTCCGCCGACCACTCGACGCGGGCCACCACGACCTGCCAGTGCGGCGCCGTGCCGACGCCCGGCAGCAGGACCGGGGCGGCCACCCGCAGCCTCGCCGCGATCTCGGCCGGGGCCGCGCCCGTCTGGACCAGCTCCAGGACCTCCTGGGCGAGCCTACGGCGCACCGCGCGGGCGGCGTCGCGGCGGTCCCGTTCGACAGCGATCAGCTGGGTGACGCCCTGGAGCAGGTCCAGGCGGGCCGCAGGCCAGTCGCCGGAGTCCGCCGCCACGGCCAGCAGCCAGTCCGAGAGCACGGACTCGCGCACGTCGCGGGACGGGGCGGGCAGGGCTCCCCGGCCGGTGTTCCGGACCGGGAACAGCGAGTAGGCGGTGCCGGCCACCTCGGCCCGGTGCGGCCCCGGACGTCCGGTACGGGTCGCCGCGAGATGGCGGCCCGCCAGCTCCGCGCCGGTGCGCGGGGACAGGGGCTCGCCCGCACCGGCGATCTGCCGGCCCGTCGGGGACAGGACCCAGGCGCGCAGGTCCAGGTCGGAGGTGAGCAGGTCGAGGACCACCTCGGGGCCGCCGCCCGCCGGGCCCGAGGTCATGAGCCTGCGATGGCGGTCGACGACAGCGGCGAGGTCGCCGGCCCGCTCCCCGGAGACCTGGCGCACCACATGCTCGGTGATCATCGCGAACGCCACGGTCTCGTCGACCGCGAAGAGCGGGAGCCGGTGCCGCAGACACGCCTCGACCAGGTCGTCCGGGACCGCCCCGAGCTCCGCCTCACCCGCGGCCAGGCCGGCCACGCCCGCGTTCGCCAGGATCCGTACGAACGGCTCCGTGTCCGACGCGTCCCGGCGCCAGG
Source organism: Streptomyces sp. NPDC102441 (assembly GCF_044765585.1). Classification (NCBI taxonomy): domain Bacteria; kingdom Bacillati; phylum Actinomycetota; class Actinomycetes; order Kitasatosporales; family Streptomycetaceae; genus Streptomyces; species Streptomyces sp. NPDC102441. Next base: position 174,661 of record NZ_JBIWKH010000009.1, read on the forward strand.
CCAGACCGGACAGGACCAGCTCACCGCCGGAGAGATAACGGCTGGGATCGCGCAGGTCGGTCGTCATGACGCCCCGGACCGAACGGTCCAGCTCGTCCTCGCCGCCGAGCAGCCGCAGACCCAGCGCCTCGGTGTCCAGCAGTGCGCGCAGCCGCATCGTCGATTGCCGCCGATCTCGTCGTTGGTGCGGGGGAGGGCGGAGGTCACCTGTGAATTGCGGTGAGGTTACCGGTACCCGCCATTCGTTCGAATCTACAAGACACGGACGGGGACCAGCCAACTCCTTCATGGTTTCGGTGACTGCACCGAGTGGAGCAAGGCTTGTGTACTGGGCCACACACCGCGTGAACAACATATGAACGACCCATCCAGGGCCGGCCGTCCCCAGCCCAGCCGAACGACCCGATTGAGAAGAAGAGAGCCACTCATGGACTTCCTTCGCCCCGCCAGCTGGGAGGAGGCGCTCGCCGCCAAGGCCGAGCACCCGACGGCTGTGCCCATCGCGGGTGGCACCGACGTGATGGTCGAGATCAACTTCGACCACCGGCGGCCCCAGTACCTCATGGACCTCAACCGCATCGGTGAGCTGTCCGAGTGGCAGGTGGGCCCGGACGCCGTACGCCTCGGCGCCTCCGTGCCGTACAGCGCCGTCATGGACCACCTGCGGGCCGAGCTGCCCGGTCTCGCACTCGCCTCGCACACCGTCGCCTCGCCGCAGATCCGCAACCGCGGCGGTGTCGGCGGCAACCTGGGCACCGCCTCACCCGCCGGGGACGCCCACCCGGCGCTGCTCGCCGCGGGCGCAGAGGTCGAAGCCGCGTCCGTACGGGGGACGCGGATGATCGCGATCGACGACTTCTACACCGGCGTGAAGCGCAACGCCCTCGCCCCCGACGAGCTGATCCGGGCCGTGCACATCAACAAGGCCGACGGCCCGCAGCAGTACTCCAAGGTCGGGACCCGCAACGCGATGGTCATCGCCGTCTGCGCCTTCGGCCTCGCGCTCCACCCGGAGACCCGCACCGTGCGCACCGGCATCGGCTCCGCCGCCCCGACCCCGGTCCGGGCGAAGGAGGCGGAGTCGTTCCTGAACGCCGCACTGGAGGAGGGCGGCTTCTGGGAGAGCGGAAAGATCATCACCCCGTCCGTGGCCAAGCAGTTCGCCCAGCTCGCCGCCGGGGCCTGCAACCCGATCGACGACGTACGGGGCACGGCCGCCTACCGCAGGCACGCCGTCGGCATCATGGCCCGCCGCACGCTGGGCTGGACCTGGGAGCAGTACCGCGGAGCGGGACGCACCCTCGAAGGAGCTGCTTAACCATGCGAGTGAATTTCACGGTCAACGGCCGGAAGCAGGAGGCCGACGACGTCTGGGAGGGCGAGTCCCTCCTGTACGTCCTGCGCGAGCGCATGGGCCTTCCCGGTTCCAAGAACGCCTGCGAACAGGGTGAGTGCGGCTCCTGCACGGTGCGCCTCGACGGCGTGCCGGTCTGCTCCTGTCTCGTCGCCGCGGGCCAGGCGGAGGGCCGCGAGATCGTCACCGTCGAGGGCCTGGCGGACTACGCCAGACACCGCGACGACGCCCACCCCGGCACCGGCTGCGCCGCGGGAACCTGCGGCACATCGCTCGACGCCGCCCAGCGGTGGCAGGCCAGGCCCGCGGACGGACGGAGCGCCGAGACGGAGGAACTCTCCCCGGTCCAGCAGGCGTTCATCGACGCGGGTGCCGTGCAGTGCGGCTTCTGCACCCCCGGTCTGCTGGTCGCCGCAGACGAGCTGCTGGAGACGCAGCCCTCCCCGTCCGACCAGGACATCCGCGAGGCGCTCTCCGGCAACCTCTGCCGCTGCACCGGTTACGAGAAGATCCTCGACGCGGTCCGGCTCGCGGCCGCCCGCCAGGAAGAGGCGGTCCGATAGCCATGACGCTGCACCCACGAGCCACGTCCGTACCGGCCGGCACCCCCACCAAGATCACCCAGGGCTCCAAGTCCCCGGGCGGCATCGGTGAGTCCACCCTTCGCCCCGACGGAACCCTCAAGGTCACCGGCGAGTTCGCGTACTCCTCGGACATGTGGCACGAGGACATGCTGTGGGGCCACACCCTCCGCTCCACCGTCGCGCACGCCGAGATCCGCTCCATCGACATCGGCGAGGCCGTCGCCACGCCCGGCGTCTACGCCGTCCTGACCTACGACGACCTGCCCGCGGAGATGAAGAACTACGGGCTGGAGATCCAGGACACCCCCGTACTCGCCCACGGCAAGGTCCGCCACCACGGCGAACCCGTGGCGCTGGTCGCCGCCGACCACCCCGAGACCGCCCGCCGCGCCGCCGCCAAGATCAAGATCGACTACGCGGAGCTGCCGGTCATCACGGACGAGGCCTCCGCGACCGCCCCCGACGCGATCCTGGTCCACGAGGGCCGCGACGACCACCACATCGGGCACGTCCCGCACCCCAACATCGTCCACCGCCAGCCGATCATCCGCGGCGACGCGGACGCGGCGGCGGCCCGCGCCGATGTCGTCGTCAGCGGCGACTACACCTTCGGCATGCAGGACCAGGCCTTCCTCGGCCCCGAGTCCGGCCTCGCCGTGCCGTCCGAGGACGGTGGCGTCGAGCTGTACGTCGCCACCCAGTGGCTGCACTCGGACCTCAAGCAGATCGCCCCCGTCCTCGGCCTGCCCGAGGACAAGGTCCGGATGACGCTCTCCGGCGTCGGAGGGGCCTTCGGCGGACGCGAGGACCTGTCGATGCAGATCCACGCCTGCCTGCTGGCGCTGCGCACCGGCAAGCCCGTCAAGATGGTCTACAACCGCTTCGAGTCCTTCTTCGGCCACGTCCACCGGCACCCCGCGAAGCTCCACTACGAGCACGGGGCCACCAAGGACGGCAAGCTCACCCACATGAAGTGCCGGATCGTGCTGGACGGCGGCGCCTACGCCTCCGCGTCCCCGGCCGTCGTCGGCAACGCCTCCTCGCTCGCGGTCGGACCGTACGTCGTCGAGGACGTCGACATCGAGGCGATCGCGCTCTACTCCAACAACCCGCCCTGCGGCGCCATGCGCGGATTCGGCGCGGTCCAGGCGTGCTTCGCCTACGAGGCGCAGATGGACAAGCTCGCCGCGAAGCTGGAGATGGACCCGGTCGAGTTCCGGCAGCTGAACGCCATGGAACAGGGCACCCTCCTCCCCACCGGCCAGCCCTGCGACTCGCCGGCCCCGGTCGCCGAGCTGCTGCGCCGCGTAAAGTCACGGCCGCTGCCGCCCGAGCAGCAGTGGCTGGCGGCGGGGAGCGAGGGCACCTCGGTCGACGTCCGGGCGCTGCCCGGCGGGCTCTCCAACACCACCCACGGCGAGGCTGTCGTCCGCGGCGTCGGCTACGCCGTCGGCCTCAAGAACGTCGGATTCTCCGAGGGCTTCGACGACTACTCCACCGCCCGGGTGCGGATGGAGGTCATCAACGGCGAACCGGTCGCCACCGTGCACACCGCGATGGCCGAGGTCGGACAGGGCGGGGTCACCGTCCACGCCCAGATCGCCCGCACCGAACTAGGCGTCAGCCAGGTGACCATCCACCCGGCGGACACCCAGGTCGGCTCCGCCGGCTCCACCTCGGCCTCCCGGCAGACGTACGTCACCGGCGGCGCCGTGAAGAACTCCTGCGAGGCCGTACGGGAACAGGTCCTGGAGATGGGCCGCCGCAAGTTCGGTACGTACCACCCCGCCTGGGCCACCGCCGAACTCCTCCTGGAGGGCGGCAAGGTCGTCACCGACGGCGGCGAGGTGCTCGCCTCGCTGGCGGACGTGCTCGAGGACGAGGCCGTCGACATCGAACAGGAGTGGCGCCACCGGCCCACCGAAGCCTTTGACCTGCGCACCGGGCAGGGCAACGGTCATGTCCAGTACTCCTTCGCCGCGCACCGCGCGGTCGTGGAGGTCGACACCGAACTCGGACTGGTCAAGGTCATCGAGCTCGCGTGCGCCCAGGACGTCGGCAAGGCCCTCAACCCGCTGTCGGTCATCGGCCAGATCCAGGGCGGCACCCTCCAGGGCATGGGCATCGCCGTCATGGAGGAGATCATCGTCGACCCGAAGACCGCCAAGGTACGCAACCCGTCCTTCACGGACTACCTGTTGCCCACCATCCTCGACACGCCGACCATCCCGGTCGATGTGCTCGAACTCGCCGACGACCACGCCCCGTACGGGCTGCGTGGCGTCGGAGAGGCCCCGACCCTGTCGTCCACCCCGGCCGTCCTCGCGGCGATCCGGAACGCGACGGGCCTGGAGCTCAACAGGACGCCGGTGCGCCCCGAGCACCTCACCGGCACCTGACCGGCTCCCCAAGACCCTCCGGGCGGTGCGTGCCTGCCGTGAACGTCACACTTCCCCGCGCCGCGCACCGTCCGGAGCCATCGCACAACCGCTCCGTCTGCACGAAGAGTTCGCCTCGGGCCGTCCCCCGGGTCGTGCCGCCACGCAGTCATCCCAAATCCCGCAATCTCCAGCGCTCCACGCGGGTGCCCCTGTGAACCTTGGGAGTCAGGCAACATGACCCAGCAGTCCGTGGAACCCAGGACAGGCGCGGAGGACGCGGGCCCCGGCTCGCGTGTCCCCGCCGGACGGTCCTGGCTCGACCGGTACTTCCACATATCCGAACGCGGATCGACCGTCGCACGCGAAGTGCGCGGCGGCGTCACGACCTTCATGGCCATGGCGTACATCCTCCTGCTCAATCCGCTCATCCTCGGCGGCAAGGACGTCGACGGCCAGCTGCTCGGCCAGTCCGGGCTGATCACCGCCACCGCGCTCGCGGCGGCGGCCACCACCCTGCTGATGGGCTTCGTCGGCAAGGTCCCCCTCGCGCTCGCGGCGGGACTGAGCGTCTCCGGGGTGCTCGCCTCGCAGGTCGCACCCGCCATGACCTGGCCGCAGGCCATGGGCATGTGCGTGATCTACGGGCTGGTGATCTGTCTCCTGGTCGTCACCGGCCTCCGCGAAATGATCATGAATGCCATCCCGCTCGCGCTGAAGCACGGCATCACCATCGGGATCGGCCTCTTCATCGCCCTCATCGGCCTCTTCAAGGCAGGCTTCGTCCATCAGGGGGAGGCGACGCCCCTCTCCCTCGGCCCGGCCGGTGAGCTCGCCGGCTGGCCGGTCCTCATCTTCGCCGTGACCCTGCTCCTGATCTTCATGCTGCAGGCGCGCAACGTCCCCGGCGCGATCCTGATCGGCATCGTCGTCGGCACCCTGGCCGCGATCGTCGTCAACGCCGTCGGCGACATCGACCCCAAGGCATGGAGCAGCGGCCCGCCCGAACTGAGCGGCAGCGCGGTCTCCTCACCGGACTTCTCGCTCTTCGGGAACGTCGAGTTCGGCGGCTGGGGCGACGTCGGTGTGATGACGGTCGGCATGATCGTGTTCACGCTCGTCCTGGCCGGCTTCTTCGACGCCATGGCCACCATCATCGGCGTCGGCACGGAGGCGAAGCTCGCCGACGACAAGGGCCGGATGCCGGGCCTGTCCAAGGCCCTGTTCATCGACGGCGCGGGTGGTGCGATCGGCGGTGTGGCCGGGGGCTCCGGCCAGACCGTGTTCGTCGAGTCGGCGACCGGCGTCGGCGAGGGCGCCCGCACCGGGCTCGCCTCCGTCGTCACCGGGCTCTTCTTCGCCGCCTGCCTCTTCTTCACCCCGCTCACGGCGATCGTGCCGGCCGAGGTGGCCTCGGCCGCCCTGGTCGTCATCGGCGCCATGATGATGCAGAACGCCCGGCACGTGGACTGGAGCGACCGCTCCGTCGCCGTACCGGTCTTCCTCACCGTGGTCCTGATGCCGTTCACGTACACCATCACCACCGGTGTCGCCGCGGGCGTCATCTCGTACTCGGCCATCAAGCTCGCCCAGGGCAGGGCCCGCGAGGTCGGCGTCTTCATGTGGGTCCTGACGCTGGTCTTCCTCGTGTACTTCGCCCTGCACCCCATCGAGAGCTGGCTGGGCGTCAACTGAGCCGCCCGCCCCTCCGCCGCTTCTGTCAGAAGGAGACACGCCATGCTGGACATCGCCGAAGAGCTCCACCGGTGGGTCGGGCAAGGACGCACGTTCGCCGTGGCCACCGTGGTGGCCGTCGGCGGCAGCGCGCCCCGGCAGCCTGGCGCCGCCCTCGCCGTGGACAGCGACGGCACCGCCATCGGATCGGTCTCCGGCGGATGCGTGGAGGGCGCGGTGTACGAGCTGTGCCGGGAGGCGATCGAGGACGGGAACACCGTGCGCGAGCGCTTCGGCTACAGCGACGACGACGCCTTCGCGGTCGGACTGACCTGCGGCGGTGTCATCGACATCCTGGTGACACCGGTGCACGCGGACGATCCCGCGCGCCCGGTGTTCGCCGCCGCGTTCGCCGCCGCCGCCGGGGGGACGGCGGCGGCGGCGGTGGCCCGGGTCACCGAAGGCCCGGACGAGCTGCTCGGCCGGCCCCTGCTCGTCCACCCCGACGGCACGTACGAGGGCGGGCTCGGCGGACATCCCGAGCTGGACCGTACGGCCGGCGCCGAGGCCCGCGCGATGCTCGACAACGGCCGTACCGGAGAGATCGTCATCGGTGCGGAGGGATCCCGCTGCGGCAGCCCCCTCACCCTGCTCGTCGAATCGAGCGTCCCACCGCCCCGGATGATCGTCTTCGGGGCCATCGACTTCGCCGCCGCCCTGGTGCGGGCCGGGCGCTTCCTCGGCTACCGCGTCACCGTCTGCGACGCCCGCCCCGTCTTCGCGACGGCGGCCCGCTTCCCGGACGCCGACGAGATCGTCGTCGACTGGCCGCACCGCTATCTCGCCACGACCGGGGTGGACGCGCGCACCGTGCTCTGCGTCCTCACGCACGACGCCAAGTTCGACATCCCGCTGCTGGAACTGGCGTTGCGGCTTCCGGTCGCGTACGTCGGCGCGATGGGCTCGCGCCGTACCCATCTGGAGCGCAACGAACGGCTGCGCGAGGCGGGTGTCCCCGAGCGCCGGCTCGCCGCCCTGCACTCGCCGATCGGGCTCGACCTCGGCGCCCGTACGCCGGAGGAGACGGCGCTGTCGATCGCCGCCGAGATCGTGGCGGCCCGTCGCGGCGGCAGTGGTCTGCCGCTGAAGGGCGCCCACACCCCGATCCACCACGAGAGCGCCACACCACTGGCATCGGTGGCCTGATCCGGACCGTCAGCGGCTGACCACGGCGGGCGGATTGCCGCCACGGCGGATTCACGCCAGGGGTGAAGCCGTCCGTGGCCCCCGATTTACCGGTAGATCAGCTGCATGACATTTTCCCTCTCCTCCGTTTCCGGCCGGGCGAGACCCGCTCGCGCGGGACGCAGGGCTCTGCTCATAGCGACCTCGGTCGCCCTCGTGAGTGGCGTCATGCTCCCCGCGGCGGGCTCCGCGACCGCCGCCCCGAAGCCGTCGACCGCCGAGGACCACCGAGGTTCCGAGTCCCGCGACTACGACATCACGCTGGTCACCGGTGACGTCGTCCACTACACGGACGGCGCGGGCAGCCAGGACACCGTCACCGTCGACCGCCCCGACGGTGCGCAGGGCGGCGTACACGTGCAGCAGGCGGGGGAGGACATCTTCGTCATCCCCGACGAGGCGAGCACTCTCATCGCGGCCCAGAAGCTGGACCGCCGGCTGTTCAACATCTCGACGTTGGTCGAGATGGGCTACGACGACGCGCGTTCCGGCGGCATCCCGCTGATCGCCACCTATCCCGCGAGCACCGCGCGTTCGCTTCCCGCCGCCCCGCGCGGCAGCGAGACGGTCCGTCGGCTGGAGTCGGTGAACGGTGCGGCGCTGAAGACCGACAAGGACGACGCCCGCGCCTTCTGGAGCGACATCTCCCGTACACAGAAGAGTCGTTCGCCGGCCAACGGCATCACCAAGCTGTGGCTCGACGGCAAGGCCGAGGCCGCACTCAAGGACTCCGTGCCGCAGGTCAACGCCCCGCAGGCATGGGCCGAGGGCTTCGACGGCAAGGGCACCACGGTCGCCGTCCTGGACACCGGCATCGACGCGACGCACCCGGACGTCAAGGACCGCGTCACGCAGTCCAGGAGCTTCGTCCCCGGCGAGGAGGTCGTCGACAGGAACGGTCACGGCACGCACGTCGCCTCCACGATCGCGGGCTCGGGCGCGGCGTCGGACGGCGTCAACAAGGGCGTCGCCCCGGCCACCGGCCTGATCATCGGCAAGGTCCTCAGCGACGAGGGCTCCGGCGCCGACTCCGGCATCATCGAGGCCATGGAGTGGGCGAAGGCGGAAGGCGCCGACGTCGTCTCGATGAGCCTCGGGTCCAGCATCCCGGACGACGGCACCGACCCGATGGCCCAGGCCGTGAACACGCTCTCCGCCGACGGCGGGCCGCTGTTCGTGATCGCGGCGGGCAACGCCTACGGCGCGGGCACCATCGGATCGCCCGGCTCCGCGGCGAGCGCGCTCACCGTCGCCGCCGTCGACAAGAGCGACAACCGCGCCGACTTCTCCTCGATGGGTCCGCTCGTTCGGTCCTACGGTCTGAAGCCCGACCTGTCCGCACCGGGCGTCGGCATCAACGCGGCCGCCTCCCAGTCGGTGCCGGGCATTGAGGGCATGTACCAGTCGATGGACGGTACGTCGATGGCGACGCCGCATGTCGCGGGTGCCGCGGCGATCCTGAAGCAGCGTCACCCGGAGTGGTCCGGCGAGCGCCTCAAGGACGCGCTGATGAGCTCCTCCAAGGAGCTGACCGGCTACACCCCGTACGAGCAGGGCACCGGCCGTCTCGACGTGAAGGCCGCCGTCGACACGACGATCGAGGCCACCGGCTCCGTCGAGGTCGCGTCGTACGACTGGCCGCACGCCGCGTCCGACCCGGTCGCCGAGCGCACGATCACCTACCGCAACACGGGTGACAACGACGTCACGCTGAACCTGGCGACCGGCACTGACTCCAAGGCGTACACGCTCTCCGCGTCCACGCTGACCGTCCCGGCGGGCTCCACGGCCCAGGCGGTGCTGTCCCTGGACCCCTCCGAGGTCCCGAACGACACCCAGTTCTCCGGCCAGGTCGTCGCCACCGACGCCTCCGGCGCGACCGTCGCGCACACCGGCTTCGCCCTCAACAAGGAGCAGGAGCTCTACGACCTGACGCTCCGGCTGCGAGACCGGTCGGGCGAGCCGATGGACGGCAACGTCGTCATCGCCCCGCTCGGCGACCCCAACCTGGGTGTCGTGGCGGTCCCGGGTGACACCACCCTGCGGCTGCCCCCGGGCAACTACACCGCCTGGGCTTCCGTGGACATCGACGGAGACCGCGCGGACTCCAAGGCCGTCGCCTTCCTCGCGGCGCCCGAGACCATCCTTGACAAGCCCACCACCGTCACCCTGGACGCGTCCGAGGCCCGCAAGGTCAGTGTGCGCACCCCCAAGGAGACCGAGACCCGTCAGCTGCGGTACGACATGGCACGCACCGCCCCGGACGGCACCGTCCAGCGCGACGCGTTCCAGATCCCGCTCACCTACGACCAGCTGTGGGCGAGCCCGACGAAGAAGGTCACCCAGGGCAGCTTCAGCTTCCTGACCCGCTGGCGCCAGGGCGAGGAGCTGATCGACCTGACGGCCGACGGCCATGACGTCCCCGTCACGGTGCAGAACGGCTCGGTCGTCGCCGAGGACAGCGAGCAGAAGCTCACCGGTGTCTACGCGGGCAACGGCGGTGCGGCCGACTACAAGGGCCGCAGCGTCAAGGGCAAGGCCGTCGTCGTCACGCGCAGCGACGCCGTCCCGCCCGCCGACCGGCTGGCCAACGCACTCGCGGCGGGCGCGAAGGCGCTCTTCGTCGTCAACGACAGCCGTGGAGTCGCGCTGGAGAGTTACGTGCCGTACGGCGAGGAGACCACCATCCCGGTCGCCTCGGTGCAGAAGATCGCGGGCGGGACACTGATCAAGGCGGCGCAGCGCGGCAAGAAGCTCTCCGTCGACCAGAAGAAGTTCGCCTCGTACGTCTACGACCTGGTGGACCGTCACGACGGCACCATCCCGGACCGTTCGCTGGCCTTCGCCCCGTCGGCCCGTCAGCTGGCGAAGGTCGAGAACACCTTCTACGGCCACAAGACGACGCTCGGCGCCGGCTACCGCTACGACATCCCGGACTACGGACCGGGCATCGGCTTCGAGGAGTACGAGAAGTTCCCCGGCACCCGCACGGAGTGGGCCACCCCGCTGCCCGGTGACTCCTACTGGTACGAGAACCACTCGGTGCTGAACGCCGACGCCTCCGACCGGGCGCTGGAGATGCGCAGCGCCCAGCTGGACTACACCGCGGGCCGGACCTACCGCGCCGACTGGTTCGCTCCGGTGACCGGACCCCGCCTCGGCACCGGCTACTGGGGTCCCTTCCGCACCTCGTACAACGATGTCCAGTTCAACATCACGCCGTGGACCGACTCGGGCGAGGGGCACTCCGGCTCGATGCCCGCGGACGAGTACGACACCACCTCCTACGCCTTCTACCAGGGGGACACCCTGATCAAGGAGGGTGCGGGCCGGGCCGGTTACGCCTGGGACCTGTCGGCCGAGAAGGTGCCGTACCGCCTGGTCATCGACTCGGTGCGGGACGAGGCCACCTGGAAGACCTCGACGCGGACGCACACCGACTGGGGCTTCGTCTCGGGCGCTCTGCCCGAGGGCACCCAGCAGGCCGACATCCCCCTGCTCCAGCTCGACTACGACGTGGACACCGACCTGGCGGGTGACGTCAGGGCCGGCAAGCAGATCGCGGTCGGCATAGAGTCAGGCACGCAGGCCTGGCTGGACGGTGCCGTGAAGGCGACCAAGGCCTCGCTGTCGGTCAGCTACGACGAGGGCAGGACCTGGAGCAAGGCCGAGCTGCGCAAGGGCTCGTCGGGCAAGTGGACCGCGAAGCTCAGGACGCCGAAGCACGCGGGCTCCGTCTCGCTCAAGGCGCACGCCGAGGGCCCCGGCGGGCTCGCCGTGGAGCAGGAGATCATCAAGGCCTTCGGCCTCAAGTGACCTGCTGAACAAACGGGCAGAGGTGGTCCCGCATCCCGCGTGGGGGTGCGGGACCACCGCGTCCTGCGCCAGCCGCCGGCCCGCTCACCGCCCGAAGCGTGCCAGGCAGTGCCACACCCGCTTGAGGTCCTGCGGATCGTGCTGCCCTGCCCGGGCCGTCTTCTCCACAACCGTGCCCTGGAAGCACGGGTCGAGGACAAGGGCTTCCACATGACGGTCGAGCCGGACCGGGCCGTGCACCTGTGCCTCGATGTAGTCGTCCAGGGCGTCCCGGCCGTCGGCCTCGGCGAGCGCGACGAGCCGGTGCCCGGCCGCCGCCACACCGAAGTCGGTGGGCTCCAGGAAGCTGTCGGGATAGCAGAACGTGGCGTGGGCCAGGGTCTGGGCGTTCAGCCTGAAGTGCGCGGACCCGAAGCGGGGCGCCGCGCCGTATGCGGAGCGGCGGAAGTCCAGCGCGCCGTGGACGGGCCGCTCCTGGGCGCTCGCGCCGTCGTAGGCGCCGCCGAAGATCCGGCTCTCCCAGTGCCACCGGTCACCGTCCGGGCGTGCGGTCAGCCCGCCGTTGCTGGTGCCCGTGACGAACTGGGAGACGTACACACCGTCCTCCGCCAGCCTTTCCAGGACAGTACGGCCCCCGCTGACACGGGCGGGGTGGAAATTCAGTCTCACACGCAGGGACGGGTCCAGAGGCGGCCCCGTCGACTGCGCGGCCACATGCCTCAGGGCGCGCGCCCGGGCCTGGAGGGTGCCGGCGCTCATCGGCCCGTTCTGCATGAGCGCCGACCACGGGAGCAGGCGGCTCTCACCGCCGACGGACCGCCGGCTAACGCCCCTTGCGCCGCGCCACGGTGTAGTTCGACCAGTCGCCCCGGTGCCGGTCGCACCGGGAGGCCCCCTTCATCGCGAGCCGTTGGCAGCGCGTGCCCTTCTGGGTGAGTGCCCCGCATTTCGACTGCGTACGAGCCATGTCCGACCGCCCTCCGAGTCCCGCCGGCCGTGTGCCGACAGCGCCCAGATTCGGCTGGGAGCCTGGTACGGGGGAAGGCGCACCGGCACCTTTCGGGTGTGCTCCGGAGCGTACGGGCGGCCGGGGCGGCGTCAGTGTGCCGTGTCTCCCACGCGGGCTCCGTCGGCCTCCCGCTGCTCCTCGATACGCCCCTCCACCAGGCCCCGAAGACGCCCCGCGCCCGCTCGTCCTCATGGTCCCGGCGCGGCGGGGAGGGGACATGAGTACCGGTACTCAGCGGCAGGCGCGGGGCGTCGGAATCCGGTGCGGCGGGGATCAGCGCCCGGCCTGCAGCGCCTTCCAGGTGTCGGGGCCGACGCTACCGTCGACTGAAAGGCCACGGGCGTCCTGGTAGTCGCGGACGGCCTTGTCCGTGATCGTGCCGAAGGCTCCGTCGACGGCCACGGTTCTGCCCAGCGCGGCGGTCAGCGTCCGCTGGAGCCGCTTGACCGCGTCACCCGAGGCGCCCGCGACGAGCGTCGGCGTGGTGCCGGCGGAGAGCAGCGCCGTCCAGGTCTTGGGGCCGACCACGCCGTCGGCGTCGAGACCGCGGGCGGCCTGGAACGACGTGACGGCGCTCTCGGTCGTGGCCCCGAAGACCCCGTCCTCGGTGCCGGCTTCGTAACCCTGCTTGTTGAGCAGTGTCTGGACGGCCTTCGTCTGAGGGCCGGTCGAGCCCGGTTTCTGGGTCGTGTACGACATGAAGCTCAGCCCGTCGGCCCCGCTGCCGGAGCCGCCGACGAGCTGCATGTAGTACGTCCAGTTCCAGTTGGCGCCCGGGTCGGTGTGGTCGTTGCCGGGGGCCTCGCTGTGCCCGATGATGTGCGACCGGTCCTTGGGGATGCCGTACCGGTCGCACAGATACGTCGTCAGTGCGGCCGAGGAGCGGTACATCGTGTCGGTGAACCACGACGGGTCGTCCACCCACCCCTCGTGCTCGATGCCGAGCGACGAGGCGTTGGCGCTCTTGGCGTGGTACGCGGTGTCCGAGTCGCGCACCATCTGCGTGATCTGGCCGTCCGAGGAGCGGACCACGTAGTGGGAGCTGACCTTCGACGTCGCGTTCTGGAACCAGCTGATGGTCCCGGCGTACGAGCCCTGCGTGACGTGGATGACGACCTTGTCCACCGTCGCCGTGCGGCCCGTCGCGAAGTTGGCGGAATTGGCGGCCACCCAGAGCGCCGGGGGGTAGTCCGGGCTCTTGGCCGTGACATCGGCCTTCGCGAGGGGGCCCTTCTCGGGCGAGACGGGGCGCGAGGTCACCGTGACCGGTTCGCCGCCGGCGACGGATGCCCGCAGTCCCTGGGCGAGAAAGGTGTAGACGGTGTCCGCGTAGAGCGCGGCGACGGCGCCGTCCGTGCCGCTGTAGCGGGCCACGGCCGGATACCAGGCGTCGATGTCCGCCCGCTCGGCCTTGTCCAGGCCCAGGGTGTCGGCGTGGCTCCTCAGCACGGCGGCGCCGCCCAGGATGTTGGCCTCGGTGTCCTCGCGCAGATCGGCCGTGGACTCACCCGTCAGCGCGGCGGCCTTCTCCAGGGAGTGGTTGACGGGGTTGCTCACGAGGTGCATCACGCCGTAGCCGTTGTCCTGGCTCGGGCGCCCACCGTGTCCGTCCAGGTGGGTCTCGCCGTAGCCCACGGCGGCGAGCAGGTCACGCGGTACGCCGTACTCCTCGGCGGCCTGGTCGAGGGCCTGGTTCACGGGGCCCGCGTCGGCGGGGGCGGCGCCGGCCGGGTGGCCCGTGGCGACGAGGGCGGTGACGGTGAGAGAGGCCAGAACGGCGGCGCGGCCACGGGTGTGGCCGGCGGGACGTCGGGGCATACCTGCTCCAGGTCTGTGGGGGAGAGGAGGGCCGCCGGTCCGGTGCGGGGTGGGCCGAGGGCCGCTGAGTCCGCACAGGCTATCCACCTGCTCAGGGCATGACAATGACGCCGCCGTGTGTCCAATCCCCTTTCACTCCAATGGAGTTGAGGAGCCGCCGGCGGATCGTCCGGCGGGCCGCCACCCCGGCAGAGGGTGCCGGCCCGCAGGTGTCGCTACCAGCGGTTCCGGTGGACCACGTCGGCCACGGGACGGCGGCGGACCGGCCCGAAGTTGCCCTGCGGCCACCCCACCGGAATGGCGGCGAAGGTGTGTGTGTCCGACGGGATCCCGAGGGCCTTCTTCCACTCCTGCTCCAGCATCAGATGCCAGATGGTGAGGTTGGCCGCGAGCCCCAGCGCCCGCGCCGCGAGCAGGATGTTCTGGACGCCCGGATAGACGCAGGAGCCCTCCGCGAGCGCCTGGAAGCGCGTCTGCGTGTTCCCCATGTGCTCGAGACCCGCCGGGCCCAGCGACTCGGCGTAGACCCCCAGGCCCTCCTCGTCGAACTCCGGCTCCGGGAACTTGTAGCAGGGGATGATCAGCGCCGGGGTGTCCGAGAAGTGGTCGCGCTGGTGCTCGATCGCCGCGACCATCCGCCCGTACGCCGCGTCGCCCATGCCCTTCGGCGCGTGCTTGCCGGTCGTCGCGAGGTAGGCGTCCACGCACCGCTTCCAGAGCGGGGCCAGTTCGGCCATCACCGCGCGGTCGGTGACGACCACGTACTCGTAACACTGCATGTTGCCGCCGCTCGGCCCCCAGACTGCGGCCTGTATGAGCTGGTCGATCGTCCCGTCCGGGACGGCGTCCGGCTTGAGGCGGCGCATGGCGCGCATGGTGGACATGGTCGGGAAGAGAGCGGGCCCGTCGGTGGCGGGTGCGTCGGCGTACACCGTTTCGAAGGTCATGATCGCGGAGTGTACGGCTCAAGGCCCGGCGCGGGCAGCCCCGTTCGTACCCCGCCTGCCCCGGCCCCGCGCAGGTGAGAGCCGGGTCGGGCGGTGTCCTCAGGTCCCTACGTCCGTGCCCTTCGTGTCATCCGCCGCTGCGGCACGGCGGAATCGCACACCTGGCCGTCCCCCCTCCTCACGGGGGAACGGGGGCGGGAACGGCAGTCGCGAAGGCGTATAAAGGGTCCCTCCGAGCAGCCGGCGTCCCCGATGGCCATCTCACCCCCCACGCGGCCGGCGTCACCGCGTACCGAGAGCGGAGGAGTGTCCCCATGAGCACCTCGGAAGAGATCAGCGCCTTGCTCGTCACCAGGTTCGGGACCGATCCGGACGCCATCCGGCCGGAGGTGCCGCTCCGGCAGCTACAGCTGGACTCGCTCGCACTGGAGGAGCTCAGGCTCCTCATCGAGGACCGGATGGGCATCGACCTGGAGGACATCGTCCTGTCGTCGCGCGACACCGTGGGCCACCTGGTCGCGGCCGTACGGACCAAGGCCGGCGCGTGACGGGCCGGGGGCCGTTCTCACGCAAGGCCGCCGGGCCGGGCATCGAGCCGTTCAGTGCCGCCGTCACAGGCATCGGCCTGGTCACCGCCGCCGGCGTGGGGATCGAGCAGGCCTGGCGCGGTGTGTGCGACACGGCGGTCGCCCCCTCGGTACCGCACCTGCCGGAACTCGACGGACTGACCTGCGACTTCATGTACACCGTCGACGCACTGGACACGAAGGCCGTCCTGGGCGTCGCCGCGCAGCGGCTGATGGACCGCTTCTCCCAGCTCGCCGTGATCGCCGCCCGTGAGGCGGTCGCGGACGCGGGGCTCGACCCCTCGGTCTGGGACAGCGGACGGGTCGCCGTCGTCATCGGCTCCGCCCACGGCGGTCTGCCCTTCTACGACGAGCAGCACACCACCCTCAGCGAGCGCGGCGCGCGCCGCGTCTCCCCGAAGCTCGCCCCGCTGACCGTCGTCAACGGCGCCGCCAGCAGCGTCGCCATGGATCTGGGTGTGCACGGCCCGAGCCAGGCCGTCTCCACGGCGTGCTCGTCGGGCACCGTGGCCATCGGCACGGCCCACCAGATGCTCCGCACCGGGGCCTGCGACATCGTCGTCGCCGGCGGCGCCGAATCGGTCCGCTCCCGGCTCCTCATCGCCAGCGCCTGCCAGATGAGGGCCGTCTCCACCCGCTGCGACGACCCCCAGGCCGCCTGCCGCCCCTTCGACACCCACCGCGACGGCTTCGTCGTCGGCGAGGGCGCCGGCCTCCTCGTCATGGAACGCCCCGAGCACGCCCGGGCCCGCGGTGCCACCGTCCGCGCCCGAGTCGCCGGCTACGGGGCCTCCAGCGACGCCCATTCCGCCGTCGCCCCCGACCCCGACGGCCTGGGCATCGAGCGCGCGCTGCGCACGGCCCTGGCCGACGCCGGCGTCGACGCCACCGAGATCGGCCATGTCAACGCCCACGGGACGTCGACCGTCGCCAACGACCTCATCGAGGCGACCATGCTGCGCCGCGTCCTCGGCGACCGCCCCCTCGTCACCTCGACGAAGGCCATGACGGGACACACCCTGGGTGCCGCGGGCGGCATCGAGACCGCCCTGACCGTCCTCGCGCTCCAGCACCAGCTCGTCCCGCCGACCGCCAACCTCGACGTCCCCGACCCGGCGATCCCCGTCGAGGTGGTGAGCAAGGAGGCCCGGCGCGCCGCGTTCGAGTACGCCGTCAAGACCTCGCTCGGCTTCGGCGGCCACAACGCGGCGCTCGTGCTCACCAGGGCCTGACGGGAAGCGAGGAGCATCATGCCCGAGGAGATCATCCGGTCCCTCACCGTGGACGGCCTGCGTTACGGCTACCGCCTCCTGCCCCGTGACCCGGCCGCGGACGGAGCGTCCGTCACCGAGCCGGTTCTCGTGATCGGCGGCGCGCTGCAGGGGATGTACGGCTGGCCACAGATGGACGACCATCTCGGCCCGGTGGCCGATGTGGTGACCGCCGACCTGCCAGGGATGGGCTCCGCCGACCCCTTGCCGCCCGGACCCAGCGCCCCGGTCCTGCGCGCGGCGGTCACCGGGATCATCGACGATCTGGGCGCCTCCCGGATCAATCTCTTCGGCTTCTCCTACGGCGCGGCCATCGCCTTCGACTGGGCGCAGCACGCCCCTGGGCGTGTCGCCCGGCTCGTCCTCGGCGGCGTACCCACCCATGTCGGCAGGGACCGGCGGAGCCACTGGCGCCGGGCGACGCGAGCGCTGGCCGAGGGGGACATGGAGGGCTTCGCGGCGCTGGCCGCGGACGCGCTGATGTGCCTTGACCCGGACCGCCCCGTGCACCGCCGTGAGCTCGCCCGGCGCTTCGTGCGGCGCTCCTTCCTGCACGCGCTCGCCCACTCGGAGCATGCCGCCGACTCGCTGCGGCGGGCGCTGGCCGACCGCCCGGACTTCTCCGGCGGGCTGTCGGGCGTACCGGCCCTGGTCTTCGCCGGGGAGCACGACACGGTGACATCGCCGGAGCGCCAGCGGGAGTTCGCCGGGACGATCGAGGGGAGCCGCTTCCTCACCCTTCCGGAAGCCGACCACTGGGTCGTGCTGGAGCGGTCCGACGAGGTCGCCGCCCTCGTGACCCGCTTCTTCACTGACCGGCCCCTCGAACCGGTCACGGCGCGGCTCCCGAACCAGGTGCGGGCCGGTTCGCCCGCACCACGGTGAGCTCCCCCGCCGTGGTGGCGGCCCGTCCAGGACCGCCACCACGGGCTGTCAGTGCCGGTGGCCCTTCATGTCGATCCGCACGATCTGCGGGTCGTGGTCGCTCGCCTGGTCGGCGAACTCCGCGTTGATGTGCACCACGTCGTAGTCGAAGCGGCGGACCGCGGGACTGGTCAGGATGTGGTCCAGGGTCTGCGAGTTGCCGTCGTAGACATAGCTGTACTGCTCGCGCGCGGGCAGTGTGGTGATGAGGGGCTTGAGTACCTTGCCGCTGGTCAGCGTCCTCATCGTGGGGGAGAAGGCGAAGTCGTTCAGATCGCCGAGCGTGACGACCCGGGCCGACCTGTCCGCCTTCAACAGCGAGGTGACGAAGGTGTTGACCTCCGCAGCCTGCCGCACACGCTGAGTCTCCGAGCTGCGCGCCGGCTCCTGGTAGCGGCCGTGCAGGGACTGGTCGCCGCCCTTGGACGCGAAGTGGTTGGCGATGACGAAGACCGGCTCGCCACGGAAGCGGAACTCGCCCACCAGCGGCTTACGGCTGCTGTCCCAGGCCGTGCTCGTGGGGTTGACCCGCCCGGGTGAGACGGAGAGCGTGGCACCCTTCTTCGTCTTCACCGCCTTCACCGAGGTGGTCGCGTCGCCGCCCGGGCGGTCCACGAAGTCGACCCGGCCGGGATCGAAGAGGAAGACGTTACGGATGTTGCCACCGGGCTCGCCGCCGTCCTGGCCGTCCGTGGGAACCACATAGCGCCACGCGTAGCGGGGGCCGCCCGCCGCCACGATCGCGTCCGTGAAGCGCTTCAGCGTCGCCTCCGAGCCAACGGTGCCGTCGTCCACCGCACCGTTGTCGTCCTGGATCTCCTCCAGCGACACGATGTCCGGGGACGAGAGGCTGACCGCGACGCCCTGGGCGAGCGTGTCGAACTTGGCCTGCTCGTCGGACGCGTCGAGGTTCTCCACGTTGTACGTGGCGACGGCGAGCTCCTTGCGCTTCTGCTTCCGCGTCACCTCGCGCTTCAGGCCGTTGTCCTTCAGCGTGCCCAGCTCGGCGGCCTGCACGTTGTAGCCGCCGTACGACGCGTAGTCGACGACGCCCGTGGTGGGGCCGGACAGCACGTCGCCCACGTCCGCGGCCGGTACGGGTTGCGCGGGGTCCAGCGACATCACCTTGAGGCGGCCGGTGTTCTGGTCCTCGTACGAGGCGTACAGCGTGCCGCCGCGCCGGGTGGGGTTCTCCCTCGGCTTCACCGTCACCCACACCTCGTCGTACGCGGTCGTCGCGCCGGTGACCCGGGTGTCGGTCATCGTCACGCGGGAGCCTTCGAGCGACTCGTACAGATCCAGGGCGTACGCCTCCGGGGCGAGGGCGAGGCCCTCGATCGAACCGCCGCCGGCTGCCGGCACATAGGCGTCCGGCACCGAGGAGGCGTCGAGGACGACGGCGTCCGGCAGGGGGTTGCCCGAGGACAGGACCGTGGTCAGCGGGGCGGTGATCTGGGTGAGCGACTGGGCACCGGTGGCCGGGTAGTACTCGGCGACCTTGCCGCTGACCAGCACCGAGTCACCGACGGCGACGGCGGGCGCCGCGGAGCCGGTGTAGACGAACAGACCCTCGCTCGTCCGGGCGTCGTCGTCCGGCGTCGTGTCCTGGATCCAGAAGCCGCGTGAACCCGTCGTCCGTACGCCGGTGACGACGCCCGGGACTCCGGTGACCGGCTGTCCGGCGAGGGGGGAGAGCCGGGTGGTGCCCTGGATGTCGTGCACCCGCACCGTGCCGGGCTCGGTCGGTCCGCCGGGCTCGCCGGGTCCGGAGCCGTCGGCGGTCTCGCCCGCCGCGTTGACGGGCGTCGGGGTGCCCGCGGTCAGGTCCACGGCGTTGTCGTCGGTGTCCGCGAGGGATGTGCCGCGCGCCACGGAGGCGGTGGCGGAGGCACCCGTCACCGGGCCGCCGCCCTCACGTACGACGGCGGAGCCGTAGCCGACGAGGTCGACGATGCGGGCGTCGGCGGCGCAGTCCGCCGCGGTCCTGCAGGTCAGCGGGGTGGTGCCGGAGACGAGCGCGACGGTGCCGCTCGCCGCGGACATCGGAGTCGTCCCGGTCGCGTCGGGGGCGGGCAGGGCCGCCGTGCCGCCGGTGCCTGCGGCCTGCGCGACGAGGTAGCGGCCCCCGGGCGCGACGGCGCCGGACAGCGCGGAGACCTGCCAGAGCGATCCGGCGGAGGGAGTCCCCGGGAGGTACTGGACGCTGAAGCCGGACAGTGCGAAGGAGCTCTGGCCGGCGTTGGCCAGCTCGATGTAGTCACGGGTGAGCGTCGCGCCGGAGTTGCCCCCGCCGCCGTACACCTCGGAGACGACTGCCGACGACGAAGGGGCCGCGAAGGCGGCGGGCAGCGCGGTGACCGACAGGGTCACGGCGACAGCGGCGGCCAGCAGGGCGGAGCCGGGTCTGGCTATGTGCACGGGAACTGCCCCCAGTTGTGTAGTGAGGGGCCAAAAACTATGCGCGTAGAACGGTCGTGGCAAGAGACCGGAGGTTAATTCCGGGCGTCCACCATACGGTCAGGTGTTTGACCGTCCCGCGGCGCTCCGGATACGTTGCGTGACATGCAGCGATCCGCACACCTGACGACGCGAGGTCATGTCGACCTGAAGCGCGTGTGCTCCGCGGCGTGTCACCGGAGCTGAACACCCGGTAGTCACCTCCGCGCCCGCTGCCATCGAGGACCTGGAAGACCTGTGACACGTCTGCCTGCGCCCGTCCGCCGTTCCCGGCCCCCGCGCCGCTCCGACATCCCCCTGCCGGCACACGCCCGCCGTGGCTCCGGCACGGGATCCGTGCTGGGCGCGATCCTCGACCACGGCCCGGTGGCCCGCTCCACCGTGGCGCGGCTCACCGGCCTCTCGCCCGCCTCGGTCACGGGCCATGTGACGCAGCTCCTCTCCCGCGGACTGGTCAGGGAGAGCGCCGAGACGACCGGACCGCGCGGGCTCGGCCGCCCCCATGTGCCCCTGGAGATCGACACCTCATGCTTCCTGGTGGCCGGTGCGCACATCGCGGTCGCGCACTCGACGGTCGCCCTGATGGACCTCCGCGGCCGGATCGTCGCCGAGGACCGCAGGCCGCACCTCGACACGAACCCGCGCCGGATCCTCGACGACCTGGCGGCCCGGCTCCCTCTGCTGACGGGCGCTCACGCGGCCGGCCGGCAGGTGCTGGCGCTGGGCTTCGCCACCGGGCACCGGGTGGACCCCGCCGCCGGAGTCGTCGTGGAGCATCCGCATCTGGGCTGGCGCGCTGTCCCCGTACGCGAGATCCTGACCGCCGCCACCGGGCTTCCCGTCCATGTCGACAGCCACTCACGGGCGTTGGCACGAGCCGAGCAGATGTTCGGCGAGGTCTCGACCCGGCGCAGCACGGTGCTGCTCTTCATCGGCGCGGTCGTCGACGGGGCCTTCGCCACCTCCGGTGAACTGCACCGGGGGCCGCGCTCCGGTGCGGGCAGTGTGGCCCATCTCCCTCTGGGGGCGGGCGGATCGGGGGACGCGGAGCCCTGTAGCTGCGGGCGCACCGGGTGCCTGCAGTCCGAGGTGTCCGAGCGCGCCATGATCCGCCGCGCCGCCGCACAGAGCCTGTACGTGGAGACGTTCCAGGAGCTGCTCGACCACGCCATGGCCGGGGAGCCGCGAGCCGTGGCGCTGTTCCGCCGCCGCGCCCGGCTGGTGGGCAGGGCCGCCGCGCTGCTCCTGGACATGTTCGACCCGGAGTGCTTGGTGGTGGTCGAGCCCGGAGCCGGCCGGCTGCCGGAGTGCCTCGCCGACCTCCGGGAAGAGGTGGGGATGCGCTCCTCGGTCTGTGACGACCCGGAAAGGGCCGTGGTGCCCAGCAGCTTCACCGGATCGGTGCTGGCCACGGCGGGCGGCGCGGTGGCGCTGGGCGCCCTGTACGCCGACCCGCTGGGCCCGTGGCCCGCACTGCCCGCGGTGTCCTGAACTCCGCCGGTAACCGCTTTAATTCAGGACGTTGCATTGTTGACCGGCCGCGGAAAGAACGGGAGGATGGATTCATGACCAGCCGACAGCGGAATTCGGAGAGCGCGCCCACAGCGGCACGTTCCTGCCGCGCGGCCGCGCCGACGAGCGGAATCGCCCGGTGCTTCTGTTGCCGTCCCTGTCCGGGAAACCGGTAACCCCCAGCTGAATTACCGGGCGGTCCGCATGCGTGCGTGATTTTCCTTCCGCCCGTGTTCCCGCGCGCTTTCGTGTGCTCCGGCAGGCCGCCGCGCGATTCCGCATGCCCGAATTCAACCCTCCGACCGGGGAGAGACATTGACCGTCACCGTGTCCTCGTACGCCGCCGTCCGCCCCTCCGAACCCGCCACGACCGCAGCCTTCCCCGGCATCGCACCCGAGGGCTTCAAGCAGGCCTTCCGCAGGTACCCGGCGGGCGTCGTCGTCATCACCGCCGACGCCGGGCACGGGCCGGTGGGCTTCACCGCCACCTCGCTCAGCTCGCTGTCCCTCGCCCCGCCGCTGGTCTCCTTCGGGATCGGGACGTCCACCTCGTCCTGGCCGCACATCGAGCGGGCCTCCACGGCCGTCGTGAACTTCCTCGGAGTCGAACAGCAGCGGCTGGCCACCACGTTCGCCACCAGCGGCATCGACCGTTTCGCCGCTCCGACCGGCTGGCGCCGGCTGCCCGGCGGGGAGCCCGTGCTCGACGGGGTGACCGGCTGGCTGAGGCTCACCGTCCAGAGCATCGTGCCGGCCGGCGACCACCGCATCGTCGTCGCCAGGGTCGAGGAGTCCTGGCTGGACGAGGGGCGCAGTCCGCTGCTCTTCCACGACGGTTCGTACCACTCCATCCGTCCCGCGCCCGACCAGTGATCAGGAATTCACGATGACACGCCATGACAACAGGCGGGCCCTGGCCCGGAGGTCGTTCCTCGCTCTCGCGGGAGGCACCGTACTGAGCCTCGCCGCCTGCTCGCCGCAGGTGAAATCCGTGGCCGACGCAGAACCCGCCGGCGCCCTTCCGGCCGGAGATCCGGCGTCCGGGACGAAACTGAAGATCGCCGCTCGTACGACGCAGCTCCAGCTGAATCCTGCCGGGCTCGCGAAGGAGGTTCCCTTCACCGTCGCCGAGTGGCCGAACCTCTCCGCCGGGCCCGATGTAATTCAGGGATTCCGCGCGAAATCGATCGACCTGGCCACCAATGCGGGAATTCCGCCGATCCAGGCGCATGCTATCGGCGTCCCGGCGAAAATCGTCGCCGTCCAGGTCCGCCGGCACCCGATCTACACCTTTGCGACGGCCCCCGGCTCTTCCATCAGGAAGGCCGAGGACTTCCGGGGGAAGAAGATCGGGTTCTCCCAGGGCCAGGCCCAGGGTGTCGTCGTCCTGCGAGCGATCGAGGAGGCGGGACTGAAGAACTCCGACGTCGAACTGGTCGACCTGCCCAGCACCCAGTTCCTCACCGCCCTGCAGTCCGCGCAGGTCGATGTGGCGCCGCTGGGTGAGCCGACCCTGACGAAGTATCTCGACCAGTACGGCAAGGACGGCGCCCGTGGGGTGAAGACGGAGGTCGTCGACCTGCTGACCGTGCTCTGGGCGCCGAACGAGGTACTCAACGACCCGGAGAGGGCGAAGGCCGTGCGCAGCTTCGTACCGCTGTGGGCGCGCGGTCAGGTATGGGCCTGGGAGAACCAGGAGGAGTGGATCGACACGTACTACGTGAAGGACCAGGGCGTGTCCAAGGAGGACGGCCGGCGCATCGTCGACTCCTATCAGAAGCCGCAGTTCCCGGTCAGCTGGGACGAGGCCGTCGACTGGGAGCAGAAGACCGCCGATCTGCTGGCCGAGGGAGGCTTCGTACCGGAGCAGAAGGCCTCCGAACTGTTCGACCGCCGGTTCGAAAGGCTGGCGGCCGAGGCCGTGGCCGCCGAGTACCGGGAGGGGTCGTGACCGACCTGCTGGCGAAAGCACGGACGGCCGGCACGGAGACGGCGGAGCCTGCCGGGCCACCGGCCACCGAGGGAACGGCACATGTTTCCAAGGGCACCCGCCGGCGCCTCGGTCCCGGCCGGGCGCTGCCCTTCGGGCGGCTGATCGGCCCGGCGCTGCTCGTGCTCGCGTGGTGGACCGCCTCGGCGTCCGGCTACCTCGATCCGCGGATCCTGTCCTCGCCCGGCACGGTGTTCGCCACAGTGGTGGACCTGGTCAGCACCGGCCGCCTCCAGGACAACGTCCTGATCTCGCTCCAGCGCGCCGGTCTCGGCCTGTTCTTCGGGGTGTCGGCCGGTGTGATCCTGGCCGTGGTGGCGGGTCTGAGCCGCAGCGGCGAGTATCTGGTGGACGGCCCGCTCCAGATCAAGCGGGCCATCCCCTCCCTGGCCATGCTGCCCCTGCTCATCCTCTGGCTCGGCATCGGTGAGCAGATGAAGGTCACCGTGATCGCGCTCGGCGTGGCGGTGAACATGTACGTCAACACGTACGCCTCGCTGACCGGCATCGACAGCAGGTACGTGGAGCTCGCCGAAGGACTCGACCTGAGCCGGGCGACGTTCATCCGCAAGGTCGTCGTACCCGGATCGCTGCCCGGCTTCTTCGTCGGCCTGCGCCTGGGCGTCACCTCGTCCTGGCTCGGCCTCATCGTGGTCGAGCAGATCAACGCCACCAGCGGCATCGGCTACATGATGTTCCAGGCCCAGCAGTACGCCCAGTCCGACGTGATCATCGTGGGCCTCGTGGCCTACGGGATCTTCGGCTTCGCCTCGGACGCGGCGGTACGCGCAGTCGAAAGGAAGGTCCTGTCATGGCGACGCACGCTGGCGGGCTGACGGAAGCACGGCCCGCGATCCGCACCTCCGGCCTGGTCCGGCGGTTCGATGACCGCAAGGTCCTCAAGAACCTCGACCTGACGGTGGCGCAGGGGGAGTTCACCGCCCTCCTCGGGCGCAGCGGCTCCGGCAAGTCCACCCTGCTGCGGGCCGTCGCCCGTCTCGACCACACCGTCGAAGGATCCGGTGAGCTCTCCGTACCGGACAGGGTCTCGCTCTCCTTCCAGGACTCCCGGCTGCTGCCCTGGCTGCGGGTGCTCGACAACGTCGTCCTCGGGCTCCGCGGCCCCCAGGCCCGCGAACGGGGTCTCACCGCGCTCGCCGAGGTCGGCCTGGAGGGCCGCGACCGCTCCTGGCCGCACGAGCTGTCCGGCGGCGAACAGCAGCGCGCCGCCCTGGCCCGTGCCCTCGTACGCGAACCCGAACTCCTGCTGGCGGACGAGCCGTTCGGGGCACTGGACGCGCTGACCCGGATCAAGATGCACGACCTGCTGCGCGAGCTGTACGAACGCCACCGCCCCGCGGTGCTGCTGGTCACCCATGACGTCGACGAGGCCGTGGAGCTCGCCGACCGGGTCCTGGTCCTGGAGGACGGCCTCATCTCCGTCGACCTCAGGATCGACCTGCCGACGCCGCGCTCCCGCCGCGAACCGCGCTTCCAGGAGTACCGCGACACCCTGCTCGCCGCCCTCGGCGTGGCACAGCCCCAGATCACGCACTGATCCCCCGAGGAGAAGACACCCATGCCGCGCAAGCAGCTCCATCTGAACGCCTTCCTGATGTCCACCGGCCATCACGAGGCGTCCTGGCGGCTCCCCGAGAGCCATGCCGAGGCCAACTCCGACCTGGAGCACCACAAGAACCTGGCCCGGATCGCCGAACGCGGTCTCCTGGACTCGCTGTTCCTCGCCGACGGGCCCGTCCTCATGGGTGACCCCGGCCGGCGGCCCGCCGCCAAGCTGGAACCCACCGTGCTGCTCACCGCGCTCGCCGGGGTCACCGAGCACATCGGCCTGATCGCCACCGCCTCCACCAGCTACAACGAGCCGTACAACCTGGCACGCAGGTTCGCCTCGATGGACCACATCTCCGGCGGCCGGGCCGGCTGGAACATCGTCACCACCGCCGGAGCCGACGCCGCCCGCAACTTCGGCCTCGACGACACACCCCTGCACCACGACCGCTACCGCCGAGCCGCGGAGTTCGTCGAGGTGTCCACGAAGCTCTGGGACAGCTGGGCGGACAACGCGGTCGTGGCCGACAAGGAGGCCGGGATCCATGCGCTGGCCGACCGGGTCCGCACCATCGGCCACACCGGCGAGTTCTTCCGGGTCGACGGCCCGCTCAACGTCCAACGACCGCCGCAGGGCTACCCGTTGCTCGTACAGGCCGGATCCAGCGAGGACGGCAAGGACTTCGCCGCCCGCTACGCCGAGGCGGTGTTCACCGCGCAGCAGACGCTGGAGGAGGGCATCGCCTTCTACAAGGACGTCAGACAGCGTGCCGAGGCGCTGGGCCGCAACCCGGACGGCATCAAGATCCTTCCCGGCATCGTCCCGGTCATCGGCGACACCGAGGCCGAGGCGCTGGGACTGGACGCCGAACTCGACCGGCTCATCGTCCCGGAGTACGCCAAGCGCCAGCTCGCCAGGACGCTGAAGCTCGACCCGTCCGAGCTGCACCTCGACCGGGAGCTTCCGGAGGACCTTCCCGACGAGGACGAGATCGAGGGAGCCAAGAGCCGCTACACCCTGGTGGTGGAGCTCGCCAGACGCGAGAAGCTGACGGTGCGGCAGCTCATCGGACGGCTCGGCGGCGGGCGCGGACACCGCACCTTCGCCGGAACGGCCGAGCAGGTCGCCGACACCATCGAGCACTGGTACGACAGCGGGGCGGCCGACGGCTTCAACATCATGCCCGCCGTGCTCCCCTCCGGGCTGGAGATCTTCGTGGACCGGGTCGTCCCGATCCTCCAGGAGCGCGGCCTGTTCCGTACCGAGTACACAGGAGCCACCCTGCGCGAGCACTACGGCCTGCCGAGGCCGGCGAACCGGCTGTTCGACGCCGTGGACACCCGCGAGGGCCACACCGGCATCGGCCTCGCCACGGCGGCGACCTGATTTCGCAAGCGGCGGCGCATGGGACCTGGTGCTACGCGGCCGGACCGGCGGCCGACGGCGGGGCGGGGTGGACGGCCAGGGTGAAGGAGTGCCCGGCCGGATCCGCGTAGACGCGGACGTCGCGAGGGCCGCTGTTGTCCCTGGCCTCCACCGGCCGGGCACCGAGGCCGACCGCCTCGCGCTCGGCCTCGTCCATGTTTCCCCGGTCCACCAGAATGCGCAGATGGGCCTGTTGGGAGTCCTCGGGACGAGGCCAGCTGGGCGGGGCGTAGCCGTGATCGCGGCGGATCGCCAGCTGCACACCGCTCCGGCCGACGATCTCGACGAAGTCGGGATCGTTCCCGACGCGCGTCTCGGCGTTCAGCAGAGCGGCGTAGAACTCGGCGAGCTCCACGTGCTCGGCACAGTCCAGGACCAGCACACTCGTTTTCGCGACAGTCATGTCTTCACAGGTACCCGCGAAGCGGCCGGACAGGCCGGATGACCGCTGACAGGGGCCCGCCGACCGGCCGCACGGCGCGCCCGGATGTCGATCGGGGAACCGCGTCCTAGGGTGCGGGTCATGGCAGCGAGCGCGGGTAACCGGGACACGGCCTCTACGGGCACCGGCCCCGACGACCCCCGTCGCTGGCGTGCCCTCGCCGTCTGTCTGGTGGCGGGCTTCATGACACTGCTGGACGTCTCCATCGTCAATGTGGCGCTGCCGTCCATCAAGGAGGGCCTCGACACCCCGGAGTCCGACCTCCAGTGGGTGCTGTCCGGCTACGCCCTCGCGTTCGGGCTGGTCCTCATCCCCGGCGGACGCCTCGGCGACGCACGGGGGCGGCGCGCGGTGTTCATGGCGGGGCTGACCCTCTTCACCCTGGCCTCCGCCGCCTGCGGTGCGGCCCAGTCCAGCCTCTGGCTCGTCATCGCCCGGCTCCTCCAGGGCGCGGCGGGCGGACTGCTCTCGCCCCAGATCTCCGCACTGATCCAGCAGATGTTCTCCGGACGCGAGCGTGGCCGCGCCTTCGGAATGTTCGGCACCGTGGTCGGCATCTCCACCGCCGTCGGACCGCTCCTGGGCGGACTCCTGATCCAGGGGGCCGGCGCACAGGAGGGCTGGCGCTGGGTGTTCTACGTCAACCTGCCGATCGGCGCCGTCTGCCTCCTGCTCGCACGGCGGCTGCTCCCCGACACCCCGTCCGCGGGCCGGGTGCGCCCGCGCGACCTGGACCCCGTCGGAGTCCTGCTGCTCGGCGCGGGGGTACTCGCCCTGCTGCTGCCGTTCGTCCAGGCACAGCAGTGGCCGGGCAACGGGAAGTGGCTGCTCGTCGTGGTGGCCGTGGTCCTGCTCACGGCGTTCGTGGCCTGGGAGTCCCGCTGCGCGCGCCGGAGCGTCCAGCCGGTGCTGAACCTGTCACTCTTCCGGCTCCGGTCCTTCTGGCTGGGCTCCCTGATGATCCTGCTGTACTTCGCCGGCTTCACCTCGATCTTCTTCATCAGCACGCTCTATCTGCAGTCCGGGCTGCACTACAGCGCCCTGGAGGCCGGGCTCGCGATCACCCCGTTCGCCCTGGGCGCGGGCGGGTCGGCGAGCATCGGCGGCCGGCTGGTCGGCCGCTTCGGACGGCCCCTCATCGTCGTGGGCCTCATCATGGTGGCCGTCGGACTCGGGCTCACCGCACTGGCCGCCCACCTGGTGCCGGGCAGGGGCGCCGGGCTCGCGATGGCGGCCCCGCTGCTGCTGGCGGGCCTGGGCAGTGGACTGGTCATCGCGCCCAACCAGACCCTCACCCTCTCCGAGGTCCCCGTCCACGACGCGGGCAGCGCCGGCGGCACCCTCCAGACCAGCCAGCGGGTCGGCTCGGCCATCGGGATCGCCGCGGTGGGCTCGGTCTTCTTCGCCCAACTCGGCGCCGGTGACTGGGCGGCGGCCTACGACCACGGGCTCCTCGTCTCGGTCGCGTTCGTCCTCGCGGGCCTGATCGTGGCCCTGGCCGACGTCGCGGCGGGCAGAAGGGGAAGGAGACGTAACCAGACGTCCGATGCCACTGACCCCACCGACGCCCCGAGGAGAACAGAATGAGCGACACCGAGGACGGGGAGCAGGGCGGGAACACCGCGTACGGTCACAAGCCCTTCAAGCGCTCCCGCAGCCACTTCGCCGACCGCATCACCGCCGACGGCCGGGACGGCTGGCCAGTCGAGGCCGGGCGCTACCGGCTGGTCGTCAGCCGGGCCTGCCCCTGGGCGAGCCGGGCCCTGGTCTCACGCCGGCTGCTCGGGCTGGAGAGCGCCCTCTCGCTGGCCGTCGCCGACCCCATCCAGGACGACCGCAGTTGGCGCTTCACCCTCGACGAGGACGGCAAGGACCCGGTGCTCGGCATCGGTTACCTGAGCGAGGCCTACGACGCACGGGAGCGCGGCTACCCGGGCGGGGTGAGCGTGCCCGCGATCGTCGACGTACCGACCCGGGCCCTGGTCACCAACGACTACCAGCAGATCACCCTGGACCTGGCCACCGAATGGACCGGGCTGCACCGTCCCGGTGCCCCCGACCTCTACCCCGAGCGGCTCCGCGACGAGATCGACGAGGTGATGGGCGGCATCTACCGGGACGTCAACAACGGGGTCTACCGTGCCGGCTTCGCCGCCGAGCAGGGGGAGTACGAGGCGGCGTACGTCGATGTGTTCCGCCGCCTGGACCTGGTCTCCGAACGCCTCGCCGGACAGCGCTACCTGGTCGGCGACACCATCACCGAGGCGGACATCAGGCTGTTCACCACCCTGGTGCGCTTCGACGCCGTCTACCACGGACACTTCAAGTGCAACCGCTCCAAGCTCGCCGAGGACCCCGTCCTGTGGGCATACGTCCGCGACCTCTACCAGACCCCGGGCTTCGGCGACACCGTCGACTTCGACCACATCAAGCGGCACTACTACCAGGTGCACACCGGCATCAACCCGACCGGCATCGTGCCGCTCGGCCCCGACCCGGCGGGCTGGCCGGCCCCGCACCACCGGGAGCAGCTGGGCGGCCGCCCGTTCGGCGACGGCACCCCGCCCGGACCCGTGCCGCCGGGCGAGGAGGTTCCGGCGCGGGGGCGCCCCTGACCGGGCCCGCCCACGTGCGGCGCGCCGGGCCCGCCCACGTGCGGCGCGCCGGCCCGCCCACGTGCGGCGCGCCGGCCCGCCCACGTGCGGCGCGCTCCGGCCCGGTCACTTCACGCGAGGTGGCGCCGGGTCCGCCGTCGCCAACGGGGAGCGGGCGAGAACGACACAGCCGACGGCGATCAGAGCCACCCCCGCCAGCTGGGGGAGCAGCCACCACCCGGCCCGCAGCTCCTCGCCGAACAGGGTCACCCCGTAGGTGATGCTGATCAGCGCGTCCCCGAGCGTCAGCATCGGCTGCACCGCCACCAGCGACCCCGCCTGGAGCGCGTTCTGGAGGAGGAACAGCGCACCCACTCCGGCCGCCGCGGTGGCGTACAGCTGCCACGCGGTCACCAGACCGGTCACGCCTTCGCCGTCCAGCCGCGACATGGCGTCCTTCATCAGCGCGGCGGTGAGCGCGTACCCACACGCCGCGGCCAGCCCCAGCAGCGCGGCCCGGGCGTTGCCGGAGGTGCCGAGCGCCGCAGAGATCAGCGCGGCCTCGAAGAGCCCGGTCGCCACCAGAGCCGGGATCCAGGCCGCCCCCTGAACGCCCTCGCTGCCGCCGACCGGTGCGGCGGCGGCCATCCCGAGGGCCAGGCCGAGCGTCACGGCGGCCACCCCGTACCAGACGGGGCGCTCCACCCTGACCCGCATGACGAACCCGGCGACGACCAGGGTCGCGGGCAGCTCGATCACGAAGATCGGCTGAACCACGGCGATGGGGCCCGTGGCCAGCGCCACCGCCTGGCAGACGGCGGCGACGATCACGAGACCGATCCCGGCGAGCCACACCTTCTGCCTCAGCAGATGCCCGATCAGAGACAGGCGCATCGCCTCGCTGTCGGGCACCTGGAGGGCGGCGCGGCGCTGGAGTACCGAGGCGGTGCCGTTGCTGAGCGCGGTCAGGACGGCGAACAGGACACTGATCACCGCCCCATCATGAGGGCCGGTGCCGCCCGGCCCCCGGTGCCGCGTACCCGTGCGAGTGTCGCCCGTTCCGCGCCGGTGTCACAGGGGCCGCGTAATCTGCGGACCATGGCCGCCAAGAACACTCCCGTGCTCTCCACCCGCGCACTCAACAGGGCAACGATGGAGCGCCAGTTGCTGCTCCGCCGCACAGCCGTGCCGGTGAAGGACGCGGTCAGCCGCCTGGTCGGCCTCCAGGCACAGAACACCAGGCCGCCGTATTTCCAGCTCTTCTCCCGGCTGGAGGGCTTCGACCCGGCCGCGCTCTCGGCGCTGATGGAGTCCCGCGAGATCGTCAGGATCGTCAGCCTCCGCTCCACCATCCACACCCACACCGCGGAGGACGCCCTCACCCTGCGCCCCCTCGTCCAGCCGGCCCGCGACCGGGAGCTCAGGATGTTCCGCGCCGGGCTCGCCGGCGTGGATCTCGACCGGCTCACCTCGCTCTCCAGAGGGCTCGTCGAGGAACGGCCGCGCACCATGAAGGAACTGCGCGAGCAGCTCCTCCTCCACTGGCCGGAAGCCGACCCCCGGGCCCTCGCGGTCGCCGCCCGCTGCCGGCTGCCACTGGTCCAGGTCACCCCGCGCGGGCTGTGGGGACGCAGCGGACAGGTCGCCCTGACGACCGCCGAGCACTGGCTGGACAGCCCGTCCCGGCCGGCGGCCTCGCCCGACGCGACGGTGCTGCGCTACCTCGGAGCCTTCGGGCCGGCCTCCGTGAAGGACATGCAGATGTGGGCAGGACTCACCCGGATGCGCGAGGTCTTCGAACGCCTGCGGCCCCGACTCGCCACCTTCCGTGACGAGAACGGCGCGGAACTCTTCGACCTGCCCGACGCCCCGCGCCCGGACCCCGAAACCCCGGCCCCGCCGCGCTTCCTCCCCGAGTTCGACAACGTCCTGCTCGGCCACGCCGACCGGACCAGGGTGATCCCGTCCGCGTACAAGGGCCGCAACGGCGTCGGCAACCAGTCCTACGGGACCGTCCTGGCCGACGGATTCCTCACCGCGCTCTGGCGCCTCGACGAGACCGCGGACACCGGGACCGTCACGGTGCAGGCCCTGGGCGAGCTCGGCCGGGCCACCCGCGACGAGATCACCCAGGAGGCCGTGGAGCTGCTGACGGTGATGTCCTCGGCGCCCGCCCACGACGTCCGCTTCGGCACGTTCGTCGACTTCGGGGACTGAGAGGGTCCGGCAATTGGGGGGCGGCGTCGCGGAAGTGGGCACGCGCTCCCCCAAGCTCTCGGCTCCGCTCGAGCGGGGGGACCCCCATGACCAGGGGAGACCCCAATCGCTCCGCGTTGCCTCAATCCTCCGCCTTGCAGCTGTACGTACCCACCCCCGCTCCTTCTCCCACCTCCCAATTGCCGGACCCTCTGAGACGCCCGTCCTACGGCAGCAGCCCCGCGCGGCGTGCCGCCACCACCGCCTCCAGCCGGGTGTGCGCCCCCAGCTTCCGCATCGCCGACCGCAGGTAGCTCTTCACGGTCTCCGGCCGCAGAGCCAGCCGTTCGGCCGCCGAGGCGTTCGTCGCGCCCGACGCGACGCAGGCGATCACATCGACCTCGCGCGGCGCCAGCCGTACCCGCCCCGCCGCAGGGCCCCCGCCTCGGTCCGCCCCGGCGGCCGACGCGAGGCGCCCGCACACCGCGAGGAGTTCGTCGCGCAGGGCCGGGTCCACGATCTTCGGGGCCAGGGCGCGCAGCTCACGATGGGCCTCGCGGACGTCCTCCCATGTGCCGGTGCCCGCGCCCGGATCGGCGACCCGGTCCCGGGTCGCCGCCAGGAGCTGCTGCACCTCGTCCCGGACGGCCAGGGCCTGCTCCACGTCGCGGGCCGCCGACGCCGCCACGTCGAACGTACGATCCCCGAGCGTGAGCGGCTCGCGCAGCGCCCCGTACAGCACGCCGCGGACCGTCCGGCGGACGATCACGGGCACCGCGACGACCGAGCGCAGGCCTTCCGCCGCGACGGCCGTGTCGTACTCGTGGGTGATGTGGCGCGACGAGTGGTAGTCCGTGACCGCGCACGGCCGTGACAGGGCGATCGCCTTTCCGCCGAGCCCGCTGCCCGCCGAGATGACGAGCCCGCGCAGCGCGGGCGTCTGCGCGCCGCTCAGCTCGCCGATCCGGGCATGGCGGGCGTCGGAGAGCAGCCCGCCGAAGACCACGGGCAGCCCGCTCGTCCGGCGCAGCCCGATCAGGGCCGCCCGCAGCTCGGTCGCCTCGCCCGGTTCCGTCACGCCGATGACTCCCCGCCCTGTCGGATTCCCACCCCTGTTCGGGGGTGGTGAGATCTGGGTCACTGTTTACATGATGTTACGGCCGAAGGACGGGTTCGCGACGAGGAGTGCACATGCCGGCAACGAATGCGACGGAGACGTTCCGGGCGGCCCGGGACTTCCTGATCGAACACCGCGAGGACTACTCCGCGGCGTACGAGGGCTTCCGCTGGCCCCGCCCCGACTACTTCAACTGGGCGATCGACTGGTTCGACGTCATCGCCGAGAACAACGACCGCACCGCCCTGCACATCGTGGAGGAGGACGGCGGCCGCACCGAGGTGTCCTTCGCCCGGATGGCGGCCCGGTCGAACCGGGCGGCGAACTGGCTGCGCGAACAGGGCGTGGCCGCAGGCGACCGGATCCTGGTCATGCTCGGCAACCAGACCGAGCTGTGGGAGACCGCGCTGGCCGCGATGAAGCTGCGCGCCGTCGTCGTCCCCGCAACCCCCCTGCTCGGGCCGGCCGATCTGCGCGACCGGGTCGATCGCGGCAGGGTCCGCCATGTCCTCGTACGGTCGGCGGACACCGCCAAGTTCGACGAGGTGCCCGGCGACTACACCCGGATCTCGGTCGGTGCCGACATCGACGGCTGGCTCTCCTACGGCGGGGCCGACGAGGCACCGGAGACCTTCACCGCGGACCGGGAGACGGACGCCTGCGAACCCCTGATGCTCTACTTCACCTCGGGCACCACCGCCAGCCCGAAGCTCGTGGAGCACACCCATGTCTCTTATCCGGTAGGCCACTTGTCGACGATGTACTGGATCGGGCTCAAGCCCGGCGACGTCCATCTGAACATCTCCTCGCCGGGCTGGGCGAAGCACGCCTGGTCGAACCTCTTCGCACCGTGGAGCGCCGAGGCCACCGTCTTCATCTTCAACTACACCCGGTTCGACGCCTCCCGGCTGATGGCAGAGATGGACCGCTCCGCGATCACCAGCTTCTGCGCCCCGCCGACGGTCTGGCGGATGCTCATCCAGGCCGACCTCACGCAGTTGAAGACACCGCCGCGCGAGGTGGTCGCGGCAGGCGAGCCGCTCAACCCCGAGGTCATCGAGAGTGTCCGGCGTGCCTGGGGCGTCACCATCCGCGACGGGTTCGGGCAGACCGAGACCGCCGTGCAGGTGGCCAACACCCCGGGGCAGCCGCTGAAGGCCGGCTCCATGGGACGGCCCAGCCCCGGATTCACGGTCGTACTGCTGGACCCGGTCACCGGCGCACCGGGCGCGGCGGAGGGCGAGATCTCCCTCGACCTGGCCACGGCTCCCGTCGGCCTGATGACGGGCTACCACGGCGACCCGGAGCGCACGGCCGAGGCCATGGCGGGCGGTTACTACCGCACGGGTGACATCGGCGCACGGGACGAGGACGGCTACATCACCTATGTAGGCCGGGCCGACGACGTGTTCAAGGCCTCCGACTACAAGATCTCACCGTTCGAGCTGGAGAGCGCCCTGCTGGAGCACGAGGCGGTGGCCGAGGCCGCGGTCGTACCCGCCCCCGACCCGGTGCGGCTCTCCGTCCCGAAGGCGTACGTCGTGCTCGCCGAGGGCTGGGAGCCCGGGCCCGGCACGGCGAGGGTCCTGTTCGAGCACTCCCGGGCGGTCCTCGCCCCGTACAAGCGCATCCGCCGGATGGAGTTCGCCGAGCTGCCCAAGACCGTCTCGGGGAAGATCCGCAGGATCGAGCTGCGTGAGCGCACCGCCCGGGGCACCGGCACCGAGTTCGACGAGGGGGACCTGCGATGAGCGACCTCTCCTACGCGCAAGGCACCAGCTCCACGGAACTGCTCGGCGACACCATCGGACGCAACCTGGACCGCGCGATCGAGGCGTACGGAGACCGCGAGGCCATGGTCGACGTGGTCTCCGGACGCCGCTGGACCTACGCCGAGTTCGGTGGAGCGGTCGAGGAACTGGCCCGCGGGCTCATGGCCTCCGGGGTGGCCAAGGGCGACCGGGTCGGCATCTGGGCGGTCAACTGCCCGGAATGGGTCCTCGTCCAGTACGCCACGGCCCGTGCCGGAGCGGTCATGGTCAACATCAACCCCGCCTACCGCGCGCACGAGCTGGAGTACGTGCTGAAGCAGGCCGGGATCTCCGTGCTGGTCGCCTCGCTCGCCCACCGCGCCTCCGACTACCGCGCACTCGTCGGCCAGGTCCGCGCCGGCTGCCCCGAGCTGCGGTCCGTCCACTACATCGGCGACCCGTCCTGGGACGAGCTGACCGCCGCTTCGGGATCCGTGACCCCGGAGCAACTCGCCGCCCGCGAGGCGGAGCTGTCCTGCGACGACCCGATCAACATCCAGTACACCTCCGGGACCACCGGATTCCCCAAGGGCGCCACGCTCTCCCACCACAACATCCTCAACAACGGCTATTTCGTGGGGGAGACGGTCGCCTACACCGAACAGGACCGGGTCTGTCTGCCCGTGCCGTTCTACCACTGCTTCGGCATGGTCATGGGGAACCTCGGCATCACCTCGCACGGCGCCTGCATCGTGATCCCCGCGCCGGCCTTCGAGCCCGCAGCCGTGCTGGCCGCCGTCCAGCAGGAGCGCTGCACCTCGCTCTACGGCGTGCCCACCATGTTCATCGCGGAGCTGGACCTCCCCGGCTTCGCCTCGTACGACCTCTCCTCGCTGCGCACCGGGATCATGGCAGGGTCGCCCTGTCCGGTCGAGGTGATGAAACGGGTCGTCGCGGAGATGCACATGGCCGAGGTGTCCATCTGCTACGGGATGACGGAGACCTCACCGGTCTCCACCCAGACCCGGCGGGAGGACGACCTGGAGCGCCGCACGGGCACGGTCGGCCGGGTGATGCCGCACATCGAGGTGAAGGTCGTCGACCCCGTGACGGGCCTGACGCTCCCGCGCGGTGAGCCCGGCGAGCTGTGCACCCGGGGGTACAGCGTGATGCTCGGCTACTGGGACCAGCCGGAGCGGACCGCCGAGGCCATCGACGCGGGACGCTGGATGCACACGGGTGACCTGGCGAGGATGCGGGAGGACGGGTACGTCCAGATCGTCGGCAGGATCAAGGACGTGATCATCCGGGGTGGCGAGAACGTCTACCCGCGTGAGATCGAGGAGTTCCTCTACGGGCACCCGAAGATCGCCGACGTCCAGGTGGTCGGGGTGCCGGACGAGCGGTACGGCGAGGAGATCCTGGCCTGCGTCATCCCTCGCGATCCGGCCGACCCGCCGACCCTCGACGAGGTGAAGGCGTACTGCCGTGAGCAGTTGGCGCACTACAAGGTCCCGCGCGGGCTGCGGATCCTGGAGGCGTTTCCGATGACCGTCAGCGGCAAGGTCCGCAAGGTCGAACTGCGGGAGGGGTACGGCGCGTAGCCCACGCCGGGGCCGCGGCGTCAGGCGGCCTCGATGATGCCGGCGGCTATGCCCTGGGTCGCCGCCGCCCACTCGATGAGCAGTACCTCGTACTCCGCGGCCTCCACCGGCGTCCAGTCCTGGCCGGCCCGTGAGTCGACGAGTGCGCGAATGGCGTCGTTGGCCTCGACGACGGACGGGTGGACGGGCTGGGTCAGAAAAACGGGGGCGGGGTGTGCAGGAATCCGAGGAGTTAAGACCATGCCTTCACTCTACGTCCTCATACTGACAACAGCTCGAACATATGCGGCTGGCAGGGCACAGGTGACCGAAATCATTCGGCTGGGGCGGGGCCGACGCTGATGAGCTCGTCCGCGGGGCCGTTCACCGGCTGCGGTGTACCCGTGAGGTCCAGGACGAACAGCGGGATGGCGAGGCCGTCCGCGCGTGAACGGGCCTCGTCCGTGTAGCCGGCAAGGGAGAACAGTGCGCCGGACACCGAGCTGTTCAGCGCGTTCAGCCAGAGGCACTCGACATCGCGGAGGGAGGTCGGGCGGGTGGTCGCGTCGACCTGGGCGATGAGGCCGGCCGCCCTGAGGTCGATCCGGGAACTGGGCCGCACCTCGGGCTGGGTGACATCGCGGAAGCCCAGCCATTTCAGGTAGAGCGCCGCGGTGTTCACCGCGTCGCGGGCCGTCCGTATCACCAGTGGCCTGAACGACGGCCGCGGATGCGCCGCCGTGCGCGGCAGCGGTATGTGGGACGGGCCGGGCGAACCGCCGGCGGTGGGCGGCTGCATGATGCCACGCGTGGCCACCGGGCGCACGGGGATCCTCAGCACCGCGCCGCAGGGGCAGCAGAGTTCGGGGTGCGGCCACTGGTCGCGGCGTCCGCAGGAGTGGCAGCGCACGCTCACCCAGTCGTCGTTCCAGGTGCGGTGCGTGATGAGCACGGCAGGGGCGCCGCGCATCAGCGGCGGGGCGGTCGGGGAACCGCAGGGACAGGGGTATACCGGCGTGATGTACGCGTGGTCCCGGCGGCAGGCCGGGCAGCGCACCGGTACGGACTCCACGTGCTGCCCCCTTCTTCCGCCCCTGTGGCGGCGACTGCGTTCTGTATCTCCATCGTCCACCAGGAGCGACGCTCCCGGGGGTGATTCGCGCACTTCGGACCGATGGTCTCGGCTGCTTCCTCCGCCTTCCCTTGACGGTCGCCCCCGACCGCCCTAAATTGATTTCACATAGCAGAAAGAAGTTTCCGTAATGTGGAATTAGTGCTCTCAGGTGGCGCGACAGAGCCCGACTCCACCAGGTCCGAGCAGGAGCACTCATGCCTCGTATGACCGCTGCCCGAGCGGCAGTTGAGATCCTCAAGCGCGAAGGCGTCAGCAACGCGTTCGGTGTGCCGGGTGCGGCGATCAACCCGTTCTACGCGGCCCTCAAGGCCTCCGGCGGGGTGCGGCACACGCTCGCCCGCCATGTCGAGGGCGCCTCCCATATGGCGGAGGGCTACACCCGCGCCACGGCGGGGAACATCGGCGTCTGCATCGGTACGTCGGGGCCCGCGGGCACAGACATGATCACCGGCCTCTACTCGGCCATCGCCGACTCCGTCCCGATCCTCTGCATCACCGGCCAGGCGCCCACCGCCGCCCTCCACAAGGAGGACTTCCAGGCCGTCGACATCGCGTCGATCGCCGCGCCGGTGACCAAGGCCGCGACCACCGTCCTGGAGGCCGCCCAGGTCCCGGGCGTCTTCCAGCAGGCCTTCCACCTGATGCGCACGGGCCGGCCGGGTCCCGTCCTCATCGACCTGCCGATCGATGTGCAGCTCACCGAGATCGAGTTCGACCCCGAGCTGTACGAGCCGCTGCCCGTCCACAAGCCCGCCGCGACCCGCAGGCAGATCGAGCGGGCCGTCGAGATGCTCAACGCCTCGGAGCGACCGCTGCTCGTCGCGGGCGGCGGCATCATCAACGCCGACGCGTCGGAACTCCTGGTGGAGTTCGCCGAGCTGACCGGAGTCCCGGTCGTCCCCACCCTGATGGGCTGGGGCATCCTCCCCGACGACCACGAGCTGAACGCGGGCATGGTCGGCCTGCAGACCTCGCACCGCTACGGCAACGCGAACTTCCTGGAGTCCGACTTCGTCCTCGGCATCGGCAACCGCTGGGCCAACCGCCACACCGGCCACCTGAACGTCTACACCGAGGGCCGCACCTTCGTCCACGTCGACATCGAGCCCACCCAGCTGGGCAGGATCTTCGCCCCGGACCTCGGGATCGCGTCCGACGCGAAGGCGGCGCTGGAGCTCTTCGTCGAGGTGGCGCGCGAGCTGAAGGACGCGGGCAAGCTGAAGAACCGCTCGCAGTGGGCCGCGTCCACGCAGGAGCGCCGGGCCACGCTGCAGCGCCGTACGCACTTCGACAACGTGCCTCTGAAGCCGCAGCGGGTGTACGAGGAGATGAACCGGGCGTTCGGCCCGGAGACCCGCTACGTCACCACCATCGGCCTCTCCCAGATCGCGGGCGCGCAGATGCTGCACGTCTACCGGCCGCGTCACTGGATCAACTGCGGCCAGGCCGGGCCGCTGGGCTGGACGATCCCCGCCGCGCTGGGTGTCGCCACGGCCGACCCGGACGGCACCGTGGTCGCCCTCTCCGGCGACTACGACTTCCAGTTCATGCTGGAGGAGCTCGCCGTCGGCGCGCAGCACCGCATCCCGTACGTGCACGTCCTGGTGAACAACTCCTACCTGGGGCTCATCCGGCAGGCACAGCGCAACTTCGACATCGACTTCCAGGTCAACCTGGAGTTCGAGAACCTCAACTCCCCGGAGCTGGGCGTCTACGGCGTGGACCACGTCAAGGTCGTCGAGGGGCTGGGCTGCAAGGCGATCCGCGTCACCGAGCCCGACCAGCTGCTGCCCGCCTTCGAGGAGGCCAAGAAGCTCGCGGCCGAACACCGCGTCCCGGTCGTCGTCGAGGCGATCCTGGAGCGGGTCACGAACATCTCGATGAGCGGGACCGACATCGCGTCGGTCAACGAGTTCGAGGACGTGGCCTCCGAGCCGGGCCACGCCCCGACGTCGATCCGCCCGCTGACGGTGTCCTGACCCCGGCCGCGTGACGTGTGGAAGGACCCTGGCGGGCCGGTGGGCCCGCCAGGGTCCTTCGCGGTGCACGGGCCGTCATCCGAGCCCTGCCAGGGCGTTCAGGGGTGCCCGTGCTCCGGTGCGCCTCATGTGGCGTCGTGCCTCGGGCGACGGGGAGCCGGGAGTCGCCACGTCGAAAGGGATGTGACGCGTTCGTCTGTCGATACCATTTCCCCATGTCATGGCCGTGGGGGACCGAAGAAGCGATGACAAGGCTCGGGTGGTGGGCAGAGGGCCTTGCCGTTCGGCTGGCAGTCGTGACGTCGGTGACGCTCCTGGTGCTTGCCGGCCTCTGGCTGGCCGCTGACGACGCGACAGCGCAGATGTCGGTACTCGTCGTCAGCCTGTGGCTGACAGGCACGGTGGACGGCGTCCACTGGTTGTTCAGAAACGGTGTCGGATTCTGGGGGACGGCCCTCTACGTGGCTGCCTTCGCGGTCCTCGCCTGGGTGGCTCTGTCCGGGGTCCGGCATTCCCGTGGTCCGGATGACTGGCAGCCATGGCTCGTCACGAGCGGCGTACTGCTCGGCGCGGCATACGTCCTCGACCGCTACAGCAACCCGGTCATGGCTCGCTTCTGGGATCTGGGGTT
Source organism: Streptomyces sp. NPDC102441 (assembly GCF_044765585.1). Taxonomy (NCBI): domain Bacteria; kingdom Bacillati; phylum Actinomycetota; class Actinomycetes; order Kitasatosporales; family Streptomycetaceae; genus Streptomyces; species Streptomyces sp. NPDC102441. Next base: position 214,650 of record NZ_JBIWKH010000009.1, read on the forward strand.
CATGTCAGGGCTGGCAGCCGGAGCAGTCGCCGGCGTGTGGTATCTCGACCACCACACCCGCTGGCTGCCCTTGGCCGTCGTCGGCCTGTGCCTGGTCCATGTGGCCCGTGCGGTTCACTCCCACCGCACCTGAGGACGGCCCGCGCCACTCGGCCCTGCCGGTGCTGCCGCGTCCGCCATCACGAGGACAGGGGTGTGGTGCACGCCGTCCGCGTGCACCACACCCCTGTCGCCGGCTCACAGTGACCGCGACGGCGGACAACGGATCCGGCGGCCCGGGTTCCTTCAGGTCAGGAACCAGGGCCTCCGGGCCCCTTCGCCACCGCACTGGCGTCGTCCGCCGCCGCGGCCTCGTCCTGCCCGCACCGCGCGCGACCCCTCATCCGGGTGCGCGGTACGGACAGGGCCTTGAGGTGAGGCTCAGTCCTCGCGCAGGGCGCGGACGGCCTCCTCCACGCGCTTGCCGTAGCCGGCGTCGGCGGCGTGGAAGTGGGCGAGGTTCTTCTCGATCACGTCGTCACGGGTGACCTGCGAGAGGCCGCCGGCGATGTTGGCGATCAGGCGGTCCTTCTCGTCCGCCGACATCAGCCGGTAGAGCTCACCCGCCTGGAAGAAGTCGTCGTCCTTCGCGTGCAGGGGCGCCTCGTGCGTACCCGTCCAGCCGTGCACCGCGAGCGGCGAGGCGAGGGCGGCTCCGGTCTGCGCGGGCCCCGCGTACGAGTTGGGCTCGTAGTTCTTGTCCTGGCGCGAGCCGTACCGGGTGGCGTGCAGTCCGTCCCGGCCGTAGTTGTCGACCTGGGCGGTCTTCGGCGCGTTGACCGGGAGCTGGGTGTGGTTGATGCCCAGCCGGTAGCGCTGCGCGTCGGCGTACGCGAACAGCCGGCCCTGCAGCATCTTGTCCGGCGAAGGACCGATACCGGGCACGAAGTTGTTCGGCGAGAACGCCGCCTGCTCCACCTCGGCGAAGACGTTGTCAGGGTTGCGGTCCAGCACCAGCCGGCCGACGCGCTGGAGCGGGTAGTCGGCGTGCGGCCACACCTTCGTGACGTCGAACGGGTTGAAGCGGTAGTCCACCGCCTCGGCAGCGGGCATCAGCTGCACGTGCAGCGTCCAGGACGGGTTGACTCCACGCTCGATGGCCTGGAGCAGGTCCGTCTGGTGAGAGTTGGCGTCCTTGCCGACCTGTTCGGCGGCCTGGTCGGCCGAGAGGGAACGCACACCCTGGTTGGTCTTGAAGTGGTACTTGACGAAGAAGGCCTCGCCCTGCGCGTTCGTCCACTGGTAGGTGTGCGAGCCGAAGCCGTTCATGTGGCGGTACGAGGCGGGAATCCCGCGGTCGCCCATCAGCCAGGTGATCTGGTGCGTCGCCTCGGGGGAGTTCGCCCAGAAGTCCCACACGTTGTCCGGCTCCTGGCGGCCCGTGAACGGGTCCCGCTTCTGGGAGTGGATGAAGTCGGGGAACTTGACCGGGTCCTTGACGAAGAACACCGGGGTGTTGTTGCCGACGAGGTCGTAGTTGCCCTCGTCCGTATAGAACTTGAGCGCGAAGCCGCGGGGGTCGCGTACGGCGTCGGCGCCGCCCAGCGAGTCGGCGACCGTCGAGAAGCGGATGAACGTCTCGGTGCGGCGGCCCACTTCGGAGAGGAAGTCGGCGTGGGTGAAGCCGGTGACGTCGTCGGTCACCTCGAAGTAGCCGTACGCGCCCGATCCCCGGGCGTGGACGACGCGCTCCGGGATGCGCTCACGGTTGAAGCGGGCGAGCTTCTCGAGCAGGTGCTGGTCCTGGAGAAGGATCGGCCCGCCGGCGCCGGCCGTGGCGGAGTTCTGGTTGTCGGCGACCGGGGCGCCTGACTCGGTCGTGAGCACACGCTGGGACATGGAGGCCTTCCGTACGGGGCTGCTGACGGCCTCAGGAGCGTAGATTCGCCGGGATCGAAGCGTCAACAGTTTGTTGAAATTGGAGGATTAGGTTCCGGGCCGCGGCAGCGCCTGGGCGCGACAGGACAGGTGTCAGCGCCGCCGCGACCCGGAGTTCATGGGGCCCCTGGGGCGGGGCCGGGTGTCAGACCTGGGAGCCGGAGAGCCGCTCGACCGAGCGCAGGAGCGCGGAGTGGTCCAGGCCGCCGTCGCCCTGCGCGCGCAGGGAGGCCACCAGCTGGGCCACGACCCCGCCGACGGGCAGTGCCGCGCCGACGTTGCGGGCGGCGTCCGTCACGATGCCCATGTCCTTGTGGTGCAGGTCGATCCGGAAGCCCGGGGCGAAGTCCCGCTTGAGGAAGTTGTCCTTCTTGCGAGTGAGGACCGTCGAGCCGGCGAGCCCGCCGTTCAGCACGTCGAGTGCGGCGGCGAGGTCGACCCCGGACTTCTCCAGGAAGACGACGGCCTCGGCGCAGGCCTGGATGTTGACCGCGACGATCAGCTGGTTGGCGGCCTTCACCGTCTGGCCGGAGCCGTGGGGGCCGCACAGCACGATCGTCCTGCCGAGCGCGTCGAGCAGCGGCTTCGCGGCGTCGAAGTCGCTCTGCTCACCGCCGGCCATGATGGACAGGACGGCCTCGATCGCACCGGCCTCACCGCCGGAGACGGGGGCGTCCAGTACGCGGATGCCCTTGTCCTTCGCGCTCGATGCCAGATCCACGGAGGTCTGCGGCGTGATCGACGACATGTCGATCAGCAGGGCGCCCTGCCTGGCGTTCTCCAGGATGCCGTCGGGGCCGTACGCGATGGCCTCGACCTGCGGGGACGCCGGGACCATCGTGACGACGATGTCGGCGTCGCGCACCGCGTCCGCGATCGAGGCGGCGCCCTTGCCGCCCGCCGCGACGAGCCGGTCGATCTTGTCCTGCTCGAGGGTGTAGCCGGTCACCTGGTATCCGGCCTTGATCAGGTTCTCCGACATGGGGGAGCCCATGATGCCGAGCCCGATCCAGGCGACCTTGGGGAGGTTGCTGCTCATGAGGGTGCCTTCCGGTAAGCGTGTGTGCGGGAGGGGGCGGGCCTCAGCGGGCAGGCCGGTGCCCGGCGGGGAGCCAGTCGAAGGACTCCGCGCTCGGCCGGTCGCCCGGCTTGTACTCCAGGCCGACCCAGCCGTCGTAACCGGCCTCGGTCAGCTCGTCGAGGAGGCGCTCCAGTGTGAGCGAGCCGGTGCCGGGCGCGCCGCGGCCGGGATTGTCGGCGATCTGGACGTGGCCGGTCTTCGCGGCGTACGCCTTGATCACCTGGCTGAGGTCCTCACCGTTCATCGACAGGTGGTAGAGGTCCAGCAGGAACGTGGCGTTGCCCAGGCCGGTCGCCTCGTTGACACGGTCGACGACCTCGATGCCCGCCGGTGCGCTGACCAGGGGGTAGAGCGGCGACTCCGTGTCGTTGAGGGTCTCGATCAGAAGCGTCGCCCCGATCCGGTGGGCCGCGCGGGCGGCCAGGACCAGGTTCTCCAGGGCGAGTTCGTCCTGGACGGCCGGGTCCACGCCCTCGACGCGGTTGCCGTACAGCGCGTTGAGCGCCTTGCAGTCGACCGAGGCGGCGAAGTCCGCCGCCACGTCGATGTTGGCGCGGAAGCGGTCCGACTCCTCGCCGGGCAGCGAGAGGGCCCCACGGTCGGGGCCGGGGAGCCGGCCCGCGTAGAAGTTCAGCCCCACCAGCTGCGTGCCCGCGTCGTCGAGCGCCTTCTTCAGGGCGTCGAGCTCGGCCTGCGCGGGGGTGGGGGTCTCGATCCAGGGCCACCAGAGCTCGACCGCCGTGAAGCCCGCGGCGGCGGCCGCCGCGGGGCGCTCCAGGAGCGGGAGTTCGGTGAAGAGGATCGAGAGGTTCACATCGAAGCGCTGGTCCGAGTAACCCATCATGCGCTCCTTCCGTATCGCGGAAGTTAGTTTCTGCTTAACGGAAGGTTGCCTGGCGCGTGGTGAGGCTGTCAAGAGGGAACCCGAATTACGGACACGTGTGAGAGGCCAGGTCCGCCGTGTCCCCGGGGTCGTCCCGTCCGCCCTCTTCGGGCCTCCGGACCAGGGGGCCCGTGCCTTAGGGTCGGACGAGCCGTGCGAGCCGAAGAACGCGGCGGGACATGAGGGAGGCACCGTGCGCTTGAGGGTGGAATTCACCACCGAGCCCTTCGATCTCGACGAGGCACCCGCCCACGCGGTGGTGGCCCGTGAGGTCATCCAGACCGCCGACCTGGACGCGGTGGACGTGGGCCCCTTCGGGAACACGGCCGAAGGCGGCGCGGACGAGGTCCTCACCGCCGTGGACTCCCTGCTGCGCAAGGCCCTGGCCTCGGGCGCCACCCGGGTCTCCCTCCAGCTCAACGTGATCGGGGAGGACACCCCGTGACCGAACCGGCAGACCATCCGCTGGTCACCGCGGTGAAGCCGCTCGTCGATGCCATGGGAGCGGAGCTGCTCGCCCCCGAGCAGGCCACCACCGAGGACGTGCTCCTCGCGTGGGAGGGGGCCGACGTCATAGCTGTGCGGCTCCCGCAGCTCTCCGAATCGCTCGACCACATCCTGTCCGCGATGGAACGGCGGCACGGGATGCCGCTGGCCGAGCTGGACCGTAAGGCCAAGCAGGGCGTGGTGCGCACCCTTGAGGCACGCGGTGCCTTCTCCGTGCGGCACGGTGTGGAGACCGTGGCGGGCGCGCTCGGTGTCAGCCGCTTCACCGTCTACAACTACCTGAACCGGGACAATGCGGCCAAGGGCGAGTAGCGACGTGTGACGCGGCGCGATGCCGTCGCCCGGGAACTCGGGCGGCGGCATCACTTGTTCGCGGAATTTCAACAAACTGTTGACGTGGTGTTGTGGAGGGCGTTAGCTATCCGCAGCCCGACAACGCACAGCGAAAAAAGCCACGGAGGCTCCCGTGACTACGAGCTCCACACCGGGCCTCGCCCGGTTCAACACCCTGGCGGCCGACGAGGCCACAGCCGCGCTGCACGAGGTGTGTGCCAGTGCGACGTGGGGAAGCTCCGTCCTCGCCCACCGGCCGTACGCCGACACCGAAGCCCTGTTCTCCGCGAGCGACGCCGCGATGGCGGAGCTCTCCCCGGCGGACCTGGCAGAGGCCATGGCCGGCCACCCGCCGATCGGACGCCCCAAGCCGGGGGACCCGGCCTCCGCCCGTGAGCAGCGGGGGATGGCCGGTGCGTCCGAGGAGCTCAGGGCGGAGATGCTCGAACTCAACCTGACCTACCAGGAGCGGTTCGGACATGTCTTCCTGATCTGCGCCACCGGAGCCACCGGTGAGCAGATGCGCGACGCGGTGAAGGCCCGGACCGGCAACTCGCCCGAGCAGGAACGCGAGATCGTCCGCACCGAGCTGGGCAAGATCAACCGCATCCGGCTGACCCGCCTCGTACAGGACTCCTGAGGAACAGGAGTCCGTACAGCAATCTTGAGAACAAGGAGCGTGACGGTCTTGAGCACCGACACCACCGCATCGGTGTCCACCCACATCCTGGACACCAGCCTCGGCCGGCCCGCCGAGGCCGTCACCGTCTCCCTGGCCGCCCGCAGCGGCGGCGACGCGCAGTACGTGGCGCTCGGCGGATCCGCGACCGACGCGGACGGGCGCTGCAAAGACCTGCCGGCCCTGCCGGAAGGAACCACCCACGTACGGCTCGTCTTCGACACCGAGTCGTACTTCACCGCGAAGAAGCAAGCCGAGGCGCAGCAGGACGCCCCCCGCGTAAGGGACAGCGGCGCGTTCTTCCCGGAGGTGGCGATCGCATTCGCCGTCACCCCGGGCGAGCACTATCACGTACCGCTGCTGCTCAACCCGTTCGGCTACTCCGTTTACCGAGGGAGCTAGCAGACAATGCCCACGATTCTCGGCCAGAACCAGTACGGCAAAGCAGAGAACCGCGTCGTCAAGATCACGCGGGACGGCGACACCCACCACATCAAGGACCTCAACGTCTCGGTCGCCCTCTCCGGCGACATGGACGACGTCCACTACTCCGGCTCCAACGCCAACGTCCTGCCGACCGACACCACCAAGAACACGGTGTTCGCGTTCGCCAAGGAACACGGCATCGAGTCCGCCGAGCAGTTCGGCATCCACCTCGCCCGGCACTTCGTGTCCTCGCAGGAGCCGATCAAGGTGGCCCGGATCAGGGTCGAGGAGTACTCCTGGGAGCGCATCGCGACCTCCGACGGCAACTCGAAGTTCATCGGCGCCGACGAGGTCAAGCACTCCTTCGTCCGTAAGGGCCAGGAGACGCGTACCACGCAGATCACCTTCGACGGTGAGAAGTGGGAGGTCATCTCCGGCCTCAAGGACCTCAGCGTCATGAACTCCACCAACTCGGAGTTCTGGGGCTACGTCAAGGACAAGTACACGACGCTGAAGGAGGCGTACGACCGCATCCTCGCGACCGACGTCTCCGCCAAGTGGCGGTACAACTGGACCAGCGACGAGGAGCGCATGCCGAATTGGGAGAAGTCCTACGAGCAGACGCGCAAGCACATGCTCCAGGCCTTCGCGGAGACGTACTCCCTCTCGCTCCAGCAGACCCTGTACCAGATGGGTTCGCGCATCATCAACAACCGCAGCGAGATCGACGAGATCCGCTTCTCGCTGCCGAACAACCACCACTTCCTCGTCGATCTGGAGCCGTTCGGTCTCAAGAACGATACCGCCGAGGGTGCTGTGTACTTCGCAGCCGACCGTCCGTACGGCCTCATCGAGGCGACGGTGCTCCGGGACGGCGTCGAGCCGAAGATCCCGGTCGACATGACCAACCTCTGACGCGGTGCTGAACCGGCCCCCGCCCCGGCTGCGGGCGGGGACCGGTCGTCCCGGAGGGAAAATCCATGGCACAGCCTGCAACGGGGCCGGCGAAAGGCCCATGTACGTCACCACCGGCCGCTGCCGGCACGGCAGTTCACCCGGTGGACGAAAAGCTTCCGCCCGCGCGGCTCGTCCCCGCCGCGCTCCAGCACGTCGCCGCCATGTACGCGGGCGTCGTCACCCCTCCGCTCATCATCGGGCAGGCCGTCGGACTCGACGCGGCCGGTATGACCCGGCTGATCGCGGCGAGTCTCCTCATCGCGGGGCTCGCCACCCTCCTCCAGACCCTCGGCGCCGGACGATTCGCCGGGAACCGGCTGCCGTTCGTCAACGCGGCGTCCTCCGCCGGGATCGCGCCGATGCTCGCCATCGCCGAGACCAGCGCCCCCGGTCACCAACTCCCCGCGATCTACGGGGCGGTACTCGTCGCAGGTGTCTTCTGCCTGGCCGTCGGCCCGTTCTTCGGGCGGCTGCTGCGCTTCTTCCCGCCGCTCGTCACCGGGGTCGTCATCACCCTCATCGGCGTCACCCTGATGCCCGTACCGGTCGGCTGGGCGCAGGGAGGCGACGCGACCGCCGACGACTTCGGTGCCATGAAGTATCTGGCGCTGGCCGCCTTCACCCTCGTCGTCATCCTGCTGATCCAGCGCTTCGGACGGGGCTTCGTCAAGCAAGTGGCCCTGCTCGCAGGTATGTTCATCGGCACGCTGGCCGCGATCCCGTTCGGGCTGGCCGACTTCTCCGCGCTCGGCTCCGCACCCGTCGCCGCCCTGCCCGCCCCCTTCGCCTTCGGGCCGCCCGAGTTCCAGCCCGCCGCGATCCTCTCCCTGTGCATCGTGATGCTGGTGCTGATGACGGAGTCGTCCGCCGGAATGCTCGCGCTCGGCGAGATCTGCGACCGGCGCACCGACGGCCCCACCATCACGCGCGGCCTGCGCACCGACGGCATCGCCACCCTCCTCGGCCCTGTCTTCGGATCCTTCCCGACCAGCGCCTTCGCCCAGAACGTCGGCGTCGTGTCCCTGACGCGGGTCCGCAGCCGCTACGTGGTCGCGGCGGCGGGTGGCGCCCTGCTGATCCTCGGTGCCTTCCCCGTTCTCGGGGCGGTCGTCTCGATCGTCCCGATGCCCGTGCTCGGCGGCGCCGGTATCGTCCTGTTCGGCTCGATCGCGGTGAGCGGCATCCGCACCCTGTCCGAGGCGGGGCTCGACGACAGCTCCAACATCATCCTCGTGGCGGTGGCACTCGGCGCGGGCATCATCCCGCTCGCCGCGCCCGCCTTCTATGCCGGATTCCCGTCCTGGGCACAGACCGTCCTCGGCTCCGGGATCAGTGCGGGAGCGCTCGTGGCGGTCCTGCTCAATCTGTTCTTCCACCATCTCGGCACCCACAGCCGTAACGCTGTGGCACTCAAATCCTCCTAGGGTCCTGCCGTGCCCACTCATCCCCGGAAAGAAGAAGGAAGCGCCATGGCAGCATCGGCAGACCCGCAGCGCATCGTCATCGAGAACTGTTCCGTCGCCACGGTCGACGCCCACGACACCGAATACGCGTCCGGGCACGTCGTCGTTGCGGGCAACCGCATCGAGTCGGTCGGCGCCGGCAAGGCTCCGGAGGGCCTCGGAGGCGTCGTACGGCGCGTCGACGGCACCGGCCACCTGGTCACGCCGGGCCTGGTCAACACCCACCACCACTTCTACCAGTGGATCACCCGGGGCCTGGCGACCGACCACAACCTCTTCGACTGGCTGGTCGCGCTGTACCCGACGTGGGCGCGCATCGACGAGCCGATGGCCCGCGCGGCGGCCCAGGGGTCGCTCGCCATGATGGCCCGCGGCGGCGTCACCACCGCGATGGACCACCACTACGTCTACCCCCGTGGCTCCGGCGACCTGTCAGGCGCGATCATCGGCGCCGCCCGTGACATGGGCGTACGCTTCACGCTCGCCCGCGGCTCCATGGACCGCAGCGAGAAGGACGGCGGACTGCCGCCGGACTTCGCCGTGGAGACCCTCGACGGAGCGCTCGCCGCCACCGAGGCGACCATCGACGAACACCACGACACCGCGTTCGGCGCGATGACGCAGATCGCGGTCGCCCCCTGCTCGCCCTTCTCCGTGTCCACCGAACTGATGCGACAGGGCGCCGAGTTGGCCCGCCGACGCGGCGTGCGACTCCACACGCACGGTTCGGAGACCGTCGAGGAGGAGCAGTTCTGCAAGGAGCTGTTCGGGATGGGGCCGACCGACTACTTCGAGTCGACCGGCTGGCTCGGCGACGACGTGTGGATGGCGCACTGCGTCCATATGAACGACTCCGACATCGCCGCCTTCGCCCGCACCGGAACCGGCGTCGCGCACTGCCCGTCGTCCAACGCCCGCCTCGCCGCGGGCATCGCACGCGTCCCCGACATGCTCGCCGCCGGTGTGCCGGTCGGGCTCGGCGTCGACGGCACCGCGTCCAACGAGTCCGGCGAACTCCACACCGAGCTGCGCAACGCCCTCCTCATCAACCGCCTGGGCGCCCATCGTGAGAAGGCGCTCGACGCGCGCCAGGCACTGCGCCTCGGCACGCACGGCGGCGCGCAGGTCCTCGGCCGGTCCGCCGAGATCGGCTCCCTGGAACCGGGCAAGCTCGCCGATCTCGTGCTGTGGAAGCTGGACACCCTCGCCCACGCCTCCATCGCCGACCCCGTGACCGCTCTGGTCTTCGGCGCCGCGGCCCCTGTCACCCTCTCCCTCGTCAACGGCAGGACGGTCGTCGAGGACAACCGCCTCACCACCGTCGACGAGGACGCCATCGCCCGCGCGACCCGCGACGAGGCAAGGCGTCTGGCACAGATCGCCGCCGGAGCCTGATGTTTCGCACCCCCTGACAGGCCGGCCGAGGGGGACGGCCCTCGGCCGGCCGCCGTGGACCCATCAGGTTCACGGCAGCCTGTGCGGGTGCGCGTACCTTACGTACGCGCACCCGCACAGGTGAGCACCAAGCTGCCCGCACCAGCTGCACGACCTGCACCAACGCACCACTCAGCACCACCTCCCTGACACCCACGTCGCCCGACGTGTACCCGACCGGAGGAAGCCGTGGCAGCTACGCCCAGGTTTCGTAAGAACGCAGTCGACGCCAACGCAGCCGGAGGAAGTGGCGGAGAGCCGGGTCCCAGACACCCGGTCGACGAGAAGCTTCCGCCCCTCAGGATGTTCACCAGCGGCCTGCAGCACGTCGCCGCGATGTACGCGGGTGTGGTGGCCCCGCCCATGATCGTGGGGCCCGCCGTGGGCCTCAGCGCCAAGGAGACCGCCTTCCTCATGGGGGCGAGCCTCTTCACCGCGGGGATAGCCACCCTGCTCCAGACCCTCGGCTTCTGGCGGATAGGTGCCAAACTGCCGTTCGTCAACGGCGTCTCCTTCGCCGGGGTCACCCCGATGATCGCGATAGGCAAGGACCGTGGGCACGACGGCATCGCCGTCATCTTCGGAGCGATCATCGTCGCCGGACTCCTCGGCTTCGTCCTCGCCCCGTACTTCTGCAAACTGGTGCGGTTCTTCCCACCCGTGGTCACCGGCACCGTCATCACACTGATCGGCGTCTCGCTGCTGCCGGTCGCCTTCAACTGGTCGCAGGGCGGCAACGCGACCGCCGACGACTACGGCTCGATGACGAACATCACGATGGCCGCCGTCACCCTCGTGATCGTGCTGGCCCTGCGCAAGCTGCTGCGGGGCTTCCTCCAGCAGATCGCCATCCTGCTCGGCCTGGTCATCGGCACACTGATCGCGATCCCCGCCGGCATCACCGATTTCGGGGCACTGGGCGACGCCGATGTGATCGGGTTCCCGACGCCGTTCCACTTCGGCGCACCGCAGTTCGAGATCGCCGCCATCATCTCGATGTGCATCGTGATGCTGGTCTGCATGACCGAGTCGACCGCGGACATGCTGGCACTCGGCAAGATCGTCGGCCGGCCGGCGGACGAGCGGACCATCGAGGGCGGACTGCGCGCCGACACCCTGGGCAGCGCCGTCAGCCCGCTCTTCAACGGCTTCATGTGCAGTGCGTTCGCCCAGAACATCGGGCTGGTCGCCATGACCAAGGTCCGCAGCCGGTTCGTCGTCGCCGCGGGCGGCGTCATCCTGGTGCTGCTCGGTCTTGTCCCCGTGGCCGCGTCCGTCATCGCCCTCGTGCCGCTCCCCGTCCTCGGCGGCGCCGGCATCGTGCTCTTCGGGTCGGTCGCCGCGAGCGGCATCCAGACACTGGCCACCGCCGCCCTGGAGAAGGGCGAGAACGCCCTGATCGTCGCGGCGGCCGTCGGCGTCGGCCTGATCCCGATCGCCGCGCCGGACTTCTACCACGCCTTCCCCGAGGACCTGCTCGTCGTCCTGGACTCGGGCATCTCCACAGGCTGCGTGGTGGCGATCGTGCTGAACCTGGCCTTCAACCACTGGGGCCGGACACCGGATGCGGAACCGGAGGCGGAGGCGCCGTCCAGCGAACAGGCCCAGGACCCGATGGCCCTGCCTGTCGCCCGCTGAGCCGTGCGCGTACGGGAGCCCTTCGAAGGGCTCCCGTACGCGGACCGGGGGCGGGTGACGTCAGTCGATGTGGAAGCTCTCGCCGTAGACCTGCCAGTCGAGCGGCGGGTCCAGATCCAGATTGCCGTTCCTCAGGAACACCCGCTGGGCCGTGTCCACCCGGCTGGTGTCCGAGTGGGCCTCCTCCTGCTTCATCGCCCGGACCCGTGCGTCCAGGAAGGCGTCGAGGTAGGCCACCTTGTCGCCGCCCTGTGAGGGCGGGCTCGCCTGAGCGAGGGCCTTCTGCCGGATCGAGCCGAAGCTCGTGCTGTCACTGCCGTTACCGTGCATGACGATGGCGTCGTAGTACGCGAACTGGCCGAGTGTGCCGAGGCCGTCGGTCTTGCCCTGGCCCACCGCCGGATCGAAGTACACCCGGTCGCGCTCGTCGTTCTGCGCCTGCTGGAACGCGGGGTCCGACGCGGCCTCGGCCCAGTGGCCGGTGAAGCCGGGGTCAAGACCCTCGTGCGAATCCGTCCCGTCCACCGCGCGCAGGGCGGGCAGGTACGACGCGAGCACGTTGTCCGGCCGGCGCTCGGTGTGCAGCTCCACCAGATCCAGCATGTCTCCGGTGCCGGAGCAGAATCCGATGATGCCGGCGGTGTAGCCCCGGCCGTCGCCGATGTCCTCGATGTAGCCGTACTGGGCCTTCCAGTCCAGCGTGGAGTTCTCCGCGCTGGACACCAGCTGCATCGCGATGTCCTTCTTCGCGGGATCGTCGAGCCCGGTCGCGGCTGCCTCCAGGTGTGCGGCCGGCGGCATGGGGGCGCCGGCGTGGGCGATGGCCGGAATCGCGGTGAAGGTCAGCCCGAGGGCCAGCAAGGCGAGTCCGATGGTGCGGGTGAGTCGGGTGGTGCGACGCGAGGTGCTGTTGTGGAGGTGATGCACCGGTCCTCCCAGGGGAGTTCGTCGTTCCGATGTCTGTTAGGAAGCTTTCCTATCAGGGGTCGGAGGTGCAGTACAGACCTTGGACGCGGGTGAGCGGAAAGGTCCCCCGTATGCGAAGGAGCCCCGTACCCGGTGCGGGTGCGGGGCTCCTTCGCCGGTCTCAGCAGTTGAGGTAGGCCACGTGGATCCAGACGCCGGTGGGTCCGCCCCACAGGTCGCCCATGACCCAATTGCCCTGCTGGCCACGGTAGTTGAGGTTCTGGCCCCGGTTCACGCTACCCAGCACGGGGTAGTCCGTACCCGGCCCGCCCCGGAAGTTCACACCGTTGTCGTTGACCGTGCACACGAGCTGCGGAGCAGCCACGGCGGGTGCCGCGACGGAACTCTGCGCCACGGTCTGCACCGCGTACGAGGCGGGGCTCGCGGCGAGGCCGAGACCGGCGGCCAGAACCATTGCGGTCAGCAACATCTTCTTGATCATTCGACTGTCTCCCTGAGGCTGGGGGCCGCACACGGTGTGGGCCTCCAGCAGTCAGAACGGGGAACCACCGCTCCCGGTCACGGCTCGGAGGCCGACATCGCCTGCGAGTAAGTGTGCAGCTCAGGTGGGGTCGGACCGGCGTACGCGTTTCGTCGGGCGGACGCTTCGAGCGCCTACCCGACGGGTGTTTAGGAGCCTCCGGCAATATGGAAGCTCTCCCCGTAGACCTTCCACGCCAGCGGGGTCTCCAGCTGCAGTTTCCCTTCGCGCACGAAGACGCGTTGGGCGGTCTCCACCCGGCTGGTGTCGCTGTGCGAGGGCTCCTTGCGGATCGCGGCGACCCGGGCGTCCAGGAAGGCGTTCAGATACGCCTCCTCGTCACCGCCCTCGGACGGCGGATCTGCCTCGGCGGTGGCCTGGGCGCGTATCGTCCGGAAACCGACCGTGCCGTCGGCATCGGCGTACCCGTGCATCACGTAGGCGTCGTAGTAGATGAACTGCCCCAGCGCGCTGAGCCCGTCGGCCTCGGCGCGCTCGACCGCCGGGTCGAAGTACGTGCTGTCCCGCTCCGCGTCCTGCGCCGACCGGAAGTCCGGATCCGCCGCCGCTTCCGCCCAGGCCTCGGTGAAGGCGCTGCCCAGTCCTTCGTGGGAGTCGCTGCCGTTCACCGCGCGCAGCGCCGGAAGGAAGCCTTCCAGTGCGTTTCCCGGACGCTTCGCCGTGTAGCGCTCGACCACCTTCAGCAGATCGCCGGTGCCGGAGCAGAATCCGATGACGCCGGCGGTGTAGCCGCGGCCGTCGCCGATGTCCTCGGCGTAGGCGTACTGGGCCTTCCAGTCCAGGGTGGAGTTCTCCGCGCTGGACACCAGCCGCATGGCGATGTCCTTCTTCGCGGGGTCGTCGAGGCCCTTCTCGGAGGACCCGGAAGCGCACCCGGAACAGCCGGTCAGGACGAGGGCCGCGGTGGCGGCGAGGGCGAGACGTCTGTGCTTCACGCGCCAAGCGTGCCAGGCCGGGGGGCGGCGCCGAGGGGAGCGGGGCGCCTGTAGCGTTCGCGATATGGAAGATCAGTCTGTTGTGGACGTCGGCGAAGTACGGCTGGCGTATCGGACCTGGGGCGATCCCTTCGGGTCGCCCGTCGTCCTCTTGCACGGCCTCGGTGGCTCGTCCCTGAGCTGGGATGCGGTGGGCACCCTGCTCGGCGAGGAGTGGCGGGTGTACGCCGTCGACCTGCGCGGGCACGGCGAGAGCGACTGGCCCGACGAGTACGCCTTCGAGCAGATGCGGGAGGACGTCCTGGAGTTCCTCGACGCCTGTGAGCTCGACCGGGTCGGCCTCGTCGGTCACTCGATGGGCGGGGTGGTCGCCTATCTGCTCGCCGAGGAGCACGCGGACCGGGTGGAACGGCTGGTGCTGGTCGAGACCCCGCCGCCGTTCCCGGGGCAGCTGGTGGCCGACACCCGCCCCACCGGCCCGGTGGACTACGACGAGAACGCCGTGCCGGCCGTCCGGGCCCAGATCGCCGAGCCGGATTCCAGGTGGGAGCAGGAGCTGGGGCAGATCGTCGCGCCGACCCTGATGATCGCGGGCGGCCCGGAGAGCAGCATGCCGCAGGAGAGGCTGGCCGACATGGCCTCGCTCATCCCCGACTGCCGGCTGCTCACCCTGGGCGGCGGTCACCACGTGCACATGAAGCACGCGGACCAGGTGGCCCAGCAGATCACCGAGTTCTTCACCAGCTGAGCCGCCCCGGACTCCTGGCCGCCGACCCCGCGCATGACGCCGTCAGTCGCCCGGCCGCCAGTCGGGCCGGCGCCCGCTCAGCGCGATCACCCGGTCGACCAGCGGTGCGTCGGCCGGAACAGGGACCGGCGGGCCGAAGATCGCGTCGGCTCCGGACCTGTCGTCGTCTCCCGGCGCCAGCATCGCCTCCGACGCGTGCAGGTCGGCCTCGTCCGCCCGGAACTCCTGTCCCGTCGCCCTGGCCAGGTCCCAGCCGTGCAGGACCAGTTCGTTCCGTGCGATCATTCCCGCGACCTGGCCGGGCAGGTCCACGCCGCCCGCCTGTGTCATTCCCTCCAGTGCGGCAGGGGAGCGCCAGGCCTCGACCAGCTCGTCCAGCAGTGGCGGCAGAGCTGTGCGCCAGTCGGCGGGCAGCACCGGCAGGGCCGACGTGGGCGGAGTGTCGGTCGTCGGGCCGAGCTTCTTGTGCGCCGCGTCCCGGAAGGCGGCGGCCAGTCCCAGTACGTGCCCCAGCAGCTCCCGTACCGCGTAGTCGGGACAGGGTGTCAGGCAGGCCAGCTGCCGGTCGTCGATGGAGCCGATCAGCTCCCGGACGTGCCGCGCCGCCGGTCCGAGATCGAGGCCGGGTGCGGTTGCGTTGTTCGTTTCCATACCCTTCAGACCGTTTCCGGGCCCGGAACTCATCGCAGGCATTGCGAACGATCCGATCCGCCCCCTTGTAGGCGACCCCACCCGCATGGCATATAGGTCTGGACCATTGCTGTCGGATGGAAGGCATCACCGTGCAACGCCCCCACGCACGCACCGCGTCGGCCTGCTCCGCCGCGCTGCTCCTCGCCGCGCTCACCGCCTGTGGTGGCTCGGCCGAAGCGGACACCGAGAGCCCGACAGCCCCCGAGGGGGTGACAGTGCAGGCCGGCAGCGCCACCTCCGCACACGTCATGTGGGAGCGGGCCTCCGACAACGAGGGGATCACCGGCTACGACGTCTACCGCGAGGGGAAGAAGATCCTCTCGGTGCCCGCGACGAAGCTGATGACCGACATCGACGGCCTGACCGCGTCCACGGCCTACACCTTCACCGTCAGGGCACGCGACGCCGCAGAGAACCTCTCCGCCCCGAGCGCCTCCGTGCCCGTCACCACGCCTGCCGCCGCGCCTGCCGACGAGGAACCCCCGACCGGACCGACGAAGCTGCGGGGCACGGCGGACGGCGGACGGACGGTCACCCTGTCCTGGGGCGGATCCACGGACGATGTGGGCGTCACCTCGTACGACGTCTACCAGGAGGACCAAAGGATCCACAGCGTCCCCGGTACGCGCACCACGGCCCGGCTCACCGGGCTGCGGCCCGGCACCGTCTACACCTTCACCGTCCGCGCACGCGACGCGGCCGACCGTTCCTCGCCCGACAGCAACGCGCTGGACCTCACAACCCGGTCCACCGCGGGTGCCCCCGCGAGTACGGCGCCCACCGGGCTGCGTACGGAGACCACGGCGCGGGGCGAGGAGTCCCTGGTCGACCTCTCCTGGGACCAGCCGGACACCGGCGGCACGATTCCCGCGTACCAGCTGTTCCTGAACGGAGGGCTGACCACCACGATCGTCTGGGGCGGCACACCTCCCACGGGCCGCGCGACGTACCGGCTCACCCTGACCGACCCGCCCGGCACCCGCTACTCGGTCAAGATCCGGCCCAAGCTCCCCGACGGGACATGGGGCGACTTCTCGGCCCAGCGCACGGTGGTCCTGCCGGGCTGACCGGCCGCCGCCCGCTCGTCCCCGGCGGTGCCCGCGCGCTAAGGTACCGGCCCCCGGCGGTGGTGCCGGTGCTGGCGAAGGAGGCGGTCGGCATGCGAGGTGCGCGGGTTTCCCGGCGTGTGGTCACCCGGGGCCAAGTGGTGCACAGCGCCTGCCGGTTCTTCCTGCGGCACGGCACGGTCGACATGGACGCGCTCGCCCGGGACCTCGCGGTCAGCCGCGCGACCCTCTACCGCGTGGTCGGCAGCCGGGACGCGCTCCTCGCCGACGTCCTGTGGGGGCTGGCGGACGGCCTCCTGGCGCGGGCGCGGCGACGGCGTACCCGCACGGGTGTGGACGGTGTCCTGGAGATCACCCGCTACTTCGTCTCGGACCTGCGCGGCTCCGCCCCCTTCGAGGGTTTCCTGCGGGCCGAACCCGAGACGGCGCGGCGCCTGCTGACCGGCGGATGCGTACACCGGCGGGCGGTCCTTGCGCAGCGGAGCATCCTCCTGGAAGCGGGGGAGAGGGACCGTCTCTGGCCACGCTCAGGCATCGACGACCTGGCCTATCTCTATGTGAGGGTCGTCGAATCCGCCCTGTACGCCGAGCTGCTGAGCAGCCGCCGGCCGGACCTCGCCCTGGCCGAACGCACTGCCCGTGCCGTGCTCCGGCAAACCCGCTGAACGTCACCGGGCACCAGCTGAGACCGCTGTCTCACCCTCGGTCCTGAGGCTGGTGGGTCCGCCGGGACCCGCCGTAGTTTCCGACTCCGACGACGGCAACTCGGAGGACACGATGACCGGTCACCAGCCGGCCCGGACGGGCCGGGCCATACTGCTCGCTGTGTTTCTGGCGCTCGTCGGCACACTCGCCGCTCCGACGGCCCCGGCGCAGGCCGCGACCACCCCCCGCGCCACGGTCAACCCGGTGATCTTCGTGCACGGCCAGGAGGGCTCGGCCCAGCAGTGGCAGTCCCAGGCCAAGCGGTTCTCCAGCAACGGCTACCGCGACGACCTGCTGTACGTCCATGAGTACGACACCTCTCTCGCGACGGACGACCACGCGATCGCCGGGCTGGAGTCACTGGTCGACTCCGTACGGGAACGCACGGGCGCGGAGAAGGTCGACATCCTGGCCCACTCGCGCGGCACGCGCGTGCTGCACGCCTATCTCGCGGTGCCGGAGCGCGCGGCGGAAGTCGCCAAGTACGTGAACCTGGACGGGCGTACGGCGACCGCGCAGCCCGGCGGGGTGCCCACGCTCGCCATCTGGAGCAGCCTCCAGCCGAACGGGTCGATCGGTGGCGCGCTCAACGTCCACGAGCCGGAGGCGAGCCACACGGAGAGCGCCACGTCCGCCGAGAGTTTCGGCCACATCTACGCGTTCCTCCGTGGCAGGCCACCGCTGACCACCCGGGTGCTGCCCCAGCCGTCCGCCTCGGTGGAGATCGCCGGCCGCGCCGTGCACTTCCCGCAGAACAAGGGGCTCGCGGGGCGGCTCGAGGTGTGGAGGCTCGATCCCGCGACCGGCACGCGGGCCGGCCTGCTCCCGCAGCATGTCGTGCGGGTCGGCGTGGACGGCGCCTTCGGCCCGCTCGGCGTGAGCGGACGTGGGCACTACGAGCTGGCGTTCATCCGCTCCGGAGAGCGGACCGGCCACTTCTACTTCGAACCGTTCGAGCGTAGCGACCGCTTCGTGCGTCTCCTCGTCTCGCCTCCGGGCGGTGTCGCGGACTCCATCGACATCTGCCCCGGGCAGACGGCGCTCACCATCGTCCGCGCACGAGAGTGGCGGGCCGGCACGGCGGAGGACGACCGGCTCCGCATCGCCGGGACCGATGTCCTCAACCCGGCGGTCTCCCCACAACTGCGGCAGATTCTGGGCCTGTTCGCCTTCGACCGGGGCTGCGACGGGGTGAGCCACCTCGACGCGGCGCTGCCGCCCTTCGACCGCATCCCGTTCCTGACGGCCACCGACCTCTCCCTCCCGGCCGACGGGCAGGGGGTCGGCACGATCCCCGTCACGGAGACGATGCGCGGGAGCGCGGGTGTGGACGAGGCGATCGCCGTGCCGAACTGGCCCTCCGACCGCCACACCGTGTCGCTGCTCTTCAAGGACTACGTGGACATCCCGTCCGGCGGGTGACCTGGCAGGCCGTACGACAGTGCGCCGTTCCCGGGCCGCGCGGCCCGGGAACGGCGCACGGCTGTCCCGGCCCTCGGGCCGTGACGCCGACCGGTCCGGCCCAAGGGGGCGGCCGGGGCGTGCGGATCGAAATCGCACGCCAGTACGCTGGCTGCGTAAAGGCTGACGCACGGTGGGGGAAAGCAATGAGCGGGCCGAACGACCCGAGGGGCGGCACCCGGGGTTCCGGAGGTGGCACGCCGACCGACGAGACGATGGTGCTGCGCCTCCGGGCCGAGGACACGATGGCCTTGCGCCTCCCCGCCGGCACCACGCACGCGGCCGGGGCGGTCGCGGCGAACGCCGGCGGGCCGAAGCGGGACGACGGCTCACCCGAGCCGCCCGGTCCCGAGCAGGGGGCACGGTCGAAGCCGTCCGGGCCTTCGAGCCTGCTCAAGTCCAGTGCCGTGATGGCCGCGGGCACCATCGTCTCGCGTATGACCGGCTTCCTCCGGACCCTGGTCATGGCGGCGGCCATCGGCGTGGGCACGCTCAACGACTCCTACCAGGTGGCCAATGTCCTGCCCACGATGATCTACGTCCTGGTCGGCGGCGGGGCGCTCAACGCCGTCTTCGTCCCCCAGCTCGTACGGGCCATGAAGAAGGACGACGACGGGGGAGAGGCCTACGCCAACCGTCTGCTCACCCTCGTGATGGTCGCGCTGGCGGGCGTCACGGTCGTGTGCGTGCTCGCCGCGCCGCTGCTGGTGCACATGATGTCGCCGGAGATCGCCTCCGACCCGCAGCGGAGGGCGGTGACCGTGGCCTTCGCCCGGTACTGCCTGCCCACACTCTTCTTCATGGGCGCCCATGTGGTGCTCGGGCAGATCCTCAACGCCCGCGGCCGCTTCGGCGCGATGATGTGGACGCCGGTACTCAACAACCTCGTGATCATCGCCTCGTTCGGCAGTTTCGTCTGGGCCTTCGGCGGCTTCACCGAGTCCGGCGTCAGCCCCGCCACCATCACCCCCGAAGGGGTGCGGCTCCTGGGCCTCGGCACACTGCTGGGACTCACCGTGCAGGCACTCGCCATGCTCCCGTATCTGCGCGACGCCGGTTTCCGACTGCGTCCGCGGTTCGACTTCAGAGGCCATGGCCTCGGCAAGGCCATGGGCCTGGCGAAGTGGACGCTCCTCTTCGTGCTCGTCAACCAGCTCGGCATGATCGTCGTGACCCAGCTCGCCACCGAGGCGGGCTCCCTCGCCGAGGACGCGGGACACACGGGCTCCGGGATCACGGCCTACAACTACGCCCTGCTGCTGTGGCAGATGCCGCAGGCCATCATCACCGTCTCGGTCATGACCGCCGTACTGCCCCGGATCTCCCGCTCGGCCCAGGACGACGACAAGGCGGCGATACGGGACGACATCTCCTACGGTCTGAGGACCTCGGCCGTCGCCATCGTGCCCTGCGCGTTCGCGTTCCTGGCCCTGGGAGTACCGATGTCCACCCTGCTCTACGCCGGCTCGGGCGCCGAGGGCGCACGCGGCATCGGGTTCGTCCTGATGGCCTTCGGCCTGGGGCTCATCCCCTACTCCGTCCAGTACGTCGTCCTGCGCGGCTTCTACGCATACGAGGACACCCGCACGCCGTTCTACAACACAGTGGTCGTCGCCCTGGTCAACGCCGCCGGATCCGTTCTCTGCTTCGTCGTCCTCAGCCCCCGCTGGGCCGTCGCGGGCATGGCCGCCTCGTACGGCCTGGCCTACGCGGTGGGGGTCGGCATCGCCTGGCGCCGGCTCCGTAAGCGACTGGACGGTGACCTGGACGGCCGCCGGGTCCTTCGTACCTACGCGCGCCTGGTCGCGGCCGGCGCTCCCGCCGCACTGGCCGGAGGCGGTGTGGCGTACGCGCTGACCAGGGCCCTGAGCAGCAGCGCCTCGGGCTCGCTCGCGGCTCTGGTCGCGGGCGGTGCCGTCCTGCTCGTCGTCTTCCTGGCCTTTGCCCGCCTCCTGCGGATCCCGGAACTCAGCGCCCTGACCGGGATGGTGCGGGCGCGCCTCGGCCGCTGAGGCCAGGTGCCGGACCGCACGCTCTCCTCAGGCGGCGAGCGCGGCGGGTTCTCCGAGCCGGGCCGCGGCTGTGCGCCAGGCGGCCGTCACGGCTGTGTGCGCCCGCTCGGCCGGTGCGGCGTCCTCTGCCGCGAGTTCGAGTGGCTCTCCCACGTGGACGTGCAGTTCCGGGCGGCGCAGCGGCGCCGTGAACAGGCCGGCGAGCTGTTTGGCCGTGCTTCCCGAGGTGACCCGTCGGGCGCCGGCCTGGCCGACGGGCACCACCGGGGCCCCGGTGCGTCCGACGAGCCGGGACAGGCCGCTGCGGAAGGCCCCGGGCGCTGCTTCCGCGGCGTCCGTACGGTGCGGGAGGCCGCCCTCGGCGTAGATCAGGACCAGGCGCCCGCGCCCGAGCGCCTCGACGGCTCCGTCCAGGGCGTCCGCCGCTCGCCGGTCGCCACGGTGTACGGGGATGTGCCCTTCGAGGGCGAGCGCGCGGCCGAGCACCGGGACGCGCCACAGTCCGGCGGTCGCCATGACGACCGGACGGACCCCGAGGCGGTGCAGCGCGGCGAGCACGACGGCGGGGTCGGCGAGCGAGGTGTGGTTCGCGACGATGATGCTGCCGGGGGCGAGTTCGGCGCCCGCGTCGGCGGTGACCGTGAGGCGGCCGACGGCTGGCACCAGGGCGTCGGCGAAGCGGCTGAGCATGTCCGGTCTCCTGAGCTCGGCGATGTCGAGCTCCATCGTCGGCCGGTGGGGCGCCGGGAGCCTGAGTAGCCGCACTCATCTTCCGCGGCCCGGTGCCCGGGAGCTGACCACGGTCTCACTCTTCGAGAACCACTGGCGTGCCTGTGCCCCGTCCCGAACAGTGGGCTCCATGGTCGACACCTCTCTGTACGTGGCCTTCCTCGTCGCGGCCTTCGTCCTGTGCGTCACCCCCGGCCCCGACATGATGTTCATCGTGGCCATGGGCGGTCGCGGCGGCCCCGTCACGGGGCTGTTGGCGGCACTCGGGGTGGCCTGCGCGATGTTGGTGCACGCGGGCGCCGCGACCCTCGGCCTGTCGGCGCTGTTCACCACGTTGCCTGCGCTCTACCACGTGCTGCGTTGGGCAGGAGCGGCCTACCTCCTGTACCTGGCCGTCAAGGCGTTCCGCGACCGCTCGCTGCCGGGCGAGGAGGAACCGTCCGCGGGCCCCGGGCGGCAACGCGCTTTCTGGCAGGGCGCGGTGATCAACCTGCTCAATCCCAAGGTGATCCTCTTCAACGTCGCTTTTCTGCCCCAGTTCGTGGACCCGGGGCTCGGCCACGTCTCGGCCCAGTTCATGCTTCTGGGGGTCACCATCGCGGTCATGGGCTTCTGCGTCGACGGCACCGTCGGCCTGATGTCCGGCAAGCTCGCCGCCCTGCTGCGGGGCAGCCGCCGGGTGGCACGAGGACTGAACGTCTTCAGCGGCTCGGTGTTCGCCGCGCTGGCCGTACGCCTGGCCGTCGCGCCGAAGTAACGGGCCCGGCAGCCGGCGTCCTCCTGGCCCTCGCCCGCCTCCCCCCGGCTGCAAGATCCACTCGGATCCTGACCCTGGGTGACGAGATCGGGCCGGACTTTCGCTGATGGGCATCCGTCCCCCACAATCAGACAGCGACCTCCCCTCGTGACGCCACGGGCCCAGTCATGCCCGCTTCAGG
Source organism: Streptomyces sp. NPDC102441 (assembly GCF_044765585.1). Taxonomy (NCBI): domain Bacteria; kingdom Bacillati; phylum Actinomycetota; class Actinomycetes; order Kitasatosporales; family Streptomycetaceae; genus Streptomyces; species Streptomyces sp. NPDC102441. Next base: position 236,724 of record NZ_JBIWKH010000009.1, read on the forward strand.
CCGTCACCGCCGCACAGCCGCAGGACTGGGCGCCGCAGGCATGAGGTGGGCGCCATCGGAAGCACGCAGGACGATCTCCCTGTTGAGGAGGCACGTAGTTGGAAGGAAGGCTGGCCATGACGGTCGATGCGCGCGGCGAAGTCGAGGAGTTCATCCTGGGGGACCGGTTCTCCTGCCTGGCGGGTCGGTCCGCCTGGCGACGTGGAGGCATCGCCCATCGGCACTACGACGTCCTCGGGGGAGCGGAGTCCGCCCGGCTGATGGCGCTCGACCTCGCCGAGTTCGTGGAATCGGCGGACTGGAGCCCCCGGACGTTCAGCAGTTTCGTCGCGACCTTCGAGCAGCCTCGCGGAGTGGACGAGCTGCGGTTCGAGGAACTCCTCTGGCAGCAGCTGCAGTTGCTGCACGAGCAGGACGCGCGGACACACCGCTGGGCCGACGGCTACTCGTCGGATGCAGGGTCCGGGGAGTTCGCGTACAGCGTGGCCGGCCACCCCTTCTTCGTGATCGGCCTGCACGAGACCCACCGCAGGTGGGGCCGGCGGCCACCGTTCCCGATGCTCGCCTTCAACTCGCACGAGCAGTTCGACCGGATCAAGGGCGCCGGGATGTGGGACCGACTGGCGGACAAGATACGCAAACAAGACATCAAGCTGCAGGGTGACATCAACCCCAACCTGCACGAGTACGAACAGCTCTCCGAAGCCCGTCGCTACTCCGGCCGCGCCAAGCCGGCCGACTGGGAGTGCCCCTTCGCCGCCCGCGCGCCGGAGTCGCAACAGCAGGAGCGGGAGCTGACGGTCTCGGGCTCGGGCGCCTGAGGGGGCAGCGGGACGCAGTCCAGGCCCCGTGCTCGGGCAGCGGGTGACCGCCCGGACTGTACGGGCGCACTCGCTGAGTGGACGAGCAGTGCGCCAAGTATGGGGCCGTGCCAAGCCGGCCGACTGAGCCCCGCGAACGATCGTGTGCAGGAGGACGCCCCGCCGCCGGAACGCTCGGTGGCGGGGCGTCGCCGTCCGTCGGACGATCAGCCCTGCGTGGCGAACTCCACGAAGGCCGCCCAGCCGCCAGAGGCGATGGACAGGATCGGCCCTGTCTTGTCCTTCGAGTCGCGGACGTGGACGCTGTTCGTGCTGGTCGCAACCTCGACGCACTCGCCGCCCGCACCGCTGCTGTAACTGCTCTTGAACCACGCGGACTCAGGCGTCCCCACAGGCGCTTCGGCGTTCATGTCTCTCCCAGAGATTTCTCGATGAGGGCCAGCGATTCGCGCGGAGTGAGTGCCTGGGCCCGGAGGACTCCGTACTGCTCCTCGAACTCCCGGACCGACCTTCGCTCCGTGTAGAGACGGCTGTCCTTGTGCGCCTCAACGTACGCGATCCTCCGCTCTTCCTTGGTCTCGATCAAGGTGAAGGCTCCGGCCATTCCCGCGTGGTCCTCGCGCCGAGTCGGCATCACCTGGATCTCGACGTTGCGGTATTGGCCGACCAGGAGAATCTGCTCCAACTGCCCACGCAGCACTTCGTCCCCGCCCAGGGGACGGCTCAGCATGCACTCTTCGATCACGAAGCTGATGATGGGCCTGGGACGACGGGAGTAGATCTCCTGCCGGGCCAGACGTGCTGACACACGTCGCTCCACGATCTCCTCTTCCAGCACCGGTCGCCACATCTCGAACACGGCCCGGGCGTACTCCGCCGTCTGTAGCAGCCCGGGCACACCATGGTTGGCATACACATGCAGCTCGACCGCCTCCGCCTCCAGCCGCGCCGCATCCCGGAAGAACGCCGGATACTGAGCCCGGGCCACCTCCTCCTTGCTGGCCTTCAACACCCCACCCGCATCCAGCAGTTCATCCGCCTGGTCGATGAACTTCGGTGGCGGGATCCTGCGACCCTGCTCGAACGAGGCGATGCTCGACGGCGCGTAACCCGTCATCGTCCCGAACTCGGCCCGCTCCCGCCCCGCCCGCACCCGAAAGAGCTTCAAGTGCTGGCCGAACACATGCAGGATGCCCGACCCGACCTCGTACTCATGCTCCGTCTGCTGCCGCTGATCGTCCATGTCCTGCGCCTCCCGTTACCGTCCCGCGTCGCCCCGGCTGCCCCGAACGGCCCCCGCACCCGTGGATCGGCCAACTCCGTCCACCCAGGCCGGTCACGCACCGTCTTGCGTACAGTCCGCACGCGGACGCGTACAACGTGGACGTACCGGCGCGTCTCTCCTGGTCAACGGTATGCACGCGCCGAGATCGTTTCCCGGCTGAAGCGAGCGGTTCCCCCGGACGTGCGCACCAGGTTGCCGCCCGGCGGGGAACGTAAGGCGGGCGTTACTCGACCCGCCCCTGACTCTTCGACCTGACGAAGTCGGCGGAGGGCACGGCAACGCCCTCTCTCCGACGTCGACCAGGCCGGATTCGTCACCCTGGCGCCTTCCTGACGCGAGTTCGGACACGAGAAGCGCCGCCCCCGGTACCGACGGCACCGGAGGCGGTTGTTGCTTCACCCTGCGGACGTCAGCCCAGCTGCTCGTACGCCGGCAGCGTCAGGAAGTCCGCGTAGTCCTGGTCGAGCGAGACCGTGAGCAGCAGGTCGTGGGCCTGCTGCCACTTGCCGGACTCGAAGGTCTCCTCGCCGACCTCCGCGCGGATCACGGCCAGTTCCTCGGCGGCGACCTTGCGGGCCAGGTCCGCGGTGGCGTGCTCGCCGTTCTCGAAGACCACGTCCGCGTTGATCCACTGCCAGATCTGCGAGCGCGAGATCTCGGCGGTGGCGGCGTCCTCCATCAGGTTGAAGATGGCGACTGCGCCCATGCCGCGCAGCCACGCCTCGATGTAGCGGATGCCGACCGCGACGGCGTTGCGCAGGCCGTCGTACGTGGGCTTCGCGTCCAGTGTGTCGATGGCGATCAGGTCGCCGGCCGCCACCGAGACGTCCTCGCGCAGGCGGTCCTTCTGGTTGGGCTTGTCGCCCAGGACCGCGTCGAAGGAGGCCATCGCGATCGGGACCAGGTCGGGGTGGGCCACCCAGGAGCCGTCGAAGCCGTCGTTCGCCTCGCGGTCCTTGTCCGCCTCGACCTTCTCGAAGGCCACCTTGTTGACCTCGGCGTCGCGCCGCGAGGGGATGAAGGCGGCCATGCCGCCGATGGCGTGCGCGCCGCGCTTGTGGCAGGTGCGGACCAGGAGTTCGGTGTACGCCCGCATGAACGGGGCGGTCATCGTGACCAGGTTGCGGTCCGGCAGGACGAACTTCGAGCCGCCGTCACGGAAGTTCTTGACGATGGAGAAGAGGTAGTCCCAGCGGCCGGCGTTCAGCCCGGAGGCGTGGTCGCGGAGCTCGTAGAGGATCTCCTCCATCTCGTACGCGGCGGTGATCGTCTCGATCAGGACGGTCGCGCGGACCGTTCCCTGCGGGATGCCGACGTAGTCCTGGGCGAAGACGAAGATGTCGTTCCAGAGGCGCGCCTCCAGGTGCGACTCCGTCTTCGGCAGGTAGAAGTACGGACCCTTGCCGAGATCGATCAGACGCTTGGCGTTGTGGAAGAAGTAGAGGCCGAAGTCGACCAGCGCGCCGGGCACCGGGGTGCCGTCGAGCTGGAGGTGGCGCTCGTTCAGGTGCCAGCCGCGCGGGCGCGTGACGACGGTCGCGAGCTCCTCGGCGGGCTTCAGGGCGTACGACTTGCCGGACTTCGGGTCGGTGAAGTCGATGTTCCGGTTGTACGCGTCGATCAGGTTGAGCTGGCCGATGATCACGTTCTCCCACGTGGGGGCGGACGCGTCCTCGAAGTCGGCGAGCCAGACCTTGGCGCCCGAGTTCAGGGCGTTGATGGTCATCTTGCGGTCGGTCGGACCCGTGATCTCCACCCGGCGGTCGTCCAGGGCGGCCGGGGCCGGGGCGACCTTCCAGGTGTCGTCCACGCGGACGGCTTCCGTTTCCGGCAGGAAGTCCAGCGTGGAGGTGCGGGCGATCTCGGCGCGGCGCTCGCCGCGGCGGGCGAGCAGCTCGTCACGCCGGGGCGTGAACCGCCGATGCAGCTCGGCCACGAACGCGAGGGCCGCATCGGTCAGGACCTCGTCCTGCCTCGGCAGGGGCTCGGCGTCGACGATGGCCAGCGGGGACGGCGCTGGTGCGGACATGAGCTGTCACTCCTTCAGCGGGTGGTGCGGCGGCATCCCACGGCCGCCGGGTCGCCCGGGACGGCACGGGGTGCCAGGGCTCCGAGATACGGCCATGGGCACCGCCGGGGAACCGGAAGCGGAACCATGGGCTTCTGATCAGTGGATATTAGTTTCCTCATGGTGGAAGTTCAATGGTTTGTTGATATCGAGATTCTCCGGGTCGACAGAGGTGCGCCCGTGGTGGCGCGGCGTGCCAGGCTCGGTACGGTCCGTTCAATCCAGGCGCATGAGGTCCTCCGTCGTGTCGATGTCGTACGCCTGAGCCACATCGGAACACTCGACGAGCGTGATCGCATCGCGATGCGCCCGCAGATACGCCCGCGCTCCCTGATCACCGACCGCGCCCGCCGAGATGTCCGCCCACCGCTCGGCCCCGAACAGCACGGGATGGCCGCGCTCCCCGTCGTACGCGGCCGCCGCCAGCGTCGCCCGGGAGCGGTACGCCGCGCGGACCCGCGCGACCGCCTCCGCCCCGATACCCGGCTGGTCGACCAGGAGCACGAGGGCCGCGTCCACGTCGGAGCCCGCGAGAGCGCCCAACCCCGCCCGGAGCGAGGAGCCCATGCCCTCCTCCCAGGACGGGTTCTCCGTCACCCCGCACGCCGACAGGTCCGCCAGGGCATGCACCTCATCGGCCGCGGCGCCCAGGACGACACGGACGGGGCCGCACCCGCCGTTGCGCAGCGCCCGCACCGCGTGCTCGACCAGGGGGCGGCCACGGTGTTCCAGCAGTGCCTTCGGCCGGCCGCCGAGGCGCCGCCCGCCGCCGGCGGCGAGCAGGACTCCAGCGATTACGGGGATTCGTTGTGTGTGAGCCATGTGCCCTGGATACCACTGCTGTGCGTACCGGCGCGGTGGCTGTCAGTCCCCGGAGGTACTCTCATTACATGTCCGCACGGTGGCGCGCGCCACCGTCGATGGCGTTAACTTGCGGACGGCCCCAGGCACTTGACCGCCGCCCGGGGCCCGGTCGACACACCGGCACAATGACGTGCGAGGGGGAGTGCTTTGTTGCGAAGCGTGGGGCAGGAGCGGTTGGCCGGGAGCGGTGAGGACCCGAGGGTGACGGAGCTGCGTACGGCCGTCTCCAGGCTCCGCCGGGAACTCGCCGGACATCCCGCCGAGTTCCCGGACCGGGGTATCGCCGAGGACGAGCTGGCCGCGCTGGACGCCATGGCGGTCAGCGGACGGCCCGAGATACCCAGGCTGCGCCGTTCCCTGCTGCTGGTCGCCGGGGCGATCGGCTCGGTCAGCGCGCTGGCCCCGGGGCTCCGGGACGTACGGGTCGCGGTCGACCTCTTCGGGGAGCCGCCGCGCCACCCGTGACGTCAGCGGCGGATCAGGCGGCGCGCGGTCGCCGCGGCCACCGCCGACGTGCGTGAGTCGACGCCCAGCTTGGCGTAGATGTGCACCAGATGGGACTTCACCGTCGCCTGGCTCAGGAAGAGCCTCTTGCTGATCTGCTGGTTCGACAGCCCCTCGCCGACCAGCTGGAGCACCTCCAGTTCGCGCTTGGTCAGGGCCTGGGCCGGTGTCCGCATCCGGTCCATCAGCCGGTGGGCGACCTCCGGCGCCAGCGCCGAGCGGCCGGCCGCCGCCGTGCGCACGGCGGCGGCCAGCTCCTCCGGCGGGGCGTCCTTCAGCAGATAGCCGGCGGCCCCCGCCTCGACGGCGGCCAGGATGTCGGCGTCCGAGTCGTACGTGGTGAGGATCAGCACGCGGGGCGCGTCCGGCGCGGCGGTGATCGACGCGGTGGCCTCCGCCCCGTGCATGCCCGAGCCGAACTGCAGGTCCATCAGGACCACGTCGCACGCGCCGGTCGCGGCCAGGGCGACGGCCCGCTCCGCGGTGGGCGCTTCGGCGACGACCTGGAAGTCCCGCTCGGTGTCCAGGACCGCGCGCAGCCCGGCGCGGACGACCGGGTGGTCGTCGGCGAGCAGCAGCCTGATGGGGCCGGTCATGCCGCCCTGCCTTCTGTGTTTCCGGTGCCGTCCGAGTTCGTTTCGGCAGGCCCGTCGGCGGCCGGAAGCGGCAGGGTGACGGCGACGGCCGTCCCCTGACCGGGCCCCGACTCCACGCTCAGCGTCCCGCCCAGTGAACGGGCCCGCGCACGCATCGCGGGCAGTCCGAAGCCGCCGCCGCTGCTCGTCACCGGCTCGGCAGCCGTGTCGAAACCATCTCCGTCGTCCACCACGTCCAGGGCCACCGAAGTGTCCATGAAGCTGAGCGTGATCTCCGCCCGCCGTGCGCCCGAGTGCTGCACCGCGTTGGCCAGCGCCGACTGCGCGGTACGCAGCAGGGCCACCTCGTACGGGGTGGGCAGTTCGACCGGCCTGCCGCTGACCACGAACTGCACCGTGAGGTCCGCTGCCGAGGTGCGGGACGCCAGGCGGGACAGGGCCGCCGCCAGGGAGCCCTGCTGCAGGTCCGGCGGGGTCAGTGCCCGGACGAAGCGGCGGGCCTCGGCCAGGTTGTCCTGGGCCGCCTCGCGGGCGCGCCGGACGTGCGCGGTCGCGGGCGCGTCCTCGGGGAGCGAACGCTCGGCCGCCCGGAGCAGGAGCTGGATGCTCGACAGGCCCTGGGCGAGGGTGTCGTGGATCTCCCGCGCCAGGCGCTCCCGCTCGGCCAGCGTGCCGGCGGTGCGCTCCGCGTCGGCGAGTTCCGCCCGGGTGGAGACGAGCTCGTCGATGAGATGACGGCGCTGCTCGCTCTCACGGAACAGGGCGTCATAGCCGAGTACGGTCGCGACGGCCACCGCCGCGCCGAGCAGCGGGCCGATGAAGGTGCCCGGCGTGACCTCCTGCCCGTGCAGCAGGAAAGCGGCGATCGCGGCAGACGCCGTGACCGCGACGGCGGGCAGCCCCCACCGCACCGGAAGCAGGTGCAGCTGGAGGAAGTAGAGCGGGAAGGCCACCCACAGGGCGTCGGGCGACAGGGCGAGCAACGCCAGCCACACGGCCCCCAGTGCGGTGAGCCAGAGGGCGGCCGCCCGGGTGTGCGGCTGGACGACGGAGGCGAGCACGCCCGCCGCGTACACCGCGGCCATCACGCCCGCCACCACGACGACGGCCGTGGCGTGCCGGTCGCTGTCGCCGGTCGCGCGCAGCGCCGCGAGCACCAGCAGTCCCACCATCAGCGCGTGCAGACAGAGCCGCAGTGCGGTGGTGACGGGAGTGTGCGCACGCGTGTCCATGGCGTTCCAGCGTAGACGCGCCCCGCGCCGGGCCGGTCAATCGAAAGGTTGATGTCGGCCCCCTCCGGCGCGCGATGTTCTCGCAGGTCCGGAGGGTGAGCCTGGAGTCATGTTCGTCGCATGGAGAGATCTACGGTTCGCCCGGGGCAGGTTCGCCCTCATGGGCACGGTCGTCGTGCTGATCACGCTGCTCGTGGGGTTGCTGTCCGGCCTCACGGCCGGCCTGGGCAGGGAGAACACCTCGGCCGTCACAGGGCTGGACGCCGACCGCATCGCGTTCGGCGCACCGCCGGACGGGGAGTCGGCGTCCTTCTCGGATTCGGCCGTCGAGGAGAGCGCCTGGCACACCTGGGCGGAGCAGCCGGGTGTCACCGCCGCGCGGCCCCTGGGCATCCGGACGCTGAACGCCACGGCCGGCGACGGGAGGAGCACGGCCGCGGTGTCGGCGTTCGGCGTCGAACCGGGCAGCGGGCTCGCGCCGGCCGATGTGAAGGACGGCGGGCTCGTACTCTCGGAGCAGGCAGCCGACGACCTCGGCGCCGAGGCCGGTGAGACCCTCGGACTCGGCGGTGCGGAGATGACCGTGTCCGCGGTCAGGGGCGACGCCTCGTACAGCCATACGCCGGTGGTGTGGACCTCGCTCGCCGACTGGCAGCGCATCGGCGGGAGCGGGGGCAAGGCCGCCACCGTGATCGCCCTGACCACGACCGACGGCGCCGACCTCGCCGCCGGTGACAAGGCGGCCGGCACCAGCACGCTGACCCTGGACGACTCGCTCACGGCGATCGGCTCCTACCGGTCCGAGAACGGGTCGCTCCAGCTGATGCGCGGCTTCCTCTTCGTCATCTCGGCGCTCGTCATCGGGGCCTTCTTCACGGTCTGGACCATCCAGCGCAGCGGCGATGTGGCCGTGCTCAAGGCGCTGGGCGCCTCCACCCCGTACCTGCTGAAGGACGCGCTCGGACAGGCCGTGGCCATGCTGGCCGCCGGTACGGGCGTGGGCACCGCGCTGGCCGCGGGGATCGGTGCGCTGGTCGGCGGGGACGGCGGCGCCGTGCCGTTCGTGCTCGACGCCTCGACCGTGCTCGTCCCCGCAGGCGTGATGATCGTCCTCGGCGTGCTCGGGGCCGCCCTGTCCATCCGGCGGATCACCGCCGTCGACCCCCTCACCGCACTCGGGAGCGCCCGATGACCCTCACTCTCACCGACGTCACCCTCACGTATCCCGACGGCGACACCCGGCTCACCGCACTCGACCGGGTCTCCCTGGACGTGCCGGCGGGCACGCTCACCGCGGTCGTCGGGCCGTCCGGTTCGGGTAAGTCCAGCCTTCTCGCGGTGGCCGCCACGCTCGTCACCCCGGACCGCGGGCGCGTCGTCGTCGCCGGTACGGAGACGGCCGGGCTCAGCCGTGCCGGCAAGGCCGCCCTGCGCCGGGACAGCATCGGCATCGTCTTCCAGCAGCCCCATCTGCTGCCGTCCCTCACGGCCGTGGAGCAGCTCCAGGTGATGGCGCATCTGTCGGGCGGTCCGGTACGCGCGGCCCGGGGCCGGGCGCTTGATCTCCTGGACGCGGTCGGCCTTGCCGACCGTGCGGACCGCAGGCCGCACCAGCTGTCGGGCGGTCAGCGCCAGCGGATCAACATCGCCCGCGCTTTGATGAACGAACCCGCGGTCCTGCTCGTCGACGAGCCGACCAGCGCCCTCGACCACGAACGCGGCGCGGCGGTCCTCGACCTGCTGCTCGGCCTGACCAGGGAGCGTTCGACTGCCACGGTCATGGTCACCCACGACCGGGCGCATCTGGAGCGGGTGGACGGAACGGTGAGCATGGAGGACGGATGTCTGTCGGTACCCGCCCCGGCCTGAGAGGCCGCCCGGAGGGGCTCAGCCCGTCGAGCCGCCGCTGCTGGCCAGTGCCTCGGAGAGCTCCTTCGCGATCTGCTGCAGGATCGGCACGATCCGCTCGGTCGCCGTCTCCGTCACCCTGCCCGCGGGCCCGGAGATGGAGATGGCCGCCGAGGTGGGGGAGTCCGGCACCGGGACCGCGAGGCAGCGGACCCCGATCTCCTGCTCGTTGTCGTCCACGGCGTAGCCCGCCCTCCGCACCAGTTCGAGTGCGTCGAGGAAGCCGTCCGGAGTGGTGATCGTCTTCTCGGTGGCCGCCGGCATGCCCGTACGGGCCAGCAGGGCCCGCACCTCGTCCGCCGGGGTGTGCGCGAGGAGGGCCTTGCCCACACCGGTGGAGTGAGGGAGCACCCGCCGGCCGACCTCGGTGAACATCCGCATCGAGTGCTTCGACGGCACCTGGGCGACGTACACGATCTCGTCCCCGTCGAGCAGCGCCATGTTCGCCGTCTCGCCGGTCTCCTCGACCAGGCGCTGGAGATACGGCCGGGCCCAGGTGCCCAGCAGCCTGGCCGAGGACTCGCCGAGGCGGATCAGACGCGGGCCCAGTGCGTAACGCCTGTTGGGCTGCTGGCGTACGTAGCCGCACACGACCAGGGTGCGCATCAGACGGTGGATGGTCGGCAGGGGGAGCCCACTGCTCGCGGAGAGCTCGCTGAGACCGACCTCGCCCCCGGCGTCCGCCATGCGCTCCAGCAGATCGAAGGCGCGCTCGAGTGACTGCACACCGCCGCTGGGACCGGCGGGCTTGGAGTCGGATGTGCTGGCGTGGGACGGCGGCACGTCAACGGTCCTTTCGAAGCGGAGGCAAGGCAGCAGCCTACCGGGCTGTTCCCGATCGGCCCACTGCTCCCGGTGCGGCGTCCTTGCCGGTCAGGGCCTGTTTTGTCCTGGTGTCGGTGGTCCGGGCCGCGTTCGGCCCGAAGCGCGGTGGTGCCGCTCCTGGCTCATTCTACGTTCCGCCTGTCGAAATTGAACTTTTACTTCGTGGAAATCTCCAATCCGTGTCCTTGAGGCCCCAGTGGCCGGCAGGCCGGGAAGGTGGGGTCTTGACGGGCTGCTTTCCCGAGTGAAGACTCCTTCAACAAATCGTTGAAATCTGCGTGAGGAGCACAGGTGTCCGGTGTGGACGTGAAGCAGGTACTCCGTTCGACGCGCGTCGTCACCCCGGGGGGAACCCGTGCGGCGGCCGTCCTCGTGACCGGCGGGGAGATCGAGGCGGTCCTGCCGTACGACACCGAGGTGCCCGGCGGCGCCCACGTGGAGGACTTCGGTGACGACGTCCTGCTGCCCGGACTCGTCGACACCCACGTCCATGTGAACGACCCCGGCCGCACCGAGTGGGAAGGCTTCTGGACCGCCACCCGCGCGGCCGCCGCCGGAGGCATCACGACCCTCCTCGACATGCCGCTCAACTCCCTCCCCCCGACCACCACGGTCGAGCACCTGCGCGTCAAGCAGGAGGTCGCCCGCTCCAAGGCGCATATCGACACCGGCTTCTGGGGCGGTGCGATCCCGTCCAACACGAAGGACCTCCGCCCGCTGTACGAGGCCGGGGTCTTCGGCTTCAAGTGCTTCCTCTCACCCTCCGGTGTAGAGGAGTTCCCGGAGCTGGACCAGGAACAACTGGCCCGTTCCATGGCCGAGATCGCGGGCTTCGGCGGACTCCTGATCGTGCACGCCGAGGACCCGCACCACCTGGCCGCGGCGCCGCAGAGGGCCGGGGAGAAGTACGCCGACTTCCTCGCCTCCCGGCCCCGTGGTGCGGAGAACGCCGCGATCGAGGGCCTCATCGCCCACGCGAAGCGGCTGAACGCCCGCATCCACGTCCTGCACCTCTCCTCCAGCGACGCGCTGCCGCTGATCGCCGCCGCCAAGCGCGAGGGCGTACGCGTCACCGTGGAGTCGTGCCCACACTTCCTCACCCTGACGGCAGAGGAAGTCCCTGACGGAGCAACCGAGTTCAAGTGCTGCCCACCCATCCGGGAGGCCGCCAACCAGGACGCGCTCTGGGCCGGGCTGGCCGACGGCACCATCGACTGCGTCGTCTCCGACCATTCGCCCTGCACCACGGACCTCAAGACTCCCGACTTCGCCTCCGCGTGGGGCGGGATCTCCTCGCTGCAGTTGGGCCTGCCCGCCATCTGGACCGAGGCGCGCCGGCGTGGTCACACCCTCGACGACGTGGCCCGCTGGATGTCCGCCGCACCCGCACGGCTCGCCGGGCTGGAGCGCAAGGGCGCCATCGAGGCCGGACGGGACGCGGACTTCGCGGTCCTCGCCCCCGACGAGACCTTCACCGTCGATCCGGCAGGCCTCTTCCACCGCAACCAGGTCACCGCATACGCGGGGAAGACCCTGCACGGCGTCGTCAGGTCCACCTGGCTGCGCGGCACACGGATCGTGGCCGACGGCGTACTCGCCGGACCCACCGGCCGCCTCCTCGAAAGGAACCACTGACCATGACGGCGACACCGCACTTCACCGGCGACGCGAGCCCGTACGGGGGAGGTGACCCTTACGCCGACCACCGCACCGCCGACTTCCCCTTCACCCATCTCGTCGACCTCGCCGACCGGCGTCTCGGTGCCGGTGTCATCGCCGCCAACGACGAGTTCTTCGCCGAGCGCGAGAACCTGCTGAAGCCCGGGCCCGCGGAGTTCGACCCCGAGCGCTTCGGACACAAGGGCAAGATCATGGACGGCTGGGAGACCCGCCGCCGGCGCGGTACGGGCGCGGCCGAGCCGCACCCCACCGACGAGGACCACGACTGGGCGCTGGTCCGCCTCGGGGCTCCCGGTGTGATCCGCGGTCTGATCATCGACACGGCACACTTCCGCGGCAACTACCCGCAGTCCGTCTCCGTCGAGGCGACCTCGCTGCCCGGCTCCCCGTCCCCCGAGGACCTCCTCGCGCCCGGCGTGAAGTGGACGACCCTGGTGCCCCGTACGGCTGTCGGCGGCCACGCCGCCAACGGCTTCGCCGTCGACGCGGAGCAGCGCTTCACCCATCTCCGGGTCAACCAGCACCCCGACGGGGGCATAGCCCGCCTGCGCGTCCACGGCGAGGTGGCACCCGATCCGGCGTGGCTGGCCGCCCTCGGTACGTTCGACCTGGTGGCCCTGGAGAACGGCGGCCAGGTCGAGGACGCCTCCGACCGCTTCTACTCCCCGGCCACCAACACCATCGCGCCGGGCCGCTCCCACAAGATGGACGACGGCTGGGAGACCCGCCGCCGGCGCGACAAGGGCAACGACTGGATCCGCTACCGGCTCGCCGAGCAGTCGGAGATCCGCGCCGTCGAGATCGACACCGCCTACCTCAAGGGCAACGCGGCGGGCTGGGCGACGATTTCGGTCAGCGACGGCGAGGACGGCGAGCGGTCGGAGATCGTGCCCCGCACCCGCCTCCAGCCCGACACGAACCACCGCTTCGTCCTGCCGGAGACCGTGCGCTCCACGCACGTCCGGATCGACATCTTCCCGGACGGCGGGATCTCCCGGCTGCGGCTCTTCGGCTCACTGACCGAGGAGGGGGCGGCACGGCTGGCCGCCCGTCACGAGGCGCTCGGCGGGTGACCGCCCCAGAGCTGGTGCGCCGGTTCACATCCGGCCTGTGAGGATATGGGACCCTGTTCGGGTCGCCGCCGCCCCGACCAGGAGTCGCCATGATCTTCATCGCCGTCAAGTTCACCGTGCGTACCGCCGAGCGGGACAACTGGCTCCCGGCCGTCGAGGACTTCACCCTCGCGACCCGCCAGGAACCGGGCAACCTCTTCTTCGACTGGTCCTACAGCGTCGAGAACCCGGACGAGTTCGTCCTGCTGGAGGCGTTCGCCTCGCAGGAGGCGGGTGTGGCCCATGTGAACTCCGAGCACTTCAAGGCGGCGATCGAGACCATGTCCGAGCTCGTCACCGAGGTCCCGGAGATCATCAACGTAGAGGTGCCCGGGGACGACTGGTCCCGGATGTCGGAGGTCACCCCGCGCAACCGGTGACCTTCCCCGGCCGGTGACCTCCCCGGGCTCCGGGGCCTCCGGGGGCCGGGCTCAGAACTCCTCGTGCGTGTCGGGGTCCCCGCCGAAGCGGTGCGAGGGCCGGGCCCCGATCCGGTCCAGCTCCTGCTGGGTCAGCTCGAAACCGAACAGGTCGAGATTCTCCCGCTGCCGCCCGGGATCGGCGGACTTCGGGATCGGCACCGCCCCCAGCTGGGTGTGCCACCGCAGCACGATCTGCCCCGGCGTCACACCGTGGGCCTCGGCGGCGGCGACCACCTCGGGGGCCTCCAGCACCTGGCGCCCCCGGGCCAGCGGACTCCAGCTCTCCGTGACGATGCCCTTCGCGGTGTGCACCGCCCGCAACTCCTCCTGCGGGAGCAGCGGATGCATCTCGATCTGGTTCACCACGGGCAGCACACCCGTCTCCCGCTCCAGCCGTTCCAGGTGCTCCGCCGTGAAGTTGGAGACACCGATGGAGCGTACGAGGCCGTCCTCACGGAGCTTGATCATCGCCTTCCAGGTGTCGACGTACTTGTCGACCCGGGGAAGCGGCCAGTGGATCAGATACAGATCGACGTACTCCAGCCCCAGCTTGCCGCGTGACTCCTCGAAGGAGGCCAGCGTCTCCTCGTAGCCGTGGTGCCGGCCGGGCACCTTGGTCGTGACGTGGACGTCCTGCCGCGGCACGCCGGAGCGGGCGACGCCGCGGCCGGTGCCGGTCTCGTTCCCGTAGTTCAGCGCGGTGTCCACAAGCCGGTAGCCGAGTTGCAGCGCCCCGGCGACGGCCTCCTCGGCCGCCTCGTCGTCGAGAGGCCAGGTGCCCAGGCCCACCGCCGGGATGGTGCTGCCGTCATGGAGATTGCGGACCGGGTGCGGTGTCTGGCTCATGGTCTCCCATTTCGTTCGCGTGCCGTCCCCGCCAGCGTAGGACGGGCCGCCGGGCACGGCACGCGAGGCGCCCCCGTCAGCGGAAAAGTGCCACTCACCGTCCTCCCGTACCCCGGTCGAGGAGCGGATCGAACCGCGCTTCGCCGGGCGTGCCGATGACTTTCGCCCGACAGTGGGGTCGGAACAGTGGAAGCAGATGGACTGCCGGAGCCTGGGGCCCATGGCAGTGAGGCGAAGGAGCGGATCATGGCGAGGCTGACTCTCACCACGTTCGTGTCCCTCGATGGCGTGATGCAGGCGCCCGGAGGCACCGACGAGGACACCAGCGACGGGTTCGAGTGCGGCGGCTGGCAGGTGCCCTTCGCGGACGAGGACATGGGGACCTTCATGACCGAGGTCTTCGACCGGTCGGGCGCCTTTCTGCTCGGACGGCGAACGTACGACATCTTCGCGGCCTACTGGCCCCTGGTCACCGACCCGCAGGACCCGATCGCCGCACGTCTGAACACGCTGCCCAAGCACGTCGTCTCCACCACCCTGACCGACCCGGCGTGGGAGAACACGACCGTGGTCTCCGGCGACGTGCCGGCCGAGGTCGCCCGGCTCAAGGAGCGGACGGAGGAGGGCGAACTACAGGTCCACGGCAGCGCCACACTGGCGCGGTCCCTCCTGGCGCACGACCTGATCGACGAGATCAACCTGCTGGTCCACCCCGTCTATTTGGGCGGCGGCAGGCGGCTCTTCGCGGACGGCGGGCAGCCGACGGCCTTCGAGCTGACAGGTGCCCGGGCCACGGGGAGCGGCATCGCGATCCACACCTACCGGCCCGCGGGACGTGCGCGGTTCGGCGAATTCGACCCCAGGGTGTGACCGGCCGGGCCGAGGATCACCGCTCCCGGGCCGAGGATCACCGCTCCCGGGGCGGTGCCCAGGCGGGGTGGCGCCCCAGAGCGGCAAGGAAGAGGGACAGTGTGCCGGGCCCGGTCCCTTCGTCCGGAGGGACGGCTGGGCGGAACGCGGAGCCCGGAGCGCGCCGTGCGTCACCGTCCGGTACGGCCCGGGCGAGCGGCAGGGCCGCGCGAAGTACGGGTTCCGGCAGACGGACGGGGA
This sequence comes from Streptomyces sp. NPDC102441, assembly GCF_044765585.1. NCBI lineage: Bacteria > Bacillati > Actinomycetota > Actinomycetes > Kitasatosporales > Streptomycetaceae > Streptomyces > Streptomyces sp. NPDC102441. Next base: position 251,997 of record NZ_JBIWKH010000009.1, read on the forward strand.
GTTCGAGAGCGGCGGCCACGTCCCACGCGTGCGCCACGTAGTCGATGAAGTGGAACCCGATCGCCCGGGGGCCGGGCACCGCCCGCTCGCTGATCTCCGGCAGTGCGAACGGTCTCCCCGGCAGGCCCGGGGCGGCGAAGGCGTCCAGGACCGCGTCGGCGGCGGCCCGGTAGGCGCCGGCCGGGTCGTCCCCGAGATCCGGGAGCCGCCAGGCGCCGGCGTCGCTCCCTTCTCCGCGCGCGGCCGCCGCGAAGCCGTGATGCTGCGCGGTCATGTGTTCCACCAGCTCGCGCAGGGTCCACCGGTCACACGGGGTCGGTCGCCGCCAGTCCCCGGGGCGGGCCTGCGCCACGACACGGACGGACTCCAGGACGGCGGTGCGGTCGAGCAGGACGATGTCCATCGCTGCCTCTCAGTTCCAGGGTTCGGCGCCGGTCAGGATCCGCTTCCGCGTACGCCCGGACCGCCGTCGGCCAGGGACCGGCGTCCGGGCCGGAGAGCGCGGCAGGCGTGGTCTCCCTGAGGTTCGCCCGCATCACTCCGCGCCCCCGGAACGCCCGGACGATCCGCATGTGGTCCGGGTGGGCGACGAACCTCGTCAGTGCGGCCTCATCGGTCCAGACCGTGACCGAGCCCGAGCGGTTCAGCCGGAGACCGGTGTCCGCCCAGAGCAGGACGGCGACCGCCCCGGGCATCTGCGGCCAGTTCCGTCGCAGTCGCAGGCCCTCGACCGCGACGGCGGGGGTGCCCCACGGGCGGTGCGTGACGAATTCGGTGACGCTGACGACGACGGCCGAGCCGGGATCGATGCCGTGCGCTGCGGGACCGTAGGTCCAGGACGTCTTCCAGATTCCGGACGGCATGGCCGTACCCTCCGTCGAGGTGGGCGGGCCGGACCTGTGTCCGGCCTCCCGGTGACCATATAACTAAACGAACGGTCGTGCAGCTATTTCCGTCCGGGAACAGGCGGCAGCGCGGAAGGGTCGGTGGCGGCCGTGTGCAGCCGCCCCAGGATGGCCCGCGCCGCCTTGGTGTAGCCGGGGTTGTTGTTGTGCAGTACGGACTCGGCGTTGGCCAGTTCCATGAACGCGATGAGTTCGAAGGCCAGTTGCGAGACATCCGTGTCCGCGAGGAGCTCCCCCCGCACCCTGGCCTCCTCGAGGGTCTCCTCCACGAAGGTGACCCAGCCCGTCTGGGTGGAGGCCAGCGCGTCGTGCACCTTGCCCTCCCGGGAGTCGAACTCGGCGATGGTCGCGTAGAAGAAGCAGCCGCCGCTGAACACCCGGCGCTGCGAATAGGAGAGCCAGCTCTCGCACATGCGCCAGACGCGGCCCAGGCCGGGCGGAACCGCCCTGGTCGGCGTCAGTACGTGCTCGACGAAGATGGTCACGGCGGCGCGCACGGTGGCCAGCTGCAGCTCCTCCTTGGAGCCGAAGAGGGCGAACACGCCGCTCTTGCTCAGCTTCAGCTCCGTCGCCAGCCGGCCGAGCGACAGGCCCTCCAGCCCCTCGGTCGAGGCGACATGGACCGCGCGCCCCAGCACCAGCTGCCTGGTCTGGTTCCCCCGCTCGACCCGTCCGTCCAGCCGCGCTCCACCCATTGCCAACTCCGTGTGTCCGAGCGTCCCAAGACCGACATTCTAGGAGGAGGTGACACCGGCGGGAGACCGCTTCGACCGGTGACGACCCCTGCGAACAGGTGGCCGAGTCGACCTGTGGACAGTGGTTCCCGAGGGGCGCGAGCGTTCGGTACGGTGATTGCTCCCGTGTGAGCCGGCGAGGTCTCCACATCGTTCCCGCTGTGGAGAACCAGGAGAACCAGGTGTCCGCTGCCGTCGTGTCCACTCTCGCCCCGCCCCGCCGCGCGTGGGTCACCGACCTGCCGCTCCTGCTCGTCGCCGCCGTCTGGGGAGCCAGCTACCTCGCGGCCAAGGGCATCACCACGACGCACACCGTGATCGCCGTCCTCGTGCTCCGCTTCGCGATCGTGCTGCCCGCCCTGGCCGTCGCCGGGTGGCGCGGGCTGCGGGCCCTGAGCGGTGCGCAGTGGAGGGGCGCGGGCCTGCTGGGGCTCGTGCTCAGCGGGATCTTCCTGCTGGAGACGTACGGCGTCGTGCACACGTCGGCGACCAACGCGGGGCTCATCATCAGCCTCACCATGGTCTTCACCCCGCTGGCCGAGGCCGCCGTCACCCGGGTCAGGCCGCCGGCCGCCTTCCTGTCGGCGGCGGGCCTCTCCGTCACGGGCGTGGTGCTGCTGACCCAGGGCGCCGGTTTCACCAGCCCCTCGGCAGGGGACCTCCTGATGCTGCTCGCGGCCCTCGCCCGTACGGTGCACGTCCTGGCGATGGCACGCATCAAGGCGGTCCAGGACGCCGACTCGCTCTCCCTGACCACGGTGCAGCTCGGCAGCGCGGTCGCCGTCTTCGCCGTACTGGCCGCGGTCCCCGGGACGGGGCTCGCGCCCTGGACGGTGGCGGCGGACTTCGGGGCCGCCGAGTGGGCGGGTCTGCTCTTCCTGTCCGTGTTCTGCACGCTGTTCGCGTTCTTCGTGCAGATGTGGTCGGTACGCCGCACCTCGCCGTCCCGGGTCAGCCTGCTGCTCGGCACGGAGCCGCTCTGGGCCGCCGCCGTCGGCATCGCGATCGGCGGGGAGCGCCTCGGTGCGCTGGGAGCGCTCGGCGCGGTGCTCGTGCTGACGGGCACGGCGTGGGGGCGGCGGGACGGGCCGACGCCACATTCTGACGGAGACCGCGTCACGTCTTGATCGAATCCGCCGCGATCATCACGGCTCCGCCCGTCACGACCAGCACGATGTTGACGAAGAGCCCGTAGTCGTCGAGGAAGTCGAGCTTCGCCACCACGGCCCACAGCCGGAACCAGCCCGTCCACTCGTACAGCAGCCCCGCGGCGCCCTGCGCGAACACGATGAAACCCACCGACTCCACGAATTTCTTCATGGCCCGAGCCTGGCGTGGGCCGCCCCGGGTCCGCGTCGGCCACCGGTATGCGGCCGACCGACGGAAGTCTCGGATCGTACGACTTTGGTATCTCCCTGGCACGGACAGACGTTCTCGGCGCCTCCACATGCGTAGTTTCGTCGACATGACACGTACGGAGTACCGCTGGCTACTGCCCTCGGCCCTTGCCGACGAGCTGCCGGGCGACCGGGGCAGGTCGCGGCGGACCGTGCGGGACTGGGCCGTCGACATCACGGCGTTCCTCTGCGCCGCGGGGTTCGGGATGATCGCCCTCGCGGCGATCGAGGCGGACCCGACCACACCCGACGGTGTCGTCCTCGCCGACTCGCTCATCGGGGCTGTGTCGTGCTGTGCGCTCTGGGTCCGGCGACGGTGGCCGGCGGGAGTCGCCGTGGGCCTGACGGCGCTCAGCCTGGTGGAGCCCGTCGCGGCCGGGGCCATGCTGATCGGGCTGTTCAGCCTGGCCGTGCACCGTCCGTACAAGCGGGTCGCCCTCGTCGGCGCGGGCGCACTCGTCGTCGCCCCTGTGCAGCCGATGCTGCGCCCGGATCCCGAGGCGTCGCTCCTCGCCTCCACCGTCATCGGGGTGCTGCTCGTCCTCCTCGTGCTCAGCTGGGGCATGGTCGTACGGTCCCGGCGGCAACTGGTCGTCACGCTGCGCGAACGCGCGCGCCGGGCGGAGGCCGAGGCCGCGCTCCGCGCCGAGCAGGCGCAGCGGCTGGCGCGGGAAGCCATCGCCCGGGAGATGCACGACGTCCTCGCTCACCGGCTGACGCTGCTCAGCGTCCACGCGGGGGCCCTCGAATTCCGGCCCGACGCACCCCCGGCCGAGGTCGCGAGGGCCGCCGGGGTCATCCGGGACAGCGCCCACGAGGCGCTCCAGGACCTCCGCGAGATCATCGGCGTGCTGCGCGCCCCGGGCGACAGCGACGAGGGCAACAGGCCCCAGCCCACGCTCGTCACCCTGGACGCCCTGATCGACGAGTCCCGCTCGGCGGGCATGGAGGTCACGCTGGCCAACAGAGTCGAAGAGCCGTCCCGGGCGCCCGCGGCCACCGGACGCACGGTCTACCGCATCGCCCAGGAAGCGCTGACCAACGCCAGGAAACACGCGCCCGGAGCCCCTGTCGACGTCAGCGTGGCCGGCGGTCCGGGCGACGGGCTGACCATCGAGGTCGGCAACCCCGCCCCCGCCGGACCCTTCGAGCCGGTCCCCGGATCCGGACAGGGACTCATCGGCCTCACCGAACGCGCGAGCCTGGCCGGCGGCAGCCTGGACCACGGCCCGCGGCCCGACGGCGGATTCACGGTCAAGGCCCAGCTACCGTGGCCCGCATGAGTACTCCAACGTCTCCGGAGGCACCACCGGTCCGGCTGGCCGTCATCGACGACGACCCGCTCGTGCGGGCCGGACTCGCCCTGATGCTCGGCGGCGCCCACGGCATCGACCTCGTGGGCGAGGGCACCGACGGCACCGAGGCCGCCGCCCTCGTCGACCGGACGCACCCCGACGTCGTGCTCATGGACATCCGCATGCCGGTCATGGACGGGCTGGCCGCGACCGAGGAGCTCCGGCGCCGGCCCGGCGGGCCCGAGGTCATCGTCCTGACCACCTTCCACGCCGACGAGCAGGTGCTGCGCGCCATCCGCGCGGGGGCGGCCGGTTTCGTCCTGAAGGACACCCCGCCCGCACAGATCGTCGAGGCGGTCCTGCGCGTCGCGGCCGGTGAGCCCGTCCTCTCGCCCGCGGTCACCCGCAGGCTCATGGCCCGCGCGGCCGGGGACCCGGCGGACGACCGCCAGGCACGTCGGACGCGCGCTCGGCAGCGGTTCGCGGGACTGGGGGAGCGCGAGCAGGACGTCGCCTCGGCCGTCGGGCGCGGCAGCTCCAACGCCGAGATCGCCGGCGCGCTCCACCTGAGCGTCGCCACGGTCAAGACGCACGTCTCCCGGATCCTGGCCAGGCTCGAACTCAACAACCGTGTCCAGATCGCGCTGTTGGTGCACGACGCGGGTCTCCTCCATGAGGACGAGGACGGGAGCGGGGACGGCCGCCTAGGCTGAACCGGTCAGACCGGAAGAGGGGCGGGACGATGTCAGTGGTCGATCTGCGCGGGGCGGCGGACTTCAGCGCGAATCCGTATCCGTACTACGCGAAACTGCGAGCCGAGGGGCCGGCGCACCCGGTCCGGACCGACGAGTTCGAGCGGGTCTGGATGATCGTCGGTTACGAGGAGGCCCGCGCGGCCCTCGCGGACCAGCGCTTCAGCAAGGACTGGCGGACGACGGAACTCTTCTCCGCGACGAGCAACCCGATCAACGCCAACATGCTGGAGATGGACGCCCCGGACCACACCCGGCTGCGCAAGCTCGTCGCACGTGAGTTCACCGCCCGGCGGATCGAGGCGATGCGCCCGCGCGTGGAGCAGATCACCGGGGACCTCCTCGACGCGATGGTGCCCGCCGGGAGCGCCGACCTCATCGACGCGTTCGCCTTCCCGCTGCCGATGACCGTGATCTGCGAGCTCCTCGGCGTGCCCGACATCGACCGGGACGCCTTCCGCCTGATGTCCAACGCCATCGTCACGCCCGTCTCGCCGGAGAAGGAGAGCGAGGCGGTCCACGCCATGGGCGCCTACCTCGACCAGCTGATCGAGGCCAAACGCCGCGCCCCGGGCGACGACCTCATGAGCGCCCTGATCCAGGCACACGACGACGACGGTGACCGCCTGTCGCCGGACGAACTGGTCGGCATGGCCTTCGTGCTCCTGGTCGCCGGACACGAGACGACCGTGAACCTGATCTCCAACGGTGTACGAGCGCTGCTCGACCACCCCGAGCAGCTGGCCCTGCTGCGCGCCCGGCCGGAGCTGATCGACGGCGCGGTCGAGGAGATGCTCCGCTACGACGGCCCCGTCCAGACGGCGACCTTCCGCTTCACCCGCGAACCCGTCACGGTCGGCACGGTCGTCATACCGAAGGGCGAGGCGGTGCTGGTCGCCCTGGGCTCCGGGGACCGGGACCCGGACCGCTATCCGGATCCGGACACCTTCGACATACGGCGCGAGGCGCAGGGACACCTGGCCTTCGGACACGGCATCCACTTCTGCCTGGGCGCCCCGCTCGCCCGGATGGAGGGCCGTATCGCCATCCACGCCCTGCTGGAGCGCTGCCCCGGACTCGTCCGCGACCCGGATGCCGGGGAGCCCGACTGGCTGCCCGGGCTGCTGCTCCGGGGCGTCCGTCACTTCCCGGTGCGCTGGTGAGGTGAGATGGCGTCCATGACCGGACTCTCCCTGGACACCGCACAGCAGGTACTCGACAGCCAGCCGTTCAGCGGGCTCGTCGGCGCGAGGATCACGGCGTTCGGGGACGGCGCGGCCATCCTCGAGATCGGCGTACGCGAGGAGCTCACCCAGCAGAACGGGTTCCTGCACGGCGGAGTGCTGTCCTACGCGGCCGACAACGCGCTGACCTTCGCCGCCGGGACGACGCTCGGTGCGGCCGTCCTGACCGGCGGTTTCTCCATCCAGTACCTCCGCCCCGCGAGCGGCCGCACCCTGAGCGCCCGCGCCGAGGTGGTCCACACCGGCCGCAGGCAGGCCGTCGTGCGCTGCGATCTGTACACCGTGGACGACGAAGGGGCGGAGACCCTGTGCGCGGTCGCGCAGGGGACCGTTCTCTCCGCCCGCCCGGCCTGAAGGGAAACGCGTTGACCACCCGTGCCCTGCTCGACCTCGGCGCACTCGGCGACGACTTCATCCGCGACCCGTATCCCGTCTACGCCCGGTTACGGGCCCGCGGGCCCGTGCACAGGGTCCGCATTCCGGAGGGCGCGGAGGCCTGGCTCGTCGTCGGGTACGAGGCGGGAAGAGCCCTCCTCGCCGACCAGCGGCTCTCCAAGGACTGGAACAAGGCGTCGCCCTCGCTGGGCGTCGGCAAGGTGTCCGCGGGCACGTCCATGCTGGGCAGTGACGCTCCGACCCACACCCGGCTGCGCAGGCTCGTGGCCCGGGAGTTCACCCCACGCCGCATGGAACGGCTCGCCCCACGCGTCCAGGAGATGACGGACCGACTCCTCGACTCCATGACCGGCGGGCCCGTACGGAGCGCCGACCTGGTCGAGGCGCTGTCTGTTCCGCTGCCGATGGCCGTCATCTGTGAACTGCTGGGTGTGCCTGCCGCGGACCGGCAGGCGTTCCGCGCATGGTCCGACACCGCCGTCTCGTCCCTCGACGCGGAGGCGCGTGGCCGGGCCAAGGCCGACATGACCACGTACCTCGCCGGGCTGATCGTGGAGAAGCGCGCGGCCCCCGGGGACGACCTGATGAGCGCGTTGGTCCACACCTCGGACGACGACGGTGATCAGCTCTCCGCCGACGAGCTCATGGGCATGGCCTGGCTGCTGCTGGTCGCCGGCCATGAGACCACCGTCAATCTCATCTCCAACGGTGTCCTGAGCCTGCTGACGCACCCGAGTCAACTCGCGGCGCTGCGAGCGGACTTCGGCCTCATGGAGAACGCTGTCGAGGAGACCCTCCGCTATGAGGGGCCCGTCGAGACCCCCACGTAGCGCTTCACCACCGAGCCGCTCGACGTCTCGGGCACGGTGATCCCAGGCGCCGGCGAGCTCGTCCTCGTCGCGATGGCCGACTGCGACCGCGATCCCGCCCGCTACCCGGACGCCGGCCGCTTCGACATCACGCGCGACGCCCGTGGTCACGTCGCCTTCGGGCACGGCATCCACTACTGCCTGGGGGCGCCACTGGCCCGCATCGAGGCCCGCATAGCGATCCGGTCGCTCCTCGAACGCTGCCCGGGGCTGCGGCTCGACACGGATCCGGCCCGTCTGTCCTGGCGTACGGGCCTGCTCATACGAGGCCCGCTGAGCCTGCCGGTGGCCTGGTAGCGGGGGTCCCCGGGGCTAAGCCTCGGCGATCTCCGTCATCCGTACGGGACGGTGCTGCCCGCGCGACAGTTCGCACGCCTCGGCGATGCGCAGCGCGTGCAGCGCCTCCCGGCCGTCGCACGGGTTCGCCAGCTCCCCGCGTACGACGCCGAGGAACGCGTCCAGTTCGGCCTCGTACGCAGGGGCGAACCGCTCCAGGAAGCCCGGCCACGGCTTGGCGGGCGCGGGAGGACCCTGCGGCTCGGCCGACGTGAGCGGCGTACGGTCGTCGAGGCCGACCGCGATCTGGTCCCGCTCGCCCGCCAGTTCCATCCGTACGTCGTAACCGGCGCCGTTGCACCGGGTCGCGGTCGCCGTGGCGAGCGTGCCGTCGTCCAGGGTCAGCAGTGCCGCCGCCGTGTCCACATCGCCGGCCTCCCGGAACATCGGCGGACCCGCGTCGGAACCGGCGGCGTACACCTCGGTCACCTCACGGCCCGTCACCCAGCGCAGGATGTCGAAGTCGTGCACCAGACAGTCCCTGAACAGGCCGCCGGAGAGCGGGAGATACGCGGCGGGCGGGGGAGCGGGGTCGGAGGTCGTCGCCCGTACGGTGTGCAGCCGGCCGAGGGCCCCGCCGCGCACGGCGGTGCGCGCCGCCGCGTAGCCCGCGTCGAACCGGCGCATGAAACCGAGCTGGAGCACACTGCCCGCCCGCTCGACCTCGCGCAGCGCACGCAGGGTTCCCGCCAGGTCGAGCGCGATCGGCTTCTCGCAGAAGGCGGGCAGACCGGCGCGTGCCGCCCGGCCGATGAGATCCGCGTGAGCCGAGGTGGCCGAGGTGATCACGACCGCGTCCACCCCCGCGCCGAAGATCTCCTCGGCGGACGCGACGGGGGTCGCCCCTGTCCGTGCCGCGACCTCGGCGGCGCGAGCGGCGTCGGGATCCGCCACCACGAGGGAGGCGACGGCGGGGTGGCGTGCCAGGACGCCCGCGTGGAAGGAACCGATCCGGCCCGTGCCGATGAGTCCGATGCGCATGGACCCAACGTGCCGCCCACCGGGCGCACTGTCAACTATATGTCCTGACAAATCGAAGGGTGCGGCGCGACCGTACGGGGTACGCTCCCTGCCGTGCCCAAACCCGCCGCCGACTCCGCCGCCCTGGGGCTGGGTGTGGACCGCACCAGTCCCGTCCCGCTCTACCACCAACTGGCCCAGCAGCTGGAAGAGGCCGTCGCGCAGGGACGGCTCGCACCCGGCAGCCTCCTCGGCAACGAACTGGAGCTCGCCGGGCGCCTCGGGCTGTCCCGTCCCACCGTCCGCCAGGCCATCCAGTCGCTCGTCGACAAAGGGCTCATGGTGCGCCGGCGGGGAATCGGCACCCAGGTCGTGCACAGCCGGATCAAGCGCCCGCTCGAACTGAGCAGCCTCTACGACGATCTGGAGACGGCCGGCCGGAAGCCGGCGACCCGGGTCCTGCGCAACGACGTCGAGCCGGCGACGCCCGAGGTCGCCGCCGCGCTCGGTGTCGAGGAGGGCAGCGAGGTCCATCTCGTCGAGCGCGTGCGCTACGCCCACGACGAGCCCATGGCGCTCCTGCGCAACCACCTGCCGCCGCGTCTGCTCGAGCTCTCCACCGAGCGGCTTGAGTCGACCGGTCTGTACCGGATGATGCGCGGCTCGGGGATCACCCTGCACAGCGCCCGGCAGACCGTGGGAGCCCGCGCGGCCACCGCCGAGGAGGGCGAACTGCTCGCGGAGGCCGCCGGTGCGCCGCTGCTGACGATGGAGCGCACCACCTTCGACGACGGCGGCCGGGCGGTCGAATTCGGCTCGCACGTCTACCGGGCCTCGCGGTACGCCTTCGAGTTCCAGCTGCTGGTCCGGTCCTGAAATCTCCGGACCGCAGGTCTCCGGTAAGAATGTTCGGACAAAACCGTTGACGAGGTCATGCTAGGTCGCTAGAACGACGGGAGGGCGCGGCCCGCGCCCCTGCTGGGCCACACCGGTCCGGGCTCGGGGATACTTGGCCCGCCGGGCGGCGAGTCCGCCCTCCCCGGCTTCACCAGGCAGCACAGCGAGCAGCACAAGAAGGGCACGACGTCGTGGCAAGGGTTCGGACAGGGGTACGCGCGATGGGCGCCGTGCTGGCAGCGGTACTGGCAGCCTCCCTCGCGGGATGCAGCAGCACCGGCGGCAAGCGGGCGGAGGAGCGCGCCGCTCAGGCCGCCGAAGGCCGGTCCGCGGTGAGCACGCCCCGCTGGACGTTCGCCATGGTCACCCACTCGGGTGATGGCGACACCTTCTGGGACATCGTCCAGAAGGGTGCCAAGCAGGCGGCCGACAAGGACAACATCAACTTCCTGTACTCGCACAACGACGAGGGCCAGCAGCAGGCAGAGCTCGTCCAGACCGCGATCGACAAGAAGGTCGACGGCCTGATCGTCTCGCTGGCCAAGCCCGACTCGATGAAGGCGGTCGTGGCCAAGGCGGTCAAGGCGGGCATCCCCGTGATCACGGTGAACTCGGGCTCCGCCGAGTCCAAGGCCTTCGGCGCGCTCACCCACATCGGCCAGGACGAGTCCATCGCGGGCGAGGCCGTCGGCGACGAGCTCGACGAGCGGGGCCGTAAGAAGGTGCTCTGCGTCCTGCACGAACAGGGCAACGTCGGCCACGAGCAGCGCTGCGCCGGGGCGAAGAAGACCTTCGACGGAACGATGCAGAACCTCTACGTCGACGGCACCAACATGCCCGACGTACAGGCGTCCATCGAGGCCAAGCTCGACTCCGACAAGAGCATCGACGCGGTCGTCACCCTCGGCGCCCCGTTCGCCGCCGCGGCCGTCAAGGCGAAGCAGACCGCGGGCAGCAAGGCCGAGATCGACACCTTCGACCTGAACGCGAGCGTCGCGACAGGCCTCCAGAACAAGTCGCTCGGCTTCGCGGTCGACCAGCAGCCCTACCTCCAGGGGTACGAGGCCGTCGACCTGCTCTGGCTCTACCGCTACAACCAGAACGTCCTCGGCGGCGGCCTGCCCGTCCTGACCGGCCCGCAGGTCATCACCCGCGACGACGCCGACGCGCTGGCGGAGTACACGAACCGGGGGACCCGATGACAGCGACCGGGCAACCGGCGGCGCCCCCCACCGACGAACGCCTGCTGCGCACCTCCCCGCTGCGCAAGCTCCTCGGCCGGCCCGAGCTCGGCTCGGTCGTCGGGGCCGTGGCCGTCTTCCTCTTCTTCGCGATCGTCGCGGACAGCTTCCTGCAGGCCTCCAGCCTCGGCACGGTGCTGTACGCGGCGTCCACCATCGGGATCATGGCGGCGCCCGTGGCGCTGCTGATGATCGGCGGCGAGTTCGACCTCTCCGCCGGTGTGATGGTGACCAGCTCCGCGCTGATCTCCTCGATGTTCAGCTACCAGATGACCGCCAACGTCTGGGTCGGCGTCTTCGTGTCGCTGCTGGTGACCCTGGGCTTCGGCGCGTTCAACGGCTTCATGCTGACCCGCACCAAGCTCCCGAGCTTCATCATCACGCTCGGCACGTTCCTGATGCTGACCGGCCTGAACCTCGGCTTCACCAAGCTGATCAGCGGCACCGTGTCGACCAAGGCCATCGGGAACATGGAGGGCTTCGACTCCGCCCGTAAGGTCTTCGCGTCCTACCTCACGATCGGCGACGTCGAGCTGAAGGTCACCATCCTGTGGTGGGCGGCGCTCGTCGCGATCGGCACCTGGATCCTGATCCGCACCCGCTTCGGCAACTGGATCTTCGCCGTCGGCGGCGAGTCCGACGCCGCACGCGCGGTGGGTGTCCCGGTGATCCGTACGCGGATCGGGCTCTACCTCGGTGTCGCCTTCGCCGCCTGGGTCTCCGGGCAGCACCTGCTCTTCTCCTACGACGTGGTCCAGTCGGGCGAAGGCGTCGGAAACGAGCTGACCTACATCATCGCGGCGGTCATCGGCGGCTGTCTGATCACCGGTGGCTACGGCTCCGCGATCGGGTCCGCGATCGGCGCGCTCATCTTCGGCATGACCAGCAAGGGCATCGTGTACGCGGAATGGGACCCCGACTGGTTCAAGTTCTTCCTGGGAGCGATGCTGCTCCTGGCCACCCTGCTCAACCATTGGGTACGCAAGCGTGCGGAGGCGACGAAATGACGGCCACCCAGGCTCCGGCCCCCCGGGACGGCCAGGCCGCCCCGGCGCTCGTCGAGCTCGACGACGTCAGCAAGTACTACGGCAACATCAAGGCCCTGGAAGATGTCTCGCTTGAGGTGCGCGCGGGGGAGATCTCCTGCGTACTCGGCGACAACGGCGCCGGCAAGTCCACCCTCATCAAGATCATCGCGGGGCTGCACCGGCACGACTCGGGGACGTTCCTGATCGAGGGCGAGGCGACCACCCTCGCCAACCCGCGCGACGCCCTGGACCGCGGGATCGCCACGGTCTACCAGGACCTCGCCGTCGTCCCGCTGATGCCGGTCTGGCGCAACTTCTTCCTCGGCTCCGAGCCGACGAAGGGATCCGGACCGTTCAAGCGCCTCGACGTGCGGCGGATGCGTGAGACGACCCGGGCGGAGCTGCTGCGCATGGGCATCGACCTGCGTGACGTCGATCAACCCATCGGCACGCTGTCAGGCGGTGAACGCCAGTGCGTGGCCATCGCCCGTGCCGTGTACTTCGGAGCGAAGGTCCTCGTCCTGGACGAGCCGACGGCGGCGCTCGGAGTCAAGCAGTCGGGGGTCGTACTCAAGTACGTCGCGGCGGCCAGGGACGCCGGGCTCGGCGTGGTCCTCATCACGCACAACCCTCACCACGCGTACCTCGTGGGTGACCGGTTCGTGCTGCTCAAGCGGGGCGTGATGTCCGGAAGCCACAACAAGAACGAGGTCACACTGGACGAACTGACCCGCCAGATGGCCGGTGGGAGCGAGCTCGACGAGCTCAGCCACGAGCTCGAACGAGCCCCCTCGCCGGACGGCCTCGGCGGCCGCCCGGCCGGTGACGACAGCCCGTAAAAGCATGTTCCGCACCCCCGCCCCCGGCCCGGAGACCACTTCCGGTGCCGGGGGAATGGCAGAATCGTGTACGGCGGGCGCCGTCCGCCGCCGGACTGACCACCGACCGGCACCCCGACCTGCGCAGGGACGATGAGCACGTACCGCGACTTCACACACCGCGGCTCCGCCCGCGCCACCGTCCTGCGGACCGTCGGCACGAAGGAGCGGCGCTCGCACCTCACGGCGCCCCGGGTTCCCACGGTCGGTATCGACATCGGCGGGACGAAGGTGATGGCCGGAGTCGTCGACGCCGACGGCAACATCCTGGAGACCCTGCGCACCGAGACGCCGGACAAGTCCAAGAGCCCCAGGGTCGTCGAGGACACCATCGTCGAACTGGTCCTGGACCTCTCCGACCGGCACGATGTGCACGCCGTCGGGATCGGTGCGGCGGGCTGGGTCGACGCGGACCGCTCCAAGGTGCTGTTCGCCCCGCACCTCGCGTGGCGCGACGAACCCCTCCGCGACGCCATCGCCTCCCGGCTGGTGGTCCCCGTGATGGTCGACAACGACGCCAACGCGGCGGCCTGGGCGGAATGGCGCTTCGGCGCCGGCCGCGGCGAGGACCACCTGGTCATGATCACGCTGGGCACCGGCATCGGCGGCGCGATCCTGGAGGACGGGCACGTCAAGCGCGGCAAGTACGGCGTCGCGGGTGAGTTCGGCCATATGCAGGTGGTGCCCGGCGGGCACCGCTGCCCGTGCGGCAACCGTGGCTGCTGGGAGCAGTACAGCTCGGGCAACGCCCTCGTGCGGGAGGCCAGGGAGCTGGCCGCGGCGGACTCCCCGGTGGCGCACGGCATCATCGAGCGGGTCAAGGGCAACATCCCCGACATCACCGGCCCGCTCATCACCGAGCTGGCCCGTGAGGGCGACGCGATGTGCGTGGAGCTCCTCCAGGACATCGGTCAGTGGCTCGGCGTCGGCATCGCCAATCTCGCGGCGGCCCTGGACCCGTCCTGCTTCGTCATCGGCGGCGGCGTCAGCGCCGCCGACGACCTGCTGATCGGCCCGGCCAGGGACGCCTTCAAGCGTCACCTCACCGGCCGCGGCTACCGCCCGGAGGCCCGGATCGCGAAGGCCCAGCTCGGCCCCGAGGCGGGTATGGTCGGCGCCGCGGATCTCGCCCGGCTGGTAGCCCGGAGGTTCCGGCGGACCAACCGCCGCCGGGTCGAGCGCTACGAGCGGTACGCGCAGTTCTACGACCAGGCCGCGAGCACCATCCGGAACACGCGCAGCACCCGCCCCGGCGAGTGAAGGCCGTGCCGCGCCCGCGGCACCCGGCACTCCGCTCCGTACCGCAGCTTCGAGGGATCACCGAACATGACCGCAGCCGAGCACCACGTCGTGCCGCGCCAGCCCCCTACGTCCGGCTCCTCCGGGGCGTCCGGCTCCTCGGGGTCTTCGGGATCCTCCGGCTCCGGCTCCTCGGGTTCCTCAGGGGCCTCCGGGGGCGGCGGCGGGATGCCTCCGGAGGACCGGCGCAGGGTCGTCAGGCGGCGTCTGATCACGCTGACCATCATCGTGCTGCTCATCGGTATCCCGGCCGGCTACCTGGTGATCTCCGCAGGGCAGAGCCGCCGCTCGGGCAAGGACAAGGAGGCCGAGGCGGCCGCCCAGGGCCTGCGCGAGGACTGGCCCTCCGGCATGCAGCGCCGGATCTTCGAACTGCCCATCCCGGGCAACGCGATGGGGGTTCAGTACTACGAGACGAACAACTGGAAAGCCAGCCGGATGTATGTGAAGTTCCGTACGACCTCCGCCGGGCTGGACCGCTTCCTGAGCGGGATCGGCACCGGCCGCGCCGCGCTGGAGACCGGCAAGGTCACCATCGCCGAGCGGGACATCAAGATCACCGGCTGGTACTTCGGTCCTGGCGTCGACTGGGCGGGCACGGTTCACAAGAACAAGGACCCGCGTCCCACCCAGGACATCACCGTCAACATGACCGATCCGGCGGCTCCCGTCGTCTATGTGGTCTCCGCTTCGACCCCCTGACAGGGAGCGGAAGGTCCGCTCGTCTCCCTGGAGCGAGTGCGTGAAGCAGGAATGACGCCCCCGCGCGGCCCGCACCCGAGTGCGGGCCGCGCGGGGGCGCTTCTGTGCTGTCCGAAAAGTGGCAGTCACCAAGCCGTTGACAAACCTGTCATGTACTAGAAACCTGTGCCCTGCTGCCTGCAAAAGGCGAACGGAATCACTCAACTTCCCGATAGTTGGGTGTCAGGTTCATCAAGTAGTGCCCATATCCGCCCAAGTACGGCTAAGTGTCCACGTGGCGCACCGGTCCCCGCACCGCTGTCGGAACGAGCGGCAGAGCGAGTGCTGGTCGCTCAGGTACGAAAAAAGAAGAGGGCCTCATGACAGGAAGACAACATGCGCGGCGGTTGTTCGCCGGCCTGGTGACCGGAGGGCTGCTGACGGTCGGGCTGCTGCCCCAGGCAGCCCACGCGGCAGAAGCGGGGCCGAACCTGGCGCTCGGGAGACCGGCGACCACCAGTGGAGGGAACGGCTCGTACGCGGCCGTCAACGTCACCGACGGCGTCCAGGCCTCGTACTGGGAAGGCCCCGCAGGTTCGTTCCCGCAGTGGGTGCAGGTCGATCTCGGCAGCACCGCCGATGTCGACGACATGGTGCTGAAGCTCCCCGCTTCATGGGAGCCGCGCACCGAGACCGTCAGCGTGCAGGGCAGTACCGACGGCAGGGACTTCACCAACCTCGCCGCGAGTTCGGCGAAGTCCTTCTCCCCGTCGTCCGGCAACGCCGTGACGCTCGACATCGCGGGCGAGGCCCGGTATCTGCGTGTGCAGGTGAGTGGCAACACCGGCTGGAACGCCGCACAGCTCTCCGAGGTGGAGGTCCACGGCGAGCCGGGCGAGGACGAGCCCGGAGTCCCGCAGGCGGGCACCAACCTGGCCCTGCGCAAGCCGATCGAGGCGTCTTCGACCACACAGGACTACGTCGCGGGCAACGCCAACGACGGCAGCACCTCCACCTACTGGGAGGCAGGCGGCCAGAGTTCGACGCTGACCGCGAAGCTCGGAGCCGACGCCGACGTCACCGGCGTCGTCATCAAGCTGAACCCCGACGCCGCCTGGAGCAGCCGCACCCAGAGCATCCAGGTACTGGGACGGAAGGCCGGTGAGTCCGGCTTCACCTCGCTGGCAGCGCGGGCCGATCACATCTTCAGCCCGTCGGAGAACAAGAACACCGTGACCATCCCGGTCACCGGCCGCGCCGCGGACGTCCGTCTGCAGTTCTCCGGCAACACCGGAGCGGGCGGGGGACAGGTCGCCGAGTTCGAGGTCGTCGGCGAGGCCGCTCCGGCTCCCGACCTGATGGTCACCGATCTGACCTGGCCGTCCGGCCCCGTGTCCGAGAAGGACGACATCGCCGTCGAGGCGACCGTACGCAACACCGGGACCGCCGCCGCATCCGCCACCACGGTGGATGTCAGCCTGGAAGGCGAAGTCGCCGGCAGCGGCACCGTGGGTGTTCTCGCCCCCGGTGCGTCGGTGAAGGTACCGGTCGAGGCCGGCAAGCGGGCCGCGGGCAGCTACACCGTGTCCGCGGTGGTCGACCCGGCCGACACCGTCGCCGAACTCGACAACAGCAACAACAGCCGTAACGCCGCCACCGAGCTGGTCGTCGGACAGGCCCCGGGACCCGACCTGGAGGTCACGGGCATCACGGCCAGCCCGGCCTCCCCGTCCCCGGGCGCCGAGGTCACCTTCACCGTGGCCGTGCACAACCGGGGCATCAGCGCGGTGCCGTCCGGATCGGTCACCCGGCTCACGGTCGGCGGTACCACCCTGAACGGCACCACGGGCAGCATCCCCGCCGGGGGTTCGGCCACGGTGGCCGTCAGCGGCCGATGGACCGCCACCAGCGGTGGCGCCACGCTCACCGCGACCGCCGACGCGACGAGTGTCGTCGACGAGACCAACGAGGACAACAACACCTTCGCCCGCTCCCTGGTCGTGGGACGTGGCGCAGCCGTGCCCTACACCGAGTACGAGGCGGAGGACGCGCGCTACGACGGCACGCTGCTGAAGACGGACGCCAAGCGGACCTTCGGCCACACCAACTTCGCCACCGAGTCCTCCGGCCGCGAGTCCGTCCGGCTGAACTCGACCGGTGAGTACGTGGAGTTCACGTCCACCACGCCCTCCAACTCCATCGTCGTACGCAACTCGATCCCGGACGCGGCGAGCGGCGGCGGCCAGGACGCGACCCTCAGCCTCTACGCCGACGGGGAGTTCGTCCGCAAGCTGGACCTCTCTTCCAAGCACAGCTGGCTGTACGGATCGACCGACGACCCGGAGGGCCTGACCAACCGGCCGGGTGGCGACGCCCGGCGGCTGTTCGACGAGTCGCACGCCCTGCTCACCGAGACCTACCCGGTCGGCACCACGTTCCGTCTCCAGCGCGACGCCGGTGACGACGCGGCCTTCTACATCGTCGACCTGATCGACCTGGAGCAGGTCGCGGCCCCCGCGGCCAAGCCGGACCAGTGCGTCTCGATCACCACCTACGGTGCCGTCCCCAACGACGGGCTCGACGACGCCGACGCCATCCAGCGCGCCGTCACGGCGGACCAGGAGGGCGAGATCCCCTGCGTGTGGATACCCGCCGGCCAGTGGCGCCAGGAGAAGAAGATCCTCACCGACGACCCGCAGGACCGCGGTCAGTACAACCAGGTGGGCATCCGGGACGTCACCATCCGCGGAGCCGGCATGTGGCACTCCCAGCTCTACTCGCTCATCCAGCCCCAGGATGCCGGCGGCATCAACCACCCTCACGAGGGCAACTTCGGCTTCGACATCGACGACAACACCAAGATCTCCGACATCGCCATCTTCGGATCCGGGACCATCCGCGGCGGTGACGGCAACGCGGAGGGCGGTGTCGCACTGAACGGCCGCCTCGGCAAGGACACCAAGATCAGCAACGTGTGGATCGAGCACGCCAACGTCGCGGCCTGGGTCGGCCGTGACTACTCGAACATCCCCGAGCTGTGGGGCCCCGGCGACGGGGTCGAGTTCGACGGTGTACGGATCCGCAACACCTACGCCGACGGGGTCAACTTCTCCAACGGCACGCGCAACTCGACCGTGTCCAACTCGTCCTTCCGTAACACGGGCGACGACTCGCTCGCCGTCTGGTCCAACAAGTACGTCAAGGACACCTCGGTGGACATCGGCCACGACAACCACTTCCGCAACAACACGATTCAGCTGCCCTGGCGCGCGAACGGCATCGCGGTCTACGGCGGTCACGGCAACACCATCGAGAACAACCTGATCTCCGACACCATGAACTACCCGGGGATCATGCTGGCCACGGACCACGACCCGCTGCCCTTCTCCGGCAAGACCCTCATAGCCAACAACGGCCTCTACCGCACGGGCGGCGCGTTCTGGAACGAGGACCAGGAGTTCGGCGCGATCACACTGTTCGCCCAGGGGCCTGACATCCCGGGTGTCACCATCCGTGACACCGACATCCATGACTCGACCTACGACGGCATCCAGTTCAAGACCGGCGGTGGCACGGTGCCCGGCGTCGCGATCGAGAACGTGACCATCGACAAGTCGCTCAACGGATCCGGGATTCTCGCGATGGGCGGGGCGCGCGGCAGCGCGGATCTGACCGACGTGACCGTCACCGGCTCGGCGCAGGGTGACGTCCTGATCGAGCCCGGCTCCCAGTTCGTGATCAACGGTACGGCGAAGTCGGCGTCTGCGGCGCCGCAGCGGAAGGGGCCGCGCGACTGACCGGTCCTTGTCGAGGGGCGGCCGGCGAGCCCGGCCGCCCCTCGGTTGACTGCGAGGGCACACGGGAACGCAAGCTCTTGCGGTCCTTGCGATACTCTTGCGTGTATGACGCGACGACTTGCTCAGGTAGCTAAGAAGGTCGGGGTCAGCGAAGCCACGGTCAGCCGGGTGCTCAACGGTAAGCCTGGGGTCTCGCAGACGACCCGGCAGACGGTCCTGACCGCTCTGGACGTGCTGGGCTACGAGCGTCCGACCCAGCTGCGGGGGGAGCGCGCCCGGCTGGTCGGTCTCGTCCTGCCGGAGCTGCAGAACCCGATCTTCCCGGCGTTCGCCGAGGTGATCGGCGGTGCCCTGGCGCAACAGGGGCTCACCCCGGTGCTGTGCACCCAGACCAGGGGAGGGGTCTCCGAGGCGGACTACGTCGACCTGCTGCTGGAGCAGCAGGTCTCCGGCGTCGTCTTCGCCGGAGGCTTCTTCGCCCAGGCCGACGCCCCGCACGAGCACTACCGGCTCCTCGCCGAGCGCAACATCCCGGTGGTCCTGATGAACGCCGCGATCGAGGACCTCGACTTCCCCTGCGTGGCCTGTGACGACGAAGTGGCGGTGGAACAGGCCTGGCGGCACCTGGTGTCGCTGGGGCACGACCGGATCGGACTGGTGCTCGGTCCCGCCGATCACATTCCTTCACGCCGCCGTCTGCGTGCCGCGCGGCAGGCCGCCGGCGGGGCGCTGGCCGAGGAGTTCGTGGAGCGGTCCACCTTCTCGCTGGAGGGCGGGCAGGCGGTCGCGTCGCGACTGCTGGACAGGGGAGTGACGGGAATCGTCTGCGCGAGCGACCCCCTGGCCCTGGGTGCCGTGCGGGCCGCGCGCCGACGCGGGCTGCGGGTGCCCGAGGACGTGTCGGTGGTGGGGTATGACGACTCCGCTTTCATGACGTGCACCGAACCGCCACTGACCACCGTGCGCCAGCCGATCGAGGCCATGGGGCGTGCCGCGGTGGAACTCCTGGTGGCGCAGATCCAGGGCAGCGCCGTGCCCCACGCGGAACTGCTCTTCGAACCCGAACTCGTCGTCCGCGCCTCCACGGCCCGGGCCGCCGGCCTGCGGTCCGTCATGGCTTCACCGCGAGGGGTCGAGGCCGCCACGGCATAGGCCGCAGGCGAGGGCACGAGAGTCTGCTTGTGCTCGCTTCCCATGGGACTGTCAAACAATTACGAAGTTAGAAAGAGATATTGCGCTCGTCTGGTCACGGTGGTTGAGTGAGCGGCGCCCCACAACGCATCGGCGGTGGGGCGCCTTCCACGTTCATGCCCGAAGGGGTCCACCCATGAGAAGTGCCCAGATGCGTCGTGCCCGCAGTGTCGGCGCCATGACTCTCGTTTCCGCGCTCGCGCTCACCGCCCTGGCTGCCTGCGGAACGAGCAGCAGCAACGACGATGACAACGGATCCGGGAGCAGCGGTTCCTCGGACCCCGCGGCACCGCTCGACCCGAAGACCAAGGTCACGCTCACGATCGACTGCATGCCGCCGACGGCGAAGGCGGCCGAGCTGAAGGAGTGGAAGGAGGACGTCAAGGAGTTCAACAAGACGTACCCCAACGTCACCATCGAGGGCCGCTCCACGCCGGGGCAGTGTCTGGAGCCGCCGCGCTTCACCGCCATGCTCAAGGCCAAGTCCCAGCCCGACGTGTTCTACACCTACTTCACCGACCTGCCCCAGGTCCTGGACAACGACGGCGCCCAGGACATCACGGCGTACGTCAGCGACAAGACCGTTCCCGCCCTGCAGGACATCGACCCGAACGTCCTCAACTCCCTCAAACAGGACGGCAAGCTCTACGGCCTGCCCACCAGCAACTACACGATGGGCCTGCTGATCAACCGCAAGCTCTTCAAGCAGGCCGGCCTCGACCCCGACGCTCCGCCGCGTACCTGGGAGGAGGTCCGGACCGCCGCCGGGAAGATCGCCGGTCTCGGCAAGGGCGTCGCCGGATTCGGTGAGTACAGCGCGGGCAACACCGGCGGCTGGCACTTCACCGCGCAGATGTACAGCCTCGGCGGTGACGTCGTCGACGCGAGCGGCAAGAAGGCCGCCTTCAACGACGAGACCGGCAAGCAGGTCGCGAAGAACCTCCACGCCATGCGCTGGGAGGACGACAGCATGGGCAAGACCCAGCTGCTCAAGTGGGGTGACCTGCAGAAGCAGATCGCCACCGACAAGCTCGGTATGTTCCTCGCCGCCCCCGACGACATCGCCTACATGGTGCAGCAACTCGGCGCGGAGTACGAGAACTTCGGTATGGGGCCGATCCCGGGCGGGAAGAACACCCTGGCCGGCGGTAACAACTACATGGTCAAGAAGGGCATTTCCGGCGACAAGGTCAAGGCCGGCATCGCCTGGCTGAACTTCAAGAACCTCACCGTCGGCAAGGGGCAGTTCGACTGGGCCCGCACCAAGGCCGACAAGCTGCCCGTCGGTATCCCGCAGCCCAACTTCTGGCTGAACGGGTCCAAGACCAAGGACGACGCCTCCAGGGTCGAGCACGCCACCATGCCCGTGGAGAACTTCAAGTCCTTCATGGACAGCCCCGTCGCCGGCAAGGCCGAGCCGCCGAAGGCGCAGGAGGTCTACAAGGTCCTCGACAACGTCATGTCGAGCATCCTCACCAACAAGGACGCCGATGTCGACAAGCTCCTCGACACCGCCGAGAACCAGGTCAACCAGGTCCTCGCCACGCAGTGACCGCCGTCATGGCAGGGACGGACGGAACTGTCCGTCCCCGCCATGAGGCACCGGCACCCTGCACGGACCCGCACCGGCGCACCGCGCGAGCGGGAACGACAACAGCAGCCCGTACCAAGGAGCATCGATGTCGGCCCCCGGCCTGACCCAGAGCAAGGCGGCCAGCACCCGCCACACCCCGCCTCACCCGGCGGGCCCCGTACAGCCCGGCACCGGCTTCGCCAGGAGCCTGCGACGCAACCTCACCGCCCATGGCTTCCTCATCGGCGCACTGGTCTGTTTCGCGTTGTTCTCCTGGTATCCGATGGTCCGTGAGTTCCTCCTGGCCTTCCAGAAGACCGACGGCGGGGCCGTCACCTGGGTGGGGCTGGACAACCTGACCACCGTGGTCAACGACCCGGCCTTCTGGCAGGCGTGGCGCAACACCCTGCTCTACACGGCCCTGGCCCTCGTCCTGGGCTTTGCCGTGCCCTTCGTCGTCGCCATCGTCATCAACGAGTTCCGGCACGGCAAGGGATACCTCAGGCTGCTCGTCTACCTCCCCGTGATGCTGCCCCCCGTCGCCTCCGTCCTGCTCTTCAAGTACCTCTACGACCCCGGCTACGGCCTGCTCAACGAGGTGTTCGGCTTCTTCGGCCTGCCCGCGCAGCAGTGGCTGCAGGACCCCGACACCTCTCTGCTGTCGGTGGTCGTGGCCTCCACCTGGATGAACATGGGCGGTGCGGCGCTGATCTATCTCGCCGCGCTCCAGGGCATACCCGGCGAGCTGTACGAGGCGGCCGAACTCGACGGCGCGGGTGTGCTCCGCAAGATCTGGCACGTCACCATCCCGCAGACGCGCCTCATCCTCTCCCTGATGCTGCTCATGCAGATCATCGCCACCATGCAGGTGTTCGTCGAACCCTTCCTGCTCACCGGTGGAGCCGGCCCGGAGGGCTCCACCACCACGGTCGTCTACCTCATCTACCAGTACGCCTTCAACTTCAACAACTACGGCGCCGCCGCGGCCCTCGGCCTGCTCCTGCTCGTACTCCTCGCCGGATTCTCGGCGGCGTACGTGAAGCTCAGCCGTTCCGAGAACGAGTAGGACCGGAGATCCGACATGTCCACACGCACGCTCATATCACCGGCCCAGCTCGCCAGGCCCCGCGGAAAAGCGGTCTACTGGGTGGCCTTCGCCGTGGTCGTCGGGGGCTTCACCCTCGTGTTCCTCGGCCCGCTGTACTGGCTGGTGTCCAGTGGCTTCAAGGGCGCCCAGGAGGTCATCCAGACCCCGCCGACCCTGGTGCCCGGCTCCATCGAGCCCGACAACTACAGCCGGGCCTGGGAGGTCATGGACCTGGCCAAGCTGCTGTTCAACACCCTTTACTACGCGTTCGGCGCCCTGGCCTTCCAGCTCGTCCTGGACGTCGCCGCGGCCTACTCGCTGTCCAAGCTCCGCCCCGTCTTCGGCAAGGCGATCCTGGGCATGATGCTGGCGACCCTGATGATCCCGGCGACGGTGCTCGTCGTGCCCCAGTACCTCACCGTGCTCGACGTCCCGATCGTGGAGCGCAACCTGCTCAACACGCCCTGGGCGATCTGGCTGCCGTCGGTGACCAACGCCTTCAACATCTTCCTGTTGAAGCGGTTCTTCGACTCGATACCGCAGGAACTCCTGGACGCCGCTTCCATGGACGGTGCGAGCCCGATGCGCACACTCCGCTCGATCGTCCTGCCGATCTCCCGGCCGATCCTCGGAGTGGTGTCCATCTTCGCGATCGTCGGGGTCTGGAAGGACTTCCTCTGGCCGATGCTGACCCTGCCCGACCCTGCGAAGCAGACCCTCAACGTCGGCATCTACTCCCTGTCGAACGGCGTACCCGTGAACGTGCTGATCGCCGCCCTCACGATCGCCTCGCTGCCCACCCTGCTGATCTTCCTGGTCTTCCAGCGCAACATCATGAGCGGCCTGACCGCAGGCGGACTCAAGGGCTGAGCCCAGCGGGCCGTACCCGACGGCCGCCTCTCCGCACCCTCCCCAGACTTCGCCGCCGGCACGCCGACGCCCCGCCTTCCGTGCCTGCGGCGAAGACCCACCCTGCCCGAAAGGACCACAACGTGGCAGCCCCCCTCCCGCCCCGCACCGACGACTGGTGGCGCGACGCCGCCATCTACCAGATATATCCGCGCAGTTTCGCAGACGGGGACGGAGACGGTACCGGAGACCTCGCGGGGGTCCGGGCGAAGCTGCCATACCTTGCCCAGCTGGGCGTAGACGCGGTCTGGTTCACCCCCTGGTACGCGTCGCCCCTGATCGACGGCGGCTACGACGTGGCCGACTACCGCACCATCGATCCCGCCTTCGGCACCCTGGCCGAGGCGGAGAAGCTGATCGCCGAGGCCCGGAACCTCGGCATCCGCACCATCGTCGACGTCGTGCCCAACCATGTCTCCGACCAGCACGCCTGGTTCCAGGCAGCCCTCGCGGCCGGACCCGGCAGCGCGGAGCGGGAGCGCTTCCACTTCCGGCCCGGCCGGGGACCGGACGGCGAACTGCCGCCCAACGACTGGCCCTCGCAGTTCTCCGGAACCACATGGACCCGGGTTCCCGACGGGGAGTGGTATCTGCACCTGTTCACCCCGGAGCAGCCCGACCTCAACTGGGCGAACCCCGAGGTCCGCCGGGAGCACGAGGACGTGCTGCGCTTCTGGTTCGAACGGGGCGTCGCGGGCGTACGCATCGACTCCGCGGCCCTGCCCGCCAAAGCCCCGGGTCTGCCGGACTTCGTGGAGGGCGTCGACCCCCACCCGTACATCGACCAGGACGACCTGCACGACATCTACCGTTCATGGCGGGCGATCGCGGACGAGTACGGGGCCGTGTTCGTGGGTGAGGTCTGGCTGCCTGATGCCGAGCGCTTCGCCCGCTATCTCCGCCCGGACGAACTGCACACCGCGTTCAACTTCAACTTCCTCACCTGCCCGTGGGACGCCGGCCGCCTGCACCGTGCCATCGACGACACGCTGGCCGAGCACGCCCCGGTCGGCGCGCCCGCCACCTGGGTCCTGTGCAACCACGACGTGACCCGGACGGTGACCCGGTACGGGCGTGAGGACACCGGCTTCGACTTCGCCACGAAGACGTTCGGCACCCCGACCGATCTGGAACTCGGCACCCGGCGGGCCCGGGCGGCCGCGCTGCTGACCCTTGCGCTGCCGGGCTCTGTCTACGTCTATCAAGGCGAGGAACTGGGCCTCCCCGAGGCGGATATTCCGCACGACCGCATCCAGGACCCCATGCACTACCGCTCGGGCGGCACCGACCCGGGCCGCGACGGCTGCCGGGTACCGATGCCCTGGGCGGCCGACGAGCCGTACAGCGGGTTCGGTTCCGGGACGGAGCCCTGGCTGCCGCAGCCCGACGACTGGCCGGTCCACGCCGCCGACCGGCAGGCCACGGACCCGGACTCGATGCTCGCTCTCTACCGCGAGGCCCTGCGCCTGAGGCGCTCCGGGACCGGCTTCGGCGACGGCCCCCTGACCTGGCTCCCCGCCCCCGAGGGTGTGCTGTCCTTCGCACGGACGGACGGCCTCATGTGCCTGGTCAACCTCTCCGCCGGAGCGGTCGGCCTGCCGGCGCACCGCACCCGCCTCCTGAGCAGCGGACCGCTCGACGAGGAGGGACAACTGCCCCGGGACACCGCGGTCTGGCTTCGGGCCTGACCCTCGGGCCAGGCCCGACCGCATGAGGACCGGGCGGTGAGCGGGGCGGTGGGTGTCTGCCTCCTCGCCGGTCCAGGCCGCCCGCTTCCGGGCGCTGAGCCGCACTCGCCGGCCGAGTGCGGCTCAGCGGCATCCGCAGATGCTGCGCAAGCAGGCGCACTTGCGCGTTTCTGAGAAGGTCCGTCACAGCCATGGACGACTCGACGAAGCATCTGCAATATTGCCATCGAACGCTGCAAAAACCTGAGCGCGCCGTGATGGTGTGAGGCGCGCATGGCCGCAGTGGTGTCGCGGGGCCGTTTCTCGGCCCCCGCCCGCAGCAGAGCGCCACCGTTCAGCCCGTAACGAGCCGCACTCGCGTACTGCCTCGGTACGTGAGCCTTCGCTGGGAGGACTCCGCATGCCCCCATCCAAAGCCGGCCGCTGGAAACAGCGCACCGCTACCGCCGCGCTGGCTTCCACGGTCATGGTCCTGGGGCTGCCGGCCCTTGACGCGCACGCCGGTCCGAACACCGCCGCCGACACCCCGGCGAGAGCCGGCAGCACCCTCGGTGCACACTCCGCCGGCAACGTGAGCGACGGGGACGCCCGTACCTACTGGCAGGCCGGCAAGAAGTCGGCGCAGTGGGTGCAGACCGATCTTGGACAGGCCAAGCGTGTCCGGCAGATCGTGTTACGTCTGCCCGCCCACTGGCAGACCCGCAAGCAGACGTTCGCACTCCAGGGCAGCGCAGACGGCAAGAGCTTCACCACGCTCAAGTCATCGGCGCAGTACACATTCAGCCCTGGCAACGGCAACACGGTGAAGATCACCCTCCCCGCGACCCTCGCCCGCTACGTCCGCGCCGACTTCAGCGACAACTCGGCCGGCGGCACCGCGCAACTCGCCGAGCTCCAGGTGCTCACCACCACCGCCTCCACCCCCAACCTCGCCCAGGACAAGCCCTACAGCGATAGCGGACACGCCGACGTGTACGGCGCGGCCAACGCCGGTGACGGCAGTCGCGACACATACTGGGAAAGCAAGAACGACGCATTCCCCCAGTGGGTGCAGGTGGACCTCGGCTCCTCCGCCAAGGTGAACCAGGTGACGCTGCGCCTGCCCGGCGGATGGCCGAGCCGCAGTCAGACTCTCAAGATCCAGAGCTCGACCGACAACCAGAACTTCACCGACCTGACGGCGTCGAAGGCGTACACCTTCGACAGCGGAAACCAGCAGTCGGCGAACATCAGCTTCGACACCACCACGGCGCGGTACGTACGCGTACTGATCACCGCCAACACTGGCTGGCCCGCCGGCCAGCTGTCCGAACTGGAGGTCTACGGACCGGCGACCGGCGACACCCAGGCCCCCACCGCCCCCTCCGGTCTGGGCTACACCGAACCCGCCACCGGGAAGATCAAGCTCATCTGGAACGCGGCGAGCGACGACACAGGCGTCACCGGCTACGACGTCTACGCCAACGGCCGGCTGCGGGCAAGCATCCCCGCCGGCGCTCCGACATACACCGACACCCAGCCCGCCGGCAGCGACGTCACCTACTACGTCCGCGCCAAGGACGCCGCGGGCAACGTCTCCTCCAACAGCAACAGTGTCACCCGCAAGGGTTCCGGCGGCGACACCCAGGCACCGACAGCCCCGGGCAACCTCGCCTACACGCAGCCCGGCGGTGAGGACGTCAGGCTCACCTGGCAGGCGTCCGACGACAACGTCAAGGTCAGCGGCTACGACGTCTACGCGAACGACAAGCTCGTCGAGTCCGTCGGGGGCGATGTCACGGCGTTCACCCACAAGCCGTCGACGGCCTCCACGGTCATCTACTACGTGAAGGCGAAGGACGCCGCCGGCAACGAATCGGCGCCGAGCAACAGCGTCACCCGGCCGGGCGCGACCAGCGGACCCGGCTCCGACCTCGCCCAGGGCAAGCCCATCGAGGCGTCCTCGGACAACTCCACCTACGTCGCGGCCAACGCCAACGACGGCTCCACCAGCACCTACTGGGAAAGCGTGGGCGGCGCCTACCCGGCCACCCTGACCACCGGGCTCGGTGCCGACGCCGACATCAGCCAGGTCGTCGTGAAGCTCAGCCCCGACGCCGCCTGGTCCCCGCGGACCCAGGCCATCCAGGTGCTCGGCCGGGGTCAGAGCGGGACGGCCTACGAGAGCCTCGTGGCGTCGAAGGACTACTCCTTCTCACCCGACAGCGACAACAAGGTGACCATCCCGGTCACCGGTTCCGCCGCCGACATCCAGCTCAAGTTCACCAAGAACACCGGTGCTCCCGGCGCGCAGGTGGCCGAAGTCCAGGTCATCGGCACCCCGGCCGCCAATCCGGACCTCGAGGTCACCGGCATCACCCACGCGCCCACCGCGCCGGTCGAGTCCGACGCCGTCAGTCTCACCGCGGCAGTCACCAACAGCGGCAGCAAGCCGACCACGCCTACGACCGTGGACTTCACGCTCGGCGGCAAGAAGGCCGCCTCCGCGGACGTTCCCGCCATCGCTCCCGGCGAGTCCGAGAACGTCACGGCGAGCGTCGGGGCGCAGAGCGAGGGGAGCTACCCGGTCGGTGCCGAGGTGGACCCGTCGAACAAGGTCATCGAGCAGAACGAGGCGAACAACGTCTTCACCCGGCCCGCCGCCCTGGTCATCAAGCCGGTCTCCAGTTCCGACCTGCTCGCCGCGCCGGTGTCCTGGGCCCCCTCCAGCCCCTCGGCCGGTGACGACGTCAAGTTCTCGGTGGCGATCAAGAACCAGGGAACGACCGATTCGGCATCCGGCGCCCACGACGTGACCCTGCTGATCCAGGACGCCAAGGGCGACACGGTGAAGACACTCAGCGGTTCCCACAGCGGCGTCATCGCCGCGGGGGAGATCGCCGCTCCGGTCAGCCTCGGTTCGTGGAAGGCGGGCGACGGCAAGTACACCGTCAGGACGGTCATAGCCGACGACACCAACGAACTGCCGGTCAAGCGGGCCAACAACACCACGTCGCGCTCACTGTTCGTCGGACGCGGGGCGAGTATGCCCTACGACATGTACGAGGCCGAGGACGGTGTGCTCGGCGGCGGCGCCAAGGCGGTGGGCCCGAACCGGACCGTCGGCGACATCGCCGGTGAGGCCAGCGGCCGCAAGGCGGTGACGCTCACCGGAACAGGCCAGTACGTCGAATGGACCACCCGCGCGGAGACCAACACCCTCGTCACCCGCTTCTCGATCCCCGACGGCGCCGACACGACACTGAACGTGTACGTGGACGGACAGTTCCTCAAGGCGGTCGACCTCACCGCGAAGTACGCCTGGCTCTACGGCAACGAGGCCTCACCCGGCAACTCACCCGGCGAGGGCGCACCGCGGCACATCTACGACGAAGCCGGCCTGCAGCTCGGTAGGACGATTCCGGCCGGCTCCAGGATCCGGCTCCAGAAGGACGCCGGCAACAGCTCCAGTTACGCCATCGACTTCGTCAACACCGAGCAGGTGACCGCGGCCTCGAACCCGGACCCGGCCGCCTACACCGTCCCGGCGGGCTTCTCGCATCAGGACGTGCAGAACGCCATCGACAAGGTCCGCATGGACAGCACGGGCTCACTCGTCGGAGTGTTCCTGCCCGCCGGGGACTACGAGACCTCCAGCAAGTTCCAGGTCTACGGCAAGGCGGTGAAGATCGTCGGGGCCGGCCCGTGGTTCACCCGCTTCCACGCACCCTCCTCGCAGCAGAACACGGACATCGGATTCCGGGCCGACGCGAGCGCCAAGGGTTCCTCGTTCGCCGGGTTCGCCTACCTCGGCAACTACACATCCCGCATCGACGGCCCGGGTAAGGTCTTCGACTTCTCCAGCGTGTCCGACATCACGATCGACAACATCTGGGTCGAGCACATGGTGTGCCTCTACTGGGGCGCCAACACGGACAACATGACCATCAAGAACTCCCGGATCCGCAACATGTTCGCCGACGGCATCAACATGACCAACGGCTCCACGGACAACCACGTGGTCAACAACGACGCCCGGGCGACCGGCGACGACAGTTTCGCGCTCTTCTCGGCGATAGACGCCGGGGGAGCGGACATGAAGAACAACGTCTACGAGAACCTCACCGCGACGCTGACCTGGCGAGCGGCAGGCCTGGCCGTCTACGGCGGCTACAACAACACCTTCCGTAACATCCGCATCGCCGACACCCTGGTGTACTCCGGCATCACCATCTCCTCGCTGGACTTCGGGTATCCGATGAACGGCTTCGGGACCGATCCCACGACCGTCGAGAACGTGTCCCTGGAACGTACGGGTGG
This sequence comes from Streptomyces sp. NPDC102441, assembly GCF_044765585.1. Taxonomy (NCBI): domain Bacteria; kingdom Bacillati; phylum Actinomycetota; class Actinomycetes; order Kitasatosporales; family Streptomycetaceae; genus Streptomyces; species Streptomyces sp. NPDC102441. The sequence goes on from NZ_JBIWKH010000009.1 coordinate 281,453, forward strand.
CCACTTCTGGGGCTCGCAGGTCTTCCCGGCCATCTGGGCCTTCTCCGCCTCCAAGGTCTTCCAGGGGATCAGGGTCAACGACGTCGACATCGAGGACTCCACCTACGGCGGCGTGATGTTCCAGACCAACTACGTGGGGGGCCAACCGCAGTTCCCGGTCAAGGACACGGTCTTCACCGACATCTCCATCACCAACTCCAAGAAGAGCGGGGACGATTTCGACGCCAGGTCGGGCTTCGGTATCTGGGCGAACGAGATGCCCGAACCCGGACAGGGGCCCGCGGTCGGTGAAGTCACCTTCCGTGACCTGCGGATGAGCGGCAACGCGGAGGACATCCGCAACACGACCAGCACGTTCAAGGTCAACGTCGAGTAGCGCCCTCGGGCAGCAGAGAACAGCGGTGGGACCCGCGCTTAGGGGCGGGCCCCACCGGCCGGCCGATGCCTCTCGTCACCACACAGGGCACGCACGCGGCCGGCCTGTGTGCCCTGTGCGATGCCGTCGCGCGGGGCCTGGGAAAGTAATCCCACTTCGAGTCGACAATTTGAGCGATCACAGCACTATTTTGCGCGTCCTCATAGACTTCCTTGCGGGGGTGCGCTTAGCCTCAGGGCGTCCACAGTGCCCCCGAGCCGCAAGGACGGACCCCACGTGCAGACTCACCCCCCACACCCCCCACGCCCCAGCCGTGTTCTGCGGCGCTCCCTGTCCGCTTCCCTCGCCCTGGCCCTCACCGCCGTCGGTACCGCGGCGGCGGTCGTCCTGGCCGGTGCTCCCGCCGCCCAGGCCGCAGCGGTCCCCGCGCCTTCCCCGGTCGGGATATCCGGCCGGGGCGCCACCGTTCCGTTCACGGAACAGGAGGCCGAGTACGCCGCCACGAACGGCTCCCTGATCGGCCCCGACCGTCTGTACGGCTCGCTGCCCTCGGAGGCGTCGGGGCGGCAGGCGGTCACGCTCGACGCCACCGGTGAGTACGTCGAGTTCACGCTCACCGCCCCCGCGAACGCCATGACGTTCCGCTACTCGCTGCCGGACGACGAGGCCGGGACGGGCCGGGACGCCGCTCTCGATCTGCAGGTCGACGGCACCTCGCTCAAGAGCGTGCCGGTGACATCGAAGTACGGCTGGTACTACGGGGGTTACCCCTTCAACAACAACCCGGGCGATACCAACCCGCACCACTTCTACGACGAGACCCGGACCATGTTCGGATCCACCCTGGCCGCCGGCACGAAGGTCCGGCTCCAGGTGAGCTCCACCGCCACATCACCGTCGTTCACCATCGACCTGGCGGACTTCGAGCAGGTGGACGCCCCGGTCGGCAAGCCGTCCGGGGCGCTGGACGTGGTGAGCGACTTCGGTGCCGACCCGACGGGCGAAGCCGACTCCACCTCCAAGATCCAGGCCGCGGTCGACGCGGGCAGCGCCCAGGGCAAGGAGGTGTACATCCCCCAGGGCACCTTCCAGGTCACCGACCACATCGTCGTCGACAAGGTGACGCTGCGCGGGGCCGGGCCCTGGTACAGCGTGCTGACCGGGCGGCACCCGACCGACCGCAGCAAGGCGGTCGGGGTCTACGGGAAGTACGCGGCGCAGGGAGGCAGCAGCGATGTCACCCTCAAGGACTTCGCCATCATCGGCGACATCCGTGAGCGGGTGGACAACGACCAGGTCAACGCCATCGGCGGGGCCATGTCCGACTCGGTCGTCGACAACGTCTGGATGCAGCACACCAAGTGCGGTGCCTGGATGGACGGCCCGATGGACGACTTCACCATCAAGAACAGCCGGATCCTGGACCAGACCGCCGACGGGGTGAACTTCCACTACGGCGTCACGAACTCCACGGTGACCAACACCTTCGTCCGTAACACCGGGGACGACGGTCTGGCCATGTGGGCGGAGAACGTCCCGAACGTGAAGAACGCGTTCACGTTCAACACGGTGATCCTGCCGATCCTCGCCAACAACATCGTCACCTACGGCGGCAAGGACATCACGATCTCCGACAACGTCATGTCGGACACCATCACCAACGGCGGCGGCCTGCACATCGCCAACCGCTATCCGGGCGTCAACTCCGGTCAGGGGACGGCCGTCTCGGGCACGCACACCGCTGCCCGCAACACCCTGATCCGTACCGGGAACAACGACTTCAACTGGCACTTCGGCGTCGGCGCGATCTGGTTCAGCGGACTCAACGAGCCGATCAGCGGCGCCACCATCAACATCACCGACAGCGAGATCCTGGACAGCTCCTACGCCGCGATCCATCTGATCGAGGGCGCGACCGACGGGCTGCACTTCGACAACATCAGGATCGACGGCGCCGGCACGTACGCGCTGCAGGTCCAGTCCCCGGGCACGGCCTCGTTCGACAACGTCGTCGCCACACACATCGCCCAGTCCAACCCGATCCACAACTGTGTCGGCAGCGGCTTCAAGGTCACTCAAGGCACCGGCAACTCGGGCTGGTACGCCGACCCGCCCGCCTGCACGGGAGTCTGGCCGGACCCGGTGTGGACCAACGGCGGAGTCCCCGGGGGTGGCGCCCCCACCGCGCCCGAGGAGGCCTTCATCAGCTGAGCGGAACGAGCGGGTGGGCCCGGCCTTCATCGGCCGGGCCCACCCCCGTTCGTCCCGGCACACGCCAGTCCGCTCACAGGGGCTGTGTGGGAGACCCCTGCGGGGAGCGGAGTACGAGCAGGGTGATCTCGCTGGGGGCGAAGACGCGGAACGGCGGGCCCCAGAAGCCGGTGCCGCGGCTGGTGTAGAGGAGGGTGCGGGTGCCGTGGCGGCTGAGGCCGGCGAGGGCGGGCTGGTCGATGCGGACGAGGTGGTGGAAGGGCCAGATCTGGCCGCCGTGGGTGTGGCCCGAGAGCTGGAGGTCGACGCCGCCTGCTGCGGCCCGGTCGACGAACTTGGGCTGGTGGGCCAGGAGCAGGACGGGCAGGTCGGGGTCGGCGCCGTTCAGGGCTCCGGCGAGGTGGGCGCGGTGACCGGCCAGGCCGGAGGACTCGGCGGTGACGTCGTCCACGCCGGCGACCACAAGGGTGTCGCCGCCGCGTTCGAGCAGCAGGTGGCGGTTGCGCAGCGGCTCCCAGCCCAGCTCGTCCATCAGGTCGACCCAGCCCTGGGCCTCGCTGTAGTACTCGTGGTTTCCGGTGACGTAGACCCGGGCCCGGGTGGCTCGCACGGTGCCGAGCGGAGCGGCCTGGGCACGGCGCCGTCGGGCCGTGCCGTCCGCGATGTCGCCGGTGTGGCAGACCAGGTCTGCCTCCAGGGTGTTGACCTTCTCGCAGACCCGCGCCGACCAGCGGGCGCGGTCGAGCGGGCCGTAGTGGGTGTCGGTGATGAGGGCGACGCGAAGGCCGTCCAATCCGGCGCCCAGTCGCGGGAGTTGCACGTCGAGCCGGCGCACCCGTGGCACCCGGCGGGCCTCGGCGTACCCCCAGGTGAGCAGCACGGCGGCTACGCCGAGAACCACCCAACTGACGATCCGGGCCCGGGTCTGCCCGTCGCCCACGCCGGCCACGGTCAGGGCGAGGCGCAGCAGGACGCCGAGCAGGACGGACCAGGTGAACAGAACCCAGCTGGCCCCGAGGAGGGTGTCTCCGACGATGGCCGCCCGGTCCTGCTGCCGTCGGCCGTGGCCGCGCGTCATCGCGAGCGGCATTGCGACCAGACCGAGGACGAACAGGGCGGTGCCGCCCAGCGCCACGGGGGGCGGCCAGTGCTGGCCGGTGTGCAGCAGAACCCAGCAGGGCACCGTCCACAGCAGGACGGGGGCGATCAGAGGGATGTAGCGCATCAGGCGGCGCAGCCGACTCTGCTGGGTCGCATGCGCCGTACCGTCCGCGGATCGGGCTTCGCTGGTCTCGGTCACGCTTCCCCTCCTCGGGTGAGCCGGACTGACGGGCGCACTGTACCCGGTCGTCCTGGTGGCCGGAGTCCGGGATGCGTCGAACTGGTGGCGACCTCCGCGCCGGTGACCGGCAGGCAGGACGACGCGATCCGGTTCAGTTGGCCCGGTAGCGGGAGGCGAGGTCGGAGCTCTGCCCGCCGAAGGCAGCAAGGTCTGCCTGGAAGACGCTGTCGAGGAGGTTGCCGTCTTCGACACCGGGGGCGCAGACGACTTCGCCGAGTTCGAGGCCGCGCAGGCTGGCCGTGACGACGTCCTCGGCGCTCATGCGAGGTACGACGCTCATGTCGAGGCCCTGGCGGGAGTGGAACTCGGTGGCGACGATGCCGGGGCACAGGACCTGGACCTGGACGCCGGTGCCGTCGAATTCCGCGCTGAGGGTCTGGGACATGGCGACGAGGTGGGCCAGCGAGCCGGCGTACACGGCGCGGCGAGGCATGACGGACTTGTCGGCGGGACCGCTGAAAGCGATCATTCCGGCTACGTTGATGATCTGCCCCTCACCGCGTTCCTGCATGCCGGCGACGACGGCGCGGGTGAGCATGGTGGGGGCGAGCACCTTGACGTGGACGAGCTCGCGGGCCCTGTCGGCGGGCAGTTCGGCCAGTGGCATGTAGTGCGCGACGCCGGCGTTGTTGACGAGCACGGTCAACGGCTCGGCGGCGCAGATGCCGGCGACGGTGTCGATGCCGGCGTCGGTGGACAGGTCGGCGGCGACGGCCCGGATGGCGACGCCGGAGTGGTCGGCTGCGAACTCGTCGAGGCGGTCCTTGCGGCGGCCGACGATGATCAGGTCATAACCGTCGGCGGCAAGGCGGTCGGCGAACGCTCTTCCGATGCCGGAGGTGGCGCCGGTGATGAGGGCGAGCTTGTTCATGGGTGTTTGTTCCTTCCAGATGTCGGCCGAGGCGGCACGTCGTCATCGGTGCACACGCACAGGCAGACGATGTCGCAGGCGGCAGCCGGCTCACCGACCGTGCCGTTCCTCCCCCCATGGTCGGCCGAAAACACCTGATCAGCCAGTAGACCCGCCTTCCTGGGAATGGCGGTACCAGGACAGACGACCGTCTCTCTTGCCACAATCAACGGTATGGCGACCACGGAACTCGGCACGGCCCTGCGCCACTGGCGCGATCACACCCCGGCCCAGGTCGTCGGCCTGCCCGTGGGCGCACGCAGGCGCGCCGCCGGCCTGCGCCGCGAGGAACTGTCGCAGCTGGCCGGCATCTCCGCCGACTACATCGTCCGGCTGGAACAGGGACGCGCCACCAACCCCTCACCCCAGGTCGTCGAAGCCCTGGCCCGCGCCCTGCGGCTCACCCAGGACGAACACGATCACCTCTTCCGCCTGGCCGGCCTCGCACCGCCAGGCCCCAGCACGATCCCGCGGCACATCACTCCCGGCGTCCACCGCGTGCTGGACCGTCTGATCAGCACGCCGGTCGCCGTCTTCGACGCCGCCTGGACCCAACTGCTCGCCAACCCCCTGTACACGGCACTCATGGGGGAATGGCACGGCAACGACCTCAACGCTGTCTGGCGCAACTTCCTCGACCCGCACAGCCGCGTACGCCACACCTCGGAATCCAAGGGCGCACTCCAGGCAGCACACGCCGCCGACCTGCGCCGCACCGTCGGGAACTATCCCGACGACGCGAACCTGCGGTCCCTCGTCGCCGAACTGCGCCGCCGCAGCGCTCACTTCAACGCCTTGTGGGAATCAGGCGCCGTCGGCGAGCACCGAGCCGCCCGCAAAACCATCGACCACCCCCACGTCGGCGCCCTGACCCTGGACTGCGACGTGCTCAGAGCCACCGGCAGTGACCTGCGCATCATGGTCTACACAGCCCAACCCGGCACCGAAGACGCCGAACGCCTGGCGCTCCTGGACGTCATAGGGACGCAGCCCCTCGTGGAATGACCGTCCTCGGGAGCTTTGGAGGCGTGGCTTCCTGCTGCTGTCCGGCTACGCCAGGATCGACCCGTCGGGGCGGCGCCGGCCGACCACGTCTCACACGCTGTCCGGTACCGGGGCGCCGGCTGAGGAGGCGCGCTTCGGTGACGGTGCGCCGGGCGTCGAGTGCCAGACGCATGGTGCAGGCGGGCTTTTCACAACGCGTGTTCCTGCATGACTCACTCCTGGATTCGCTTGGCTGCCCGGCCGGAGAACGTGAGGCGGAAGGCCGGGCGAGGGCTCAGGGCACGAAGACCAGGCGCTCGCTGGTCTTCTCGGACCAGGCCTGCGCGATCCGGGCCAGCGGCACGGCGCGGGCCTGGACGTAGAGGGCGCCCTCGGTCACCGTTTTCGCCAGCCCGGGCAGTTCGGCGATGAAGTCGCTGGGAGCGACCGAGCCGATGCCGCTGCCCACGATCTTCAGTCGGGCTGCCCGCAGCGCCGCGGAGGGGATCGGGGCGGACGCGCCCGCCATGGAGCCGATCTGGACCCAGGTCAGCGGGGCGGAGCGGTCGGCACGGGCGGTGAGCATCGGAAGCATGGCGTCGGCGGCGGGAGCGCCCCACACGAAGTCGAGGACGACATCGACGTCGGCTGCGGCGGCGATTTCGTCGAAGGTGAGCGCCTGGTCCGCGCCGAGGCCGGGCAGCGTCTTGAGGCGGGTGGTGTCGCGGCCGGCGGCGAATACCTGAGAGGCGCCGAACCGCTTGGCGATCTGGACGGCCATGCGCCCGGCGCTGCCGGTGGCGCCGAGGATGAGGACGCGCTGCCCCTCGCGGAACGTGATGCGGCGGCGCAGGGCGACCCAGGAGGACATACCCGGGTTCATCGCGGCGGCGATCCGGCCGGGATCCACGTCATCGGGCAGGACGACACTTCGGCGGGTGTCGATCACGGTGCGCTCGGCGAAGGTGCCGAGGTTCGTGTCGTCCAGGACCGCGTAACGCAGGCGGCCCGAGGCGTCGCGCACGACGCCGTCGACGCCGGGCACCAGCGGGGCCCCCGCATGAGCGACCTTGCGGCTTTCCTGGGGCTGGACAAGTCGACCATGTCCGGCCTCATCGCCCGCGCCGAAGCGCATGTACGAGGAAGGCAAGGACGCCCTCGCGCCGGCCACGGGGCGACTCGATCCGGAGCAGCGCGAACAGCTCGCTCAGCTGCTCGAGTCCCTCCTCTCCCCGCCCCTGTCGACAACGCCGCGCCCCGAGCGCCCGGTGCGCGGCACGCCCTGAGCCCGGGACGATCCGTCGGCGCCGGCTCGGATGACCCGCAAGAGGATCGGCCGCGCCGGGCGGTCATCCATCAGCGCGCTCGGTGACCGCGGTCGGATCGCGCGGGTTCGCCGCTGGGCAGCTGGTGACGCCGGTAAATTCTTCGCGGTGACTTTGATGAAGACGCAGGGCCTGGTGTCGATGACCGATGAGGCGCAGTTGCACTGGACGGCGCTGGGGGACACGACTCGGCAGCCGGCCGTGGTCCTGCTCCACGGCGGTCCGGGTCTGCCGGACTATCTGGGCGATGTCGCCCCCATGGTGGCGGACCTCGCGCCTGTGTACCGGTACGACCAGCGTGGCACGGGCCGATCCCCGTGGCAGGGCCGCCATTCCCTCGCCCGGCATGTCGACGATCTCGTCGAGCTGCTCGACGTATGGGACGTGCCCAGGGCCGTGCTGATCGGGCACTCCTACGGCACTGACCTGGCGAGCCGCTTCTGCCTGAAGCATCCTGACAGGGTTGCCGCGATGCTGCTGATGTGCGGGCCGTTCGTCGGTGACTGGCGTACGGGGGACCGGGCGGAACGCGGCCGCCGCATGTCCGCAGAGCAGCAGCACCGGCTCCGCGAATTGGAGGAGCTGCCGCACCGCACGGAGGAGCAGGAAGTCGAGCTTCTCACGCTGGCCTGGTTCACCGACCACTCCGATCCCGAACGCGGATGGCGCTGGGCAGCCCAGGGTGCCCGGCGGCGCCGACCGGTCAACTGGTCCATGAACGGTGAACTTGGCAAGGAGGGACGGGAGGACCCGCTCGATGGGCATCTTGCCGAGTTGCTCGGGTGCCTGCCCGCGCGGGCGGAGCTTCTCGGCGGGGCCGATGATCCCCGCCCCGTGTCGGCTCTTGAATCACTTGCGCTCCGGCTCGATCTTCCGCTGACGCGGATCGAGGGCGCTGGGCATGAGCCGTGGCTGGAGCAGCCGGACGCTGTGCGTGCGCACCTTCGGCGCTTCGTGCAGGGCACGGTGGGCGCCCAGGGCTTCGACCGGCTTGCTCGACCACGTCATCGCTGAGCAGGGCGCCTCCTGGCTCTCCGCCCGCGCCGGCCTCCAAGTCCGGGCGGGCGGCCACGGTTGGAAACCGGCTGTGGCCTGCACCGTCGCAACGGCTCTCAGACGACGTCGAATTCGTTGCCTTCGGGGTCCTGCATGGCGGCGGCGTAGAGCCCCATGTCCGGCGCATCCTTGATCCGAAGCACGGTGGCACCAGCTTTGACCAGCCGTTCCACCGAAGCGTTGACCCGCTGTGTGCGGACGTCCAGCAGGACGTCACGGCCCCCACCGACTTTCAGGTCGAAGTGCCACCGGTTCTTGGCGGCCTTCGGCTCCGGAACCTGCTGGAACCACACCCTCGGTCCACGTCCCGCGGGATCGATGATCGACTCCGGGACATCTCCCGCACCGGTCGGCAACTTCGCCTCGGGCACCCCCATCGCCGCCCAGTAAGCACGCCACGTGGGGTGCCCGCCCGGCGGAGGCTCGGGGACGTAGCCCAGGGCCTCGGCCCAGAAAGTCACCATCTTCTGCGGATCGGAGCAGTCGATCGTCAGCTGCACGGTCATCTCCATACTCGGAGCATCCCAGGCAGGTCTGACAGACGATCCACTTTCCCGAACACTCCAGCCGGGACACGACGCTCTTCGCCGAAGGGAGGCCGCGCGGCACATTCCGGGCGCGTGGGAGACGTCCCGCCCAAGGCGTCCGTCGCCGCGCGGGAGGGGGCAGCGCGGTCTCCGTACGGCGGATCCTCGACGCGCCGGCGAAGGCACCCGCCGAAGTCGTTCGGACGCCTCCATCACCTGCCGAAGGAGCGGTTGGCCGAGGAACGGGGCCCGGACTAAACGTCGTTGGACCTCCCCCTCTACGCTCGTGATCATGACGACCGGATTCAGCGACCAGTTCGTGCTCGAGGCGGAACGGCACTCCGTCTGGGGCGCCGCTCAGCTCGAGGCGCTCATGGAGTTCCTGCCCGAGGCGCCGTGGAGCGCGGACCTGCCGACGTGTTCGTACCAGCAGGGGGAGGTGCAGCTGCGGGTCGGTGTCCTCGGGACGTACGACATGGAGGCGGGTTCCTGGCTGTGGGGCTGGGCGAATCCCGGGCTCGGCGGGAGTGAGGTCGTGGCGTTGTCCGCTGCCGTGGCACGGTACGGACAGGTGCACGGGATTCCTGAGTTCACCGCTGAGGAACTCGATCTGTCCGGGTTCGACGATCCCCGGCGGGCTGCCGAGATGCTGGCCTTCGCGGGGATGGGGGTTGCCGACGCTCCCGGGTACATCGGGCAGCCCGCCGGGCCCGGCACCCGGGTGTACTTCCTGCCCGACGACCCGAAGGTGCCGAGCGCCCAGCTCGATCCGGTCGCCCTGCCGCGCGTGCTCATGGCCGGGGTCTCACTCATCGGGCGTTCGCCGCGACGGGCCGTCACGGGGTACTTCGAGCACCACGGGGTGCCGCAGCGCGTGGAAGGCGACCGGCTGATCGCCGATCTGCCGACCGGGAACGCCGCCGTAGTCTCCTTCGACCGGATGGGGCGAATAGGCAACATCCAGCTCACGGTCAGCGGCTGAGCCGGACCGTCCGTCAGGAACCCCCGCGCGGTACCGCGAGCACCGTTGATGCCACCTTCGCCGGCTCGGGGTCTGCGGCACATGACTGCCGCAGACCCCGAGACTGTCGCTTGCAGTCCGCGCCGGTCGGCGGAACAGGCCGGTCAGCTGGTGGCGGTCAGGGGCGGCACGGTGGTCCGGCCCGGGGTCCGGCGGGACATGCGCAGGCCGGCCAGGGTGATGAAGACCGTGGAGAACAGGGCGGAGAGGGCGAACGCGGTGAAGCCCCAGTCGGCTGCCCCGTTGGCGAGCAGCTGACCGCCGAGCCAGGGACCGAACACGGCGCCGAAGCGGCCCATGCCGGAGGTCCAGCCCACGGCCGTGGCACGGTTCTCGGAGGTGGAGTATCCGGCCACTGTCGCGTAGATCATCGTCTGGGCGCTGTTGAGGAACAGGCCGGTGAAGAAGATCACCGTGAAGGTCAGTGCGAGCGGCATGTGAACGCTGAGCAGGTAGACGCCCACGGCGGTCAGCAGGAACCAGATCGCCGAGATGCGCGCGGCGCCGAAGCGGTCGGCGCAGCGGCCGGCGACGAGCATGCCCACTATGCCGCCGAGGTTGAAGACGACGACGAAATTCAGGGAGGAGCCGAGTTCGTAACCCTTGCCGCGCATCATGGTGGGGAGCCAGGTGGCGACGCCGTACACGAGCAGCAGGCCGCCGAAGGAGGCCAGCCAGAACATCACCGTCTGGACCCACTCGCTGCCGCGGAACAGCTGGGCGAGGGCACTCCACCGTTCGCCGGCCGCGGCACGGTTCTTCGAGGGGACGGGGAGTTCGACGGCGTAGCGGTCGGCGAGCTCGCGCGCCTCGGTGGTGCGTCCCTTGGCGACCAGGAAGCTCAGGGACTCCGGCATGAACCGGGCGACCAGCGGGACGGCGACGATCAGCGGTGTCACGCAGACCCAGAAGGCCGCACGCCAGCCGAGGGGCTCCACGATCCACAGGGCCACATAGGCGGAGACGATGCCGCCGGCGTGGTGGGCGGTCATCAGTGCGCCGATGATGAAGGCGCCGCGGCCGCGCGGGGCGTAGTCGGAGACCATGGTGATCGCGGTGGGCAGCAGACCTCCGAGGCCGAGCCCTGCGAGCGTCCGGCCGAGCCCGAAGACCGCGACCGTGGGGGCGGCCGCGCAGAGGGCCGAAGCCAGCGAGAACAGCGCGGTGCACGCCATGATCATCTTCTTGCGCCCGATGAGATCGGTGAGGGTGCCCGAGGAGAGGGCGCCGATCAGCATGCCGAAGGTGGCATAGCTGCCGAGGTCGCCGGCCGTGCCCGGCTCGAGGCCGAGGGCGCGCTGCTCCAGCATGTGCGGCAGAACGGAGCCGTAGATGAACATGTCGAGGCCGTCGAAGAACACGACAAGCCAGCACAGAGCGATGACCAGTACGGCCATTCTGCTGCCGCGGGAGGCTGGGGCGAGCGAGGAGGACATCGTTGTTTCCTCTCGTCCGGGAGGAGGGTCCCTGGAGATCGGTGCGAAAGGCGGGGGTGGTCGGTGCGGCTCAAGCTGCGGACCCGACACGAGCGAGACGGGTGCTCGCGATGGTGGCCTTGACGGTAAGAACACCCGAACGGCATGTCAACGCTTTTGTTGACAATCTAAGGAACAATTTGTCCCTGGTTCGGCGCTCGGTGCGTTCCGCTTCGGGTCAGGTGGTCGCGATATCGGTCGGGGGTGAGCGCGAGGCGGGTGAGCGGGCTGCACGGTTCGATGTGATTGCCGCCGGGCCCGTAGGTGCCTCGGTGGGGACCCGTCGCTCGGTAAGGTCGAATCTTCAACGGAAATGTTCGTCAAACTGCTGGGCACATTGTTGACAATCCGATAGCGTGCGTGACGCCTCGGCCCCGGGGCATCGGCGAAGCACCTGGTGCTCAACGAGTGGAGATGCCATGCGGCGGCTCTCGACGTCCTCCGGACGCGATGGACTGGTCCGAACCACGGGTTTCCGGACAGGCTCGGTGACTCGCAAGTACTTGCTTCAAGGCGTGGCGGTCGCCGGCTCGCTCGCCCTCACGGCCATCGCTGTGCCGACATCTTTCGCGGCTACTGACAGCGCGGTCCTGTCGCACGGCAGCGGCCATGCTGCGGACCCCCAGGACGACGCACTGGCCTTCGACTCCGCCGCGTACACGACGATCAGCGTCACCGTCGACGGGCAGCCGATGAACGTGCGCTGGTACAAGGAGATCTGCTACGTCGCCAAGCCTGTTGCTGCGGCGGCACAGCAGCCCGGCGGTCCCGGGGGTGGCGGTACCACGATTCCCAACACGGCCTGCGGCTACCAGAGCATAAACGTGTTCGTACCTGAGAGCGCCTTCAGCAATCAGCAGGCACCGGTCTACTTCGCATTGAACAACAGCGGCTGGATGGCCAGTTACGTCAAGGCGAGCGTGACCGACGGCACCTCGTACGACAGCTCGACGAGCAACGTCGGAGCCGCACTGAAGGCCGGATACGTCTTCGCCGACGTGGCCAACCGCAGTCGTGGCCTGGTGGGCGCGGACGGCTCGTCCCCCGGCAAGGCCCCCGCGGCAGTGGTCGACGCCAAGGCCGCCGTCCGCTACCTCCGCCTGAACGATGCCACGATGCCCGGCAGCGCCGAGCGCATCGTCATCAACGGCACCAGCGGCGGCGGCGCGCTGGTGTCGATCCTGGGTGCTTCCGGCAACAGTAGTGAGTACAACCCCTACCTCGAGGCCGTCGGCGCCGCCGGCATCGACGGGAAGGGCCGCAGTAGTCTGCGCGACGACGTCTTCGCCGTCAACGCGTACTGCCCGATCACCGACCTGGGCAACGCCGACAGGGCGTACGAGTGGCTGTACAACGTCCTCGACACCCGGGACGGCGCAGGCCAGAACCCCTCGCCCGAAGACGCGGCCGCGATCGCGGCGCAGTTCCCCGCCTACGAGAAGAGCCTCGGGCTGCGCAACCCCGACGGCTCCAGGCTCACCGCCGCGAACATGATCGACACCATCGAGCAGGAGGTCATCCGCTCCGCGGAGACCTATATGAAGGCGGACGCCACCCACACGATCCCGCCGCTGGGCGGCAGCTTCGAGATTCAGTCCGGAGGTCCCGGGGGCCCGCCCACCACCAAGTCGTACGTAAATGACTGGATCGACGTCGACAACGGCACCGACAAGGTGCTCTCGGTCGACATGAAGAGGTACCTCGCCTTCGTCGTCGCCCAGGCCACGCTGAAGACGACGCCCGCCTTCGACGCGGTGGGCGTCAACGGAGACATCACCAGTCGGACCGAGACCAACCTCTTCGGCCCCTCGAACCAGAAGTACATGAACTACACCGAGTACAGCTGGGACCACAACGACGTCGCCGGCGACGGCAGCGGGCTCGATGACACCGGCCTGACCTGGGATCAGTACACGGGCAAGCGCAGCACCACCGTCGACGACCAGGTCCACCTGATCAACCCGATGGACTTCGTCGGTACCGGTGCCGACACGGCAGAGAACTGGTATGTCCGGACCGGCACCCGTGACCGGGACACCTCGTTCACCGTCTCGATCAACCTTGACCGGGCGCTCGAAGCGGACAAGCAGGTCAAGGACGTCGACTACCAGCTCGCCTGGAACCAGCCGCATGCCGGCAACTACGACGTGCCCGAGGCCATGGCCTGGATCGCCAAGGTCGTCCGCAAGGCCGGAGACCCGCTCGCCGCACGCCACCACGGATAGGCCGCGCCCCCCACTGGCCGGCTGGCTGGACCGCAGCAAGCGCACCAGCCGGCCAGTGGGGAGGATGCGAACTGAGCGGCGAACGCATCGCCCGAGCGCGCCGGTCTGCCGCGCCCAGTCCGGCGAGCAGTGCCTGCTCCTGGGCCGACCGTACGGTGAAGTTCTGCTCGGCCAGTTCGACGCCCTCCGGGGTGAGACACAGTCGGATGATCCGGCGGTCGTCCGCTTCACGTACCACGAACCGTTCGGACCCCGAGGCTAAAGATCACCCGGCTTGACGTACCACCTCTTCGTAGTCCTGATGTACGCCCCGCCCACCGAGCCAGCAGATCGTCCGGTACGCCGTCGTCGGCGCCCCTCCCCGCTGGCGTCCGTAGCATCCGGCTCATGACACGTGTGCGACGTCGCGTAGTCAAGGCCCTGGTGGTGGCGCTCGGTTCGGCGGCCCTGGTGGCGTGGGTGCTGATGCTGCTGCCACCCGTCAACGACGCCGTCCTCGGCGACAAGCCGCGCGAGCAGGGGGATTTCGCGCGCATGTGTGAGGGGGGCGAGCCGTTCCCGCGTGCGGCGTCGTACGAGCCGGGTGTGGCACCGCACCCATGGGTGGTCATCGAAGACGGGTGGGACCCGTATGGAGCCTGACTACACGCACCCGAATTGGGGACGCCTACGTAGACCTGTTCGCCGAAGTTGCTGCCACCCCATCCGGCTCCTGAGGCTTGTCTGACATGCAGACCGTCTACGAGCGTTTCGCCCGCTGGGAGGCGGGCGGCACGTGGGCAAGGTTGCTGGAACAGGTGCAGGTCCGTGACGACGCTGTGGGTGGGATGCCGTTGGTGAAGGTTGCTGGTCATGCCGACGACTCAGCGTGCCAGTGGGCTCAAGAATCGAGCACGGCGGCGACGGCCTCGATCTCGACGAGTTGGTCCTTGTAGCCGAGCACGGTGACCCCCATCAGGGTGCTGGGGACGTCATGGTCAGCGAACGAGTCTCGGACTACCTTCCAGGCAGCCACCAGGTCCTCTCGCCGGGCCGACGCGACGAGAACCCTCGTACTGATGACATCCTGGAGCGACGCACCTGAGGTGGCGAGGGCGGCGTGCATGTTCTCGATGGCCTTCGTCGCTTGACCCGCGTAGTCACCGACCGCTGCCGTGGAGCCGTCCTCGTTCAGCGGACACGCCCCGGCGAGGAAGATCAGGCGTGACTCGGCGGGCGCCGTAGCCGCGTAGGCGTACTCGGCGACGTCGGACAGGGAGGCAGAGCGGATCAACGTGATGGCACGAGCCATAGTCGGCGGTCCTTTTCCATCGGGTGCTGAGCTCCGACATCCTGCCAGCGTCCGTTGGCTCCCGCCTTCCCTTTAACCGTCCCACGCGCAGCACCGTCACTTCTGCTCGACAAATCACGAGCCGAGTGATCACCACATGACTCCGGAACCCGTCGACAAACGCTGCTCCCGGAGATCGACGAAGCCAGTCCCAGCCACGACGCGTCGACCGAGGGGATGCACGGCTGCTCCCCGCGCGTGCATGGACGGCCCCATGCTGACGGTGGCCGCGGACAACACGCGCACCGGTCTCAGTCCCGCCAAGCCCGCTGGTGCACCGCGATGCGTGCGGCTGTGCATTTCGGGTCGTACAGCTCACGTGCCAGTGCTGACAGCTGGTCCCGTGTCGGTGCCACAGATACGCCGCTGGCCTCGAGGTACATCACGGCGACGGCGCAGGCCACGCTCAGGTTGGACTGCTCCAGCCAGCGCAGTCGCCCCAAGGTGTGCACCAGGGCCGCAGCCCTGGCGAAGGCACCTTGGTGGACGGGGGTTTCCAGAAGGTGGGCGCGGTGACGAGCGACCGCGGCGAGGGGAACTCCCAGATCTTGGGGGGCGGGATCCTGGTGGCCGGCGCGTTCGGCCACTTCGAGGATCCAGGAGAGGTCTATATGCACGACATGCTCACGCAGCGGCACTCCGGCTGGGTGCGGGGGAGTGCTGGATGTCGAGGTCCTTCTCGAGGGCGTCGAGGAAGGAGCCGTGCTCGGAGGGAACACCCGGCAGTGAATCGGACTCCCACCCACGGGAAGTCGCCCGTCTTATGAGTCGCGCGAACGCTCCAGCGTTCCGCACGCTCAAGCGGCCGCAAGGAGCTCGGCATCTGAATCAGCCGCGAGCCATCGCACGGAGTCATTCTGCTCGGTGAGGTAGCGGGTCGTGGCCGGCACCGATCCCGAGGCTTCGGTGCCAACGTTGCTAACTCCAGGCCCAGTTCTCCACTATTCAGGTGTCCCTCTCAAGGCCGCCCCGGTAGCGTGCGCCGGCATGACATCGGAACTGGAACGCCCCCCGCTCCAAGCGGACGAACGCACCGCGCTCATAGGCTGGCTGGACCTGCAGCGGCAGATCCTGCGCTGGAAATGTGAGGGACTGAGCGACGAGGACGCGCACCGCTCGGTCATCCCGACCTCACCGGCCATGACGATGGCCGGTCTCATCTCCCATATGCGCTGGACCGAGCACACGTGGCTGGAGGTGGTGTTCCTCGGCGGCGACAAGAAGCAGAACCCGTCGTTCGACGAGTCGAGCGAGGACGCCGACTGGCACACCGACGCCCGCCCCCTCACCGAGCTCCTCGCAGAGTACGAGGCTCAGTGCGCCCGCAGCAATGAGATCGTCGCCACGGCCTCCCTGGACGACGTCGGCCGGCACTCCGACTTCCGCGACGGCAGCGCCAACCTCCGCTGGATGCTGATCCACCTCGTCGAGGAGACGGGCCGGCACGCGGGGCACGCGGACATCGTCCGGGAGTTGCTCGACGGCGCGAAGGGCTATTACTAGCGCGGCTCCGCGTAGCGGGACCCTTGTCTCAGGAGTCAGGCCAACATGCCTCACGACCAACCGCGGGAGCGCCCTTACGCCTCCGGGGCGAGGCTGGACCGAGGCCCGAACGGCTCCGCACGCCACCCGGTCCGCGATCACCGCACCGCACGTCTGGAGGCTGCGGCCCGCTCACGCGCCGGCCTCTTTCGGCCCGAATCCCTATGGTCGTCTCTGCCGCCGCTTGGTCGACGGGGACACGATGGCTTGCTGCGGTGACGGCCCTTGGAGTCCCGGATCAGTACACCGGCGCGGTCCGGTTGCGCCTGGGCCTCTACGCAGGCGTCCTGGAAGCCGCCGCTGGAGGTGCTCTCGTGCCGTCTGTTCACCGAAAGAGGCATGCGGTCTCTCGCTGGTGGTAGAGCGATTCGAGCTGGGGCGGGTCTTCGTGGACCGCCCCGGCAGGGCAGGTGCTGGGGGCGTCCGTACGTCCGTCGCCGCTGTCGGCACGGGCACGGGCACGGACACGGGCACACGGGTTGATACCTGAGGTCTGCGACGAGCTTGTCGGGCGACACGGCATTGTCAGTGGCCGGCGACATGTGGTGTGTCAGTGACGGCGGCAACCTGGCCCCCGGCTCCGCGTAACCGGCTGGTACCACGGGCGAGGGCCCTGAGCGCACTGGCTCCGGCGGTCGTCACGAACGCCGTGGCGGGGCCCGCGTAGAGGGCGTCGTGCATTCCCGGTGAGTGCAGGAGTAGGCCGGAGAAGGTATGAAGGGGCTCCGCGCCGAACAGGGCGTCGGTGTACAGGAGAAGCGAAGTGTTCGCGGCGACCGAGCCAGATATGAAGCCCGCCAGGCAGAGCAGGAACAGCGCCCGCGCCCGCATCGGCCGGGTGCGCAGGCCGGGCAGTGATCTGAGCCCGAAGAAAGTGAGAGCGAACAGCAGGGCGAAGCACTCGTAGGCCCAGGGGCGTAGGAAGGTCTCGGTGAGTATCTCGACACCCTCGCTGTGCGGAAACAGCCGGGGGCGGGGACGCAGGAGGGCTTGGGTCAGTTCGTTCGCACAGAACCGGGAGGAGCAGCGGCCGTCGAGCAGTGGGCGCACCGCCTTGGCCAGGTCGGGGGAAGTGAGCAGGTGCAGAGCCGTTGTGGCGGTGCCGGTCACGAGTACCGTCTCGCCGATGCGGCGCCACACGGTGCGCACGGGCCCGCGGAGAAGGGCAAGAAGGAGAAGCGTAGCCCTGCGCGCTCCCGGTGCGTGGGCGGAGGTGCACCATCGGGTGCCCTTGACTGCGAGCAGGACCACTGCTGCGGACAGTCCGAGCAGGGCGGTGTGCGGGGCGATTTGGTACGCGTCCTGAAGGGTCTCGGTCAGCGGGGTGTACCCGTGGACGGGGCTGCTGAATTTCGAGGACTCCAGCTGTGGCTGTTCCCGCAGGAAGAGCGGTAGGCGGGTGACCATCAGGGCGGCCAGACCCGCGAGCGGGGCCAGCACCACCAGGGGCACGCAGGCTCGCAGGGTTCGGTACACGCCAAGGTCTGTCCGGCCGGTGAAAACGGTGGAGGCAGCGAGCAGGAACAGGGCGAAGAGGCTGGTCCAGACTGCTTCGGTCAGGAGTGCCTCTCCTCCTGCCGCTTCTCCCAGCCGCCATACCGGGGAGACGGTGAGCAGCCGCAAGGCCTCCAGGGGTTCGAGCGTGCCCCCCGGCAGGCCCTCTGCCCGCTTGGGTGAAACATGCGTTTCCGCCCATCTGATCTGTGCCGGAAGCACGCCCAGCGCGTGGACGAGGATCGCGGTGAGGGGCACCGTGAGCAGGCCCACCGGGTTGCGCCGCGTCGTTTGTGCCATCACCGCGACCCCGGTCATGGGGTTCTCGGGGCGGTCGCCATCACCCGGAATGGGCTTCCGTGGTCATCGAGTTGCACGGTCTGCGTCCTCTTCCCGTCCCACCAGGTCAGGGTGGCTTTCCAGGAGGTGTCCCAGCGGTCGGTACGGCCCAGGAACCACAGGGTGTACACCGCGTCGGAGGTCAGCGTGCGAGGGAGGACCACGGGTGTGCCCCAGTCAAGAGCCTCCTTGGCCGCCGTTTGCTGGGTCGGTTTTCCCAAGATGTCGATCACGGACACTGGGCGGCCCACGGCGAGTTCGTCCAGGTTGACCCCGGCCGCTTCCGGAGGGAGCGAGCCGTCTCCGCACCCCGGTGTTCTCGGATCCGACCGAGACCCAGCGGGTATCGGGTCTCTGCGCACGACGGTCACGGTGATATCCCGCAGTTGGGCGGCCATTCCGGAATTCCCGCGCAGCGAGAGCATGATTCGGTTGGTCCCGCGCTGGACGATGCGGCGCTCGCGTTCCCAGCGGGTCAGCGTCCTGGTGTCGGCGTCTTGCAGTTGTGGCAGCAGGCCCGCATTGCCCGGGAGGGTAGACCAGTCGACTTGGCAGAAGCCTTTCTGCGGTTCCGCACGGAACACCACCGAGGGTTCCTCGACCCACCGTCCCCATAACGTGGTCAGCAGGGGGACGAGCAGAGCCAGCAGGGCCACGACGACCCCGGCAAAACCGATCTTGTTAGCCACGCTGAGCGCGCCCACACGCCGCAGCAGCGATCCTGCCCGGGCGGGCGTCGGGGTCTGGGCCGGCGGGGGGCTGCCCGGCTCGGGGCCGGGTGACGGCGGGGGGCTGCCCGGGTCGGGGTCGGGTGCCGGCGGTGTCCCCGTGTTCGTTCGCAGCCCGGCAGCGGGTTCGTTCGTGTTTCTACCCAGCGGGTCCTCGCTCTCGCTCATCGCCCCGTCTCCCCGTGTCCTCATCAGTCGTGTGTCCGCGAAGCGCCGCAACCGTCAACTCAGCGGCGCAGGTTCATGGAACCTCAAGAGGACAACCGTGGCCACCACGTGTCCAAAAAGGGATTCAGCGAGGGTCTCCCGCGACCTGCGCCGTTTGGGGCGGGGCAGGCGTTGGTCAGCGCAGTCCGGCTTGTCGGGCCTTCCGTGTGGCGGTCCGCGCGTCGCCGGTGACCGGATCGCCGTGGCCGGGCAGGAGCATTGTCGTGGTGGGCAGTTCGTCGATTCGGTCGAGGGTGGCCAGGGCCGCGTCGCCGTCGTGGGTGAAGCCCCGGCACACGAGTCGGGGGCCGGTATCTCCGGTGAGCCCGTCATGGGTGACCAGGGCGTCGCCGGTGAACAAGAGGCCGCGCTCGGGAAACAGGTAACCGGTGCTGCCCTCGACCCGCCCAGTCAGCTTGACCAAACCCCCCATAGGGGCGCCCCCGGGTATCCCGATTGTGGTCGCTGCTGCCGGACAGCCCCCCACGGGTGAGCGGGCCGGACGAAGGGTGACGCATCGGGGCGGAGGCGTGCCCTGCGGGAGGGCGGCGCGTTGTACCGGCCATGAACGTATGCCGAACCCTCACCGTCGCCGCAGCCGGATGTTTTCTGCTGGCCGCCGCCCCCACTGCCCAGGCCGACAACTTCGCTCCGGCACTGACCGACACCGTTCTCACAACCAGCGCCGCCGGAGAGCGGACGGGCACAGCCGCCCATGGCGTGGCGGAACGGACCGGGGTCGCGAAGAAGGTGCCGGCGGTCGTGGGCTTCGTGCAGGAGGGGGCTGACGCGGTGGCCGCACGCGACGAGTCGGTCAGCAACTGATCACCCGCGCCCCCTCTAAGCCGAGAGGCTGAGCAGGCCGAAGTGCATTTGATGACGAGCCTTGAGGCGGGATGAGCGCGAGTGAGCCAGCTCTGAGGACCATCACATGCTGCAGGCCTGAGGACTTCGGGACGAGTGCCGCCAGGCTCATCCTCGGCGCGGGCGGCATGGACGCCGGTCTCCTTGCCTCCGCGCTCACCGTGCGTGAGAGCCTCGGCCGAATCAATGACCTCATCCACACCTAGGGGATCCTGCTGGCACTACCGCACGTCCTGGAGAGAGGCGGCAGGCTTTCCCTGCGCCCTTCCCTCGGGGCCGGCAACGACCCCGGCCGTACGACCTGGAGACGGACCGGCGCGTGGCGGAGTTCAAGCTCGGGTCTACTTGGAGGCTTGAGCGGGGATCATCGCCTTCTTCTTCCTTCGCCGGGGCCGGGCCTGCGGTTCCTCTGCCGGCTCCGCAGCATTGTTCATCCGGGCACTAGCCTCCAGGACCTGGTCGATAATGCGGCGCCGCATCTCGCTCTCGGGGTCTTCCTTCAGGTTCAAGGCCAGCCTCTCAGCGGTCAGGTAGTACCCGGTCAGCACAGGCTGCTCGAAGTACCGGTTGAGCTGACCAAGAGTCTGCCCGTACATCTGCAAGTAAGTGCGGTTCAAGAACGCGGTCAATGCTGCGGCAACCCCCGCGATCGACGCCACGAAGACTTTGGTCTGCAGGTTGTCGAAGTAGAGCCCGGCGCCGAAACAGCCGGCGATCACCATCAGGCCGATGGCCATCGCTCGCTGGGAGGACCGGAAGGACCGGTCCGCCTGGTCCGTCGCAATCCGGTGGTACTCATCGAGCTGGGTCTGGTTCAGCTCCAGGAGCGTCGCCAGCGGAGTGACCGTCTTCAAGTCAGTCAGCTTCTGAGCATCCAGCTCCCGCTGTCTCTCGGCAGCCTCCTCCTCTGCCTTGAGCGCTGCATTCTCCCTTCGGATGCGAGTCCAGAGGTAGTAGCACCCAGCTCCGGCGATGACGGCCACAGCCACGCCTACAACAACCCACAGCCACCAGGGCACGGAGGCCTCAAGCGTGCTGCCCTCCTTTTCGTCCCAGTTCCCGACAACGAATACAGAACCGAGCAGAATGGTCATAACCATCAAGGAACCGGGTGCCCCCGACTGCCTCCTCGGGCGGCGGACATAGTGGCCTGAGCTCAACTGGACTCCTTGAAACGAAGCGACGAGCCGCCACTACGGCGCTCTACGGATCACTCTGGCAGCCGCTCAGCCCGTCCCGCAGAGGTACGGCACAGCTGCCCCAGGCACCAGGGGCAACGTCGCACGCCTCGCAAACTGCCCGCGCCCTCTTCCAGGTCGCGGCGGCGTTCTCCTTCTCGGAGTGCGCCAGGACGAGGACGCCGCCGATGTCCACGATCTGCCTGCCTGCCTGCCTGCCTGCATCCGGCGCCGCATCTCCTGCCGACCGCCAGACACGTTCGCGCACTTCGGTGCGGGCCGTGCGCAGCGCGGCCAAGACCTGCCTGCCGCCCAAGGCCAGTCCGCCGATCAGGCGGGAGACCGTAGGGTCGGAGGCCACCGGCCCGAACACTGCCGGCTCGGCCCGCAGCAGGGCCACATCGGCCAGGCAGTCCCCGCCCAGCGCGACGGCGAGCGCGACATCCAGCAGGATCTTGCCCGGATCGTGCACCGCCGGGCCTTCCGCCATGGCTCGGGCGCCGCCGATGTCGCCGCATCCAGACCGGACTTACGGACTTCCTCGGCCAGCAGTACTGCACCGGCCTGCGAATCCACTCCGCGACCGCCGCGCTCGACGCGGACACGCGGGTAGGTCCCGATAGGCTTCTTCACCTGGAAAGTGCCTCTGGCGGTGGCGGGAACAAGGATCTCAGTAATCAACATTCCCGCTGGTCAGAGGCGCTTTCTGCTTTCGAGATCACCATTCGGACAGCCCGCTTCGTGTAAGCGCAAGGCCTGTGACTTCCGAGGATCGAAGAGCGTGGAGAACTTTATGATCACGGGCGTCCGCGCCTGTTCCGCATCGGACCCCGCCCAAACGGTCGCCCCATCAGGAGGCGGACGCCGGCTGACTGCGCCGAAGCCCCGGCCATCGAGCTACAGACCGATTCACCCACCACGCTCCCAAACGGCCTATGGACACCGCGCCACTTTGCCGGGACTCTGACTACAGCGGCCGCTTCACCCTCAAACTGAAGTGATCACCGCCCCGCCCACAAAAAATCAGACAGTTCCCGAATGTGCATGTTCAACAGAGGCTCTCCCCTGCCTCGGCGGGCGCCAGGACGCCGCCCGAACGACCGTTGGAGGTCTACGCGAAGGAACTCTGCCACCGCCTGCGTCGGCTCTGAAACAATCTGACACAAGAAGCCGACGTAATACCGTGAATTACCGTTGCAGGTCAAGACGACACGGGAGCAGTGAAGTAGGTGGACGGCGTACTTTGCAATCGGGATTCCTCGGAACACAATGTGACCGGTTCAGTGTCGGGCTTTCTGAAGAGCGCTAGTACGCGAGCCGATCAAGCGGCTCTGATTCACGAGGGTCAGGCATGGTCGTATGCGGAAGTACTGGAAGAAGCACGTCGATGGGCCACTCGGCTGCGCGAGTGCGTGACTTCACATCCGGTGCAAGGCGTGGGCATTTATGTTCACACGGGCGCAGCCGAACATGTGGGAAAGGTAGCCGCTCTGCTGGCGGGCATCGCATTCGTTCCATTGAACCCAAAGTTCCCCGCTCAGCGTTTGGCGGAAATGATAACGCAAGCCGGTATCTCAATTATTATCGTCGACGGCGGGGCCGCGAAAGAGTTGGGCGACATCTTCGACCTCCTCAAAACAAAGCCCACTGTATTTCTTCCCGAGGGACTGAGTAGGCCGCTTCGCAGGAGAATCGGGACCCCCATTGTCGACGCAGTTGATCTCGCGCAAGCGTCTCCGCTTCCCCTGGACGAAATCGCGCAACCGACAGCCGCCGACGTTGCCTATATCATGTTCACGTCAGGTAGTAGTGGGCAACCAAAGGGTGTTCCAGTATCTCACGGTAGCTTGATGGCGTACGTGGATTCTGCTGTGCGCCGATATAATTTTGGCCACGAGGACATCTTCGCGCTCACCTTCGATTCCACTTTCGACCTATCGATATTCGGTCCCTTTATGGCCTGGGAGAGTGGGGCCTCTGCAATCACGATGCGACCGCGAGATATCTCAAGCCCTGTTGACTTCATCAACGAGAATAAGGTGAGCGTATGGCTTTCTGTGCCCTCCGTCGCCAAGACTCTAGTAAGTGACGCAGCCTTGAGCCCGCGGAGCCTGCCGAGTCTACGATATAGCCTATTTTGCGGTGAAGCGCTTCCTGAATACGTCGCTACCGCCTGGCAGCAAGCTGCACACAACTCAGCCCTAATCAATATGTATGGCCCGACCGAGGCTACGATTTCAGTTTCCGAATATACTTGGAATCCAGCTTCTTCCCCGAAACAATGCGTCAACGGCCTGGTTCCAATCGGCCACGTTTATGCGGGTCATCATGTCGCCATTGTTGACGAAGCAGGACTTGATGTTGCGATCGGAGGCAGAGGGGAGCTGTGTATTGCAGGGCCCCAAATCTTTTCCGGCTATCTCGATAGTGACCGGAGCAGTAATTGCTTTCTGCTTCGATCCGAGCTTGGCGAGGTTAGAAGGTACTACAAAACTGGTGACATCTGTGAGGTTCTGGGGGACGGGACGATAGTTTACGTTGCTCGCAATGACCATCAGGTGAAGATCAGCGGCTACCGTATTGAGTTGGGCGACGTAGAGGCCGCGCTGAGAAAGCTGGGCGCGACTGATGCGGTCGCCGTTCCCTGGCCGCCAAACGACGCGAAATCTATTTTTGCTGCAACAACCGGCTCTTCCGTGAATATTGAAGCCGTGGAGCAAGTCTTGCCACCCTACATGGTCCCGCAGAAGATTGTTAATCTGGACGAAATGCCCCTGAATGTAAACGGCAAGATAGACCGCAAGGGTGTCGTAGAGCTATTGGCGGAATCTTTGCGCCCCACAAAGGTCGCTTCATCGAAACTGTCCCTGGACGATGTGAAGTTGCTGGTGGCGCAGGCCCTGGGCGAAGATCCCAGCAACGTATCCGATGATTCACATTTGCACCATCCGGACAGTTGGGATTCTCTGGGCCATATCAGTGTCGTGGTGGCCCTAGAAACTCGGCTGGGTACGCAGATCGACCCCGGACACGATCATGAGCTGCGCTCCATCCAAGGCATCTTGGCTTTCGCGCACGGGCGTACGGGCTCGCGGCAGGTGAATAGAAGTCTTCGGGGTTTGCTTGTTACGGAGACTTCCATCGCGAATAGCGATGTAAGTAACGGCTCCCTCTCCTACTGTGGATACGGCTTAACCGATCTGCTTGCGAGCAGCGCAACCTTTGAACAGGTGTCGTATCTCCTTCTGAATCGTGAGCTTCCGGATGGCACCCAGGTGCTCGCTTTTCAGCAACAATTGGCGAGGCGGAGGGCAATCTCACCAGCGGCTATGGAGGCCCTCCGTCTCTGTGCGCGTGTCGGCGCGCATCCCCTATCTGCCCTCGTGACCGCGGTATCGCTCCTGAATGCCGAGATCTCCGGAGTTCGGGGTGGTCTTTCCGTTCAGTCCTTGGGGGAAGTCGGAGAGGCCGGCATGGATCTTATCGCTCAGCTTCCTACGTTGCTTAGTGCCTATCACATGCTTCGGCAGGGGAGGGAGCCCATAGCGCCCGAGCCGGAGTTTCCGCACGTAGTGAACATGTTGCACATGTTCGGATTTCCTGCGAGCGAGCGAAACATTGACGCCATAACTAGGGACTTCATTATTCACGCGGATAATGGCACCACGGCGTCAACCTATGCATGTCTAGTGGCGAACAGCGCGCACACTACCGTTCATGCAGCTGTTGCCGCCGCAGCTGGTGTGTTCTCGGGTGCGCGTCATGGATACGCCTCGGAAACAGCCTACGCGCAGCTGGCGAGGTTGGACGGGCCGGACGCCGTCAAGGCGTACGTCGAGCGTCTTTTGGATGACGGTACATTGGTCGACGGTATTGGACACGCTATCTACGGGAGAGCGGGTGATCCGCGTCTGGCGCCATACCGAAAGGTCGCAACGCAGGTTGCCCTAGATGAAGGCAATGTGAATGGGCTGGAAAAGGCCAATGCGATGTACGACGCTGCCTGCTCAAGGCGGGACGGCGCCCAACCGAACTACGATCTCTTTGGGGGGCTCCTTTACGAGTCGCTCGGATTGCCAGTTGACCTATCCGCACCACTGCATGTCTGCTACCGAATAGTCGGATGGATCGCACATATCCTTGAGGAGCGAGCGACTGGCCAGCCGCTTGTACGACCCGATGCACGTTACGTCGGACATGGTTCCCGACTCGTTGTTCCGCCTTCCGATTTGTCCCCACTGAAAGGAAGCGAGCCCGCATGAGTAACTCGTTGGTGTCTGTCCACGATGAATGGAGCCCCCTTGAGGAGGTGATCGTTGGCACCGCCTTGGGATCTCGAGTTCCGAGTGCCGACAGGGGCCAACACACAATCCGATGCCAGGACCTTTCGGCGATTCCCGTGGGCCCCTTTGATCCTCGATGCATAGCAGAAGCTGAGGAGGACATCGCTGGATTGATAGCCTTGCTGAAGTCGCAAGGAATCACGGTCCGTCGGCCGGTCGCACTTGATAATTCGCGAGAGTACTCGACCCCGGATTGGAAGTCCGATGGGATGCACGCGTTTTGTCCACGAGATACGCTCCTGGCTGTCGGGAGGACCATTATTGAGACGCCGATGTCACTTCGCTCTCGTCAGTACGAGTCGCTGGCTTATCGGCCGATACTCCGGGAGTACATGGAAAGTGGTGCTCGATGGATTTCTGCACCTAAACCGGAGTTGAAGGAATCTGGCTATAACAGGCTTGACCGGTCACTACTCGCTGTTCTCGAGGAAGAGCCGGTGTTCGATGCTGCCAATTGCTTGCGCCTTGGCAGTGACATCCTCTACCTAGTGTCTGATTCTGGAAATCTGAGTGGAGCTAGATGGCTTCAGACCACTCTCGGGGCCAGATATCGCGTTCATCCATGCGAGAACATCTACAAGTCGACGCATATCGACACAACAATTACGGCGCTCCGCCCGGGCCTCTTGCTCGTGAATCCTGCACGTGTCAGCGAAAAGACAATTCCGGACGTGCTGCGTAGCTGGGAAGTAATCCTGGCCCCGGAGCCGGTAGATACCGGATTTTTGGGTTATTCCTTCAGTTCGCCTTGGATCAGCATGAATCTCCTGAGTATTTCTCCGGAATTGGTAGTAGTCGAAAAATCGCAAACCGAACTCATTCGCATGCTGGAGAAGAAGGGGATTACTTGCGCTCCTCTTCCATGGCGCCAGGGTCGATCCCTGGGGGGTGGTTTTCACTGCGCAACGCTGGATGTGCGGCGAACGGGTACGTTTGAAAGCTTCACGTCCTGATGACTCATGTGCTCTGACGACCTCGCAGACGGTTCCCGTTGCCGAATTCGGCGTTCCGGGCATTTCCTTTGGCCACGATCTTTCGTGACGGCCCGTCGGTTTCTTCGGTGGGCCGTTTCGGCTGTCGTGACCTCCCCGTTCCAGCCGGGCAGGTCGAGAGGCGTCTGAAGCCGGGTGAGGCGTACGGCCTGCTCGGAGACAGCGCGGGCTACGGCCGCGGGGGCGGCGGCCATCCGGCCCGTGAGGTACACGAAGTCGGCGACGGCGGCCCGCATGTCGCGGGTGACCTTGTCCGTCCCGCCGGCGCGAAGGTAAGGCCCGGCTGTCGCGAGGCGGCGAGGCGGGACAGGTCGCCGGCCACTGCGGTGCTGGTGGTCAGAACCTTGGAGGGCGAATCCGAGAGGGCGATGCTGAGCCAAGATCGCGAAACAGGGCTGAGGTATCAGGAGCGATCGAACAGAGTGACTACGCTCTGCGGTGCTTCCCGGCCGAAGAAGATCTCCAGGTTCTCCGCCGAGCGGCCGGCAGCGTCGCTACTACGGAGGAACAGCCGCTCTTCGTAGGCGGTGAGCGCGACCTCCATGTCGTGCTGCTCAACTAGCTTGCTCGCCAGGTCAGAGCCGTCGTACATGGCGAGGTTCGCACCCTCGCCGGCGAAGGGCGACATCAGATGCGCGGCGTCGCCGACGAGCGTCACGCCGGGCACCCTGTCCCATTTGAGCCCGACGGGAAGAGCATGGATGGGCCGGACCCACGGTTCCGCGTCGCTCTGTGTCACGAAGGTGGTGAGCAGTGGCGACCAGCCATCGAACTCGTCGGCAAGTTGACGGAGGCCCGCGGACGGGTCACCGAAGTCGACCGACCTCATCCACTCCTCGGGCTTGTTCAGCGCCACGTATCCGAGCACGCGTCCGTCGGCGTAGCGATGGGCGATGATGCCTTTGCCCGGCGCGACCGCCATCAGCGTGCCGCTGCCGATTGCGGCCACGCTCGCCCGACAGTCCTGGCCTCCCGGGGCGAGGGCTATTTCGATGAAGCAGGTTCCGCTGTAGAGAGGCTTGGCGGGGGTGAGCAGCGGACGCACCTTCGACCAGGCACCGTCCGCGCCGATGACGATGTCGGCGCGCGTGGCGGAACCTTCCGCGAAAGTGAGGTCGTAGCCGCCCTCTACACGGTGCCGGACCGAGGCGAGCTTATGACTCCACCTGATCGTCCCGGGCGCCAGCGAGTCGATGAGCAGGCGCCTGAGTTCGCCACGATCCACCTCTGGACGGGCCGAACCGGGGTCCGCAGGCATATCGAACAGAATCGTGCCGTGGCGGTCGACCACGCGCTTGGCGTCCTCGCCCGGGCGGACCAGAGTGAGGAACTCGTCGTAGAGACCGGCTTCGCGAAGCGCGACCTGTCCGGTCTCTACGTGAATGTCGAGCAGGCCGCCCTGCGCACGGGTCGTCGCCGAAGCCTCACCCTCGTAGATCGTCGCGGCGACACCGTGAGCCTGAAGCACCCGGGCGAGCGTCAGTCCGCCCAGTCCCGCTCCGACAATGGCGATGGTCTTCTGCATGCTGCGCTCCTCTGTCGCGCCGACACGCGCCGGCGGTGGTCAGCGCCAAAAGCGGACGGGATGCCCGATCTCGGCAAGGAGACGCTCACCGATCAGAACCATCTGCATCGATGTACGAGCGATGTCCGGCGGGTGGACCCGCGGAACATCGTTTTTCGCGACCTTATGACTATAACGGCATCCGTCTCGTGCCTGCCGGGGCTGCTCACGCTGCGATGCACCGCGCCCGCCACGTTCATCCTCGCTCACCCGCCTCGACCGGCTCGGTGGTGCCGGAAGGCGAGTGCCCGTTCGGCTCCCGCCAGCCCCGTGGTGATCGTGAGGGCTGTATTCGCCCACGCCGGTAGGCGGATCGGCGAGACGAAGGGCGCGAAGAGGGCCAGGTTGGTGGCCAACACGACGATCGCGCCAACGGCCAGGGTGCGCCCGATGTCGGGGTGTCGTCGGGAGAGTCGGGCGCGCCAGTACTCGGGCGTCCCCGGAGCGGGATCGAGGCGTCGTTCGCTGCCGTCGGCGCTGATCAGATGATTCCGCCTCATGCCGTACCGACTCGCAGCGACGTCGATGCGGACGGTTCCGAGCGCGAACCGTACCGGCATCTCAGAGGTCTGCACATGCCGATCGTTGCGGTAGAGCGACGCCCGCCCCGGCCTCAGGTCGGAGGCCCCGCCTGACGCCTTGTTCTGTTCTCGCCGTGTCGTTCCAGGCAGTGGCGTACGGACCGGCAATTGCGCAAGCGCCTGACGGCCGTGCAGACCGGGGCCGGCGAGGCCGGGTGTCCCGAGTGCGGGGCCCGGTGAGTGATCGGCGTCGACCGGAGGGCGACGGCTCTGTTCTGCTCGGGCCGGTGCAGTGAAGGCCTCGCGACGCCGGAAGAAGATGTTCGGCGGACGGTCACGGTGACCGCATCGCGAACGCATTCTGGCGGCGAGGAACTCGGCGGCGGCTTCGATGTCGCCGGCGCCATGACCTGCGTCCATCGTGCCGAAACCGCTGCTTGCCGCAAGGAGAAGGTGCTGCTGGAGCCTGCACCCAATTCACCTGCGTAGGTTCATCAGTTGCCAGGCGAAGGCGCCGCGCCTCAGCCCTCGTCGCCCTCTTCATCGTCTCCTTCGAAGAAGTCGCCGACTTCGTCGACGACTTCGGCAGCCACCATCCCGCCGACGACTCCGACCGCCAGGCCCGCCGCGCCGGCGGCGACGACGGTGCCCATCCCGGTTCCGTGCCGGTGGCCACTGTCGTGGTGATGCTCGCCGTGACCGTGGTGGTCGTCCTTGTGTGCGCTGCCGCCGTACACGTCACCGTGGCCGTGCGAAGACCGGTCTTCGACGAGTCGGCGAACCCAACCGTCGACCTCGACGTTCCAGTCGTGCTGCTCGACGGCGTGGTGGCTGACGGTGAAACGTGTGAGCGCATCATGGCCGCCCGAGAAGAAGCCGCCTCGCTTGTCCGCTTCCAGCACGACCTCCATCCCTCCGGGATGGGCCAGAAAGCTCACCTCGATCTCGCTCATGGCGTGTGCGTACTGCGCAGGCGGGGAAAGCTCGATCTCCTGGTAGAAGGGGAGTTGCTGGCCGGTGCCGCCGATCCTGCCGTACTCCAGATCCGCGCCCCTGAAGCCGAATCCGAGCTGTCCCAGGGCTTCCAGGATCGCCTCCTGGGCCGGCAGCGGATGCACCACGAGTGGGTCGAGGTCGCCCTTGTCCTTGGCCCCGGCCACCGCCAGCTCGGTGCGCAACCCCAGCACGACGCCCAGCGGCTGGCCGTGCAACTCGGTCACCGGTGTCTCCCACGGCAGCGTCACCGAGAACGGAACGCTGCGCTGCTCGCCCTCGGCGAGGCAGAAACCCCCGGCCACGGTGAACCGGTCGAAGGCGAGGGTGCCTTCGCTCTCGCCGTCCTCGTGC
The DNA here is from genome assembly GCF_044765585.1 of Streptomyces sp. NPDC102441. Taxonomy (NCBI): domain Bacteria; kingdom Bacillati; phylum Actinomycetota; class Actinomycetes; order Kitasatosporales; family Streptomycetaceae; genus Streptomyces; species Streptomyces sp. NPDC102441. Next base: position 311,354 of record NZ_JBIWKH010000009.1, read on the forward strand.
TCCGCCTCCACCCTGGCCACCAGCTCCAGGGAGATCTGTTCGATGTCGAAGTCACCACTGCCGCCAGAGAGATGAACCTGCCCTGTGAGGTTCTCACCCGGCAGTACCGCACCGGTGTCCAGCACTGTGTCCACCGTAGGGCCGCCCAAGCCGAGCGAGCCGAGCAGTCGTTTGAACACCATCGCGGCGTTCACTCCTTCATGTACATGTGGTTCGTGGACCGAACAGCGACGAGGGGTTGGCCTCGCTCACCGCTCAACGTGCTGCCGCCCTCGCGTCTTCTACACGCATGTAGAAGCATAGAGGCGGGGAAGACCCTTCGGGCGGCAACCCGACGGGCCTGGCAGGATCGGCCGAAAAGAGTCCCAAGAGGTCTCCGGTGTGACAACAGCACAGACGGTGGCGCTGATGGGCAGTGGCCCCGCTACGTAGCGGGGCCGACGCCATGTTGCAGGCGAAAGGGCGGGGGCCGCTCGGTTGTACTGGCACGTATCACCAAGCGGTGCGGAGCCGTGAGGTCCGAGGGAGAAACCTCGTTGTCCGGACTGTAGATCCGGTCCGCCAGGCACTGCAGGGCGAGCTGAGCGATCTGCCGTTTGCCGGGGGAGACTGTAGTCAGCGTCGGGTGGCCGTACCGGCCGTCCTCGATGTCGTCGAACCCGACGACCATGAGGTCCTCCGGGATCCGCACACCCCTCTGGTGCGCCATATGCAGTACCCCGAGGGCGAGTTCGTCGCTGAAGGCGAACACTGCGTCCGGGACCTCGCGATCCCTGTCGAGCAGCTCCGCCAGAGCCAGAGCGCCGTCCTTGCGGTGAAGGGTGTCCACGGTGCGTTCCCATTCCGGCCGGGGACTGATGCCGGCCCGCCGCAGCGCCCTGCGATAGCCCTCGGCGCGCAGGTCGGAGGTCCCGTTGTGCAGGTGTGGCTGCAGCCCGATGGCCGCGATGCGGCGGCGCCCCAGCGTCAGCAGATGAGTGGTGGCCTCATCCGCTGCGTTCACATTGTCGACGGCCACGCGGTCGGCGAAGCCCTGAGGGCTGCGCTCGCCGAGCAGCACGATCGGCAGAGACCTCGCGGTGGACGCCAGTTCCTGAGCGGTCAGCGCCCACGGACTGATGATCAGCCCGTCCATCACGCGTCCGCCGCTGCCGGTCAGCAACCGGCGTTCCGCCTCGGCGTCGCCCAGTGTCTGGTCGATGATCACTGTCCACGAGCGTTTTCGTGCCTCCTCCACGATCAGGCCCGCGAGCTCCGCGAAATAGGGGGAGTGCAGCTCCGGGATGGCCAGCCCGATGATGCCGGTGCGACCGGCCCGCAGGCTGCGCGCGGCGAGGTTGGGCCGGTATCCCAGTTCGTCGATCGCTTCCTGGACCCGTCGGCGGGTGTCCGCCGCGACCCGCGCGGAACCGCTGACCACGTTCGACACGGTGCGAGCCGAGACACCGGCGAGGGCGGCTACATCTTTCAGGCTGCTGGTCACCACGCCATCCTGACATGCGGCCGCCGGCAGGGATCAAGATTGTGGGCCCCAGGGTGTTGCAACGTTGCAATCATCGTTGCAACATGTCTCGGACAGTCTGCTGCAAGGAGGCACGCATGAGCCCGCACGCGCACCCCGGAATCTCCCCGGCCGATCTCGACGTGGATGTGTCCGCAGAGGTCGAGGCCCTGTACTCGCTCGATATCACGGCTCGCAAGGGCGCGTTCGGCCCGGAGTGGGCCGACCGGCTGCGTGAGGACATCGAGTCCGCTTTCCAGGAAGCGCTGACGCGGCCCGGCGGCGCCGTCGGACGCGGTCCGCACCGCTACTACGTGGAGATCCACCCCGAGCAGCTGCGCGGCTTCGTGGAGCTCGTCGACCACCCCTGGGTGCGCTCGGTCTGCGAGGCGGTGCTCGGCCCCGGCTATCGCATAGTGGAGCTCGGCTTCGACGTGCCGCTCGAAGGGGCCGTCAACCAGCCCTGGCACCGGGACTTCCCCCTTCCCGAGGAGACCCGTGCAGAGCGGCGGCTGACCTCCCTGGCCTTCAACGTCACCGCCGTCGACACGGAGGAGGACATGGGCCCCTTCGAGATCGCGCCGGGCACCCAGTGGGACGACAGTCCGGAGTTCGGACACGGCATGTTCCCGCCCCGGCCCCACTACCCGCGCTATGAGGAACGCGCCGTGCGCAAGTACCCTCAGCGCGGTGACATCTCGGCGCGTAGCGCTCTCACCATCCACCGCGGCACGAGGAACGACTCCGCGAAGTCCCGGCCCGTGCTGGTTCTGGGTGTGGACGGTCCTGAGGCCGCCAACGGCGAGCGGCATGACACTGCCGTGACCCGTGCTTACTGGGAGGCGCTGCCCGAGCGCGTCCGGCAGCATCTGGACTGTCCGGTCGTCGACGAGCTGGTGCCTATCACCCAGAAGCACACCATCGAGGGTCTGGTCATGGGCGATGCCTGAGCTAACAGCGCGGCGGGGGCCCGACCGTGTGCCTTCCGACGGGCGCTTCGCCCGCCTCGCGCACCCCTGCCGCCGTCTACGCCGTCTCGGCTGTGTCCGCCCTGGGCGGACTGCTGTTCGGCTATGACACCGGCATCATCTCCGGGGCACTGCTGCATCTGCGGGATGACCTGCGCCTGAACTCCAGCGAGCAGGAGATGGTAGTCAGCGTCATCCTGCTCGGAGCCATGGCCGGGGCACTCGTATCGGGGCGGCTGGCCGCGCGGCACGGGCGGCGCAGGGTCGTCATCGCGGTCGCGGTGGTCTTCGGCCTGGGGGCGGGGGCTGCTGCCGCGGCCCCCGACGTGAACAGCCTCATCGCCGCCCGCTTCGTGCTGGGCCTGGCCGTCGGCGGTGCCTCGAGCATGGTGCCGGTGTACATCGCCGAACTCGCCCCGGCCCGGATCCGCGGACGGCTCATGGTGCTGTTCCAGCTGATGGTCGCCATCGGACAACTCATCGCCTATCTGTGTGGCTGGGCCCTTGCGGACAGCGGCGGTTGGCGCACGATGTTCGCCCTGGCCGTCGTACCCGCCGCAGCCCGGTGATTTGCGGCACACCGGGGGGACCATGCCCGCGCCCCGTTGGGCCATCCCGGAGATCTCCCGACCCGGAGCATTCGACCGTTCCGAGTATGTCCGAGCCGGCCGTCGTGCTTACGTGACGAGCAAACTCGGCGGCGTTCACCTGGTCCACGAATGGGCCCGACGATTGCCGCTCGCCGAGTCGTTCTTCTCGACCATCAAACGCGAACTGCTCGGCACCCCCGCCTGGCCCGGCCGGGCCGCCGCCCGCACCGCGATCTTCGATTTCATCGAGGGCTGGTACAACTTGCACCGACTGCACAGCAGCCTCGGCTACCTCAGCCCCGCCGAGTACGAGACCGCACTCGCAGCCTGACCACCACACCAATGGTGTCCGTCAAAGCGGAACAAGCTCAGTAGACGCCTACACCCTCGACCCGGGCAATGCCTGGTTCAAGGCGTGTGACCCGTCCAAGGCCACACTGGTCTGCACGATGGCCAAGCCGTAGCAAGTAAATGGCTCCGCCCACATCCACGTCGGCATGGGCGTCGAAGGCGACCGCGTCATCGCCGGGCACCTCCACAAAGCCCACATCGGCAGCCACTTCGCCCGCGCCTACGTCATCGCCACCACCTGACCGGCCCCGCGTCAAGGTGCCCGCCCACGTCGTCCCCGGCGCCGCCCTCCCCCGTGGGGGCGTCGCCGGGGACGACCGCTGCCCAGATCCCCGGGAGTGGTGGCGCCGTCTCGGCCCGCCGTTCGGCAACGAGCCCAAGCTCACCGACTCCTTGGGCCGATACGCGACCGAGGCGTACGACTCGAAACCCGACGTCGACTTCACCCCGCTGCGCGAGCAGGACCTGACCGCCGCCGGTCTCGGCCAGGCTGCCTGAGCCGTGAGGGAACTAGCTGGTGACGTCCTTCACGGGAGCGGGCCGGTATACCCCAGAATTCTGCTGCTTCAGAGAAGATCCGACTGGACCTCGGTCAGTCGATGCCTTCGACGATGCGGAAGTCGCGCTCGACGCCGTCGGAGAGGGCGACCAGCGCCTCCTGGTAGGCCGCACTCTCGCGCGCCGCGACGGCCTGCTCGAAGCTGTCGAACTCGATCAGGATGGTGCGCTCGGCGATTCCGGCGTCATACGCCACGACCCGACCGCCACGGGCGAGGATCCGACCGCCCCCGGCCTTGACGGCCGGACCGGCCAGCTTGTTGTAAGCAGCCAGCTTCTCAGGGTCTGAAATGGTGCGGTAGGCGCTGACCCAGTAGCCCTTGGGCATGGAACCTCCAGTGTTGGGATGAGTGCATCTGACTTACGGGTTGGTCTCGGACGAGCGGCGGCGGGCGAGAGCGGGGCTTGTCGGCGTCGTGATCGTCATGGCGCCGATGCCGACCAGCGCTGCGGCGGTGTAAGGGCTGTCCCGCAATGGTGCATGCGCAGGGTGTAGTTACCTCGCCGGGAACCGGGCGCCCCAGGATTCCTCCTCGATGAGCAGCCCGTTGGCCACGTAGCTGATGGTTCGGTACCAGCCGATCAGTACGAGGATTTCGAGGAGCTGAGCGTCCTCGTAGTGCACGCACAGGGCGTCCCAGACGGGCTGCGAGAGCTGGGCCGTGTCGTGCAGTTCGTCGACTGTGTCAAGCAGTGCCGCGTGGTGTGGCGACCATGCGGCAGTGACTGTCGCATGGGTTTCGGTGGTCGCTCGGATCTGTTCCGGGCTGAGTCCGGCCTGCGGTGCGAGGGTCGCGGTGTGCACGCCCCATTCGTAGGCGCAGCCGGCGCGCGCGGTTACGCGAGCGATGACGACTTCGCGGTCGATGGCGGGGAGGTGTCCGTGGCCCAGGAGGCCGGCGCCCAGGGCGAACATGCGTGAGGCCAGTTCCGGATTGCGGTGCAGTACTCGGAACAGGGTAAGTGGCTCGTGCGGCACGTCCGGAGGCATCCACCGACGCAGTGCCTGGTCGACGGAGGCGGGGTAAGGCGGGCTGAGCGGTTCGATGCGCGGCATGTGGCTTCTCCTGCTTCGATTTTCGAATCACTATGATGCTTCGAGAACCGAAGCGCAAGGAGTGGGTATGGGAGCCAGAACACCGCGGCCAGGTATGCCGGTACGAGGGTCCGCGTCGGGTCGTCCCGTCATGGCCGCACTTGATCTACTCGGGCGGCGCTGGACGATGCGCGTCCTGTGGGAACTGAGTCAAGCGCCGGCAGGCTTCCGCGAACTGCAGCGCCGATGCGAGCGCATGTCTTCCAGCGTGCTCAGCACCCGGCTCGACGAGCTGACCGGCGCCGGCCTGCTCACCCTGCGCGAAGACGGCTACCACCTCACCCAGCTCGGTCAGGACCTCGTAGAGGCGCTGAGCCCGCTGGATGCCTGGAGCCGACGATGGGCCAGGGAAACGGGCGCCATCGCGGCAGGAGAATCCGGGCTGAAATGAGCACAGCGTGCCTGGTGTGTTCACGGCGTCGACGCCGTCCTGCCCGCGCTGTTCTGCCAGCCGCAGAACACCGGCCGGACCGGGCCCGACCATCACTACAGTCCAGTCTCATGACGACGATTACGACGCGTACGGTCGAGTATCCGGCCGACGGTCTGACGATGATCGGGCACCTCGCGCTCCCGGCCGGTGTCGATCGCCGGCCCGCGGTGCTGCTCGGACCAGAGGGCATGGGGCTCAGCGACGTCGAGCGCCGCCGGGCCGATGCTCTCGCCGAGCTGGGATATATAGCGCTGGCCTTCGACCTTCATGGCGGGCGCTATCTGGGCGACCCCGAGGAGATGCTGGCCCGTTGCCTGCCGCTGCTCGCTGATCCCGAGCGGATGCGAGGCATCGGCCATGCGGCGCTCGATGTGTTGTGCACCGAACCGCGGACCGACCCCGACCGGATCGCCGCTGTCGGCTACGGCACGGGGGGTGCCGTCGGGCTGGAACTCGGGCGCGGCGGCGTCAGCCTGCGCGCGATCGGGACAGTCAACGCACTGACCACGGGCCGACCGGGCGAGGCGGCGCACATTCGTTGCCCGGTGTGGGCCGGGGTCGGGTCGGAAGACCCGATCATGCCGCCCGCGCAACGGAACGCGTTCACCGCTGAGATGCAGGCCGCGGGCGTCGACTGGCGCCTCACGGTCTACGGCGGCGCCTTGCACGCCTTCCACCACCCGCCGGTCGGCCACCCCGTGGTTCCCGGCGTCGGCTACCACCCACGGCACGCGCAGCGGGCCTGGCGCGACGTCGTCGACCTGCTCGCCGAGTGCCTGCCAGTGACGGAGGATCTGGCGCATGACCCAGGTAAGCATGCTGACCCCGGGCACTGAGCCTTTTGCATCTTGATCAGGCGGTGAGTCCGAGGGCGACGACGGCTCGGGCGACGCCTGTGATTCGGGTCCTGCCGCAGCGGAGCTTCCGCAGGAGCCGCCAGGACTTGAGGATCGCCATGGCGCCTTCGCCGAGGCTGCGGATCTTCGTGTGGTCCCGGTTGTGACGCCGGCGCCAGCCGCGCAGGTCCTTGCCCCGGAACGGGACGCGAACAGCAGGAGCAGCGGCTCGGCAGCGACCGCATGGCGACCTGCCTGTACGCGGTGTACGACCCCGTCGCCCACCACATCACCATCGCCAACGCCGGCCACCCGCCGCCCATGCTGCTCCACCTGGGCGGCCGGGCCGAGGTGCTGGTTGTCAACTGCTGCCGAAACTTTCCGAATAGCGCCGTCGCCGACGGTGGCCGGGAACGGCCAGCGATCAGCGGGGTCTACCGCTGCCGCCCTGTCTGCCGGGCGTTGGCCACGATCGAGAATGCGCAGTCGGTCATGCGGTTCTCGTACGAGCTGACCGCATTCATCAGTGGCTCACCCGTACCGGCCGCGTAGGAGAGGGCGCGAGTGAGTTCACCGGCGTCACGAACGGCGGTATCGGCGCCCATCGCCAGGGCCGGGCTCATCGCATGGATCGCGTCGCCGATCAGCGTGACCGGGCCGGACTCCCAGACCGGCACGGGAGCAGCGGTGGAGATCCGCAGGGGGAACAGGGAATCGGTGTCCCACAATCCCAGCAGCCGGTGGACATCATCGTGCCAGTCGTCGCCGAGCACTCCCAGGGCGACGTCGCGTAGTGCTGCGGGGGCGAGGTCGCGCAGCTCCTCGAAGGTGGGCATCGCCGGATGGTCGGCGGGGGCGCCGACCATACATGCGACATAGTCGGCGACCGGGGACAGTGCCACAGGCGGGGTGTGGGTCGCCGGTGACCACGGTGAAGATGCTGTCGAAGACCCAGTCGGGGATGCCTGCTCGTGTGCTTCCCTCAAGTGGGATCTTGCCGTAGACCAGCCGCAGGCCAGCGTCCTCGACCCGGGCGTCAGGCAGCAGGGTCCGGCGGCCAGCTGAGTTGACGCCGTCCGCGCCGACCAGGAGGTCGGCGCTCACGGTGCGCCTGTCGGCGAAGCGTGCCGTGACCGTCCCGTCCGCCTCGTGCTGGTAGGCCACCAACCGCGCACCGTAGTGCACGTGGTCGCGTAGCCCGGAGAGCATGACCTGACGCAGAGTCGGGCGATTGAATGCGCGAGGGCCCGGAGCGTCCCCTGCGCCGGAGCTGCTGAGCGCGGCCTTGTCCGCCAGAACGTCCAGGTGGCGGCTGCGGACCGACACCCGCGCCGGCGGTGCGCCTGCGGTTCCCAGGCAGAGCTGGAACAGCGGGACGGGAAGGCAGTATTCCAGTCCGGTCAGACCGGGTTCGTCGAGCTGGATGCGGTACCCCTGAGGGTGCGCGCCCGAGTGGACATCGCGTTCGTAGACGGCTACATCAATGCCTTGCGAGCGCAGACCGTGGGCCAGTGCCAGCCCGCCCAAGCCGGCGCCCACAATGATCACACGATACGGAGTACGCACAGTTCTCTACCTTCGTTCATGATGACGAAGGAAGCACCGGCGTTCCCGAGGAAGGAACCAACACCGCACGGGGCGCCGCTCAGAAGCACCATTCGTGAGCGTTTTTTTCGCGCATTCCATCTAGCGTTGCTCACGCTAGCACGCAGCCCAGCCCAGCCCCGGGCCTGCTCGCTGTGGAGCGTACGGCCCTCGCGGTGCTGGACCTGCGGCGGCAGCATAACGGGGCAAAGAGGAAGTCCAGACCTCGGCGGGAGGCCGGCCTGGACAGACGGCGCGGGTACCGCCCACGCCTGGCCGCCCTCCTCCATCACCGGCTCACCCCGCCCCAGGTTGCGGTCGCGGCCCTGTTCGAGGCCCGCCCGAGACGATCAACAGGCGCATCCGCGACATCCGACAGCCCTGGAAGGAGCCGGAGATCTGCGAGCCCTGGCTACGTGGCATTGCAGCAAACCCGGGGCGGTTCACTGCGACGCGCGTGCCTCGTGCTTTACCTGCCTGGCCAACAACGGGGTGCCGGATCACCTCCTGGCACGATGGGCTGGGCACACCGACGTGAAGACCACCAAGCGCTGGTACGTGAAGCCAGACGTAGAGGATCTTCGTGGAGCCGCTACGACATGGGGCGGTCTGCACAGTGCTCAGGAGGGCGGTGTGTGAGATGGCTGTGAGACGTGGGAGCGTGTGAGCGTGAGCGAGATGGACAACAAGACGATGAAGTTCCAGGTGGATGGGCCAGAGGACGCACCCGTGCTGGTGCTGGGACCCTCACTCGGTACCACATGGCACATGTGGGACCGGCAGATACCCGAGCTCTCCAAGCACTGGAGGATCTTCCGCTACGACCTGCCGGGGCACGGCGGGGCCCCCGCGCACCCCGCCGCAGCGGTCACCGACCTCGCCGACCGCCTCCTCGCCACACTGGACAGCGTGGGCGTCCAGCGCTTCGGATACGCCGGCTGCTCCATCGGCGGCGCCGTCGGTGCCGACCTGGCGCTGCGCCACCCCCACCGGGTCGCCGCCCTGGCGCTGGTCGCCGCGTCACCGCGCTTCGGCACCGCCGACGAATTCCGGCAGCGCGGGGTGATCGTCCGCAGCAACGGCCTGGAGCCGATCGCCCGCACCTCCCCGGAGCGCTGGTTCACCCCCGGCTTCGCCGCCGCACAGCCCGCCATCGTCGAGTGGGCGGTACAGATGGTCCGTACCACCGACCCCGGCTGTTACATCGCCTCCTGCGAGGCCCTGGCCGCCTTCGACATCCGTACGGAGCTTCCCCGTATCGGAGTGCCGACGCTCGTCCTGGTCGGCGCGGAGGACAAGGTCACCGGCCCCGCCGAGGCCCGGACCCTGGTCGCCGGCATCCCGGACGCCCGGCTCGCCCTCGTCCCCGGCGCCTCCCACCTGGCCCCGGTCGAGCAGCCGGCGGCCGTCACCGATCTGCTGCTCATGCATTTCTCGACCGCCTGGCAGGACACCCAGGCCTCGATCCCCGTCCCGCCGTCACCGGGTTTCGCCGCCCCGTTCGCCCCGGTCGTACCCATGGCGGAGATCACCGCCGCGACCGTCCTGCCCGATGCTTCCCCCACGGGCCGCAGCGACCGGTTCGAACGGGGGATGAAGGTCCGGCGCGAGGTTCTGGGCGATGCCCACGTGGACGCCGCGAAGGCCGCCTCCGACGACTTCACCGAGGACTTCCAGGAGCTCCTCACCCGCTACGCCTGGGGCGAGATCTGGAGCAGGGAGGGCCTCGACCGCAAGGCCCGTAGCTGTGTGTCCCTCACCGCTGTCGTCGCGTCCGGACACCTGGGCGGGCTCGCGCAGCACGTCAGGGCTGCTCTGCGCAACGGGCTCACACCCGTCGAGATCAAGGAGGTGCTGCTCCAGACGGCCGTCTACTGCGGCATCCCGGCGGCAGGCGCGGCGTTCGAGATCGCGCAATCCGTGATCCAGGAGGAAACCACCCCGCCCGCGTAGCAGGATGGTGGCATGAACGATTCGTCTCTCACCCTTACCAAGAAGATCCACTCCTGCGTCCGCCTGGAGCGGAACGGCCGGACGCTCGTCATCGACCCCGGCGGGTTCGCCGAGGACGACGCGGCTCTGGGTGCCGACGCGATCCTGGTGACGCACGAACACCCGGACCACTTCAACGAGGAGCGGCTGCGCGCGGCGTTGGAGTCCAACCCCGCCGCGCAGGTGTGGACCCTGCGCAGTGTGGCGGAGCAGGTGTCAGCCGCGTTCCCGGGGCGCGTGCACACGGTCGGTCACGGCGACACGTTCACCGCGGCGGGGCTCGACGTACAGGTGCACGGAGAGCTGCACGCGGTGATCCACCCGGACATCCCGAGGATCACCAACATCGGTTTCCTCGTGGACGGTTCGGTTTTCCACCCGGGTGACGCCTTCACGGTGCCCGACCACCAGGTGGACACGCTGATGCTGCCGGTCATGGCTCCCTGGAGCAAGATCTCGGAGGTCATCGACTACGTGCGCGAGGTCAAGCCGCGCCGGGCGATCGACATCCACGACGCCCTGCTCACCGACCTCGCCCGGCCGATCTACGACATGCAGATCGGCGCCCTGGGAGGGGCGGACCACGGCCGGCTGACCCCGGGCGACGCGACCCTTCTCTGACCCGGCTGTCAGTGGCAGCGGTTAGGTTTGCTGCATGCGCATCGCCACGTGGAACGTCAATTCGATCACCGCCCGGCTCCCGAGGCTGCTGGCCTGGCTGGAGAGCAGCGGCACCGACGTGCTCTGTCTCCAGGAGACCAAATGCACGCTGGAGCAGTTCCCCGCCGAAGCGCTGCGCGAGGCGGGTTACGAGTCCGCGGTCAACGCCACAGGCAGGTGGAACGGCGTCGCGCTGCTCTCGCGCGTCGGCCTCGCGGACGTCGTGACGGGCCTTCCCGACGGCCCGGACTACGAGGGCGTGCAGGAACCGAGAGCGGTCTCGGCGACCTGTGGCCCCGCCCGCGTCTGGTCCGTCTACGTCCCCAACGGCCGCGAGGTCGCCCACGACCACTACGCCTACAAGCTGCGCTGGCTGGAGGCCCTGCGGAAGGCCGTCGCGGCGGACGCGGCGGGGGCGCTGCCGTTCGCGGTCCTCGGTGACTACAACATCGCCCCGACGGACGACGACGTCTGGGATCCGGCGCTCTTCGTGGACGCCACACACGTCACCCCCGCCGAGCGGGCGGCGCTCGCCGCACTGCGCGAGGAGGGGCTCTCCGACGTGGTGCCGCGCCCCCTGAAGTACGACCACCCGTACACCTACTGGGACTACCGTCAGCTCGGCTTCCCGAAGAACAAGGGCATGCGCATCGACCTCGTCTACGGCAACGCCCCCTTCGCGTCGGCGGTCAAGGACAGCTATGTCGACCGCGAGGAGCGCAAGGGGAAGGGCGCCTCCGACCACGCCCCGGTGGTAGTGGACCTCGACGTCTGAGGCTCAGGCTCCGGCGAGGGGGGCGCCGCTTCCAGGCGTCAACCTTGGGTTGACATGCGTGAGGTGTCAACCTAGGGTTGCCTCATGACGAAGCCGCTGCGCGCCAATCCGCCGATCCGCCTCGACGAGCTGATCGACGCGATCAAGGAGACCCATACCGACACGCTGGAACAGCTCTCCGGGGCCGTGGTCGCCGCGGATCACCTGGGCGAGATCGCCGACCACCTCATCGGCCACTTCGTGGACCAGGCGCGCCGCTCCGGCGCCTCATGGACGGACATCGGCCGGAGCATGGGGGTCACCCGGCAGGCAGCCCAGAAGAGGTTCGTCCCCAAGAAGCCCGGCGAGGCCTCGGAGCTTGATCCGAGCCAGGGCTTCGGCCAGTTCGACCAGCAGGCCAGGAACGCCGTCATGGGTGCGAACAACGAGGCCCACGCCGCCCGCAACGACCAGGTGGGGGTGGAGCACCTGATCCTCGGCCTCCTGGTCGAGCCGGACTCCCTCGGCGCTCAGGTGATCGCCGGGCAGGGCGTCCCGCTGGAGGCGGTCCGGGAAGCGGCGTCACTCGTCCTGCCGGCCGCGGCCGACGAGGTCCCCGAGCTGATCCCGTACGACGCCGGGGCCCGCAAGGTCCTGGAACTCACCTTCCGGGAGGCGCTGCGCCTCGGCCACGACTTCATCGGGACCGGGCACATCGTGCTGGCGCTGCTGGAGTTCGAGGGGGGCGCGGGCGTGCTCACGGGGCTGGGGGTCGACAAGGACGTGGCATCGTCCGACGTCGCCGCGGCGGTCGCCGCCGAAACAGAGGAGCCAACTCCGGGTGACCGGAGCTGAAGTGACCGTCCAGCGTTCGGTCCCGGGCGCTGCGCGCAGTGGATGCCGCCCTTCGCCGGGGCGGCATCCCGCGTCAGGGCCGCCTCAGTGGACCGAGAAACCGCCGTCGACGAACAGTGACTGTCCGGTGACATAGGAGGAGGCCGCGCTCGCCAGGAACACCGCGGCGCCCGCGAAGTCCTCGGCCAGCCCGTTGCGTCCCACCATCGTGCGAGCGGCCAGCGCCTCCACCCGCTCCGGGTCGGACGACAGCCGCTCGTTGAGCGGCGTCATGACGAACCCGGGCACCAGCGTGTTGCAGGTGACTCCGTACGGCGACCAGGCCTCGGCCTGTGAGCGGGCCAGTGACTCCAGCGCACCCTTGGAGACTCCGTACGCGCCGCTGTGCACGAACGCCCGGTGTGCCTGCTGGGACGTGATGTGGATGATCCGGCCGAAGCCGCGCTCCGCCATACCGGGGCCGAACCGGTGGCCCAGCAGGTAGGGCGCCTTGAGGTTCACCGTCATCGTGGTGTCCCAGACGTCCTCGTCGAGCTCGCTCATCGGCGGCCGCAGGTTGACGCCCGCGCAGTTGACGAGGATGTCGGGCTCACCGAACGCGGCCGCCGCGCCCTCACCGGCCGTACGCACTCCGTCGGCGGACCCGAGGTCGGCGCTCACCCAGGCCGCCCGGCAGCCGTCGGCGTCGAGTTCGCCGACGGTCCGCCTCAGTTCCGCCTCCCTGCGTGCCACCACCACGACGCTCGCACCGGCGTGCGCGAGCGCCCCCGTGATGGCCCGGCCGATGCCGGAGCTGCCGCCGGTCACCACGGCGACCCGGCCTTCCAGGGAGAAGAGTTCGGAGAGATAGTTCTGCGACGTCATCCCCGTACCTTAAGGAGGTGGCCGGATCATGTACGGGGTGGGTACCGGAACCGGTACAGTCGCGCGCCCTGCGGTGCGGAGGCTGTCCGGGGTGGGACCCTGGTGGTATGAACATCCCTTTCCTGGACAACTGGCGGAAGCGCCAAGGCGGTACGCGGGAGGCGGCTCTCGCTGCCGCCGTCGAGACCGATCCGGACGGCGTGGCCGAGCTGTTCGCGGAATGCGAGCTGCTGCGCGCCCGAGCAGGGCAGTGCGGCCTCGAACTCGATGACAGCCCCGCCTCGTTGTCCGCGCTCGACCAGTTGCCGCCCATCTGGCGGGACGACCCGGAGGAGCTGCCCTGGGTGGGCAACGACGCCGGCCTCTACCTCGGCACCGTGCTGGTGCGTACGGTCCCCGGGGCCGCCTGGGACATCCTGGCGGGCGGGAAGCCCGTGGTGAGGCTGAGCTCCGGCCGCGAGATCGATGTGGTCGCCGCGGGTCTGGACTGGGCGATGTCCGGCAGCCCCGAGCTCTCCGAGATGTACGCGGAGACATCGGAGAGCGGCCCGGAGGTCAAAACGCGATAAACAGCCTTATGCCCCACCGGTGCGTGTCGGCCCCGAAGTGCGCGTCCACCCCGGATAGTTTGCGCTGACCTCGACACAAGCGATAAGTGGGTAGGGCAGCGTATGGCCGTCGATCCTTTGATCGAGCTGCGGGACGTCAACAAGTACTTCGGGAAGTTGCACGTACTGCAGGACATCAATCTCACCGTCGGCCGAGGGGAGGTGGTGGTGGTCATCGGCCCCTCCGGATCGGGTAAATCCACGCTCTGCCGGACCATCAACCGGCTTGAGACGATCGAGTCCGGCCACATCGCCATCGACGGGAAGCCGCTCCCCGCGGAGGGGAAGGGGCTCGCGGAGCTCCGGGCCGAAGTGGGCATGGTCTTCCAGTCGTTCAACCTGTTCGCGCACAAGACCGTGCTGGCGAACGTCTCGCTCGCCCAGCTCAAGGTCCGGAAGCGTAAGAAGGACGAGGCCGACCAGCGCTCCCGGGAACTTCTGGAGCGGGTCGGGCTGGCCTCGCAGGCGGACAAGTTTCCCGCCCAGCTCTCAGGCGGCCAGCAGCAGCGCGTCGCCATCGCCCGCGCCCTCGCCATGGACCCGAAGGCTCTTCTCTTCGACGAGCCCACCTCCGCGCTGGACCCGGAGATGATCAACGAGGTCCTGGAGGTCATGCAGCAGCTCGCCCGCGAGGGCATGACCATGGTGGTCGTCACCCACGAGATGGGCTTCGCCCGGTCCGCCGCCAACCGCGTGGTCTTCATGTCCGACGGACGCATCATCGAGGACCGCACGCCGGAGGACTTCTTCACCTCCCCGGAGAGCGACCGCGCCAAGGACTTCCTGTCCAAGATCCTCAAGCACTGACAGGGGGCACCGTGTTGCGTACGAGGAACATCGCGGCCGTGCTGGCCTGCCTTCTGATCGTCGCGCTCTCCGCGGGCTGCGGCAGGGAGGGCAGCCCGCCGGTCAAGGGGCCGAAGGCGGAGGCACTGCCGCAGTACAAGGTCGACGCCGGTTTCCAGCTGCCCGGATCGAAGACCTGGAAGAAGGCCAAGAAGCGTGGATATCTCGTGGTCGGCGCCAAGGAGGACCAGCCCTACCTCGGTGAGAAGGACCCGGCGGCCGGGATCTACTCGGGCTTCGACATCGAGATCGCCCGCATGATGGCGGCCTCCCTCGGCTTCGACCCGGACACGATCCGCTTCCGGACCATCGCCTCCGCCAACAGGGAGACGGCACTCCAGAACGGGCAGATCGACTACTACGTCGGCACCTACACGATCAACGACATGCGCAAGAAGCTCGTCGGATTCGCCGGGCCGTACTACATGGCAGGACAGGGGCTGCTGGTGCGCACGGACGAGGACGACATCCACGGGCCGCAGGACCTGGCGGGCAAGACCGTCTGCTCGGCGGCCGGGTCCACCCCGTACCAGCGCATCGCCGCCGACTACCCCAAGGCGAAACTCGTCGCCTACGACACCTACTCGATCTGTGTCGACAACCTGCTGACCTTCCAGGTCGACGCCGTCACCACGGACGACGCCATCCTGCTGGGCTTCGCGGCGAAGGCACCGGACGAGATGAAGGTCGTCGGCAAGCCCTTCTCCGAGGAGCCGTACGGCATCGGCGTCCCGCGCGCCGACAACGCGCTGCGCGCCGCGCTCAACGACGCGCTGGAGGCCAACGAGAAGAACGGCAACTGGAAGAAGGCGTTCGAGGCGACTCTGGGCCTGTCCGGGGTACCCGCGCCGAAACCGCCGCCCATCGACCGCTACCCGTCGAACTGAGGGGCCGGCCAACATCATGGACGTACTGACAGACAACTGGTCGCTCTACGGCAAGGGTTTCCTCGGCACCGTCGAACTCACCGTCTACGCCTCGGTCCTGGCCTTGGTGCTCGGCTTCGTCATGGCGTCGTTCCGGGTCGCGCCCGTCGGCTCGCTCCGGGTGATCGGCACCGTCTGGGTCGCGGTGCTCCGCAACACCCCGCTGACGCTGCTCTTCTTCGCGGTGCTGCTCGGCCTGCCGCGCTTCGGCCTGGTTCTGCCCTTCCAGGTCTTCGCGGTCCTGGCGCTCGGCTGCTACACCTCGGCCTTCATCTGCGAGGCGCTGCGCTCCGGCATCAACACCGTGCCCACGGGGCAGGGCGAAGCGGCCCGGAGCCTGGGGATGTCCTTCGGCCAGACGCTGGGCAACGTGGTGCTGCCACAGGCCTTCCGGTCGGTGATCCCACCGGTGGGATCGACGCTCATCGCCCTTGCCAAGAACTCCGCCATCGCCGGGGCCTTCAGCGTCACTGAACTGCTGGGCACCTACAAGACCCTCAACGAACTGGGCTACAGCATCGTGTGGTCCTTCGTCTGGATCGCTGTCGGATACCTGATCATCACCCTCGCCATCAGTGCGGTCTTCAACGTGTTGGAGAAGCGCTGGGGAGTCGCCCGATGACCCACTCAACCGCCTCCGCCACCGCGCTCTACGACATCCCGGGGCCCGTCACCCGCAAGCGGCACTTCCTGTACGGAGTCCTGTCGACGGCCGTGATCCTCGCGCTGTTCGGCTGGATCCTCTATCTGCTCTTCGACACCGACCAGTTCACCGGTGAGAAGTGGTCGCCCTTCACCTACAAGGGCATTCAGGAGCTGCTGCTGCGCGGCCTGGGCAACACACTGAAGGCCTTCGCCTACGCGGCGGTCCTCTCCCTCGCGCTCGGGGCCGTACTCGCCGTGGGCCGGCTCTCCGACCACAGACCGGTGCGCTGGATCTCGACGCTGCTGGTCGAGTTCTTCCGGGCCATGCCCGTGCTGGTCATGATCTTCTTCATCTTCGTCGCACTCAAGGTCCAGCCGCTGCCCGCACTGGTGGCCGGGCTGACCCTCTACAACGGGTCCGTGCTCGCGGAGGTCTTCCGGACCGGGATCAACTCCGTGGACCGGGGGCAGCGGGAGGCGGCGTACGCGCTGGGCATGCGCAAGACCCAGGTCACCGTCCACTGCCTGGCTCCGCAGGCCATCCGTGCGATGCTGCCCACCATCATCAGCCAGCTGGTGGTGGCGCTCAAGGACACCTCGCTGGGCTATCTGATCACCTACGAGGAGTTCCTCCACGCGGGCAAGCTGATCGCGTCGAACCTCGACTACGATCTGCCGTTCATCCCCGTGGTCATGGTGATCTCGCCCATCTACATCGGCATGTGCATGCTGCTCTCCTGGTTCGCCACCTGGGTGGCCAGACGGCAGCGGCGCAACCCGAAGACGGAGGGGACGGGCGTCGCCTCCGCCGAACCCGGAACGGTCCTGCCGGGCCGCCGGCAGTAGCCCTGGCTCCGCCCGGCAGCAGCCGGTGATCACTCCTCGCACCCGGAACCGGTACGCGACCCGTGTCCGTGCCCGGCGGGGGAGAAGGTCAGCTGCGTGCCGGCGAGGTCGCTGCCGATGCGGCGAGGACCTCTGTGGCCGGCCTGGACGCCGTGGGCGTGGAGCGCGGCTCCACGCCCACGGGGGAACGGCCGTCCCGATGCTCATTCGTGGAGAGGCGAGGGGGCGGCCACACCCCCGGGAAGGGGGATCATAGAGTCTTCTTCGCGGAAACGGCGAACGCCCCTTTCCGCAGGAGGAGTTGCCATGCGATACGCCGAGGGGCCCAGCACACACCGTGAGGTCCGGATCTCCGCGGACCCGGCGCGTGTCTGGGAGATCCTGGCCGATGTCGAGGCCATGGCCGGGTGGAGCCCTGAGCTGGTGGAGGTGGAGTGGCAGGGCGGCGCCACCTCCCCGGCGGCGGGTGCCCGCTACGTCGGACACAACGAACACCCCGTGAACGGCAGTTGGCGCACCGTCGCCCACTTCACCGAGTTCGAGCCGGGCCGGACCCTCGCCTGGTGCGTCCTGGACATCGACGGCCGTTACGGCAGGCCGGCCGAGGACCCGGAACACCGGATGGCGACCTGGTCCTTCACGCTCGCTCCGGACGGGGACGGCGTCGTGCTGCGTCAGTCGGTCACGATCGGGCCCGGCCGCTCCGGGCTGAGCGCCTACATCGAGCGCACTCCCGAGCGTGAGGAGGCGATCATCGCCTACCGCTTCGAGGAGCTGGGCAGGGGCATGGACGCCACCCTCGAGGGCATCAAGGGCGCGGCGGAGCGGCGGGAGGGCTGACGGCGCCGTGGTCCGGACGAGGCGCGCTGCCGCTGGTCACGCGCCCGCCGCTGCCTCCGCCGTGATGCGGTCGAACTGCTCACCCATGGCCTCGGACAGGGCCTTCGCCGCCGAGAGCGGACGGACCATCACCTGGAGGTCGTCGATGCGGCCGTCGTCGTCGAAGTGGAGGAAGTCGCAGCCGGAGATGTTCAGGCCGGCGACCGTGGCCTCGAAGACGAGGGCCTGCTCGCGGCCGTCCTGGCCGGTGAACTCGCGGACGTAGCGGAAGTTCTCGAACACGCGGGAGACGCCGCGCAGGATGGCCGCGGTGATCGGCTTGCCCGTGTACGGGGCGAAGGCGACGGGGCTGGTGAACACCACGTCGTCGGAGAGCAGTTTCTCGATCGCCGTGTGGTCCCCGGCCTCCACCGCTTCACGGAACGTGCCCACAGGTTTCTCCCCAGGTTGTCGATTCTTTGACCTGCTGATGCGGGGGAGCCTAGGCATCCGTGCCCTGCTCTGTCCAGAGTTGTTTACTCAAAAAATTGAATAATAGTGGTCGATACTAACGGTGCGGGCGGGGTGCACGGGGGGTTGACGCACCGGAGGGCGGTTCGTAGCTTGTGATGCATGTCGACTCAACCTCGCATAGACATTCAGGAGTCGAGTCCCGGCGAACCGGTGTACGGCGCCGGCGTCTGGCACTTCGCCACCTACGTCGACCGCTACGCGACGGACGGATACGGCGATCCGCGCACCGTCCTCGACGCCATCAAGCTGGCCGGTGCGGTGGGCGGCCTGTCCGTTCTCGACCTCAACTGGCCCTTCCCGCCGGGGGACATCAGCACGGCTCAGGTGAAGGAAGCCCTGGCCGAGCAGGACCTGCGGGCCATCGCGGTGACGCCGGAGTTCTACACCGGCAAGTTCGCCAAGGGCGGCTTCACCAACCCCGACCCGGCCGTCCGCCGCCAGGCCGTCGACCTGGTCGCGGGTGCCGCCGAGGTCGGCCGTGAGCTGGGCGTGGACTACGTCAAGCTCTGGCCGGGGCAGGACGGATACGACTACCCCTTCCAGGCCGACTACACCGACCTGTGGGGCAAGTCGGTGGACGCGGTGCGCGAACTCGCGCAGGGCTTCCCCGACCTGAGGTTCGCCATCGAGTACAAGCCGCGCGAGCCCCGCAACCGCATGGTCTTCTCCTCCGTCGCCCGCACCCTGCTGGCGATCCAGGACATGGGCGTGGACAACGTCGGCGTCCTGCTCGACTTCGGCCACTCCCTGTACGGAGGCGAGACCCCGGCCGAGGCCGCACGCATGGCGATCGCCCGCGACAAGCTCTTCGCCATCGACGTCAACGACAACTTCCGTGGCTGGGACGACGACATGGTCGTCGGCTCGGTGCACCTGCTGGAGACCTTCGAGTTCTTCTTCGCCCTGCACGACGCGGGCTGGGAAGGCGTATGGCAGCTGGACCAGTTCCCCTTCAGGGAGGATCCCGTCGAGGCCGCGCGTACCGGCATCCGCACCATGCGCGCGTTCCACCACGCCCTTGCCTACCTCGACCGTGACGAACTGGCCGCCGCCCAGTCGGCGCAGGACGCCCTCCGCGCGCAACGCGTCGCGAAGCGGGCGCTGTTCCGCGCGCTCGCGGAAAGCGAGTCCGTGTGACCGTCACCGTGGAAGCCGGTGCCCCGCTGCGGCCCGACGCCGCCGCGGCCCTCTCGTACCGGGAGCGCAACGCCCGGCTGCGTGCGGCCTCCCCTGCCGAGGCCGCTCCGGAACTCGCGGAGATCTCCGCCGCCGTCCGGCGCGACATCCTCACCACGATCCAGTCGGCCGGCATGGGTCACGTCGGTGGTGACCTCTCCGTCACCGACCTGCTGGTCACGGCCCTGTGGGGGACGTTACGGATGCACCCCGCCGAGCCCGGCCATCCGCAGCGCGACCGCTTCGTCCTCAGCAAGGGGCACTGCGCCGCGGCGCTGTACTCGACGCTGGCGTCCTGCGGCTTCTTCCCGCGCACCCGCCTGAGTGACTTCATGGCCCCGCTGTCACCGCTCAACGGCCACCCCGCCCGGCTCAAGGTGCCCGGTGTGGAGACCAGCACCGGTCCGCTCGGACACGGACTCCCCGTCGCCACCGGCTGCGCGCTCGGTGCCCGGCTGCGCGGCGAGACATGGCGGACCGTGGTCGTCCTCGGGGACGGAGAGATGCAGGAGGGCAGCAACTGGGAGGCCGCCATGACAGCCGCCCACTACGGACTGGGCAACCTGACCGCCGTGGTGGACCGCAACCGGCTGCAGCAGGGCGCCCGTACGGAGGACACAAAGGCCCTGGAACCCCTGGACGCGAAGTGGTCGAGCTTCGGCTGGGAGGTCCGTGTCATCGACGGCCACGACCACCGCGCGATCAAGGAGGCCTATGCCCCCTCGGCCACCGGGCGCCCGGTCGCGGTGGTCGCCGCGACCGTCAAGGGCAAGGGCGTCTCGTTCATGGAGGACCGCGTCGAGTGGCACCACAAGGTGCCCACCGACGAGCAGGTCCGCCTCGCGCTGGAGGAGTTGAACCGGTGACCGCCCTGACCGGACAGGCGCCCGTCGCCCCCGTGTACGACTGCCGGGTGGACTTCGCCGACGAACTCGCCGTGCTGGCCCGCGCCGACAAACGGATCGTGGCGGTGTGCAACGACTCGGTGGGTTCCAGCAACCTCGTGAAGTTCCGTGAGGAGTTCCCCACCCGGCTGATCAACGTGGGAATCGCCGAACAGGACCTCGTCGGTGTGTCGGCCGGACTGGCCAACGCCGGCTTCATCCCCTTCGTCTCCGCCGCGGCGCCCTTCCTGACGGGCCGCGCCCTGGAGCAGATCAAGGCCGACATCGCCTACAGCTACCGCCATGTGGTGCTGTGCGGCCAGAGCCCCGGCATGGCCTACGGCGAGTTGGGCCCCACACACCACTCCATCGAGGACCTCTCCTGGATGCGGGCCGTCCCGGGCCTGGAGATCATCGTGCCCGCGGATCCGTCCGAGACCCGTGCCGCCGTGCGCTGGGCCGCAGCGTCGGGCAGGCCCACCTACCTTCGGGTGCCCCGCTTCAAGGTGCCCGCCGTCGTGCCCGACGGCACCCCGTTCGAGGCCGGCCGGGCGACCTGCCTCGCCGCGGGAACGGACCTCACGCTGATCGCGGTGGGCACGATGGTCTCCCGGGCACTCGACGCCGCCGCCCTCCTCGCCCGCGACGGACTCTCGGCCCGCGTGCTCAACGCCACGTTCGTCGAGCCGCTCGACGTGGAGTCCGTGGTGGCCGCGGCCAGGGAGACCGGGGCCATCGTCACCGCCGAGGAAGGACTCCTCTCCGGTGGCCTGGGAGCAGCCGTCGCCAAGGTGGTGGCCGAGCACCACCCCGTCCCGGTGCGGATGCTCGGCGTGCCGGCCTTTGCCCCGACAGGAAGCGCGTCCTTCCTGCTCGACCACTTCGGCCTGAGCGCCGAAGGCATCGCCGGTGCCGCGCGCGACGTTCTGGGGCGCACTTGAGGGAATCGCACATCCTCGCCGTCGACCAGGGCACCAGCTCCACCAAAGCCCTGCTCGTGGACGCCGCCGGCCGCATCGCCGCCCGCGCCGAGGCACCTCTGGCACAGTCCCACCCGGGCCCCGGCCTGGTGGAACAGGACGCGTCCGCACTCCTGGACAGCGTCCGCGCCGCAGTCGCCGACTGCCTCAGGGACAGTGACCCGCGCGCCGTGGCCGGGGTGGCTCTGAGCACGCAGCGTGAGTCGGTCGTCGTATGGGACACGGCGACGGGCCTGCCCGTCGCCCCTCTCGTCAGCTGGCAGGACCAGCGCGGCGTCGAGCATGCGGCCCGTCTCGGCAGGGCGGGCCGGAGCGAGGAGATCCGCCGGCGCACCGGCCTTCCGCTCGACCCGATGTTCTCCGCGCTGAAAATGTCCGCGCTCCTCGACGCGCACGACCCCTCCCGCGTACGCGGCGGTTCCGGTGCCTGGACCCTGGGCACCGTCGACGCCTACCTTCTGCACGCGCTGACGGGGGAGTCGGTCACGGAGATCGGCAACGCCTCCCGGACCCAGCTGATGGACCTGGCAACGGGCGACTGGGACACCGGACTGCTCGCGCTGTTCGGCGTCCCACGGGCGGCGCTGAGCGACATCGTCCCCTCCACCGGGCCCTTCGGGAAGATCCGCGGACTGACGCCGCTGCTCGACGGCACCCCGGTGCTCGCGGTGATGGGTGACTCGCACGCCGCGCTGTTCGCCCACGCCGGCTGGCGCCGGGGAACCGTCAAGGTCACCTACGGCACCGGCTCCTCCGTCATGGCCGTCACGGACTCGTCCCGGCCGGCGGAGGATCTGTGCACCACAGTGGCCTGGTCCACCGGACCGACGACGTACGCGCACGAGGCCAACATCCGCTCCACCGGGCGCACCATCACCTGGCTGGCCGAACTCCTCGGCTGCACACCCGAGGAGGTGCTCCGGCTCGCCTCCGACGCGGACGCCGGCGGCGCGACCCTGGTGCCGGCCTTCGGCGGCGTCGGCGCACCCTGGTGGGACGCCCGGGCCGTGCCCGTGCTCGCCGGGTTCGGCCTGGGGACCGGCCGCGCCCAACTGGCTCGCGCAGCACTGGAATCGGTCGCCTTTCAGGTGAATGACGTCCTCGCAGTCCTGCCCGGGCTGCGCCACGTCGTCGCCGACGGCGGGCTGAGCCGCTGCGACGAGCTCATGCGACTGCAGGCCGACATCAGTGACATGACCGTGGCCCGTACACCGCATCACGAACTCTCCGCGATGGGAGCGGCCCATCTGGCCGGTCTCGGCGCCGGCCTGTGGACGGCCGGCGAGCTGGAACGGCGTGCCGACAGCGGTCTGAGGATCTTCGCACCCGCCTGGGAGGACGCCCGCCGGAGCGATGCCGTCGCCCGCTGGCACCAGCGCCTCGGGGCCGCTCGCGACCTCGGGGCACGCGCGAGGTGAGGGACACCATGACCACCGGCGCGAGCGAGCGCCCCGCGAATAGAATGGCCCGCGACGGTGCGGTGCGATCCGGCGCCTGACTCTCGGGACCAAGGAAGTTGGAGGCATGGTGGCGGTGGCGTCGTCCACTCCCAGCCCGGACCACATCCGGCTGCTGGTCAAGGTGGCTCGTATGTACCACGAGCGCGGCGTGAGGCAGCCGGAGATCGCGGCGCATCTCCATATGTCCCAGCCCCGCGTCTCCCGCCTCCTCAAGGAAGCGGTCGACCGGGGTGTGGTCCGTACGGTGGTGGTCTCACCCGAAGGCGTGCACGCCGAGCTGGAGGATGCGCTGGTCGAGCGCTACGGCCTGCGTGACGCGGTCGTGGTCGAGACGGAGGGATCGGGCGCCGACGTCATTCCGGCCCTCGCCGCGGCGACCGCCACCTATCTGGACGCCACGCTCAAGGGAGGCGATGTCATCGGCGTGTCCTCGTGGAGCGCCACCCTGCTGGAATCGGTCAAGGTCATGCGGGCCAAGACCTCGTCCGTTGCCCATGAGGTCGTGCAGATCCTCGGCGGATCGGGGAGCCCGGAGGTGCAGTTGCACGCCACACGGCTGACGAGCCGCCTGGCGGAACTCACCGGGGCGCGGCCGGTCTTCGCCCCTTCCGCGGCGCTGGTCGGCAGCCGCGAGCTGCGTGACCTGCTCTCGCGGGAGCCGGCCATGGCGGAGGTCATGCAGGCGTGGTCCCGCATCACGCTGGCCGTTCTGGGCATCGGCAGCCTGGACCCGTCGCCGTTGCTGCGCCGCTCGGGCAACGCCGTCACCGCCGAGGACCAGCAGCGGCTCAGAGAGCTGGGGGCGGTCGGCGACGTATGCGCCCGCTACTTCGACGCCGAGGGCGAGCCCGTGGACGCGCCCTTCAACGACCGTCTCATCGCGATCGAGCCGGACGACCTCCGAGCCGTGGAGCGCCGGATCGGTGTGGCGGGCGGCAAGGACAAGGTGGAGGCCATCCGAGGAGCGGTGCGGGGCGGGTGGGTCAACATCCTGATCACCGATGCCGACGTGGCGCGGGACGTGTTGCGCGGCTGACCGCGGTTGCTCCGGAGCCCGGGGCGAGAGCCGGGGCACGCTCCGGCGACCTCATGGGTCACAATGAGCCCACGAGGCGACGGGGATCAGGAAGCCGGTGCGAGTCCGGCGCGGTCCCGCCACTGTGACCGGGGAGCGGTCCTTCTGTATGTCACTGTCCGCAGCCGCGGATGGGAAGGCGGAGGAGAGCGACGATCCGGGAGCCAGGAGACTGACCCGTCGCCGGTCCGACAGCAGGGGCGAGGACACCCCCGGAAAGGATCGACTGTGACGATGCATGCCCGGACGGAGCCGGGGCACCGGCCACAACCCGGCAACCGCCCTGAGCCCGGCAGACGGAGCGTGCTGGCCGCCGGCGGGGCCCTGGGGCTGGCCGCGTCCGGCCTGCTCGCCGGCTGTGGTGCGGACAGGAAGGACGGGGGAGGGGGCGACCGGTTCCGCGCAGCCTTCACGGCGGGTGGCTCGCAGGAGACCCTCGACCCCCACGTCGCCCCGAACTTCGTCGACCAGGCCCGCGCCAAGGCCCTCTACGACACCCTGGCCACCTACGCGGACGACATGTCCGTCCGCGAGCGGCTCGCGGAATCCTGGGAGAGCGACACCTCCGGCACCCGGTGGCGAATACGTCTGCGCAAGGCGGAGTTCCACGACGGGAAACCGGTCACCGCGAAGGACGTCCTCCACAGCTACCGGCGCGCCGCCGACCCCGGCACCGGCTCGCCCTCGCAGGTACTGCTCTCCGCGATCGACTTCGACGCCAGCAGGGCAGACGGCGAACGGTCGGTCGTCTTCGCACTGAAGGCGCCCAACTTCGAGTTCCCCACCGTCTTCGCAGGCCCCGGCACCGAGATCATCCCCGACGGCACGAAGGACTTTCACGAGCCCGTCGGCTCCGGCCCCTTCACCTATGTGTCGTTCACGCCCGGCGGCACCGCCCGCTACCGGCGATGGGCCGACCACTGGGACGGTGCCCCGCACATAGCGGAGCTGGAGATCGTCCCCGCGAACGAGGAGTCGGCGCGGCTCAACGCGCTGCTGTCCGGGCAGGTCCACTACGCCGCCGACATGGCCGGCGCCTCCGTGGAACGGCTGAAGCGGGAAGGCTCGACGCGACTGCTGACCGCACGGCGTGCCACCGCGCAGCAGTTGCTGCTGCGCACCGGCCGCAAGCCCTTCGACGACCCGCGGCTGGTACGGGCCGTACAGCTCGGGATCGACCGGGAGGCACTGGTCCGGGTCGCGCTGGCCGGCCACGGTGAGCCGGGGAACGACCTGTTCGGGATGGGCCTGCGCGGCTATCCGGAGGGCCTGGCGCCCCGCGAACGGGACGTCGGGGAGGCGCGGAGGCTGGTCAGGGAAGCCGGTGCGGAGGGACTGCCCGTCACCGTGGAGACCAGCCCCGTCGACGCCGCGTGGGAGGCCGCAGCGAACCTGATGGGCCGACAGCTGGGCGAGGTCGGGCTGGAGGTGACCGCCAACGTCAGGGCCTCCAGTACGTACTTCAGCGAGATCAAGACGAAGGGGGTCGCCGCCTTCAACACCACCTCCACGCTGCCGGTCTCCGACTTCCTCCAGCAACGGGTCCGCGGCGGAGCGGCCCGCAACCAGACGCAGTACACCTCGGAGGAGTTCGACGCGCTGCTGGACCGCGCCCGCACCACCCGTGGGGAGCAGGACCGGCTGGCGTTGCTCGCACGGGCCCAGAAGATCGCCCGGGACGGGTCCGGGCTGCTGGTGTGGGCCTTCTCCGACGCCAACGACGCCATCGGCCCGTCGGTGAGCGGCCTGCGCGCCGCACCGCCGAACTCGCACGACTGGGCCCGGTTCGACCGGGTCCGCGTCGGCTGACGTGCGCGCCTACCTTCTTCGGCGTTCCCTGCTGGCGGTCCTCCAGTGCCTGGTGGTGCTGGTCGCCGTGTTCGCCGTCGGTTCACTGCTGCCCGGTGACACGGCGGACGTGCTCCGCGGCGAACTCGGCACGCCCGAACAGGTGGCCGCGCTCCGTACACAGCTGGGTCTGGACGAGCCTGCCTGGACCCGCTTCGGGCACTGGCTCGGCAGCCTGTCCAGCGGTCACTTCGGGAACTCCCTGACGACCGGGCTGCCGGTGGGTGACGACATCGGCAGCCGCATCGGCGTGACGCTGCTGCTGGGCCTGCCCGCGCTGGTACTGGTCACGGTGCTCGCGCCGCTGCTGGGCACGGTGTCCGGGCTGCGGGAGGGCAGCCGCGTCGACCGGACGTTGAACACGGCCGCCGTCGTGCTGCACGCGGTCCCGGAGTTCGTGCTCGGGTTGCTGCTGGTCGCCTCGGTGTCGCTGGCGGCCGGGCTGCTGCCGGCCACCGCCATCGGCATGGACACGGCCGCGCTGGTGGCGCAGCCGGCTGTCCTGGTGCTGCCGGTCACCGTACTGACGGCCAGGCACCTGTGTGATCTGGCACGGCAGATCCGCGCCGGTGTGGCGGCGGGGCGGCACGGGCCGGTCGCCGAGCACCTGCGGCTGCTCGGGATGCGGGAACGGACGGTGGTGCTGCGCCATGTGCTGCCGGGGGCCCTGGGCCCCGCCGCGCAGCAGTTCGCCCGCTGCGTGGAGGGGCTGCTGGGCGGTGCCGTGCTGGTGGAGGCGGTGTTCGGCTTCCGGGGGCTGGGGGGCGGCTTCGTCGAGTCGGTGCAGAACCGGGACCTGCCCCAGGTGCAGACGTACGCGCTGCTGTTCGCCGGAACAGCCGTCGCGGTGAACCTCGTCGGTGACCTGGTCGCCCACCGGCTGGCACCGCGCCGGGAGGTGACGGCATGACCGCGCCGGAGAAGGCCGGCTGCGCGCGTACCGGCAGGCGACGCCGTCCGTGGATCGCTCTGGTACTGCTCGGCGTGCCGGTGCTCATCGCCCTGCTGGGGCCCTGGGCGGCAAGCGCCGCGCCGTCGGCCGAGGGCGCGCTGCCGTCGCAGCCGCCCGGCGCGGGGCACCCGCTCGGTACGGACGTCCTGGGCCGCGACGTGCTGTGGCTCGTGCTGCACGGCGGCGCCTCGGTCCTGGGCAGTGCCCTGGGTGCGCTGCTGGTCGGTATGGCCGCGGGTATCCCGTTGGGGCTGCTGGCCGCAGGCCCGCGGCGTGCATTCGACGGGACGGTGATGCGCGGGCTCGACCTGTTGCTCGCCTTTCCCGGACTGCTGGTGCTGATGACACTGGCCGCGACAGGACACCGCGAGTGGTACTGGCTGGTGACGGTCGCCGGGATCCTCCAGATCCCGGCCGTGGCGCGCCTGGTACGCGGAGCCGCGCTCGCACCGGGCTCCCGGACAGTCGTCGAGGCGCTGTGGATGCAGGGGCACGGCTGGGCGTACATCCATCTCCGGCACCTGGCACGGGAGCTGGCCGCTCCCCTCGCCACCGACGCGGGCGGCCGGTTCGCCGTGGTGCTGTACCTGCTGGCGTCCGCGAACTTCCTCGGCCTGGGGCTGCCCGCCTCGTCCCCGGACTGGGCGGTACTCATCGAACGTAACAGCGACGCCCTGTTCACCCAGCCCGCCGCGGTGCTGGTGCCCGCCGGTCTGCTGACGGCGCTGTGCGTCGGCGGCAACCTGCTCGTGGACCGTGCCCTCGCACGGAGGAGGAGAGGCCGATGACCGGCTCCGCCGAGATGCCGCTGCTGGACGCCCCGGAGATCTCCGCCCATGCCGACGGTGCGGAGCGCCCGCTGCTGGACCGGGTCGCGCTGACCGTGACGGCGGGCCGCGTCACCGCCGTCGTCGGCCCGTCGGGCAGCGGCAAGACCACGCTCGGCCTGGCGGCGCTCGGCGCCTCCCGGAACGGTGTGCGGCTGGCCGGACGTGTCCTGCTGGCGGGCACGGACCTGCTGCTCCTGGAGCCCGCCCGGCGGCCGGCGGCCCGGGCCGGCCGCGCCGCGCACCTGCCCCAGCACCCCGAGACGGTGCTGGACCCGGTGCGCCGGGCCGGCGGCGCGCTGACGGAGCTGGCCGCCCTCGGGCATCCGGGGCGCGCCGTCCGACAGCAGGCCGCGCGCCGGGCCCTGGCTCTGGCCGGCCTGGAGTGGCAGGCCGTCCGCCGCCGTTTCCCGCATCAGCTCTCCGGCGGCCAGCAACAGCGCCTGGCGCTCGCGTCCGCGCTGGTGACCGGGGCGGGCATGCTGGTGCTCGACGAGCCGACGAGCGGCCTGGACCCGGCGCTCGCCCACGCTCTGGGCCGTACGGTACGGGCGCTCGCGGACGGCGGCGCGGGCGTGCTGCTGCTCAGTCACGACCTGCGGCTGGTGCGGGAGACGGCGGACCGGGTCATCGTGCTGGAGGACGGCCGTGCTGTGGACGACGGGCCGACGCCGGGCATCCTCGGCACGGGAGTCCCGGAAACCGGTGGGCCGTCCGCGACCCGCCATCGTGCCACCCGGGACCTGCTCGCGGCGGAGCACGGCACGGGCGCCGCAGGAAGAACGGGGGCACCCGGCCCGGCTCCGGGAGGCCGCGGGGTCTCAGCCAGGGGCCTCGTCGTGCGCCGCCGGTCCGGCGATCTGCTCGCCGGGCCGGTGTCCATGGAGTTCCCGTCCGGCAGCAGGACCGCGCTGCTCGGCCCCTCCGGCTCGGGCAAGACGACCTTCGCCCGGGTCCTTGCCGGGCTGACCACGCCCTCCCAGGGCGAGGTGCGGTTCGACGGCCGCCCGCTCCCGCGACGCGTCGACCGGCGCACGGCCGCACTGCGCCGCGTCGTCCAGTACGTGCACCAGAGCAGCGCCGACTCCTTCGAGGAGCACCGCCCACTCATCCGGCAACTCGCGGACACCGCACGGCTGTTGCGCGACCTGGGGGAGACGGAGGCGACGGCCGAGGCGATGGCGGCCGCCGCCGCGATGGGACTCGACGAGGCGCTCCTGCACCGGACCCCGGGCCGGCTGTCCGGCGGCCAGCTCCAGCGCTGTGCGCTGGTCCGGGCGCTGACGGCGCAGCCGGCGCTGCTGGTGTGCGACGAGGTGACGTCGGCGCTGGACACCGTCTCCCGGCAGCGGGTCCTGGACGCACTGCCCGGCCTGCTCGCCCCGGCCGGAACCGCCCTGCTGTTCGTCAGCCACGACCTGCCCGCGGTGCGGGCGCTCACCGAGGAGGCCGTGCTGTTCGACGACGGCCGTTGTGTGCGGCGCGGACCCGTCGACGAGGTGCTGCCCACCGCGTGGTCCCGGGCGCCCGGGGTGCGGGAAGTGGGGGACGGACCTCCGGAACGGTTCCCCCGATCAGGCCTTAAAAAATAGACATACCTTCGGGTAGGTATAAACTTGCCGAACCGAAGGAACTTGCGACTGGGGGGTGCGGATCCGGATGGTTCTCGCGGAGCGGGAAGAACAGTTGGCTCGGCTGCGGGAGCTGTACCGCGCAAGCCGTGAAGGGAACGGGCACACCGCGGTCGTCAGCGGCCCCGTCGCTGTGGGCAAGACCGAGTTGCTGCGCGCCTTTGCCGCCGATCCCGGCGGCGAGAGACCCTTGCACCTCCACGCGATCGCCACCCGCACCGAACGCGGCGTGCCGCTCGGCGTTGCGCGGCAGTTGCTGCCGGCCGTCGCACTCTCCGCCACGGCAGACAATCCTTACGAGGCGGCCATGGCGCTGCTTTCGGTCATCGAGCGGGCGCAGCGGCCTGTGCTGATCAGCGTCGACGACGCACACCTCGCCGATCCCACCTCGCTCCAGTGCCTGGCCTCCGTCGCCCGCCGGCTCCGTTCCGTGCGAGCCCTGGTCGTACTCACCCAGGTGCCCTCCTCGGCCTCGGACGATCCTCTGGTCGCGGTGGAACTGCCGCCCGAGCCCCTGTGCGTGCGCATCGCCCTGAACCCCCTGTCCGCCGAAGGGGTCGCGGCCCTGCTGGCCGCGGACCCGGCCGCGGTCGTGTCCGCCCCCGACATCCACGCGGCCTCCGGTGGCAGCCCGATGCTTGCCCACGCCCTGCACGAGGACCTCAAGGCGGCGGCCCACCCCGGCGAACTCGTCATCGGGGCCTCCTTCGGCCGCGCGCTGCTCGGCGCCCTGCACCGGTGCGAGGGCCCGACGCTGCGCACCGCACGGGCCCTCGCCGTCCTGGGGGCGCCCGCGCAGCCCGTCAACCTCACGACGCTGACCGAGATGGACTCCGAGTCCTGTGCCCGCGCGCTGCGCACGCTCGATGAG
This sequence comes from Streptomyces sp. NPDC102441, assembly GCF_044765585.1. Taxonomy (NCBI): domain Bacteria; kingdom Bacillati; phylum Actinomycetota; class Actinomycetes; order Kitasatosporales; family Streptomycetaceae; genus Streptomyces; species Streptomyces sp. NPDC102441. The sequence continues at coordinate 341,324 of NZ_JBIWKH010000009.1, forward strand.
ACCGGCCTGCTGGTGCACGGACGTTTCACGCATCCGGCCGTACCCGAACTCGTCCTGCGGGACATGCCCGTGCGCGAGCGCAGCGAACTGCACAGCCTGGCCGCCCCGATGCTGTACGCCGACGGGGCGCCGCCCCGGGTCGTGGCGCGCTGCCTGCTCGCCGCGAAGGTGCCGGACGCGTCCTGGGTGGTTCCTCTGCTGCACGAGGCCGCCGAGCAGGCCATGGTGGTCAACGAGCCCGGCGAGGCGGTCCGGTTCCTGCGGCTGGCCCGCCATCTGGCCGTCGACGACCTGCAGCGCCACGCCACCACGGCACTGCTCGTCCAGGCCGAATGGCAGGCCGACCCGGCCACCGCCGCGCACCATCTGACCGCCATGGTCGAGGCGGCCGACGGCAACGGGCTCAGCATCCGGCACACCCTCGCCCTCGTCGATCAGCTGCTGTGGTTCGGCCGGATCGACGAAGCCGTCAAGACCATCCGCCAGCTCACCGGCATGCAGGACGTACTGACGCCTGTCGAGCGCAAGCGGCTGTACGCGGCCGAGGTGTGGCTCTCGTGTCTGTACCCCTCCTTGGGGCGGCGCGGCATCGGCTCGAAGGCCCCGACGGCCGACGGGGCGGGGCGCACGTTCGGCCCCGATCCGGCCCTGGAGTCGGCGCGGCTGCTGGGGGGCCTCGTATCGCAGAAGGCCGCCGCCGAGCAGCTGGCCGACGCCGAACGGGCCCTGCGCCGTGGCCATCTGGACGAGCACACGGTCATCCTGTGTGCCACGGCGCTGCTCACTTTGACGTACCAGAACCGGCTCGGCCTCGCCCAGGAGTGGTGCGAGCAGCTCATCGCCCGTTCCGACAGCCCGCACACGGCCATGTGGCACGCCCTGTTCACCGCCGTACGGGCCGAGATCGCCCTCCAGCGCGGTGATCTGAGGGGCGCGGCCGAGCATGCCCGCGCGGCACTGGATCTCATCCCGGCCGCGTCCTGGGGAATCCGGGTGGCGGTACCACTCAGCGTGCTCGTGCAGGCCGAGGTCGCGTTGGGCCGGCTGGAAGAGGCCGATTCCCTGTTGCACGTGCCGGTGCCGGAGGCGATGTTCCAGAGCCCCATCGGTCTCTACTACCTTCAGGCGCGCGGCCGTTATCTTTACGCCATCGGCAAGTACGACGAGGCGCTGGAGGATTTCCGCACCGTCGGTGAGCTGTTGGAGCAGTGGCACGTGGAGCCCCAGCCGTTCGTGTCCTGGCGCATCGACGCCGCTCGGGTGCAGCTGGCCATGCGCCGTCCCACGCGGGCGCGCCAGCTGGCGAACGAGGAGATGGACCGGACCGCGTTCGAGGACGCGCGAACCCGTGGCGCGTGCCTGCGCGTCCTGGCCGCGACCAGCGACAGCGGCAAGCAAATAGAGGTCTACGAGCAGGCGGTCGAGGCGCTGAGCGGCTGCGAGGCGCCGCTGCAACTCGCCGACGCGCTGGCCGAATTCGCCGACGTACTGGACGGCGCCGGGGTGCCGGAGCGGGCGGCGGAGTGCCGGGAGCGGGCCAGGCTGCTCGCCCGGGAGTGCGGCGTGCAGGATCCGTACCCGCTTTCTGCTCCGGCGGCCGGTGTGCCGGGTGCCGGAGCAGCGTCGGTCTCCTCGGCGAGCGGCCGGTCTGCTCCGCTCAGCGATGCCGAGCACCGGGTCGCGTCACAGGCCGCCGCCGGCTACAGCAATCGGCAGATCGCCAAGAAGCTGTTCATCACGGTCAGTACGGTCGAACAGCACCTGACCCGTGTCTATCGCAAGCTGGGGGTGACCCGGCGCAGCGAACTGGCGGCGGCGTACCGGACGGCAACGGTCTGAGTCCGGTAGCGAGCAGGTCAACGCAGCTCCAGCCGGCGCGCGTGGGAATCCGCACCGGGTACGGTCGTCCTGGCGCGGCAGGCCGGTGAAGCCCAGTGCCCGCACCCGATCATGTCAGGCCGCTCGTCGCGCCCGCCCGCGTGCCCGCCTCCCGGTCGCCCGACACTACGGCGCTGATCTCGCGGGCGACGGCCCGCACCTGACCGTCGAGGTAGAAGTGGCCGCCGGGGAAGGACCGGTGCGTGGTGTGCGCGCCGGTGTGGTGGGCCCATTCGGCGACGGTGCCGACGGGTGCCGTCTCGGGATCGTCGGTGCCGGTGAAAACGGTGACAGGGACCTGGAGGTCGAACTCTCGTCCCGGGGTCGGCCGGTAGACATAGGTCTCGATCGCACGATAGTCGCCGCGGATGGTGGGCAGAGCGAGCGCGAGAAGTTCCTCGTCCTCGAACACCCGCTGGTCCGTTCCGCTCAGGCCCCGGATGACGGACAGCAGTCCGGCGTCGTCGCGCAGGTGGTGCAGTTCGTGGCGAGGCACCGAGGGGGCGCGGCGGGCGGAGACGATCAGCCGCCCCGGCCCGTTGCCGATGGCCTCCTCCAGGCGACGGGCCACCTCGAAGGCGAGGATGGCGCCCATGCTGTGGCCGAAGAAGGCATACGGGGTACCTGCCTCGGGCGCGAGGCCATCGGCGAGTACCCCGGCGAGTTCGTCGGCCAGCTCGTGGATGCCGGCGATCTGGCCCTCGGTACGGCGGTCCTGGCGCCCCGGGTACTGCAGTGACAGAACCTCTACGGAGGGGGTGAGGGCTTTGGAGAGCTGCAGGGCGGAGCTCGCCCCGCCGCCCGCGTGGGGAAAGAACACCAGGGGCAGCGCACCCGGTGCGCCGGGATGGAACCTGCGGATCCAGCGATCATCGATCTGTTGCGTCACGGTCCTGCCTCGCAGTCGGTGCCTCGTCGGTCGAAATGTCTTCGCTCCAGGCGGTGTACATCGGGCGGGTGGCCGGCCCCCCGGCGATCGCCACCGCCGCACTGTGGCCCGCCGGTGCCGGTACCTCCCAGCCGGTGGCTGTGAGAGTGCCGTCGGGCGCGAGCCGGAGGGCTCCAGGCCCTCCGGGCTCCCCGGGCACGTCGCCTGTGACCTCGGCCAGTTCACCAACTCGCCTGCCGTGGGCCTTGAGGAAGGCTTCCTTGAGGGTCCACAGGCGGAAGAACTCACGCGGCCGGTCGGTGGGCGGGCTGCTGTTGATCAGGCGCACCTCATGGGGCTGGAAGAACCGCCGGGCCACACCGGAGAGGTCGAGGTCCTCCCGGACCCGCTCCACGTCGACGCCGATGCGACAGCCGTCCCAGGCGACACCGAGCAGGGCCCAGCCGTCGGTGTGCGAGAGGTTGAAGTCCGGCAGTCCGCCTGGCGGGTGGCCGGGGCGGGCGGCGGCGGTCAGCCGGGGGCGGCCGTCGGGTTCCCGCCGTACGGCCAGCAGTCCGGGCGGACAGTCGCAGAGCCCGCCAAGCACGGACCGGGCGGCGCCGTGCGCCACGATGTAGCGCCGCCTGTCGGCGGGGGAGGCCAGTTGCTGTGCCCGCCACCGCTCCCGGAGGTCCAGCAGGCCGTGAAGGCGGGAGACGGTGGCGGGTGGCTGGTCCAGCGCGATCCGCCAGACGGACGGCGGACGCTGTGTCATCACGGCCGTCTAGTCGGCGGACGGAGCGTGGTCGGTGATCACCTTCATGTAGGCGGCGGCGCCCTGGATGGCGGACAGGTCGTTCTCCATCACCAGGTGGTCGCCGTCGCGGCTGATCTCCTCGAAGCCGGCGAAGGCGTAGGCGATCTGCATCATTCGATTGCGGCCGGTCTCGACGAAGTCGGCGCGCAGCGTGACCCCGGCCTCCTTCGCCAGGCTCATGATGTGGTTGAGGAGAATTGTTCCCACACCTCGGGACATGACGCGGCAGGACATCAGGAGCAGGCGAAGGTGCCAGTGCCCCTCGCCCTTCTCCAGCAGCGTGACACCGATCTTCCCGTAACTGCCGTACCGGTCGTCCAGCGCGGCGACCAGCAACAGATGGTCGGGCGAGGTGCGCAGGGCGTCGAGTTCCTCGTACGAGTAGGTGCGGCCGGTGGAGTTGAGCTGGTTGGTGCGGATCGTCAGCTCCTCCGCCCGCTGGAGGTCCTCGGTCCGGGCCTTGGTGATGTTCAGGGTCATGCCGAGGTCGGCGAGGAACTCCTCGCTCGGGCCGACGTACTCGGTCTCCGCCTGCTCCCGCTCGATCTGGCCGCGGTACATGGCGCGCCGGCGACGCGACTCGTCTGTGATGAAGCGGGGCCTGAACTCCTCGCGCTCCAGCTCCTGGTGGACGTCGAGCGCGTCGACGCAGATCACCTCGGGCAGCTCCCGGGCCACCTCCGCCCGTTCGAAGTCCTGATCGTCGACGAAGGCGATGGCGTCGATGCCGATGTTCAGGGCCCGGGCTATCTCCCGGATCGAGTGGGACTTGGCGTTCCAGTTGATCTGCGGGTGCAGGAAGAGGTCGTCGATCCCGAACTCGCGCAGGCGCTCCATGGCCGCGTCGTGATCGTTGCGGCTGGCGACGGAGTGCAGAACTCCGGCCTCGTCGAGACGGCGGATCGCGGCCACGACGTCCTCGCGGAGCCGGGTCGTGCCGTCCTCCAGGAGGACGCCGTCCCACAGCGTGTGGTCGAGGTCCCAGACGACGCACTTGACGCGGCCACGCTTGGGCTTGCGCGGTACGGAGGTCTCCTGCGACGAGGGCTCTGTGGCGGTGCTGGTCATGCGCTGACTCCACTCTGGCGGCGGATCAGCGCGTCCATGGCGTTGATCGTCCGGAAGTTCTCGATCCGCAGCTCACGTCCCGGGATCGAGACCGAGAAGGTCTTCTCGATGAACACGACGAGTTCGGTGGCGAGCAGCGAGCTCACGAAGCCGATTTTGAAAATGTCCTGGTCGTAGGTGAATTCGGTGCCCGGGTACCGGCCGGTGAGAAACTCCAGGATCGCGGGCTTTGTATCGGGGGACATGGGATCTCCTGTGGAAGCGACGAAGCGGGGCAGCGGTCTCAGAGGGTCGTGACGGACCAGTCCGGCCGGCCGGTGATCTCCAGGACGGCGGTGCTGAAGGACCAGCCGCTGCCGATGCCGCAGAGCATGACCTTGTCGCCCGGGCGCACGGCTCCGGTCTCCAGCAGGTGGGTCAGACCGCCGAGCTGGTCGCCTGCGCCGATGTGGCCGACCTGGCGGCCCCACTCCCAGGTGGCCTGGGCCTCGTCGATGCCGTTGGCCTTGCGTGAGTCCCAGTCCTGCACGGAGCGGCCCACGTTGGGGAAGACGAAGCGGGTGATCTCGCCGACGTCGGTGCCGGCGTCGGTCAGCGCGAGGTCGATGGCTTCCTGCTGGCGCGCGGTGAGGTCCTTGACGATCTCCCAGATGTTGCCGCCGTTTTCCAGATGGCGGCCGCGGCGTGCCCGGATGTCCAGCGGCCATCCCTCGTCGCCGGGGGCGGCGGTCCACGGCACATCGCCGCGGTAGGCGTTCTCGTGCGTGGCATCGCCGATGATCGCCGTCGACAGGAGCCGCGCGACGCCGGGGCGGCGTGACAGGACGACGGAGGTGGCGCCGTCGGACATCAGCATGCCGCCGTCCGAGCGGTAGCGGTCGTACGCCGGGGCGGCGAACTTGTCGCTGGTGGTGATGAGCGCGGCGGCCTGTTCCGAACCGGCCGACAGATGGGCCGCCGCCAGTTCGAGCGCGGCCATGCCTCCGTTGGAGGACTGCTTGATCTCCAGAGCCTGCGCGCGCCCCGCTACGGTCCGGCCCTGGATGTACGAGGCCGCCGTGAAATGGTCGAGCCCCTGGTGGGCGATGCTGGCGTGCAGGACAAGGGCGAAGACGTCTGCCGGTATGCCGGACCGCTCCAGTGCGGTGCGTCCGGCGGCCACCGCCATGTCGACAGGAGCCTCGTCGTCGGGTGCCACGCGCACGGCGAGGTAGGCGTCCTCGCGGCACTCGGTCTCGTCGTACCGGCCTTCGGCCACGGCTGTCCGCACGCCCTCGGTGCGGCCCAGATGAGCGGCGGCGCCGTTCACGTAAATGCCGTCCCACTGCATGTCGTGTCTCCTCGGTGAAGCGCATCGGTGATGGGAGGGAGGGGGAGGCCCGCGGCGGGCGCGGGGGAACGTGTACCGCCGCGGGCCTCGTTCAGGGGGCGGCTCGCTCAGACCGCGCCGCTGACCTGCTCGGCGGCGCGCCCCGTGGCGGGCTCGTCGGCGGCAGGGGCGGCCGGAGCGGCCGGGGGACGGAACCAGAGCGCGATGGCGGCCGCCACGATGGTCACGACCGCGGCCACGTATCCGGTGACCTGGAGACCGTCGACCACGTCGGCGAGCGGCGGGGTCGCGCCCTCGCTGAGGTCCAGGCCGGCGTTGGCCACCGCCACGAGCGCGGCGAGGCCGACGGCGCCACCGATCTGCTGGGAGGTCGAGGCGAGTGCCGAGGCGACACCCTGCTCACCGGGCTGGGCACCGGTGGCCGCCGCGATGAAGAGGGAGGGGAAGGCGATTCCGCCGCCGAGGCCCCAGACGACGATGCCGGGGACCAGCGCCCAGAAGGAGCCGCCGACGGACATGCCCACAGCCAGGATGCCCATTCCGAGCCCAGTGAAGAAGGCGCCGAAGGCCAGGGTCTTGCCCACGCCCCACTTACCCATCAGCGGGCCGACGAACTTGGTCGACGAGCCCATGGAGATGAGTGTGAGGGGGAGGAAGGCGAGGCCGGCGGCGAGCGGGCTGTAGTCGAGTGCGCCCTGCAGGTAGGTGGTGAACAGGTAGTAGCCGGTGGCGAGCGTGCCCTGGAAGAGGAAGAACACGACCATCGTGGTGGCCAGCCCGCGGCTGAGGAACATACGCAGCGGCACCAGCGGGTCACGGGTCTTGCTCTCGACAAGCAGGAAGACGAGGAGGAGGACCACACCGGCGACGAGGGAGCCGGCGGTGCGGGCCGAGGTCCAGCCGCTCTCCGGGCCGGTCGCCAGGCCGAAGACCAGCAGTGTGGAGCCGATCGAGGCGATGATCGCGCCGGGCAGGTCGAAGGAGGCCTTCGGTCCGGTTGCGCGGGCGTCGGCGGCGAGCAGACGCGGGGCGGCGAGGACCGCGATCAGCACGAGGGGCACGTTGACGAAGAACACCCAGGTCCAGCCCAGGTAGTTGGTGAGCACGCCGCCCAGCAGGGCGCCGGCCGCGAGGCCGCCGCTGCCGGCTGCGCCCCACACCGCCATGGCCTTGGTGCGTGCCGGGCCCTCGTCGAAGCTGACGGCCACCAGCGCGAGGGTCGCCGGGGTCAGCAGCGCGCCGCCGATGCCCTGGACCGCGCGGGCCGCGATCAGCAGGCCGGGCTCGGTGGCCAGACCGCCGACCAGGGAGGCCAGGCCGTAGAGGGCGAGACCGGTCATGAACAGGCGCCGGGCGCCGAGCCGGTCCACGGCCCTGCCGCCCAGGAGCAGCAGGCCGCCGAAGGCGACGACGTAGGCGCTTACCACCCACTGGAGGGACTGGGCGGTGAAGCCGAGCTCCTTGCCGATGTCGGGGAGTGCGACGTACACGATGTTGTAGTCGAGAGCGACGATGAACTGGGCGAATGCCAGCAACGCCAGGGTCAGCCCGCTCCCCTTCTGGGTTCGGGTCGCTGAAGAAACCACGGTGGGGGCTTCCTTCCAAGATCAGGGGAAAGTACAGGGCGTTCAGTTAATGCACGGCGTTCAAAGTTAGCTCGACGAAGAGTATATGAACACCGTTGGCTGTCAAGTGCGTTTGTCTGACGCGGACTTGATGTGGGGGACTGGTGCGATCGGATGTGATCGCAGGGAGTCGGGAATCAGGAGAGACCACGGGGATCGCTCATGGAAACGCTAAGGCCGGGCCTCCCCCTACCGGCAACCCCGAGTGGGAGTCGCGACCCCCTAACCCCGTACGGCCCGTAAGTACGCGCCGTCCAGAAAGTGAACGGTGTACGATCCGCGCATGGGAGCCACGCTGGGCAGACGAGACCGCCTCCGGGTCGAGACCGCCAGGGAGATCAAGGCCATCGCGAGCAAGCAGCTCGCCGCCGAGGGTGCGGCCGCGATCTCCTTGCGGGCCATCGCGCGGGAGATGGGCATGACCGCCGGCGCCATCTACAGCTACTACGAAACGCGCGACGCCTTGATCACGGCCCTTGTCTCGGACGTCTACACGGCCTTCACGGACGGTCAGCAGGCGGCCCTGGCCGCTCTGCCCGCCGGTGATGTCGCCCAGCGCATCATGACCTTCGGCGAGACCTACCGCCACTGGGCGGTCTCCCGCCCGGAAGAGTTCCAGCTGGTCTACGGCGCCCCCGTGCCCGGCTACCGCAGCCCGGAGGGCGGCGCCGCAGCCGCCGCCGAGCACCGCGCCTGCGAGCTGTTCGGCGACCTCGTGGCCGCCGCTTGGTCCCTCGCCGAACATCCGCCCGTCCTCCAGGAATTCACCTGGGCTGACTTCGGTCCGGAGTTCGCCGGCGCCTTCCGCGAGCGGCACCCCGAGCTGCCGGCGGCCGCCGCGGCCGTCGCGCTGCGGGTGTGGGGCCGGATGCACGGCTTGGTCTCGCTGGAGGTGTACGGACATCTGACCCCCCAGTCCGCGGACCCCACCCGGCTTTACCGAGCCGAACTGCTGGACCTGATCGTCTCGCTGGGCCTGACTCCTCCGCGCTGACCGCGTCGTGCCGGTCCTGCCCCGGCTCCGCCTCCCTCCGCGACGATGCAGCGGCGGCCGCCGCGGTGCCTGAACACCGCGGCGGCCGCCGCTGTCATCGGTTCACCGCCTGCGCGCAGGACGGTGTCAGTTGAAGAAGGCGTGCAGGCGCTTGATGCGGCCTCCCTCCAGGACGACGACGTCGCTGCCGCCGGCGAACGGCGCGCCAGGCGTTCCGAAGGCCCACTCGAACCGGGCCTGGTTGTGATGGCCGTTGACCTTGGCCGTCAGGTAGAAGGAGACGCCCGGAGGGAAGCCGGCGCGCAGCTTGTCCAGGTGCGCGGCGAGCCCGTCGCGGCCCTCGACCTGGATGTCGGGGTCGCAGTACTCGGGCTGCTCGGTGAACAGCGCGTCGATGCCCGCCCGGCGCCGGCCGTTGTCGGGCTCGTTGACGACGTCGATGAACTTCTCGATCAGCGACTGGTAATCGGTGCTCATGAAATGTGTGCCTCTCTGGGGGTGGTGTCAATCAACATCACCTGGCTCAGCGGAGGATCACCGGAAGTTCGGCGAGACTCCGGATGGCCAGGGCGCCATTGGTGGCAGGGGTGTCCGTAGCGAGCTCGATGTCGTGACGGACCAGCTCGGACAGCACGACCTGCGTCGCGAGCCGGGCGACCGGCGCGGCCACGCAGAAATGGATGCCGTGACCGAAGCCGAAGTTGCGGATCTGCTTGCGGGACAGGTCGAGCCGGTCGGCTTCCTCGAAAACCTCCGGGTCGCGGTTGCCCGCGCCGAGCAGCATGAAGACCTCGTCGCCCGGCACCAGCGGGTGGCCGCCGATCTCGGCCTCCTCCAGCACCGTACGGTTGATGATCTGGAGGGCGGCGTCGTAGCGCAGCAGTTCCTCCACGGAGGTCACCGTGTGCTCCGGGTGGCTGCGGAACCACTCCAGCTGCTCGGGATGGCGCAGCAGGTTGAAGGCGCAGAGCCCCATCATGGCCTGCGGCGCGCTGAAGCCCGGCAGGAAGATCGCCATGGTGGTCGTGAGGACCTCGACCTCGCTGAGCCGGTCGCCGTCCTGCTCCGCCGCGACCAGGGCGCTGATCAGGTCCTCGCGCGGCTCCTCGCGCCGCTCGGCTATGAGCTTCGTGGCGAGTTCGCCCATCCATATGCGCAGGTCGGTACGGGCCTGGACCGCCTCGGGCGGCATGGCGTACTCGGGGTCTATGCCCCGGCCACCGTCGGTCGCCGCCTCGATGGAGCGGTCCAGGTACTCGTCCGGCACGCCCATCATCTGGTTCATGATGTAGGCGCTGAGCGGCCGAAGCACGGTCGGCATCAGGTCGACCACGCCGTCGACGGCCGTCTCCCGCGCGGCCGCGAGCCGCTCCGCCACGAACTTCTCGGCCGGCGGGCGCAGCCGCTCGACCAGTCGCGGGGTGAACGCCTTCGAAGCCAGCGCGCGCACCCGGGTGTGGTCCGGGGGATCCATGAAGAAGAACGCCCGGCGCATGCCCTCCGAGGTCGGCATCATCCCTTCCTGTACCCCGGCGCCTTCGCCGCGGCCGAGCCGCGGGTCGCGCAGGGCGGACTGGATGACGTCGTGGCCGAGCAGGGCCACCCCGGCCGGCGTACGGATGACCTGGCCGGATTCCGCACGCAGCTTCTCGAACACCGTGTACGGGTCGGCATGGAAGGACGGGTCGAAGGGGTCGTACGGCAGGACCTCGGGCGGCGTGTAGGTCTCGTCCGGCCCGGTGAGGGTTTCGGTCATGATTCACTTCCGGTTTCGACGAACTCGACCGGCAGGTCGAGGAGCACGGTGTGCTTGTTGTTGGGGCCCCACTGCTCAGGGCCGGTCAGCCGGAACGCGGCCACTCTGTCGAGCAGGGCTTCCAGTACCAGCCTGATCTGAAGTCGGCCGACCTCGTCGCCCAGGCAGGAGTGCATTCCGTGGCCGAAGGAGACGTGCGGATTACGCGGGCGGCGGATGTCGAAGGAGGCCGCGTTCTCGAAGACCGCCTCGTCCCGGTTGGCCGACGGCCACCACAGGGTGACCTTCTCGCCCGCCTTGATGACCTGGCCGTGCAGCTCGACGTCGCGGACCGCCGTACGCCGGTTGTACGGGTTGGCCGGCGCCCAGCGCAGGATCTCCTCGATCGCGCCGGGCATCAGCGACCGGTCGGCGCGCAGCGCCTCCCACTGCTCGGGGAACTGGGCGAACGCGAGCACCGCCGCCGCGATGGTGTTGCGGGGCTGCTCGAACCCGGACACCAGGAACAGCACGGCGTTGCCCTCGCGCTCCCGGTCCGACAGCGGCGCGAGCCCCAGCGACTCGGGCAGCTCGCCGACGGCCAGCAGGGAGCCGAGGTCGTGCCCCGGCCGGGCCCGCTTGCGGCCGACGAAGTCCGTGAAGTACTCCTGCATCGCCGTGAAGGTGGCGATCGAGTACGCGTCGCTCTCGCCGGTACGACGGTTGGTGAAGCCCAGGACGCCGTGCACCCATGTGGTCAGCTGCGCCCAGTCCTCGGGCGGGACGCCCAGCAGAAGGGCCATCGACTCCAGCGCGAACGGCTCGGAGACGTCGTCGACGAAGTCGGCGCTGCCCCGGTCGACGGCGTCGTCGACGAGGGCGCGGGCGCGCCCGCGCAGCTCCTCCCCGAGGCGGGCGGCGACCTCGCCGGTGACAGCGGGCGACAACAGGTGCTTGATCGCGTCGTGCCGAGGGTTGTCCATCATGGGGAGCAGAACACCCGCGTGGACGCCCGCGGGCATGTCGTCCAGGTGGGTGCCGCCGCCGGCCCGGCCGCCGCCGCCCTGCGCCGAGAAGTCGGGTGACCGTGTGACGCCCACCACGTCGGCGTGCCGTGTCAGGACCCAGAAGCCCTCGCCGTCCGCGCTGTGGCCGGGCGGGTGGTGGAGCAGCGGCTCGTCGCGGCGTAGCCTGGCGAACAGCTCGTAGGGCAGGCCGGCCGCGTAGGCGGACTGATCGGTCAGGTCGAACCCGCCGAGGATGGCAGGGAGTTCGCCTGCTTCGGGGGCTGTTTGCGTGCTCATCGATGCCTCTCTGTGCCGCTCAGTCGGTTAGGCGCGACGCGGTCAGCCAGGCGTGGCTGACCTTGGCGTAGTCGGGTTCCGCCGCGGCGCCGAGGCGGCGGAAGTGGCCGGCGGTGCGGTGCAGCGCCTCGGTGCAGTGGATGTCGGCCAGGGACTGCGGGTCGCCTCCCCATGGCAGGGAAGCCTCGTCGGCGGTCCGGCTCAGGTGGCTTGCGCGGGCGAGTGCCGAGGAGCAGGAGAACAGCTCACCCGCGATCATGCTGATCAGAGCGAGCGTGTCCTGTCGTTCGAACAGAACCTCCCGGTCCGGGTGGTTGCGGACCAGTTCCCGGCACCGTGTGTGCAGTTCGGCGGTCAGCCGGACAGTCTCGAGCAGGTGCCCCCGGTTGGCGGGGGTGAGTTCGGCGTCGGCGGTATCGGCGTTCACGTCCGTGCCGGTGTCCGTGGAGTCGTCCACCGCGCGGTAGAAGCCGGCCAGCAACAGCTTCGCCGCCTGGTGGTCGAGCCTGAAGTCGACGTTCCCGGCGATCCGCAGACCGCGCGCGTCGCGGTAGGCCCGCTCGACCGGCAGCGGGTCGGCGCCGCGCCGCCGCTTGCTCCGAGCGGTCTCGAACCCCTCGGCGCCCAGCAGCGACACTGTACGGTCCACGACACGGCCCGCGGCCAGCGTGAGGATGTTCTTGGCGAGGAACTGCTCCAGCCACCGGTCCGAGAGCCCGGCTCCCACGAGGCTGGACCGGGCCACGCTGTCCATCGCGAAGACCTCCGCCACCGTCAACGCGACCAGGCGCTGGATCTGGTCGAACTCGCCGAGGTCCCGGCCGTCGATCCGCCGTCGGGCCACGAAAGAACGGGACCACTCGGCGCAGTTCTCGGCAATGGCCAGGGCGGGCGCGCCCGTGAAGTGGATGCGGCCGACGAGGGCCAGGAACGCGATGGCGGTGGGCAGCTGATCGCCGTCCCCCTCCACCAGCACCCGCTTCCGGGGGACTCGGACGCCGTCGAAGGCCAGCGATCCGTTCGGAAGCCCGCGGCTGCCCATGAACCCGATCCGGGAAACGACGCGGAAGCCGGGCGCGGCGGTGTCGACGTAGGCGACCCCGAGCCGCTGCCGGTCGGTGTCGAGGAGGGTCACCGAGACCGGCAGCAGATCAGCCACCGGGCCGTTGCCTATGAAGAGCTTCTCGCCGCGCAGTTCGTAGGCCGTGCCGTCCTCGGTGGGGGTCGCGGTCAGCGCCGGCCAGGTGTTGTTCTGGCCCGTCCGGTCGGTGTCCCCGAAGCCCGATACGACTCCCTCGGCGATCCGCGCCCGCACGTGGTCGCGCAGTTCGCCCTCGGGAAGCGCAGGGAGCAGCGCGGTCGCGCCGACCCCTGCCTGGATCGCCATGACCTGACCGGCCGTGACCGACCAGCGGGCCGCCCGGACGATGGCCCGGAAGGCCTCGTACGAGGAGAGGCCGAGGCCGCCCAGTTCCGCCTCCACACACAGCCGTAGCAGACCGCGCTCCTGGAGTCCGTCGAGGAAGCCCTCCGGCAGCTGCCGGGTGCGGTCGAGTTCATCCGGGTCCACGACCGCTTCGACGAATTCGGCCACGGTGGCCACCGCCGCATCGCCGGCGGCTTCCGCCTCGGGCGAAGAATCCGGAAAGGGCTCCAGCAGGTCCCAGCGGAGCCGGCCGGATTCGAGGCCGGCCAGAAATCCGGGCATGCGTACGACTCCTCAACTTTCGGACGGATGCCTTTCGGCCTTCCTGACCATCAAACTAGGAACGGCCGCCCCCTATCGCCAACCCCTGATCCGGTGCGCGGGTCCCCTACCCGGAGCGCCATGAGCCGGCAGGCCGGTGGCCGGGCGGCCGGGCCCGGTCCCAGCCGGCCGCGGCGGGGCCGGCATCGGCCGGGACGGTGGCCACGTTCGCCCACCGCTGTCGCCGGACGGCCAGCAGTACGGCCGTGAGCGCGGCGATGTCCGCCTCGTCGGCCTTCCCGCGCACCACGCGTATCCCGCTCATGTCGGCGCGTTCCCGTGCTTGCGGGACGGGAGTTCGGCGTGCTTGCCGCGCAGCATGCCGAGCGTGCGAATGAGCACGGCCCTGGTGTCGGCCGGATCGATGACGTCATCGATCAGCCCGCGCTCCGCCGCGTAATAGGGGTGCATCAATTCGGTCTGGTATTCCTTTATCTTCTGCTGCCGCACAGCGTCCGGATCGTCCGCAGCTGCTATTTCCCGGCGGAAGATGACATTGGCCGCGCCCTCGGCACCCATGACGGCGATTTCGTTCGTCGGCCAGGCCAGCGCGATGTCCGCCCCGATCGAACGGGAGTCCATCACGATGTAGGCGCCGCCGTACGCCTTGCGGACGATCAGTGAAATCCGTGGCACCGTGGCGTTGCAGTACGCGTAAAGCAGTTTGGCACCGTGCCGGATGATCCCACCGTGCTCCTGGTCGACGCCCGGCAGGAACCCGGGCACGTCGACGAGGGTGACCAGCGGGATGCTGAACGCGTCGCAGAACTGCACGAAGCGTGCGGCCTTCTCGGACGCCTCGATGTCCAGCACGCCCGCCATGGTCAGGGGCTGGTTGGCGACGATGCCGACGACGCTGCCGTCCATCCGGGCCAGTGCGCACAGGATGTTGCCCGCCCAGGCCGGATGGACCTCGAAGAAGTCGCCGTCGTCGACGATCTCCTCGATGACCCGGCGCATGTCGTACGACCGGTTGGCGTCGGCGGGCACCAGGTCGAGCAGGGCCGGGGTGGACCGGTCGGCCGGATCACCGCCGCGCTCCCGCGGCGGTAGCTCCCGGTTGTTCGCCGGCAGCAGTGACAGCAGGTACCGGACGTCCTCCAGGCAGCTCTGCTCGTCGTCGTACGCGAAGTGCGCCACGCCCGAGGTGGACGCGTGCACATCGGCGCCGCCCAGCCCGTTCTGGCTGACCTTCTCGCCGGTCACGGCCTGGACGACGTCGGGGCCCGTGATGAACATCTGCGCGGTGTCCCGGACCATGAACACGAAATCGGTGAGCGCGGGCGAGTACGCGGCGCCGCCCGCGCAGGGCCCCAGCATCACGCTGATCTGCGGGATCACCCCGGAGTTGCGGGTGTTGCGCTGGAAGATGCCGCCGTAGCCGGCCAGGGCCGTGACCCCCTCCTGGATACGGGCGCCCGCGCCGTCGTTGAGACTCACCAGTGGCGCCCCGGAGGACGCCGCCAGGTCCATCAGCTTGTGGATCTTCGCTGCGTGCGCCTCTCCGAGGGCACCGCCGAAGATCCGGAAGTCGTGCGCGTACACGAACACCGCCCGGCCGTGCACGGTCCCCCAGCCGGTGACGACGCCGTCCGTATAGGGCTTCTTGTCCTCCAGGCCGAAGCCGACGGCGCGGTGTCTGCGCAAGGGCTCGATCTCCTGGAACGAGCCCTCGTCCAGGAGCAGTTCGACGCGCTCGTGAGCGGTCAGTTTGCCCTTGGCGTGCTGCCGCTCGGTGGCCTTGCGGTCCGGTCCGCGCCGGGCAACCTCCTTCAGCCGGGCGAGTTCCTCCACCCGGGTGGCGATGGTCGGCGTACTCATCCTGTCTCCTTACGAACGTTGGCCAGCTGGTCGAGCAGTGTGCCGATCCGCTCCATTTCCTCGCGGCCGGTCCCGCTTGCCGCCACATATCCGTCGGGCCGCAGCAGCATGAACCCCGTGCCGCGCCGCTCCAGGTGGCCGTGTGTCACCAGGCCCCGGTACCGGTTCGCCGTCCGCCGCGCCTGCCGCACCAGGTCGCTCCCGGAGACGCCCGAGGTCAGCAGCCGTAGGCCGACGCCCTGCGCGGGCAGCTGGGGCCGGGGTACCCAGTGCGGTGTACGCGTCCCCGGCCGCGGTAGCCGGCCCAGGCCCCAGGCGAACCGGGTGGCGCGGCTCGTGGCCGCCCGGGGGGCACCCGGCCCCGGGAACGCGTCCGGGTAGCGGACGCGCCAGCCGGCCAGCAGCGGCACGAACCAGTGCCGCAGCACCCCGGCGGAGTCCAGACCCCGCCAGGAGAAGTTGCGTATCCGGGCCGCGGTCGGTCCCAGGGTGAACATCCGGATCATCTGGTGTGTCGTGCGCAGCACCTGTTCTGCGGCCTGGCGGCGCTCGGGCTCGTAACTGTCCAGGACCGAGGCGTCGAGCCGTCCCTGCACGACCCCGGCGAGTTTCCACACGAGGTTGTGGACGTCCTGCAGGCCCAGGTTGAGGCCCTGCCCGCCGATGGGAGAGTGGGTGTGTGCCGCGTCCCCGACGAGGAAGGCCCGGCCCTCACGCATCGGAGAGGCGATGCGCTCGGAGCTGGTGAAGGTCCGCAGACTGTCGAGCCGAGAGACCCGCAGGTCGCCGGGTCCGCGCTCGTCGAGGAGCGCCTGGACGGATTCCGCGGTCATCGGGGTGTTCTCCGGGACGGCTGCGGAGACCCGGACGTTGCCACCCGCCATCGGCGCGAAGACGAGCGAGCCGGACCGGCCGAGGAAGTAGTGCACGGCTCCGCGCTCGTACTCGCCGTCGATCCGGCCCTCGGCGAGCAGGAAGGTCATCGTGACGCGCTCACCGGCGAACTCGCTCCCGATCCGGTCACGGACCGTGCTGCGGACGCCGTCCGCGGCGATCAGCCACTCGGCCTCGATCGTCTCGGTGCCGGCCGGGCCCTCGGCCGTGACCACCACGCGCTCGTCGTGGACGGCCACCCCGGTGACGGTCCTGTCGCGTTCTATCTTCCCGCCGAGCCGCTCCAGTTCCTCTTCCAGCAGCAGGTTGGTCTGCTCCTGCGGCAGGAGCAGCGGCTCGTTGTGCGCGCCGAGCGTGATCCGCAGGCTGCGGCCGCCGGCCAGGTGGTAGTTCATGGCCCGGACCTTGAGCCCGCGGCTCTCCGCCTCGCCCTGGATCCCCAGACCCCGCAGGACCTCCAGGGCAGGCGGCCAGAGCTGGAGCGCGCGGGTGCCCTTGCTGCGTTCGGGCGCGGAGTCCAGTACACGTATCGGGACACCGAGTCTCAGCAGTTCACATCCGGCCGCCATGCCCGCGGGGCCGGCTCCGGCGATCAGCACGGGGGTGGTCATCGTCATCCCGTTCCTTCGTTGTCGATTGTCTGTTGTCCTTCACCGGATGTCTGTTGTCCTTCACCGGACGGCCGGGCAGGAGGCCTGGCAGAGAGCCCCGTCCAGCCAGGCGGCCATCGAGGCCGCGGTCTTGTGCGCGCTGTCCTCGATCAGGTCGAAATGGTCACCGGGCACGTCCACGGACCAGTGCGGCAGCGGCCAGACGGCTCGCCTCTCCTCGTCCGCCGACTCCGTGAGCGGCCGCGCGGCCCGCACCAGCAGCGCCGGCGTCTCGATCGCACCCGGCTGCCAGTCCGTGACGAGGCTCAGGTACGCCCCCATCGCCGTCAGCCGCGTGTCGTCCAGGGGGACCACCTCGCCGGCCCGCCCGGCCATGGCGGCCAGCAGTCCCGGAGCCGTCCGGGCCAGGAGGCCCGAGTCCGGAGGATAGGTGTCCAGCAAAACCAGGCCCTCGGGCACGGCGTGGGCCCGCTCCTCCAGCCGCTGGGCGACGGCGTGTGCGAGGATCCCGCCTGAGGAGTAGCCGACCAGGACGAACGGCCCGCCCGCCGCGCGCCGCAGCACCGCCTCGGCGGCCGCGTCCACGAGTGCGCCCAGGCTCCCCGGGACCCGCTCGCCGGGAAGGAACCCGGGCAGCGATACGGCGGCCACGTCCCGGGTGCCGGCGAACGGCGCGGCGAGCCGGGCGTACTGGTGGCAGCCCGAAGTCGCCAGCATGGTGGGGAAGCAGATCAGCGCGGGCTTCTCGCAGCCCTGGGCAAGCAGCACACTTTCCGGGATGTCGCCGGGCCCCGGATGCTCGAACGTGTCACGCAGCCGGGCCGCCTCGGACAGTCCGGTGAGGTCACCGTGGAGCAGGGAGCGCTCGAACTGCGCGCGGATCGTGCTCCCGGCCGGGGATTCCCCGCCTGCCGGGCTGTCCGTCCGGCCTTCCGTCCCGGCGAGGACCTCCGTGAGGATGTAGTCCGTGAGCTCGTCCGGCGTGCGCAGTTCGAAGATCTTCCGGGCGGCGATGCGCAGCCCGGTCGCGGCGGACAGCCGGTTGCGCAGTTCCACGGTGGTGAGCGAGTCGAGGCCCATCTCGAGGAACGCCCGCCCCAGGCCGATCGCGGCCGGGTCGCGGTGCAGGACTGCCGCTGTGTGTGTCCGGACGGCGTCGAGGACCAGCGCCCGCCGCTCCGCGGGCTCCCTGCCGGCGAGGTCCGCGAGCAGCGCGACTGCCTCGGCGCCGCTGCCGCCTCGCCGCTGCTCCCGCTCCTGCCGTACCCGTCTGACCTGCGGCACCTCGGCCAGCAGGGGCCGCTCGTCGGACAGGGTGTCCAGATAGCGTTCCCAGTCGACATCGGCGACGACGGTGACCGGCCCGCTCTCCTCGCCCGCCGCCCGGCCCAGGGCCGCCCGCAGGGCTTCCACGGCCCGGGCCGGCGCCATCGCGGGGGTGCCGCGCCCACGGAGCCGGTCCAGACGTTCGGCGTCGGTGTCCTCGTCACCGGACAGGACGTCGCTCTCCCAGAGTCCCCAGCCGATGGCGGTGGCCGGCTCGCCGAGCCCGGAGCGGTGCACGGCCAGCGCGTCGTGGTAGGCGTGCCCGGCCGCGTACGCTGCCAGGCCCGGGCCCGCCCCGAACGCCGAGGCGATCGACGAGAACAGCACGAAGGCGGAGACGTCCGTGCCCGCGGTGAACTCGTGCAGGTTCCACGCCGCGGCCGTCTGCGCCCGGACCAGCCCCTCGAACAGTTCGGGGTCGATACCTTCCAGGGCGTACTCCTCCCGGGTGTCCTCGGTGTGCACCACCGCGGTCAGCGGCGCGTCGGCCGTGATCACCGCCGACACCGCCGCGAGCTGTGCCCGGTCGGCCGGATCGCACACCACGAAGGTGGTCCGGGTGCCCGATTCGGCGAGTTCCGCCCGGAGTTCTTCCCGCCGCCGGGCGGGCACCTCCCGGGTGGAGGTCAGTACGAGGTGCTCCGCGCCCCATTCGGCCAGGGCTCGGGCGACCTCCGTGCCCACCGGGCCGGTGCCGCCGGTGACCAGTACCGTGCCGTGGGCCTGCCAGACGTCCGCCGGGCCGGCTGTCGCGAGCACCGGGACCAGCCGCCGCGCGAGCAGTCCGGCAGGGCGGATCGTCAGCTGGTCCTCACCGCGGAGGCCGCCGCCGAGCACTCCGGCCCACCGGGACCGCGCCTGCGCGTCGACGGCGGTGGGCAGGTCGATCAGCCCGCCCCACAGCCGCGGAAACTCCAGTCCGGCGACCTGGCCCAGACCCCATACCGGTGCCTGGCCGGGAGCGGTGAGTGGGTCGGACGAGCCTGTGGACACGGCTCCCTGCGTCACGGCCCACAGGGGCGCGGCCGCCTCGCTGTCCGCCAGTGCCTGGAGCAGTCGCAGGGTGCCCGTGGCGGGAAGCAGGGACAGCACCCCGGAGAGCTCCCTGCCGTGGGACCGAAGGACCGCCCCCAGTTCGGCACGGGTCGCACCCTCTTCGCCGTCGGTGAGGGGGGCCGCGCAGGCGCCGTGTTCGGTCAGCATCCGCGCGGCGGACGCGGCGAGCCGCTCCTGACCCGGTGCGGCGGCGACGATCCAGGTCCCCGAGAGGGCGGCACCGGCCGGCGGGTTCACCGGGCGCCAGGCGATGGCGTACCGCAAGGAGTCGGCCTCGGCGCGCGAGGTGCGGCCGCGGTACCAGTCCGTCAGAGCGGGCAACACCTGGGCCAGCGCCTCGTGATGCCCGGTCCCGATCGTCTCGGCGAGCGCCTGGAGGTCCTGTCCCTCGACCGCCTGCCAGAAGCGGGCGTCCCCGCTGTCGGCGTGGACGTTCCGCGCGCCTTCAGGCTTGGTCACCCAGTAGTGGGTGTGTTGGAAGGGGTAGGTGGGGAGGTCCACGGTCTGGGTGTTGTGTGTGGTGTTTGTTTGTTGCCAGTTGACGGGTGTGCCGT
>NZ_JBIWKH010000010.1:0-332872 GCF_044765585.1 Streptomyces sp. NPDC102441
CAGGACAGCGGCGCGCTGCTCGTCCCCGCACCCCGTGCCCGTTCCACGCCCCGCCCGCGCCTCCGGCCGCGGCCGCCGCCCCGGGGACAGCACACGGCGCCCGCGGGCATGCGCCGGCGCCCGGCCCATGCCCGCGGCCCTCGACCGGGCACCCCGCAGAGGCCAGCGCCGCAGGACCTCGCCGGCCAGGCGGACCGGCCGCACCGGCGGACCGGGCGGACCGGCCGCAGAGCGGACCGGCGGAGCGGGCACGGGCACGACGGGCACGACGGCGGAGCGACGACGACGGACGGCGACGGACGGCACGGACGGCGATGCTCACCGAACAACCCCGAACAACCCACGGGCGCTGCCCGGCCGGGGAACGGGACGGCGGGCGGGGTGGGCGGCCCTGGAGATAGGCCGCTACCCGATGCCGTGCTCGCGCAGGTACGCCGCGCGCTCCTCAGCCGTCTGCATCGGGCCGGTGTAGGGGCGGTCGCGCCACGACGGGCGCGGGGACGAGACGGGGGCTCCGGGAGCGGCGCGCCAGCCATGATGTCGGTCTCGTCGTAGTCGGCCGAGGTCTGGGCGACGAACACGGTCGTCTCGTTCTGCTCGTCGACCCAGTCGCCGTGCAGGTGCCAGCCGGCGGCGAGGAGCACTGCGGCCGCCGCCGCCTTCGCCTCGTCGAGCGTGCCCGGCCCGGACGGGACGTCGAGGGTCTGCTCGATGTCGGGGTCGGCATCAAGGTCGAGGCCGCCATCCTCGTCGTCAGCGTGGACGGTGAGGTGCATGTGCGGACCCTCGACCCAGGTCAGGTGGGCGCGGTGCTGCGCAGCAGGCATGGTGATTCCCTTCGTGACGGTACGGGCGTGTTCCGTACCCGCGCACGCGAGAACGGACACCGCAAGGCGAACACCCATACGGCTCCGCGACCGTGTCCGCAGAATTCGCAGATCGGCCATGCCTGGCCGGTTGGCGCCCTTGGCAGTCGTGCCCTCCGCTGCGAGGGCGTCGGCTTCCTCGATGTGCGGCTTCGGATTCAGCGAGTCCGGGCTCGGCCGAAGAGCAGCCGGTCGGCGGCGAGCGTGGCACCCAGGTACGCGTCGGCCTGCGCGGCGTCGGCGGACTGCGGCAGCGGATCCAGTCCCAGAAGCAAGACCGCCTCGCCGTTGTGTGCGACCAGCTCGGTCCAGGGCCGGTGGGTGGGCAGCCGCAATCGGCGGGAGACGCCGGGCACGTGCAGCAGCACCTGGTCGCCGACGATCTGCAGGCAGCGCTCCAACTCCGGGATGACCTCCCGGGCGCCGGCCAGGCCGCCCAGACTGATGGACAGCCGCCGTATCCGGGCATCAGCTGTCTCGGCGGTGACCGGTCCGGCGAGCGCTGGGGCGTGGGTGAGCAGGATGTGCGCGGCCTCGCGGCCGTCCGGGTGGGTGCCGGTCCAGGTCCAGGCGGCAAGGGACACGAGAAGCCGCAGTTCAGGGCCGGGCGGGGTGAGCAGGACACTCATGCTGTTGTGCCTCCTGCGGCCTTGAAGCAGGACCAGACGATCTTCCCGGACGGGGTGCGGTCCTGTACTCCCCAGCCGTCGGCGAGCGCGTTCACCAGGATCAGCCCGCGTCCAGAGGTGTCCGTGTCGGCGGCTTGGCGTGCCTCGGGGTGCCGGCGGCGGCTGTCGTGTACTTCCATGCGCACGGCTTCCTCGTCGGCGTCGAGCTTGACCAGGAAGCCGTGTCCGGGAGCGGTGGCGTGGATCAGTGCGTTGGTGGCGAGTTCGGAGACGCAGAGCCGGATGTCCTCGGCGCGGTCCGGCAGGCCCCAGTCGGCCAGGGCCTCGGAGGTGAAGGATCGTGCCTGGCCGACCGACTCGGGCCGGGCCTCGAAGAACCGCTGGGTCGACTTGGTCATCACGGTCCTAGCGACTCGGCGTCCACGACGCGGGTGGTGCCGGGGTGGCGGCGGCGGGCGGGACCGCTGTGGGAGACGGCATGGTGGGTGGTGTGGGGCTTGCGGACCAGTAGCAGCCGCGAGCCGGCCGCTTCGATCCGCCGCCCGCGTTCGGCGGCTATGGCTTTCGGGCCCAGATGCGACATGGCCGGGGCGATCACGCCGTAGACGTCCGGCAGCGCGAGTACGTCCAGCAGCCCGGTGAACGCGGCCGAGGCGGGCCCGGCCGTGGCGTCGCGGTCGGTGAAGACCCCGGACAGCTGCAGTTCGTGGCCGCGGCAGTACTCGGCGAGCGAGCCGGTCAGCGCGTCCTGCCGTGCTTGGGAGACCCGCACCAGCCGCAGGAAGCCGTACACGACCGGGCCGCTGACCGGGCGATACTCCGTGAGGGGTTCCATGCTGGTGACCGTCCAAGAGGCTCGGCAGAGAGGTGACGGTCTGAGCGTGCACGCTCCTCAACTAGGGGCCAAGCACCGGCCGTTCTACTTCCGTTCCACTTCCGTCCCGCCGACCACGCGGATCTGCTTCGATGGTTGGTGGAAGGGAGTGACGCGTGGCGACCGTGCACCACTGGACCGGCCTGGAGGCCAAGGCCCTGAGGAGCGCCCTGCGCCTGAGCGTGCGGGCCTTTGCCCAGCAACTCGGCCTAGCCGTCGCGACCGTCTCCAAGTGGGAGAGCAAGCTCGCCGACACCGAGCCCCGACCCGACACCCAGGCCATCCTCGACACCGCCCTCAGCCGCGCGGACGCCGCCGTCCACTTGCGCTTCGAAACGCTCCTGTCCGAGATGACGAGCACCGGGCAGAGCGGCGGTCGGCACCGCGTCACCGCCTCGGGCCCCAGAGTCTGGGAATACGAGACCTGGGCCGACGACCTCGACCGCGTCGTCGTCTCCCTGTCCCGGCAGAACTTCGCTTTCGCCGACAGCCTTCTGAACCGGTGGCTGAGCCGGTTCAAGGCCCCCGAACTGGACGAGAAGGGCCTGTACCTCTTCGCCCGGTCCACCGCTCTGCTCGGCGATCTCAAACGCGACCAGGGCGCCGTGCTCGGCCCGCTGTCCGCCCACCACTCCTACGCCGACGCCCGCGCGGTCTTCACTCAGCTCGACATCCCGCGCCGCGTCGCCCAGCTCGACCTCTCCCTCGCGGTCGTCACCGAGATGTCCGGCAAGCTGGAGATCGCTGCCCGCAACTACGAGACCCTCGCCGTCGACGACCGGCTCTCCCGCCGCGACCGCGCCCGGGCTCGGCTGTGGGTGGGAACCGCGCTGAGCAAGGACGGCCAGCACGACTATGCGACCCGCGTCATGCAGGCCGCGACCCGCGACTTCGAGGACCTCACCGAACCGGACGACTGGTCAGTGGCCCACCAGAAGCTCGCCCTCGCCCGCCGTGGTGCCGGCGACCTCACCCAGGCTCTGCACTTCATCGACATCGCCCGCAGCAGCGGGACCATCGAATCACCGATGCAACGCGTGCGACTGGATACCGCTCAGGGCCACATCCTGCTCTCCGATCCGGCGACCCGGGATGATGGATACCTCGTCCTCGAACAGGCCGCACGAACGGCCGCGAAGTACGGACTCGTGCACCAACTGCGCAGCATCGAGGGCATTAAGGCCATGAACGAGGGGCCAGTTGGCCCCCGGCAACGGTGACCAGGGAGAGCAAGCGCGTGAGCGACAACCAGCAGTCCATCACCGAGGATCAGTGGCGTCAGGCCAAGCTGATCTGGGACTACCACCAGATGCACCACGAGGTGCGCCCCATTGACGTGGCGGTCGGGCTGGGCAGCCACGACCTCGGCGTCGCCACGCATGCCGCCGAGCTGTATCGCTCCGGGCTCTTCCCGACCCTGGTGTTCACCGGCGGCAACAGCCCCACCACCGCCAAGGTCTTCCCGCGCGGCGAGGCCGTCCACTTCCGCGAGCACGCCATCGACCTCGGCGTCCCCGCCGATGCGATCCTGCTGGAACCGGACGCCGGAAACACCGGGCAGAACATCACCTTCTCCCGTGCGGTCCTCGCCGCCGCTGGCATCACCCCGAGCACGGTGCTGCTGGTCTCCAAGCCCTACATGGAACGGCGATCGTTCGCGACCGCCCGCAAGCTGTGGCCCGACGTCGAGATCCTTTGCGCGTCGGAACCGCTGGAGTTCGACGACTACGTGAAGTCCATCGGCGACGAGAAGCTCGTCCTGGACATGCTCGTCGGCGACCTCCAGCGAGTCATCGAGTATCCGAAGCTCGGATTCGCCATCGAGCAGGAAGTCCCCA
This sequence comes from Streptomyces sp. NPDC102441, assembly GCF_044765585.1. Taxonomy (NCBI): domain Bacteria; kingdom Bacillati; phylum Actinomycetota; class Actinomycetes; order Kitasatosporales; family Streptomycetaceae; genus Streptomyces; species Streptomyces sp. NPDC102441. Next base: position 4,208 of record NZ_JBIWKH010000010.1, read on the forward strand.
AGGACGTACATGCCGCGTACGAGTCCCTCATTCATGGCGGCTTCACCAGCCGCCTCATCTCGTGAGCTGCCCGCCCCGGGCGGGTTGTGCGCGATCCACCAGCCGAATTTCTTTCCCCGGCTGACCACGCTGGCCAAGCTCTTCGCGGCGGACTACTGGATCGTGCTGGACGACGTGCAGTTCACCCGCCGCGACTACCAGCACCGAGCCCGCCTCGCCTGCCTCGACGACCCCGCCCGCCAGCAGTGGCTGACCATCCCCACCCGCCTGCCCAGCGGACGGCCCACCCTCATCCGGGACGCGTTGATCGACGATGTGGATCTCGCGCGCCGCAAGACCGTGGGCATGCTGCGCCAGCACTACGGGAGCAGCCCTCACTGGCCGGCCCTCGCCCGGGTTCTTGGCCCGGTGTTGGACGCCTTCGCCACCGGACGGACCGCGACGGTTGCCGAGGTATCCACACGCCTCCTGTTGGACCTTCTCGGTTGGCCGGGACGGATCCTCGTCAGCAGCGATCTGCCCGCCCGGCCGGGGCGCTCCCAGCGGCTCGCCGACCTGGCTGCCGCGACCGGTGCTCGCGCGTATCTGTGCGGGACTGGCGGCATGGCCTATCTGGACCCGGCCCCGTTCGCGGCGCAGGACGTCGCAGTGGTCCCGTTCCAGCCGCCGACGGCCGGGATCTGGTCCTCCGGCCGCCGGCTCAGCGCCCTGTGGGCGCTGGCGGCGCTCGGCCCGCAGGGCGCGGCTGCCCGGTTCCACGCACTCGCAGCGGAGCCCCGGACCTTGCTGGAGACTGTCGCCCAACCGTGGCCGCCACTTCCTTAAACACGGAGACGTACTCCCTGAAGGTCCTCCGGGGTTCGCCGCAGTCACTGGTGTGCTCAACGAAAAGTAGGTGCAGGCCGTTGGCGGTGGCCGAGTTTCGCCTTTCCCTGGTCACTTGGTGATCGAGACGCAGAGGCCCTAATTCGCCGCACGAGTGGTCTCGCGTACATCAATGCGGAAGGCCTACCCAGACCGGCAGTATCCGGGGAGACCGATGGTGGTGGAGGGGCTGCATGTCATGCTTTGAGACGGTCTACTTTCTTGGTCTCGCCGACCTGATTTCGGTGTACCTCGTGAACAGGGTGCCGGAGCGGTCCGTCGTACTGCGCTGAGCCTCTCGCAGACCAAAGGCCACCGGCCGGGAATGTCAAATAGCTGCACACGTGGCGGGCTGCCCCTTTCCCACCTCAAGTAGCAGGGCTCCGGCAGGGGCATCTGACCGAACTTCCGCTGGATGTCCCGGGCCGTCCGGGTGCAGCGTGCGCCGTCGCCACGGCCTCGGCCCGACCGGCGCCCAAACCCCCAACGATGGCCAGATCCTCGCGAGGATCCTCCGCGTCTTACCGTAGAGCGGTGAAGAACGATGACCACATTTCGCCAGAGCTGGTGCGTTACGGCACCCAGGTCACTTCCGCAGACGTCCATGCTCTGGGTCAGTTCGTCCTTCAGCGCACCAGGAGCGCGCTGAAGGACGCATCCGCAGGCAGCGTTGCAGGTCAGATGGCGCTCGGCCTGCAGATGACCGTCAAGACCCTCACCGGGCAGCTGACCGCCTACCTAGCTGTTGCTGCGGACCCGGAATCTGCGTGGAACCGCCTCGCGCGCATGCTCGTAATCGACTCGGCGTGGAATTTGCTCCTCGATGCCGCGCACCCCTGGACCCACCACCCCACCTACGACAAGGAACGGTGGCAGCGCACCAAGCTGAAAGAGTCCCTAGTCATGGCGCAGATCGATGCCGCGACGGCCGGTGACAAGCAGGCGCTGGAATGGCTAGAGGCCCTGTGGAAGAGCATCGAGCAACCGGCTTAACCGGCGGGCCGCAGCGGCGCCCCCGACGTCACGTTCGCCGTCCGCGGTGAGGGCAGCACGCTGCCTTCAGGCGTCCGTCGCCACGAGTACGTCGCTCTGATGCGTCTTCTCGCGGGCGCGAAACCCCTTCGGAGCACCGACACCGAGGTGCCCTGTGACGATCCGGGGTGCGCGGCGCGCGAGATGTACCTGACGAGTGACGACAGCGGCAGCGTGCCGGCGTCCGACCCGCTGCCCGCGCTCGCCCGGCGCGCCGCTTCGGCTACTTCGAGTACCGGACGCACCCGCACCACGATGGGTGGGCCTGTGACGTCGACCCGGTGTCGGTCCAGTGGATGTCGACTGTGCTGGCCTTATACGGCGGCTGGATGCGGATCAACTGGTTCGACCTGGGCGGTGCGGACTCGATGGGGGCGGGTCACTCGCTGTGGGAGGTCTCCGCGCACCAGGTCCGTGAGGCCAGCCGATGGTCGGCCGTCGCCGGGACCGGCGGCGTCCGTGACGAGGGGCCGACCAATCCGGGCGCCGCGCCGGTTCTCCCGCTTCCGCCCGAGGTCAAGCGCAAGGCGGCCGCGGAGGCCCGCCGCTGACGGGTGCCGTGGGGCGTAGGCCGTTACCGCACGCGGTGCGATCGTTGCCCTGTATCGTCGTGGCAGCGTACTTCGCTGGTGCGCGCCGCGGCTGGGCCCACCTCTGGTCGAGGGTGAATCGAGCGGCCGCTCGGAAGCGAACGTGACTGGTCGTACCGGATTGTCCCTGACGCCTCGTACGCTCCCTGGCGGCTGCTGTGGTGGGACGGCATCGCGAGGGATGTGCAGGAGTTCGTCATGGCACCGAAGAAAACCAACCTCAGCCACCAGCAGCAGATCGCCCGGGCGTTGAACCGGGCCTGCGGGTGCGGCTACCAGGAGGCGTTGCGCCGGGTCACCGAGGCCGCCCGCAAGGGCTTGCTGCCCGCGGGCTTGGACAAGGCCGGCCGGGAGCAGGCCGTGAAGATCCTCCTCGCTGCCAGCGCCTCCCAGCTGGAGACACCCGCCGCGCCCCTGCCCTTGTCGGAACTCGCCCCCTGGGCCGAGCGTGCCCGGGCCGTGCTCAGCCGGTTCACCGCCCTGTTCGTCGCCGACCTGGTCGCCCAGAATGAGGACGCTGACGAGGACGCCGACGAGCGCGCCGAGTTCGCGGCGTACTGCGAGGCGGCGGAGAGCGAGGACCTCGCGGCGGCATGGCTCTACCTGGGCGCCGGATGCATCGCGTCCTTCAACCAGGGCCGGGGTCTTCAGACACACGGGGAGTGGCGGACTTCGCTGGACCAGCTTGAGCAGCAGATCCAGGAGAACTGGCGGGGCTTGGTGGGAGCGGTCGACTTCACCGACGGGTTCACCACCGCTGAGGAGGTCTTCCAGCGGGATGTATGGGACCTGCCCACCATGACGATTCTGGCCGGGTTGCCGGAGTCGTCGTTGCCCGCGACGCTGCGGGCGTGGGCCAGGGCCTGTGGCAGCGTGGCCGTGGGGGACGCGGGACGTGCGCTGGTCGCCTTCGACCGGGCCCGTGAGCACCGGTTCGCGTCCGACCTCGCGCAGATCCAGGTCTCCATGATGCTGCGGGCCCTCACGTCGAGCTACACGCTGCCGGAGCTGGTCGAGTTCTCCGCGCAGTACGCTGACGCCCTGGCCCGCCACCACATCGCCGCCGCCGGCGGTGGCCCGGATGCTGACGCTTCGGGCACGGCTCCCTCCCCCTCCGCTGCCGGACAGGAGGGCTGAGACGTGGCACAGTCCCTTCCTGCCATCTCCGCTAAGGGCCTTGAGGTCCTGGGCGTGGAGTTGCCCGCGCTCGCCGCTATCCGAGTCGCCCTGACCGGCGGTGGCGGCGGGAAGTATCACGTCCCCCACTCAGACCTGCGGCGCTACTCCTACGGCGGCTGCCGCTACGCCCGGCCCGCTGCGGACGCGGCCACCTACCCGCTGTTCGAGGTGTTCGGCGAGATCTGCAAGAAGTGCGCTGTCTCCCTTCCGGACGCGCCGGAGGCCTTGTGGCGGGCCGCCTCGTTCACCTCCGAGCAGGCGGTGGCTCTCCAGCGCGCCCGCGCGGACCGGGCGGTGCGCACCTGGCTCGGCTACGCCCGCTACGCGGCCCAGCCCCAGCCCGGGCAGGAGGAGCAGTTCGAAGCCTGGCTCAAGCGGGCCCGCAGGGACCGCAAGCTGTCCAAGGACGCCCGGGCGCTGGCGCAGGCCCGCCAGGAGTTGGAGGCCGGCTTCGTCGAGTTCCTGGCCGGGTACGCCGCGGACTGCCCGGAGGTCGACGCCTACAACGGTGCCCGTGATGCGGTGCGCCGCACGGCCGGCAGCCCGGAGCGGCGCGTCTTGGCCGAGGTGACGGCCGCGGTCGCCGGGAGGTCCGTCCGGCGTCCGCAGCGATACGAGTCGCAGCCGGAAGTCGATGTGTGGCCGCTGGTGTCCGGGGTGTGGCTGGCGGCCCGCTCGCGCGGGATCGGCGCCGCCCGCACGGCCGGGCTGGTCCACGACGCGGTGTCCAAGGAGTTGGCCGGGGCTCGCGTCGTGGACGTCACCCGCCTCCCTCCGCCGCAGACCCGGGGCGAGGGGTACGCCAGCCCCTCGGCCTGGGCGGATCACGAGCTCGCGGTGTGGTGGCCGCGCGCGATCGCGGAGGCATGCGCGCGGCTGGAGGCCGAGTTCGAGGCTGAGTCGGCGCACATGGCGGCGCGGCTGATGCTCGTCCACGACTGGCCGCTCACGAACGGCCGGGACGCCCCCATCGCCTACCTCGCCGCTTCCCCGGTGCTCGGCCTGGTCCCCTTCGGGTTCCGGCGCCGCGACTACTTCAGCGACATCGGAGACGCCACCGGGCCCTCCTACTCGGCGGCTATCGCAGCGCCCGGGCACATCGTCGCCAAGCTGGAGAAGGAGCAGGCCGCCCAGGGCAGGCACCACCCGCCCCGGTTCGTGGCCGGCGGCCCCGTCACCGGCCGCCGCCGCACCGACCAGAGCGCCGCCCTGAAGCTGCTGCGCACCGCCTTCCCCCTGTTGCCCACGGACGCCGACAGCGGACCGGCCGAGGTGCCGGCGGCCGTCGAGGAGCAGCGCCGTGCCCGCGCCGCGACGGGCCACCGGCTCGAGCGCGGCGACACAGACGAGCGGGCCTACCGGACCGCGGCCGCGCTGAGCGACGGCTACGGCTGCTGGATCCCGGGCGGGAGCGAGGAGACCGCGTTCCTCAAGGAGCTGAAGTCCTGGCTGGGCTGGCACGTGCTGCGCGTCGACACATGGTGCGGACCCGAGGGTGGCGAAGGCGTCTGGGCGAGTCTGTACGGAACCCTCGACGACGTCGGCGAGGGTGAGCTGGCGTTGAATCCCGGCGGCCAGCACCACCCGGTCCGGGTGCCTCTCAACCAGGTGGTGGCGCTGGTCGGCGCACCCCGCTGGGACCGGGACCAGCACCGGGAAGCTCCGCTGTGGAAGCCGTACGAGCCGGTTCGCGCTGTGGGCGCCGCTTCCGCAGGCGTGATGGAGCGCCGTATGCGCGTCCTGCCCGGCGTCGACGAAGAAGGGTGACAGGACACGCTGGTACCAGGTGAGGCCGTGAGCCTGCCCGACGTCGTCGGGTGGGCAGTGCCTCATCACCGAGACACCGGCGGACTTTCGGGCCAGGCCGCCCCGGCGTGCACGGAGCGGCCGCCCCTGAGGACGACCGGGCCGGGGCGGACCGGCCGCTACGGAAGGAGAACTCGCTGGACGGGGATACCGGCAGCACTCGCCTGCTTCTCCAGCGGCAGCACTTCGCTGGCGTGGCGGACGATCGCCACGCACAGATCAGGGCGGCGGGCCGTCAGCTGCTGGTCGCGGAGTCGAGCGGCCTGGTCGTAGTGGTGTGCTGTGTCCGCAGCCATCGGAGCGGAGATCAGGCCCACATCATCCGGCAGCTCCAGTCGTCCGACCCATTCACTCACGAAGCGGTCGACCGCCGTTTCGCAGCCGTGCTCCAGGATCAGGGTGTGCTCGGTCCCCGCAACCTGAACCGTGTCATGCCAGATCTGCAGCAGCACGTCCTCGACGGCCTGCCGGTCGGTGACCTCGGGCGAGCCGGTGACGAGCACCACGACCGGCAGCAGCGAACTCGGCGACCAGCGGGTGATGGCGCAGCCCTCGCCGATCAGTTCACGGATCCGGGCCAGGATCTCGGGGGCGCGCCGGCCGGCCTCGTCGCGGGCCTCCGCCGATACCGCCAGTGTGCACAGTTCCTGCCCCTGGGCGCCGAGCATGGTCGGCTCGACCTGGTCGGCGAGGTCCTCGCCCACAATGTCCGGCCATCGGTCCCGGATGACCTGAGGCAGGGCACCGGAGGCGGCCTGTATGACGATGCCCGTGATCTTCGTCTTCGGGGCGAGCAGCTCGTTGACGCGGGCGGTGAGCGAGGTGCCGAGCAGTCGGGTCTGGGTGCGCCAGGCCGAGCTTGAGCATCGCACGTGCAGGCGGATGTGGTCGTCGATGCCGACCGGCTCCACATGCCGGGCCACATCCTCGCCGACCGCGGGAGACCACCAGGCATCGAGATCACTGAACCACTCCGGTTGTGTCACGGGCATGCGTCGCACTCTCCTCTCACCATTGCCCCATGATGCCGGGCGCGATGTACACGACCTCCACCCCCCTATGCCGCGCCGTGGGTCAGCCCTGCCCAGCAGGTGCGGAATGGACAGTGGCGCAGTGCAGCAGAAGCCCGTAGGGCCGGTGCGGCGGTGCCGCGCCGCGGATCATGGCCCGGCTGTCGCACTCTGGACAGATCTCGTCCAGCGGGGTGACTGAACGGGCCGCTCGCCAGTGGTGCACCAGCTGGCGCACCACACCGGTGGCGTAGTCGGCCGGGTCCAGCCGCCAGGCAGGCCGCGGCCACGCACCGACAGGTGGACGTCCACCTGTCGGTGCCGAAGGCGGCGATGGCCGCCGGCCCCGCCACGGTGGCCGTGGCGGGAGCCACACCTCAGGTGGTCCCTTCGCGAAGCCGTCAGGAACCACGGTCCGGGGGGAAGGCATGGGTCCATGACCTGGACGCTGCCGGAGCCCATGCTCGCTGCCCCCGTGCCCGATCCGGCCCTGCCGCAGGGGTGGGCCGCAGAGCCTAAGTGGGACGGGTGGCGGGCTCTGCTGTCGGTGGACGCCGGGCGACTCGTGCTCCGCTCACGCAAGGGCACCGATCTGGGCCCGGCCTTCCCTGAGATCCCGTCCGCCACCACCCAGCTGCCGGACGGGACCGCCTTGGACGGAGAGCTGGTCGTATGGGAGTCCGGGCGTCTGGCGTTCGAGCGCCTGCAGGGCCGGTTGCATCGGCGCGGTGCAGGAGCGGCCCGGCTCGCCGCGCAGTGGCCGGCGCACTTCGTCGCGTTCGATCTGCTGCGCCTCACGGGTACGGACACGACCCGGTGGCCGTACCGGCGCCGCCGGGCCGCGCTGATGGACCTGTTCGCCGAGCAGCAGTTGACCGCGCCGTGGACGCTGTGCCCGTCGACCACCGACCCGGGCACCGTCCGTGAGTGGCTGACCTGGACCTCTACCGGGCTGGAAGGAGTCGTCTTCAAGAAGTTGGACGGTCTCTACGCGCCGTCGGCGCGCGGGTGGAGCAAGTACAAGGTGCGCGAGACCGAAGAGGTGATCGTCGCGGCGTTCACCGGCTCGTTGGCCGCGCCGCGCACGCTGCTGCTCGGGCGCTACGACGTCGATGGGCATCTTCAGTACACCGGGCGCAGCACCACGCTCCCCCAGACCGCGGGCCGGAGCGTCGGCCAGCTCCTGGTCCCTGTCGGCGGCGAGCACCCCTGGACGGGCTGGACGTTCTCCGCCGGATGGGGCTCCCGCGAGTCCCTGCACGTCAGCCTCGTGCGACCGGAGCTGGTCGTGGAAGTCGGCGTCGACGTCGCCCGGGGCAGCTCTGGGCGGTGGCGGCATCCTGCGCGATGGCACCGAGCCCGCCCCGATCTCATCCCCGACGACGTCCCTCGCTTCGAGGCAGGGGCGGTGGGGAACTGAGGACAACGGTGGTGCCGGACGCGGTCGTGGTCAACAGGGGCCTGGCCGGTCTGCTGCGGTGGGAGCAGCGGATATCGGATGATGTCGACCAGCAGTTTCGGGACTTCGGTAGAGCGAGGGGCGGTTCATGACGCAGGTCCAGGTGGCGAGCGATCGGGTGACGGGGCGGGTGTGGACGGTACGTCTGGATGCTGCGGGGCGAGGGGTGGCAGCGGTGAAGGTCACTTGCAGCCTGCCTGTGACCGCAGCGCCTGGACTCCGCCGCTCAGGGGCGGTCCTTCGCCACCGCTCATCTGAAGGCTCACCTGCGGGCGGCTCCGTTCGACGAGCGAGACGGGCACCGGTATACCCGTGACGAGATCCCGGTCTGCGTTCACCCGGACCGGGTGGGGCTCGCTCCAGATCTGTTGGCTCCGCCCCGCACGCCAGATCCGCCGTTGCCACCACCGCCGCCGCGGCGCAGGTGGTGGCAAGGGAAGGGGGCATGAGGTGGCGGGAGGTCTCTGGGCAGTCAGCCGAAGGCCGAGAACGTGCGCTCATTCCGTTCCACGCTCTGCCGCTGGGCCGGTCGCAGTCCGCTCCAGTCCAGTGCTTGCCGAGCCTGAAGTTCTGTTTGCTCGGCCGCGTTCCGCGTCTCGGCCAGGACGTCGCCGCGCTCCTTGACCAAACGTTCGTAGATCGGCGGATGCTCCGGTATCTCTCCAGCTTTCATATCGCTCGATCTTGCCTGTTAACCGATGATCTGTCAGGCCTGTTCCGTGGTGGACCGTCACGGAACAGAGGCTGATCGAGGCCCTCGCGGAGCGAGGGCACGCTCCTGGTCGGTGGGACTCCTCGTCGGGCCCACCCGGCGTCGCCACATCCTCGCTTGTGCCCGGCCTCCGAGAACCGCCCCCGCCGGCGGAATGCCGATGCTGGCGGGTCAGGCGGTGCGGGAGCGGAGCTGGATGACCGTGCGCTGACCGGTAGCGCGCTCGCCGAGGCGGTAGATGGGAGAATTGGAGAGCTTGTCGACGAACTCCAGCCAGCCGTCCTCAACAAGCTGGCCGCGGACACGGGAGAACAGGCTCGGCGTCCAGCCCAACCATTCCTCCGCCAGCTCGCGGGCCGTCTTGCGCACCGCGCCTCCAGGCTCTTTCGGCATGATTGCGTACAACTGCAGCAGGAGTCGCTGATTGGGGGTGAGGTCCTCGGAGCGGCGCAGAACCTCTCGTGCCAGAACCTGCGGGTCATCGGCGGTCATCACGACTTGTCCCCCTTACAGGCCCGTTCTTCTCGAGGCCTGGGATTTCGGGCGGGTTGTACGCCCGGATGGCGTCTCGCTGCTCGGCGGAGGACCCCTGGCTGGCGAGGTAGGGGGTCACTTTGTAGAACTTCTGGCGGCCGAACTCCTCCACGAAGAAGAGCAGGCGGCGCTTGACGAGGGTGCGGACAATCCTTCCCAGCGCGTCGCCCGTCATTCCGTTGCGGTCGGCGATGTACGCCGTGGTCTTCATGACCGGCTCGTCGTACCCCGGCGTGGCCCCCACGAACCACTGCAGGATCCGGAACTCACGGTCGGTAAGGCCGCCGTCCTTTTTGGGTACTGCGGCCAGTGCCTCGAGCCGGTCGTTGTCGATGGTGCTGTAGGCACCGATGTAGCCAAAGCGGGTCTGTGGCTCGCCGCGGCCGTCGTGCCGTTGGTGCGCGGAGCGCGGCATCGGGAATCTCCGGTCCCTCGACATGTCCCATGAGTACAGGCGTTACGTTACCCCGCGCAGGATCCGTGAACTAGCAGGACATGTACTTCAAGGACATCTATGCCGTTCTACAGGTCCGGATATACGGACTGCAGGAGCGGAATGAAGCGGTCCGTGAGCCGGTATAAGACGGTCCGTCAACCGGCATATCCGATCTTGGAACCGGTATCCTGACCATCAAAACACCAGGTCAGAGTGGGTTCTCGCGTGGTCCCCTCTGTATATACACAGGACCGGTCCCACCACCGGGCCGTACAACCACAACATTCCCGCGGCATCCGGCGCGCCGCGCGGCCTTCGACGATTGATCAGCCATGACGGGCCCGGTGGCGACCTCGGCTACAACCCGTGCAGGACCGCGCCGCCGCACGTGCTTCTCCACCTGCGGAAGGCCACGTAGCCGTGCGGCCGGCCACGGCCTCACGGCGGCACTCCCACCTGCCTCAGCCACGCCTTCTGGCTTTTTCCGTCACGGCCCGAGCCACCCGAGACTCAGCAACGCTGCTGCCGTCCACGAGCTGCACTTGCGTACGGAGTCGCACGCGAAGCCGCCTCGACCCCCACCCCGCACCCACCGGCCTCAGCCCGCCCAGACGCGCGGGCCCCGCAGCTGGTCGGGAGCGGAGACAGGGCCGGCACTCCGCCCTGACGCGTGGAGGAGGGAGACACCAGAAGGATCGGCCCCGTCCTCGACGGCGAAGGTCGGGAAGGACGATGAGAACCTTGGGAGCGGCCGCACCTGCTGCGGGGGTGGCGGACCGCTCCCCCGTCACGTTGCACCGAAGGCGCGTCATCGTGACCACTGCGTGCCTCGTGGTCCCCGCGACGGTCTCCACGATCACCCCGCGGGGAGCGGTCATGCAGCTTTCACCGGGCGCAGCTTTCGGTCTGACCGGCTGACCGCTCGACATACTCGGCGCCCAGTGGGCCCGTCACCGCCAGCTCGACCGGTCCCTCAAGCCCCCGCCCCCGTGGCCAGGAACTGGCGGGCGCCCCGCAAGGTGGTGTGCAGCTTGTTCTGGGTGGCGTGACTGTCGAGCCGGACGTCGAGGGCCCCAAGGTGCGTGCTCTCGGCGCGCAGTCCCACGGGCAGGCGGGAGGCGTCGAGCCCGTCGCGCCGGGCGATAAGGACGCCGAGTTCGTGCCGGCTGACGGCGTCAGCACCCGCGAGATGGTGCATGCCATGGGCGTCGGAGAACGCGAGTTCCAGCAGCGCGGCCGCCAAGTCCCTGACGTGCACCGGGCAGCGGAAGTCGTCAACGAACAGAACGCCGTCTCGCGTACCGGCCGCGAGATCGTGCACAGCACGTTCGTGCTCGGACTGCCCGTCGCCGATGATCAGCGAAGTGCGGGCCACCACAGCGTCCGGATGCACCAGAAGAACTCCTGTCTCCGCCGCAGCCTTCGCCGCCCCGTACGGGGTCACAGGATCTGGCAGACAGGCCTCGTCGTAGTGGACGCGGGCACCGGAGAAGACAGCATCGCTAGATACATGGACCAGACGGCAGCCGTGCCTTGCCGCGGCCATCGCCAAACGGACGGGGCCCTCGGCCGTGACCGACCAATCGGCATTGCCGCTGGTCGCATTGACGACGAGGCTCGGCGCTGCGTCGGCGACGACGGCTTCGACGCGGCCGGCGTCCCGTAGATCGAGAGCGTGCCACGCAATCCCTGGAGTACTGCGAGGCCTGGACGCGTAGGTCGCGGCCGTCGAGTGCCCCGCCGCTGCCGCCTGGCGGACCAGCTCCGTGCCCAGAAATCCGCTGCCACCGATAATGAGGACCATCATGAGGCGACACCGTAGGCGAACCACGCGTCGCTCGAAGTCTGAGTGAGACAACAGCAGGGTTTGAGAGGGTGGGATTCATGGAGCTGAAGATCGGACACACGGACCGCCCGGCTGTGGCAAGAGCTTGAGTCGGCCGCCCCTCGATCGGCAAGACGCTGATCCACGGTGTAGGCGGCCGCGTGTGCGTGAACGTGTTGAAGCGTGTGGTCAGCGAGATCGACAGTCGGGAATCCGCAGGACTGCTCCGGGCCTTCCCGGAACATGCTCTTCGCCCTCCTACCGGTGCCAGGTGTCCGTGGGGGCGGCCCCGCCCCTGGATGCGCCCGCGAGCAACTACTACACGATTCCCCGGACAGTCGTCGGGCCCGAGGCGGTGGCTGAACAGCACCAAAAGATAGTTGCTTAATTGCGTTTATCGTCGTAGAGTTAAGGCATGCGCAACATCGTCGCCGCCGTCACTCCGCTCATCGAATCCCACTGGGTGGGGAGCACAGCGGTAGATCCGTACGGTCGTACAGGAATCGTCCGGCTCGTCTACCAAGTCGGCCTCGTCCAGGTCGCCGTCCTCACCGACCCGACCCCCGCCGTGAACACGTGCCCGATCTGGGACCTACCCGTCGATCTGCTGACGCCCGACGAGGGCACCGCTGCATTCCCCGACTACCGGGAGCAGTCCAGGGTGATGGACGGCCTCCGGCTCCGCCTGCTGATCAGCGGGGCCTCCGCAGCCGACGAGGACGACTATCGCGTCCTGAAGGACCGCTACCGCGTCCTGGTGGGTCGCCTCACCCCTTACCCCGGAGCCCAGCACCGTCTCCACCGGTTTCTGATTGCGCAACTCGCGGCGGGCGACAGCGTCATCGACACGTTCCAGGGACGGCGGGGTGTCGTCCTCGATCCCAACCCTCGCCCGCTTCCGCACATCACAGACCCGATGGTCGTCCAGTTCGAAGAGTCGCGCAGTCGCGATGACCAGCGATGGCCAGACGGAACCGCCTTCCTCTCCGTCCAAGGGCTCTTTCCGTCTCTCGGGCTCCTCTGAGTCGTCCGGATGCCGACGGCGCGAGCACGGCGCCGTCGGCCTCCGACGACGGGCCCATCCAAGCCGCGACCGGACACAGCCCGGTCGGACTTTCCCTGGCTCCGGCCATGAGTACACACACGACGCCCCGCCCGGACCACAACCCTGGGCGCCTTCGCTTCCTGGAGCCACTGATGAACACTTCCTGGCGCACTGTCCCCATGCCCTCCCGCGTCGCCGAACTGCCCCGCAACAGTGCGGGACGGCCTGTGCCCGGCAACATCGCCTGGCACGGGGTGGACGATGACGGCTCGCTCCTTGTGACCGCCAGCCCGGAACTGGGCGGCCACATCACCTGCCGGTGCACGCCAGGGCTCGGGACCCCCCTCTTCGGGGAGCAATGCCCGGTCCGACAGCGTGAGTTCATGACCCAGAGGCGTTGCGGCCTCTGCACCAAGGGCATCCCGTCGACGGAGCAGCTGGCCTTCATCGGGGAGACCGCCGCCCCGTACTACCTGGAGCCGCCGCTCCACCTGTCCTGTGCTGCCTACGCCTTGCAGGTGTGCCCGCGGCTGCATGCGGCCGGCGAAAGCATCGAGGTCGCCCTCGCGCACGCCTACACGCTGACGGAGGAGCGGATCACCGGAATGACGTCCGAAGGTGGTTTTGTGCGCGCCCAGTTCCGTTTCGGCGACCCGATGGCCCGGCAGTTGGCAGTCCTGGAGTTCTACCTCGCGGTCCCCGACGCTCCCGAGCGGCGGACCGGACCGGCATGGCTGGTTGAGCTGGCGCAGCAGCCGCTGCTGTGACGCCGGCCGACCTCCGGGGTGAGCGCGGACAAGCCTCAAGACATGTTGCTTAATTGGTTTTATTACAGTAGAGTTAGAGGTGTCCGGGGTTACCGGACTCCCCCTGATCCGGCCTCCGCGCCGCTCTTCTCGCGCGCCAGCGCTCCACGCAGCGCCCGGCCCTCTGACGTGGCTCCCCACGGTGGAGCAACGCCTTCCCGAACGGACCTCATGCAGCACATCGATGCCGCCGAACACGGCCCCGCCCCCTCCGTAAGAATTGCACGCGCCCGACATCGCGACCTGGAGGCCGTTACCGGTCTCCTGTCCCTGGTCAACCCGGGACAACCGGTCCCCGACATGGTTGCTGTCGCTCTGTCCTTTCCGCCCGGACGGCTGACACACGGGGACTGCCTGTGTCTGATCGCCACCGTCGGCGGCCAAATCGTCGGGGCACTCATGGCCAGCCCCCCGAACTGGACCGAGAGACATCCGCTGCGTGGCGAGCTGGTGCGCAGCGTCCTGTACATCGGGGGCGTCGCGGTCGCGCACGACCACCGTGATCGGGGCATCGCCAGCACACTGCTGTGCGCGGCGGAGCAGCACAGCCGCAGTGCTGGGCTACGGCTGCTGACCCTGGAGCACCCGTCCGCGCTGACCGGCTTCTACGCCCGGCACGGCTATACCGCGGGCCAGGACCGTCTGCTCGTCGCACTGCCCGGCGGGGTGCAGGTACGGAAGATGCCCGGCCATCAGACCGCCGTGAAACCGCTCGCATTCGGGGTCGGGATCGCCCAGGTCCCGGGAGCCCCGGCAGGCATCGTCACCGGACTTCTCAAGGGGTGTGATGTGCCGCCCTCGGCACGCTACGGCAGGAACGGTCTGATCACTTGATCCCAGGCTGCTCGGCCTCCCGGGGGCACGCGTGACGGTGGCACCGGGAGTGCCACGTCTCCTGCCGCACTTCCTCACCTCATTTCATCGTCCCGTATTCCATAAGGACACTTCCTTGAACACCGCCCCCACGCAGCACGCCGCCGAGATTGCCAGCTCGCTTGCCGCCGTCATCGACAAGCGCGACGCGCCCCACCCCGCCCGTCGTCACCGGGAACACATCGCGGAACTGCTCTACACGGCGTGCACCGCCCTTCTCGAAGCCGAACAGCCCGCCGCATCGGGTACGACGGGCGCGGGTCCCGTTCCGGCGGACGCGGCTCTCCCCCTCAGGGAAGCGGAGATCCTTGCCAGCCGGGCCCCCGGGACAGGTCTGCCCACCGGATTCACTGCGATCGTCCTCGCTCCTGTCACGGGCAGAGCCCCTGAGCCGCCCTCTCCCGTCAACCTGGTCTCTCCTCACTTGGCCCGGGAGGAGGCGAAGTTGCGGGCCCGCCTGGCCCTCGTGGAGGAGTGGCTGCTCGACACCCAGCACCCCGACGTGGTGCCCGCGTATGTCGCTCTGTCCCTCGCGCTGCGCATCAAGCTCGCCCTCATCGCCGACACCATCCCTGTTGACGAGCCCCTCCCCTACCGCCAGCGCTGACGCGATGCGCTCGACAACTCCGGTCTCCCGAGGTCCGCCGATGGCGAGAGCCCTCCGATCGCCATGCACACCCAGCACCGCCGCTCCATTGCCATACACGCACGAACGGATTCACTTCATGACCACGCTCACCCCTGACCAGGCGCTGTCCACCCACGACGAGTACGAGCAGGCTGTACGCCGGGCCTTCGCGGCCGCCGAGGACTACTACGGCGACAGCGAGGGCACGGGCCTCCTCGACAACGTGACCTACGACCGGCTCGTCCGCGCCATCACGGACTGGGAGAAGGGCCACCCGCAGGACATCGCCGCGGATTCGCCGACCGGCAAGGTCGGTGCAGGCGCGGCCCCGGCCGGCGACGTTGCCCACACCACACGGCTGCTCTCGCTCGACAACGTCTACAGCCCGGCGGAACTCCTCTCCTGGGGTGCTTCGGTCGACCGGCGACTGGGCCGCCCGGCCGCCGGCGGCTGGGCCGTTGAGGTCAAGCTCGATGGAAACGCCATCGCCGCCCGCTACCGAGATGGCCGTCTGACGCAGATCATCCAGCGTGGCAACGGCAGCTACGGCGAGGACGCCAGCCACCTCATCAGCACCAAGGACACCATCGCCGGACTGCCCGTCCAGCTGCCTGAACCGATGACCTTCGAAGTGCGCGGCGAGATGGTGTTCACCCGCGAGCAGTTCGAGCACGCCAACGTGGTCCGCCTCGCACACGGCGCGAAGGCGTTCGCCAATGCACGCAACGGCCTCTCCGGCACGCTGCGCGCCAAGAGCCGCGCGTACGAACTGCCCATGACCTTCTTCGCGTACGGCGCGGTCGACCTTCCGGGCGAGCCGTTCCTGCCCCAGGGGGCCACCCACACCGAGATCCTGAAGGCGGTCACCGACGCGGGGGTGCAGACGGTCGCGGACACGCCGACCGGGGCCCGTGCGGTGGCGACGCTGACCGAGGCGCAGCAGCGGATCGACGAGATCGCCGAGCAGCGTGCGTCGCTGCCTTTCGAGATCGACGGAGTGGTTATCAAGGTCGACGACGCGGCCGAGCAGGCCGCGGCCGGCGCGGGGAGCCGTTTCCCTCATTGGGCTATCGCCTACAAACTGCCCGCGGTGGAGCGCATGACGGTCCTCAAGGCCGTCACGTGGGAGGTCGGGCGGACCGGCGTTCTCGCGCCGACCGCCGAGCTGGAGCCCGTTGAGGTGGACGGGAGCACCGTCTCCCGGGCTACCTTGCACAACCCCGCCGACATCCGGCGGCGCGACCTTCGCCTGGGCGACACGGTCACCGTTCACAAAGCCGGCGACGTGATCCCGAAGGTCGAGGCTCCGGTGGTGGCCCTGCGGCCGGTTGGCGCCGAGCCGGTCCCGCTGCCGGAGAAGTGCCCGAACTGCGGCGATGGGATCGACAAGAGCCAGAAGCGGTGGCGCTGTGTCAGGGGCAGCGCGTGCCGCCTCCCGGCCCTTATCGAGTACGCCGCCGGACGCGACCGGCTCGATGTCGACGGCTTGGGCAAGAAGTACGTCGAGGCGCTTGTCGCGTCCGGCGCGGTTGCTGACATCGGGGACCTGTTCGGCCTCACCGCCGAGCAGTTCAGTGAGGCATCCGGCAGCACCAAGCGGGGCGCCAAGCTGTTCCAGCAGATGGAGGAGGCCAAGCGGCTGCCGCTCAACCGGATCTTCTGCGCGCTCGGCGTCACGGGAACCGGGCGCAGCATGTCCAGCCGGATCGCCGGACACTTCCGCACGATGCAGAACATCCGGGATGCCGATGTAGCGGCACTGCGCGAAGTGGAAGGCATCGGTGCAGAGAAGGCACCGCTGATCGCGGAGCAGATCGCCGATCTGGCCCCGGTCATCGACAAGCTCATCGCCGCAGGCGTCAACATGGTGGAGCCCGAAGAGCACTCCGGCGCCCCCGGTCAGCTGCCGCTGGACGGGAAGACCGTGGTCGTCACGGGGAAGATGACCGGTCCGCTCGACGGCCTGGGGCGCAGTGACATGACTGCGCTGATCAAGAAGGCAGGTGGCCGGGCCGGAAGCAGTGTGAGCGCCAAGACGGACTACCTCGTCGCTGCGTCCGCGGCGGACGGCAAGCTGAGTTCGAAGGCGGTCCGGGCGCAGGAGCTGGGCGTGGAGGTCCTCACACCGGACGCGTTCGCCAAGCTGCTGGGCGATCAGCTCAGCTGACCACCGGGGGCGGGGGGCTGCGCCGCGCAGGGCGGCTCAGCCCCCCGCCATGCATTGCTTAATTGATTTTATGTGTGTAGATTCTCGATTGGTGGCCGTCTGACGGCCCCGCAGACAGGGACACGTGGGGGAACTTGATCCCCGCGCCGTCCGATGATTCGCGAAGGACGCATCATGAACCCCAGGACGACAAGTACCGTCGTGGCCGTTGACGGCCGCATCGCAGGGCCGCGCGCCCTCGTCACCCGGCAGAGCCTGGTCGACGCTCTCGCACACCTCCTCGACTCACGGTCGTTCCGCGAGGTCAAGGTCACCGACATCGCCCGTGACGCCGGTACTTCTCCGGCCACCTTCTACCAGTACTTCCCCTCTCTTGAGGATGCCCTCCAGGTGCTGGCCGCTCACGTCGTCCAGCAGGGGCGCACTCTCGATGGCGTCTTCACCGATGCCGGAAAGGACGGCACGCTGACCGGTGCACGCGAGGCGGTTGACCGACTGTTCGGCTTCTGGGCGGCGCACAAGGCGGCTCTCCGTGCGATCGACACGAAGGCGGCGGAAGGCGATGAGCGGTTCGTTCAGGCCCGCAACCTGTTGCTGAGTGCCGTCGCGCAGCCCCTGAGTGATGCGATGGCGCAGCGCCGGACCGATGCGGCCCTGTCCGCGCACCCGAAGGCGCTGGCGGGCACCCTGGCCACTCTGCTCGCGTCAGCGGCAACCCACGAGGGCGGACTCGCGGCCTGGGGATCGCGTGATGAGCTGCGCGACAGCCTCGCCTACCTCGTGACCAGCACCGTCAAGTCGTCACGATGACCGAGCCCGAGCAGCTCCCCGCACCGTCCGGCCGCCTCCCCGCCCCCACCCTGGGCGGAGCGGACCCGGGCGTCCCCACGGACAGGGAGCGCCTCTACCTCGCCCTGCTCGACCTGGCTCCCGCGTTCACCGTCCCCTGCCGTCCTGGCGGCGCCTTGCGTGACATCACGGTGTCCCGCCACCGCGCCGGCCCCGAGCATCCGTGGCAGTGGGCCATCCACCGCCGCGGCAGCGCCCTGATGGCCTTCGCGTGGACCGGGCAGCGCTGGGATTTCGTCGAGGATCTCGCGCACATGCTCCTGCACGCGGTCTGGACGGACGCCGTGCAGGCCATCAGCGAAGCCCAGCTCATCGCCAGCGCCGACCTGGCCCGCGGTCACACACAGACCGACCGCACCGGTCACTGACCGACAGACAGCAGCTCAGCCCCCCTCTCCGCCATCCCCGCAAGAACGCCCCCGCACCCGGAAGGTTCCAACGATGACGTCCGCAACCCCCAACCGAGCCACTGCCGAGACCGCGCCCGGGTCCCGCATCCAGATCGAGGACGGCCGTGACATCCTGATGCGCCGCAGCCTCCAGGACTACGCCCCATCGGCACATGTGCAGATCTTCGAGGCCGCCCGCGCCCTGGACAACTACCGTCTCCACTGGTTCCCCCGCGACCTGGAGACCGCCGAGCACTGTGCCGACCGCGCGATCACCACCCTGGCTGTCGTAACCGGCGAGTCGGACCCGGCCACTTGGGCCGCGGCGCTCCCCTACATGGTCGAATTGCGGGCCCTGCACCACAGTTCGGGCCGCCTCACCGCTTTCGACCTCGCCCCCGCCCCGCCATCACTGTTCACCCCCGTCAGCCCGCTCCGCCTGGAAAAGATCAGCTACGAAAGTCACCGGCGGATCCTGGAGGCCGGAAGCTGGCTGGACCTGGCGCGGCGGGACCCGGACGAGATGCACGTTGCCCGCGCCCAGCAGGCGATCCACGAAGCAGCACGGTCACTGCGGGAGGAGCTGTCCGCGCTGTCGATGCCGCTGTGGGTTCTTATCTGCCGGTACTGCGCGGAGATTCACGCGGCCAATCTCCGCCTCCGCGTCCAGACCCGCCGCCCCGCTGCCGTACGCCCTGGACCCGGAAAGGAACACTGAGACAGTGTGTATTGCTTAATTAAATCCAATCATGTAGATTGTGAATATCGGGCTGGGGGGACACACTCCCCACGCTCCGGCTCAAGAAGCGGAAACGAGAAGTCACTTGAACAAGCAGCAGCTGATCGACGAGATCGCAGCCAACGGCAGCATTCCCAAGGTCCAGGCCGCGGAGGCCCTGAACCTGGTGCTGGACACAATGGTCCGGCGTGTCCTCGACGGAGACGACATCTCCGTAACGGGGTTCGGCAGGCTCCACTCGGTCCACACTCCGGCCCGCACCGCACGCAACCCGCAGACCGGTGAACCTGTCGTGATCCCCAGGCGAAAGCACGTCAAGTTCAGCCCGGGGGCCGCGTTCACCGAGATGGTCCGTGGCGAGCGCCCCGTCCCTCCGAGTGGACGCAGCGCTGCGGGCAAGCGTCCCAAGGGGAGCGGGCGGCGCGTAAGGACCGGCTCCCACAGCTGACCGGAGCACGACGCGGCTCCACCGGAGTCTGCCCCATGACAGCCAGGGGCTTTCTCCGCCGCGGTTCGGGGCCAGGGTTCTCCCTGGCCCCCCGTCCCACTCTCCAGGCCAGTAGCTCCTGATGTGCGCCGGCTTGCGGCTGCAGGCGAGCGTCACGGTACGGCCGGAGGTCACATTCGAGGGCATCCCGGCCCCTTCCGTGCGGGGCCGCCCTGCCCTTCCCCGGGCACCGTTCCATGCCGGTGACCGCACTCAGAAACGAAGCAATGCTCTCCCCTACCGCGACACAGGCACTCAGCCTGGGCTCCGTCGCTCCCGTGGCGACCGGCCGTCCGCCGGTGGCCGGCCTCTTCGCTCCGCCCGCCGAACCCGCTTCCACGCGGGCACCCGACCGCAGTTTCGACCACGAGGTCCCCGCGGCCTTGGGCGGCGAAGGCGGCAGTCCGGCACCGCTCGCCGAGGCAGAGCGACAGCTCGCCCGTGTCTCCGCCCGTCGGGCGTCCGCGTTGACGGCGGCCGAGGCGCATTCGGATCAGATCCGTGACGCCTACGAAGCCATCGGCCTGGCGCACCGGTGGCGTCTGCCGCGACCGGTCGAGGACGAGGGCTGGGCGTGCCGGTGGGAGCTGGAGGAGTCGAGCCATGCGATCTGGGCGCAGGCGCACATGGCGTACTGGGCCGTGGAGCACGGCCGGGTCACGGTGGCGAAGGCGAGGGCGGCTCTCGGACTGCACGTGGTCGACATCGATCTGCTGGACGATGCCGAGCGTGACGCCTACATCGCCGGTCTGACCGACGAAGAGCGTGCCGAGCTGGCCGGGCCGTGGCCCGTCGAGTGGCTCTACAGCCCTCAAGCGGGCGCCCCCATCCGAATTGTGAATTTGTTCGCTGGTTCGGGGGGTTGGTGCGAGGGCATCGAGCACGTGCTGGGCGAGCCGGTCGACATGGTGGGTGTGGACAACTCGCCGGCCGCGTGCGCCACGGCGCAGGCGGCCGGGTTCCGGCGGATCTGCGCCTCGGTCACGGATCTGGCTCCCGAGCATCCCGCGCTGCGGTACGTGGTCGCGGTGATCCTCTCACCGCCGTGTCAGACCCTCTCTCCCGGCGGCAAACTCGCGGGCCTGGCCAAAGAGGCCATGCAGATCGTCGAGGATGTCATCGGCTACGCCGCCGTCGCGGCCGGGTTCATCATGGTCGACGATGCCGGTGACGGCATGGAGGGGTACGCGCCGCCCACCGGCGAGACGTGGGAAGAGGTTCGTGCGCCGCTCGCGGCGCTGGAGGATGAGCGCACCGGGCTCATGGCGGAAGCGGTCATCTGGCCGCTGGCGCTGCAGGCTCGGCACGGCCGTATCCGCTGGGTAGCTATGGAGCAGTCCTCGAACTTGCTCAAGGCGCCGGCCGCCGAGTACGTGGTTGAGGCCATCCGCTCCGAGTTCTACGCGGCCGGGTGGGAGTACGCAGACTTCTCCCTCGTCGAGGCCGCTGACTACGGTGCCGCCTCGAAGAAGAACCGCACGTTCATGGTGGCCATGCGCTACTCGCGCCCCTTCATCGACTACCGGCCCAGCGAACCGTTCCCCGTCACCACGTGGGCCGCGTGCATGGGCTGGGACAAGGGCCACAAGGTCGCCACCCGGGGCGTGCGCGGCATCAACCCCCTGACCGGGAGGCCGAAGGGGGGCGGCACCTTCCGCGCCGACGAGCCGGGCACGACCGTGACCGGCACCGCCTACGGCTGGGCGCGGGAGGAAGACGGGCTGAAGGTCAACCACTCGGATCTGGGCCGTGCGGTGGGCTTCCGGGGCGACTTCCCGTGGATCCATGTCGGCCGCGGCGAGGGCATCCGCAACAAGACACAGCTGATCGCCGACACCGTGAGCCCGGTCGTCTCAGCTGCCTGGATCGCCCACATCCTCGGGCGCGTCTGGGAGCCGCAGACCCGCGCCTACGTCCACCGCCTCTACCGGCTGCACGGCCCCGCCGTGCGGGCCGCCCAGCAGCGGGCCACCGCCCGGAACGCGCGGCCCGGCCACAGCCCCGCACGGCTGCGGCACAGCGCCATCGTCGGGGAAGGCCAGTCACTCACGCGGGCGGCACACGCCTCGATCTCCGGGAGCGCCCCGGTTGCCGACAAGCCACGTCCTCGTCCGCGGCGCGGGCCTCGAAGCCCCGCCCGGTGAGTTCTTGCCGCCCGGCACCTGCCCCCGCATCAGACCTCGTCCACCAGGAGGACAACATGTCAGCAACGAACCCCACCGGCGATGCCCGATCGCACACGGACGAGTCGGGGCAGAGCATCGAGGGCCTGATCCGTCTCGCCGGACAGCTGGGCCTGGAAGCCGTCGACCTCGACGAGCTGGTCTACGACACCGTCCACGAAGAGTCATCCCGCCTCGTCAACAGCGGAGCCTGTCCCGCGCTCGGCTTCTTCGGCGCCTTCGACACCCTGCACGATGACGCGGACGAGAGCGCTTCGCGGATCAACAACGAGGGTCTGGAGGCCCAGATCCGCACCCTGGTACGTGCACACGGTGACTGCGCAGCCGAGGCGCTGTTGCGGGACGCAGCGAGTTGATCAGAGCGGCGCCACACCCGGGTACGTGGCCAACACCGCAGCCGAGTACACCATCCCGGACCTGACCCGAGGAGCAGCGCATCAATCACGGTTTGAATTAACTGCAGTTGCCGGGGCGGCGGCGCCGGGCATTGCAGCACACCGACGCCGACCGTTCGGCATCATGAGTAAAGACACCTTGTCGTAAAGGCCCTCCCTGGACCTCTACGACAAGCTGCCCATGAGAAAGGAATCCCAGTTGTCTCGCGTTCGATCCGTCTCTGATTCACCCACCGCTCTTGCTCCGCCCGTAATGATCGACAGCCAGGGCACGGTGGACCGCGACGACGCAATCTCCGTCCAGCCATCAGGCGACGGCTGGCAGCTCACGGTCTACGTCGCAGATGTCGCCTCGGGAGTCGCGCCGGGAAGCAACGTGGACCGTGAGGCGTTCCGCCGGCGGGAGTCTGCCTACGGCGGCTGGCGCGGCACAGCCAAAATGCTGCCCCGGCCGGTCGAGGAGCGACTCACGCTGGCAGAAGGGCGCGCGTGCGCTGCCGTGGCGATCCGTATGACGGTCGGCCCCGACGGGGGCGTGGGAGGCGTCGAGGTCGAGCGGGCGACAGTGCACGGCGCTGTAGCCATGGACCACTCTCAGGTCGATGCCGCTGTTCGCCACGCGGACCACCCGCTGCACCAAGAGCTGCGGGAAGCAGCTGCGGTGAGCGAGGTGCTCCTTGCCCGCCGCCGGGAACACGGTGCGCTCGCCCTCTACGACCTCCTCTCCGGCTGGGCCACCGACGAGGACGGCACCGTGGTGCGTCTTGCCTCCTTCGAGCGTAACGTCGCCTACAAGATCGTCCAGGAATGCATGATCGCCGCGAACACGGCGCTGGCCGGCTGGGCCGCCGCACGCGACCTGCCCGTGCTCTTCCGCAACCACTCCGCGGCCAGGGTCGCCCCGCCCAGGGAGACATTCCTCCAGGACCTGGACCTGGCCTTCTCCGCGGGTACAGAGGCGCGACTGGAGTCGCTACGGCAGCGCACCCTGATGACGCTCAGAGCGGCCGAGTACGCACCGTTCATGGGCGGGCACTGGGGTCTGAACCTCCCCGGATACCTCCACGGAACGTCACCCCTGCGCCGCTACGCAGACCTGGTCGTACAGAGGATCGTCCTCAGCCATCTCGACGACACCGGCACCCCCTACACGCAGGACGAACTCCAGGGTGTCGCGCAGGCGCTCACCGAAGGGGCCCGCCGGGACAAGCAGACCGATCACGAATCACGGAAGTCGTTCGCGCACTCGCGCGCCCGGAATGCAGCCGCTGCCGGCTCGGCCGACTACTCAGCACTCGACAGTTCCGCCTTCCACGCAGTCCTCAAGCGAGGCTGCAAGGAGCAGGTCGCGGGGCCCTCGCTCGTCGAAGAGACCGCTCGGCGTGCCGCCGACCAGCAGCTCACTTCGCTGGAGCAACAGCTGGTCCTGCTCGTCGCCGGCGGGCCCGCCTGGGAACCGGCCCGCACCGCCTGCATGACGGCGGTCACGGCGGCACCGGAGGCAGCTGTGTCCGTACTGTCCGTGCATGCCCAGGTCAACGGGCTGCCGCTGCCCGAATTCACCCTCGACGCCAGAGGCCAGTCCCATCGCCCGGTGTTCAACTCCCGGGCCTCGTGGGCCTCTGGCAAGGGCCAGATTGACGGAGCCGAGCGTTCGGCAGCGACCAAGAAGGCAGCACGCCATCAAGCCGCGCTCAGTCTGCTGGCCGTGCTGGCCGAGTTGCCCGACCCCTCACAGGACTCGGCCGCCCCGGCCCCTGGGAAGGCGGCATCGACCGCGAAAGCGCCCGCGCCCGCTGAGGGCCGGTCCCCGGTATCTGTGCTGAACGAGCTCGAGCAGACCCGGGTCATCAGCGACCTGACGTACACGTACTCCAGCCAGGGGCCCGGCCACCAGATGCTCTTCGCCTGCACCGCCCGCGCCGCGTGCAACGGCCAACAGCTCTCCGTGGATGCCTCGGCGTCGACGAAGGCCACGGCCAAGACCGAGGCCGCAGCCGCGCTGCTCACCCAGGTCGGCACCACGCGTGCGAAATCAGTCGCATGACCGGGCAAGAACATCTTCCCCGGGGGCTGTACGCCTCGAGACCCCGCCCGCTGTACCTCTACAACCCGGAGACGCAGACCGCCACATGCGGTGCCTGCGCGGTCTCTGAGATGGAGCTCCTTGCGGAGGGCGCCGGTCCGTGGCACGCAGGCCACCAGGCGCGGTGCACCGGTCGTTCCGGTTCTCCAACGAGCGCGGTCGTCCTCCCGTTCAGGCGGCCGGGTCGATAACCGACGCCGAGTCTTGGGGCCGGAGGGGTACGGGCGTGAGCTGGCCGAGGCCCGCTGGCGCCCCGTACTCCGGACCAAGATCGGCGTGGGCCTGATGCTGGTGCTCCTGGCGTGCGGTGTCCAGCAGCCGCCGCCAGGAGGTGACGGTCGAGCGGCGGCGCAACAGCGCACGCCGCTCGCGTTCGGTCATGCCACCCCAGACGCCATGTTCGATGCGCTGGTCGAGCGCGTGCGCCAGGCACTCGGTACGGACGGGGCAGCCGAAGCAGACCCCCTTGGCCTTGTTCTGCGCCACGCCGTCGGCGAACAACTCCTCCGGGTCGGTCGCCCGGCATGCCGCGTGTTCGCCCCAGCGCTCTTCCGTCCCCACCTGGTGCCGTCCTCTCCCCGTTCCGGCTATGACTGCAGGTCCAACCCTATGCACCAGCAGGTCAGCAGCGGTATGGCTATATTTCCCGCGGCCGGAAGCGAGATCGTCTCGAAATACTTGTGGCGCTCGGAGGGGCCAGGAAACCTGTGCACCGTCCAGATCTTCTCCCCCGACCGGGCTCCACCGCGTCCCTACCCATACAAGCGGGCGCTTGCCTCAGTTCGCGTGCAGAACGACGGTCAGGGCACAGAAGAGGGCGGGCGTCAGGGGGCGCGCGGACTGCTGACTGTCCAAGGAAGCCAGTCCTGACGGGTTGGCTGCCACCAGATCGACCGCCGCGTCGATGCTGGAGGCGGTGACGTCGAAGGCCCGCGCGAGTTCATCCAGGCGGGCGCGGACGACCGGCTGGGCAAGTTCGTCTGCTGCGTCGCAGGGGAATCCGGTGACGAGCATGTCCGCGCGCCAGTTGTTCGGATGGGCGAGGAGCTCGGCGACGACGGCCTGGCCGAGGCGGGGGTGGCGGTGCGCGACGAAGGTCTCGAACGCCAGCATCTGCTGTGCGCGGCGCAGGCCTTCGATGC
This sequence comes from Streptomyces sp. NPDC102441, assembly GCF_044765585.1. NCBI lineage: Bacteria > Bacillati > Actinomycetota > Actinomycetes > Kitasatosporales > Streptomycetaceae > Streptomyces > Streptomyces sp. NPDC102441. The sequence continues at coordinate 29,444 of NZ_JBIWKH010000010.1, forward strand.
GGGCGTCGTGCTCAGTGTCCGGGTGCTCGTTGCAGTATTCGGCGACGGCCTCGTCCCACCGCTTTTGGTGCTCCGGGTCGGGGAATCCGGCGGGGAACGGCGGCATCAGGCCCGTGTACTCCGTGGCATGGGCGGTTGCGGCGGAGAAGCGCGGCGGCGCGACGGTTTCCCGGGCTGCCAGACGCCGAGCCTGGGCGAACCAGCCGTCGTCGGGAAGCGCCCGGCCGAAGACATCCCGTTGTGTGCTGCGGGCGGACATTGCCTCCTGCTCGTCCTCAAGGGCTGCCATGATCGCGTCCTGGACCGGGTCCATCGGGATGATCTGGCCGCGACGGGTCAGCGGGCTCAGGCCCAGTGCGGTCGCTTCCCGGACGGCCGCCAGGCCCGCCGACGACCTCCACGTCCAGTCCTCCTCCGGGACCGGCAGCGTCGCTTGCGGCATGGCCAGCATCTCGCGCAGCACATCGGCTGCCGCGTGTCGCTCGGCCACCCCTGCGCAGACCGTGTCTGCGAGTTCCGCGAAGGGTGTGCCCTCGGGGATTCCCGTCAGCCAGGCCGAGGCGCGTACCCCGAAAGCAGGGAAGTCGGCGGCGTCCTGGTCGTCGAAGCCGTGGATGCCGGCGAACAGTGCCATGGCGGGCACGATCTCGCTGGGCATGCTCCAGTGCCTCAGCCGTCGCATGCCCAGGCGTAGCGCGTCATGGGGGGTGGTGTCCCAGGGCACGTCCAGGTCGACTTCGGCGAGGCGCAGAAGATCAGCCAGTTCGCTGCCGTCGGCCATCGGGCGGCCGGCCACGGCGCGGGCGAAGGCCTGGGGTTCGGCGATGGTCCGGCTGTCGGCCAGAGCGCGAGCGGGACGCAGTTCGGCCGGCAGAGGGCGGCGGCAGGCCAGTGTGGTCTCGGCAGCCAGCCGCTTGGCGAAGTGGAGGTGGAATTCGGAGCTGTCGATGGGCAGTTGCCGTTCGGCGGCGAAGCGCACCATCAGGCGCACCAGGTCCTCGATGCCCTCCCAGGAGGATGTGGGGCGCAGCTTGTCGAGCCATGCCTCGCGTCCGTTCGCCAGGACATACTCGCCGTCGTCCGGGAGGTAGCCGGGCTCGCAGGACAGTCCGATGAAGAGCAGGTCCAGAGGATCGGCCCACTGGAGCCACTCGGGCATCTGGCCGGAGACGAGTTGCTTGCCGTAGGTGTACATGCCCATGGAGTAGCCGCTGGCCAGGCTGTGCTCGCCGTTGCTGGGCAGGATGATGTCCGGGGCGTCCTTCTTGTGGCCCGTGTGGTGCTGTTGTCCCCTGCGTTCTCGCTTGGTCCTGCTCGCCTTGCCCACGGCGCCTCCGTCTCCCCTGGTGACCGCGACTTTACTGGGCCGGGACGCCACGAAGGGCGGCTTGCCTGCGGTGAGCAAGAAGCGGTAGAGGATCGGCCATACCCGCTCACATTCGTGCTGGCTTGGTCGAGATGGGCACGCAGGTGATCAAGCGTGCCAGGGGTCCCGCTCTGTCGCCGAACGTGCCTCGGCTCCGACTGTGCGGTGCAACAATGACATGGTGAAGAGCGGGCGTGCGCACATCAACTTATGTTGTCGGCGCGGGTGTTTGGCCGACTTGTCCCGGGCGGTCGAGGTGGAGTTCGCATGAGCGATCCCGCCCTCCCGGATACGCGGCGTCGTCGGGCAGCTGCGGCGTTCGGCTGCGATCCTGACGATCTGGCCGCCGGGCTCCTCCGGTTCACCGGGCAACCCGCCCTCACCAGTGACCCGGCACGGGCAGCGCTGGCTACCGCCCTGGACCTGGTCGCCGAAGAACCCCTGTTGCCTGACTGGATCGAACTCGCGCGGATCTGGGTGTGGCACGGCCGGCTGAGGCCGCGCAGCGAAGTCGAGGTCCTGGCCCCGCCCGCCCGGTCGGTGCACCGGAGCCTGTGCCGCTACGCCGAGGAGCTGGACGGCGAGACCCTGCGCAGCGCGGTTTTGGACATCGTGCCGCGCGCGTGGGTGCTGGAAGCCGTGGCCGATGCCGTAGAGGCGCAGGGCGCCGAGCCGGATCCGGCAGCACGGGCCGATCTGCCCGCGGGCCGGGCTGCACGGCGGGAATCTCTGCACGCGGCGGCAGAGCTCGAGTTGGCGGCACTCATCGACGATCCGCCCTCGGCCTGGGGCACGGCGGGCTGTACGGCCCTGCGAGCAGCTCTGGTCTGGCGGCTCACCTATCTGAGTGCGGTCCTCGCCGAGGTGGCAGGTATGCCGCAGGCTCCGCCGCTCTCGTGGGAGGACGCCGGCCCGGGGCGCTGGCGCGCGCTCGAGACCCTCCCTGGTGCCACCGCCTCGCTCACGGCCACGGTGGAGCAAGAAACGGGGACAGCCGTCCGGAGCCTGCTCCTCCCCCTGTCCGTCTCCGGCACCGTTCGCTGGAACGTCGGCGAGGCTGCTCCGCACCGTGGGGCAGCGGACTACTACGCGTCCGGTGGGGCCAGCGGCGTCGGCCTTGCCAAGTGGCATGCGAACCAGGCAGTACATCAACTGCGCTGCACCCCAGGAGGTGCTCGTCGTAACGGGCGTCTCCTGATTCCAGTTGGTCCGACCGCCCCCGTGCCGGTGCGGCACGTGGGCCTCGGCGACGTACTGAGGGGGGTCGTCGGCTGGTGGGGTGACGAGCTCCTGAGCGAGAGCCCCGGCGGGGGGTCGTGGGTGTCCCTGCCTCACGTCCTCCCGGACGGCACCGCGGCGAGCGCCGCAGCCGCTCTCCTTCACTATCTGGAGGCTCCCTGCCCTACCGCGGCCGAGCCCACGAACCGTGCTGCCGTCGACTCGGCTGCTTTCACCAGTTTCCTTGCCACCCATGCCGTCGCACTGACGGCTGCCGCCCGGGCCTACCTCGCAGGGCTGGCCGACAGCGGGCCCGGGCCGGATTCCGCCGCTCACCGGCATGCCACCGCCCTGCGTGCCGTTCTGGCGCTCCTGCTTGCCCCAGACCAGGCGACCGCGGTCGCAGCGGAGATCGGGCCGCCGCCCGGCGGCGGATACCGGGTTCTGCTCGACCCACGCCGCCTGGTCGATCACGTGCGGCAACACACCCACGATGAGGACCCGCCCACCGGACTCGACCCGCTGCAGCTTGCCGCGGTTCGCGAAGAAGTGAGTGCCGGCCTCGCCTCCGTGGCCCTCTGGTACATGCGTCGTGCCCTTCTGCGGAAGAACATCGGGAGCGACGACCTCGGGAGCGCTGTCGTTGAGTTCATCCGGGAGCGCAACTCCTTCCCCGAACTCGACGGCGAGCCGCCCGAGCCTCATCCGGATGACCCCCGTCTGCCGAATCCGCCCCTTCGATTCGCGGTCAGTTTCCGCACCGTGGACCCGGACCTCGTCTCCGACAACGGATTCACCCACGCGACCGGCGACTCCGGTCCTGTGGTCGTGCAGCTCTGTGTCCCGCCCGGTTGGGGCCGTGACACTGCCATGGCCGGCTTCGCGGTAATCGCCCGCCACCCCGTTCTCGAAGTCTTACGGACAGACGACCAGGGACGGCCCGACATCGTCCGTACCCTGCGCCTCGACGCCCACTATCAGCGCGGCGACGACGATGAGCCTGCCGTCTGGCACGTGGCTGCCGACTGCCCGCTCGTCAACGTCGACTGGCACTCCGGAAGCCCCCGTCTGTACATTCCCGAGCCCGCCGACGGGCACTGATCTACCGCGGCACCGGTCCGCAGAGCCGCGGTAGATCAGTGCCCGTCACTCCCTTCCCGCTCGTCGTCCCGCTCGTGCGGAGTGCCTATCCGCCGCCGGTGGCGTCTGACGATGTGCCGTCCTCGTTCGGCGCTCTGCAGTGCCGAGGATGTGGCCTGCTTGGCGGGGTGACGGCTGTTCTCGTCACCACCGGTCGAGCGGTGTGACGAATTCGAGGGTTGCCCTGTCCGCCGGAAGGACAATGTGGGCCACCTCGACCACCGTCCCCGCGGTGTTTTGCGCAATCTTCTCCACGACGAGAACAGCCGCGTGTTCGCCGAGGCCCAGCTCGAAAGCTTCGTCCGGGGCTGCCGCCCGTGCAGTGACGTGCTCGGTAATCCGCTCAAACTCGATTCCGACTGTTTCGAGTTGCGACTGGGTGCCGCCCGGCCAGGGCTCGTTACTGCTGTCGAGCAGTGCGGGGTTCGCAGCGATGTCATCCCGCAGCAGGTAGGACCGGACAATTCCGAGGGGATGGAGCTCGGCAACGTGGCGCGTGCGGTAGCTCCGTTCGAGCACAGGAGTTCCGGACGGCACTCCGAAAATGCTGGCCACGTGGCTGGGCGAGCCGATTTCCAGGTATTCGGCGGAGAAAGCGAGTTCCGGCTTCTGGAGCCCGGTGTCGTGCTCAGTTGCCCCGGTCGCCCGGCGTTCCGCGAGCGGTTGTCGGACGCGGGCCTTCTCCCAGGCGTGCCGGGTGTTGCTGCGGGTGACGGGCTGGCGGAGCATCTCCCGCGCTCCGCGAGGCGGTGCCTCGGCCTGATCAGCGTGTCGCCTCTCGGCAATGGCGTTTTCCATGGCAATCGTCCTCGGGGTGGGCGGTGATGGTGTTCTTGCGCCCATAGAGGTGTGCAGACGGCCCTCCGTGTGACATGCGGTGCCGGACGAATTTGAGCGAGAGCGTGGCGCGGACCCGTTTCGGGCGTCACCGCCGAGCCGCGGAGCGTCGCCGGCTGGCGAAGCGGCGCGGTCCGTGACGCTCCGATGCGATGACGGTCCGATCTGGTCGGGCCGCGCGGCGGGACCGGGACTCAGTGAATGTGCAGCTGGCCGAGCGCCCGTCCTTGATCGGCTCGCGCGGCAATGAGAGCGGCGAGGTCGCTGTCGTCGGTGAAGGTCGGGCCCTGCCATGTCGACGGAGCAGCGACGGGTTCGAGCTGGATCTCGGTGCTGAAGCGGCGGGCTGCGTCGTACAGCTGCTGCAGGACGTTCAGCGCTCGCATGTCGAGCTGTCCGATGTACGCCGTCCAGATGCGGGTGTTGGGGTCGAACTCGGCTACTGAGCGTAGAAGTTGCCGCTGTTGTTCGAAGTTCCCCGGGTCTGCGGGGGCCGACGTGGCGGAGATGCGCAGCAGCCAGCCTGTGGGGGCGGTCGAGGGTATCGGGGTCATGCCGTCGACCGTAGCTGTGGCCACTGACATCGTGCTGTCGGGCGGCGTGCTACCAGCCTTGTTGGTCGATCAGCTCGATGTATCGGGCGTATTGGGTGTCGGTGATCTGCCGGTTGCGTACGAGGCTTCCTTCCTCCATGCGGTAGGTGCGGTCGCGGGCTCCCCGGAAGCTGAGCCAGTTGAAGCTGGTGGTGACCCAGACGTCGTCGTAGACAAGGACCTTGGCGTGGGTGCTCTTGAGACGGCTGAACGTGAATTTGGCTGGGTAGCGGGCGGCGAGGTTGGCGAGTTTCCGCACGGCGGCCTGGTCCGTCTTGGCGTCGCTGTCGTCGTAGCCGTAGGCGATGTGGACGCGGACCCCGCGGGTGAGGCGGCTTTCCAGTTTGCCGAGGAACTCCGTAGTGACGATCGCGTTCTTGATCCACGGGGAGATGATCAGGAGCCTGTGACGGGCCTGGGTAAGAGCGTCGTCGAGCAGTTCGGGGTGTTCGAAAACGCCGATGGCCCGGATCTCGTCGTGCTGCGGATCGAGTTCGGCGGGAGCGACCGGCGCGGCTGGCGTGGAGGCGAGTTGGAGTGCCGCCTGTTCGGCGCGTTGCTGGGTGACGTCCGGCAGTGCGACTCGGGCCTTCTCCAGTTCGGGTTCCAGGACGGGGCGCTCGGCCGCCGGCTCAACGGCGATGCCGAGGGAGGCGGCTCCGCCGAGGCCGATCAGGGTGATCTCGTGATGGTGGCTGAGTTCTCCGTCGACGACGACGCCGAGTTGGATGTCGGTGCGGTCCGGGTCGGCGTACACGAGGACCTTTGCGGGCATGACGCGGCGGGCCTTGGCCTGGGTGACACCTCGCACCTGGAGGACTTCACGGTCGGTGTTGCCGCGCTCGCGCAGCAGGGCGTTGATGTCGCCGGCGCTGATGTCGCCGATCTCCACCAGGGCGCCGTGGACGGCGGGCAGCATCAGCATGCCGGATTCTTCGGCCTGCCCGCGGGGGACGACGGTGCGTCGGTCGTAGGGGCGCACCTTGCCCAGGAGCTGGTCGTAGACGACGGGCTGGTCGACTCGTACGGGGGTGATGGCGGCCATTTCGCGGGCCGTTTGTTCGCCGCGGGCGGTGAGGCGCAGGGTGCGGGCGTCGGGCTGGCCGGGGGCCGGCAGGGTGTAGGTGAGGTTGTCCGCGCTGAAGTGGTCGGCGACGGTCTGGCTGACCATGCGCTCGGGGAGACCGAGCATGCCCGCGATGGCGGTCTCGCTGGGGACCTTGTTGTTGACCAGGCGAAGGACGAACTCGTCGAGCAGCGCGAGGCGTTTGCGGTCCTGGGCCAGGACGTCGGCGGTGATCAGTGCGATGGGAAGCGCAGCGTCGATGATGGCGGCGAGTTCGAGGCCGGGGCGGGCGTTGTGGAAGCGGACCGCGAGGAGGCTGTCGGGGCTAAAGGTAGGCATTGCGGATCTCGCACTCCTCGGGGTGGGAGCTCATGTAGTCGAGGACGTCGCGCAGGGCACCGGGTTTGCTGCGGCAGAAGGCGGCGTCGCCGACGACGATGAGGCCGTAGCGGGCGCGGGAGAGGGCGACGTTGATGCGGCGCCAGTACGGCTGGCCGAGGAACCCGAACTGGGAGCGGGCGTTGCTGCGGGTGACGGAGAAGACTGCCAGGTCGCATTCGCGGCCCTGGACGGCGTCGACGGACAACACTTCGGGGACGAGGTGCTTGAGCCGGAGGGAGGCAAGGCGGCGGCTGAGTTCCTCGACCTGCCGTCCGTACGGGGCGATAACGAGGACTTCGAGGGGGCGTCCGTCGGGGATTTTGATGATCTGCTTGTCGATGGCCTGGTCGATGACCTCCAGGCGTCTGGCTGCGAGCTTGGACTCCAGCAGGTTGGAGATGCTGGTCTCGGCTGTGGTGCGCTCCGACTCGCGTCGTCCGGGCAGTTCGCTGGTGTCGAGCCACAGGACAGGTCGGTTGATCTGGTCGTAGCCCGGCAGGCTGTGGCTGTTGGGGGACAGCAGCTTCTCGTCATAGAAGCATGTGGAGATCAGGTTCCCGATGGCTGGTGTCATGCGGTATTGCTCGCGCAGCAGGTGCTTGACGGGGAACTCGGTGTTGTCGGCGAGGTACTGGAACAGAGTTGTCGTCACCAGTTCGGGGATGAGCTGGTGGTCGCACATGATCTGTTCGTCGCGCAGGAGGTCTTCGTCGATGGGTGGGAGCTGGTTGGTGTCGCCCACGAGTACCCACCGCTTGGCCTTGGCCAGGGGGACGAGCCCTTCGGTGGCGGTCGCCTTGGATGCCTCGTCGAAAATGCACACGTCGAACTCGAGGTCGCGGGCGGCGGGGTGGCCGAGGAATCCCAGGGCCGTTCCGCCGATGACCTGGCGGGTTCGCAGGAATGCCGTGATCAGGTTCTGGTCGGTGCCGATGCGCTGCAGCCATTCGCCTTGCAGGCGCAGCAGCCGCATGAGCTCGCGGCCCTGGCCGGCGGGTCCCAGGAGGGCTTCGACAGCGTCGCGGGCGTCGGCGGTGCTGAGGTCTTCGCGGAGGGTGAGTTCGCCGGCGAGCATGCGTTGCGCCTCGCCGAACAGCTCGGCACGCTGGTCGTGGAGTTGGTCGCGACGGGCGCGGACGGTGACGACTTCCTCGCCCAGTTCCCGTGCGGAGGTGGTGCGGTCCGGGGCCGGCTGGCTGGCGAGGTCGTCGAGCTTGCGGCTCACGTGTGTGAGGTCGCCGGCGACGGCGGCGATCTCTTCCAGGAGCAGGGCCGCTTTCAGGTGCCGGGCTTCGAGCCCGTGGTCGGCGGCCACGGCGTCGAGGTACTTCTCGGCGCGGGTGCGTACGCCCTGGGTCCAGCGTTTGACCTGCCGGTCGAGGAGGAGGGGCTGGGCGCTCTCGGCGACGCGGGGGTCATCCGGCCGGCCCAAGCGGACGAGGCCGGTGATGCCTGCGTCCTCGATCTTCTTCAGGGCGTTGTCGATGGCGATGTGGGTCTGGCTGACGATGAGGATGCGGGCGTGGGGGTCGCGTCTGAGGGTCTGTTCGACGATCTCGGCGATAACGGTCGTCTTGCCGGTGCCCGGTGGTCCTTCGACCAACAGCAGGTCCTGGGTACCCAGGGCGTGGGTGACGACGTCGCGTTTGCTCTTGTCGAGGTCGGCGCGGAACCAGGTGGTGACGTCGGTGGGCGGCCGGTGGGTGGTACTGGCCGGGTCATCGATGATCTGCCGCAGGGCCGGGTTGGCGCTCTGGCCGGCCGCGACGTTGGTCAGGGCGTCGCGCTGGCGGTTGATGGCGCTCTGACTCGGCCCGAGGAAGGGGAGGAGCACGCCGCGGCCCGGCAGGGCGGCATCGGGGCGTGCGAAGCGGATGACCAGGGTGTCTTCGGTCTGGGCGGTCACCTCGCCGCGGTCGACGGGCCGGCTGTAGGGGTAGGCGGCCACCGACCATTCCTCGCCGATCAGTGAGGTGGCTGTTGGCGTGGCCAGGTGGAAGATGCGGGTGCGGCCGTGTCCGTCGACGCGGTCGTATTCCTGGGGCTGGCGTCCTCCGGCGGCGAGTTCCTCGCGGGCTTCGAGCAGGCGACGCCAGCCGTTGAAGAGGTCTCCGAGGTTGTGGGTCTTGCAGTCCTGAGCTGCTTTCTCCTGCTGGTCGAGGTGTGTGTCGAGGCGCTGCAGCAGGAGAGTGAGCCCGTCGTAGGCGGGGTCCTCGCCGGGGTCGTCGAAGGTCCAGGTCAGGACCGGGCCGACGGGCACGGAGCGCTCGCGCCGTTTGGCCATCCACTCCTCCGGGCGGTCTTCGGCTGAGATGATCACGCAGCGGTCGGGGTTGTGTTCGTCGGAGACCAGGCGCAGGAAGCGGGAGCGTCCGAAGATGCGAAGGGTTGCGCTGTCGACCTCGCCGGTCTGCTGGTTGTAGCCGTAGTCGGCATGGACCGGGCCGGACAGGTCCGCCAGGACGGCCGACCGGGCCTGGTCCCAGTCGATGTCGCTGCTCTCCTGCGAGACGTCACCGAGGTTCTCGGCGGCCCGGCGGGTCATCTTCAGCCAAACGAAGTTCCGGCGCCGGGCCTGGCGGCTGCCGCAGACCTGCTCGGCCTCCAGGAGCTGGTATTCGAGTACGGCCGCGTTCGCGGGGCGCAGCTTGGGGTCGTAGTCGATGCAGGACCGGAGGATGCTTCGGAACTCGGTTTCGAGTTCCAGCTCGTCCAGGATCGGGGCGAGGTCGGGGTAGTCGGCTGCTTTGCCGCCGGAAAGTGCCTGGATCGCGAGGACGGCGAAGCTGTATACGTCCCGTACGTAGGGGATCGCATCACCCTGTTCCGGCGGCGCGTACAGGTTGGAGCGATACCCGGCCACGGTGTGGTCGCTGACCACGGCCTTGGAGAGGATCTTGGCGATGCCGAAGTCCGCGAGTTTCACCGTGCCGTCGTCGGCGATCAGGACGTTGCCCGGCTTCAGGTCCCGGTGCTCGATCTGGTGCTCGTGCGCGTAGGCGAGAGCCGAGGCGAGCGGTCTGCCGATGCGGGCGAAGAAGGACGCCCAGGCGACCGGCCGGCCCTCTGCCATTTCGCCCTTGAGGCTCCCGTCGATCCACTCAAGGGCGATGAAGTACCGGTCGTACTCGGCGTCCCAGCCGGAGTCGAGCATCCGCACGATATGAGGGTGGTCGAGGGCCCTGAGCGCCGCCGTCTCCCGTTCAAGGAAGATCTGGATCACTTCGTCGTCGCGCTGTCTGAGGAGCTTGACTGCTGCGTAGTCGCCCTCTTCGCTGGTCGTGTCCACGGCCTTGCGGACTTCGGACAGGCCGCCGGGCCGCGGAGCGTTCGGGAGCAGCAAAAATCTGCCGTTGATCGTTTCTGCCCCCACGCACCGCTCCTCGCTCAGCACCGTTGCCGGTGCAGCCCTCCCCGACTGCTCATTTTGCCAGGCAGTCTCTTCACGGACAGGACTTTCGCCAGGCTGGCTGACGGGTACTCACCCGGTCCTCAGCGGAACCGAGGAGCATCGGGACCTGGCGGGCCGGGGGGTGAGGAGGTGGACCGTGGGGCGAAGGCGGGCGAGCCCTGCTCCGCCCCACGGGCTCAGGCGGCGGCCTCTCCCCTCGGGTACACCGTGTCGAACCATGCGTTGAGCTCGTGCAGGCCCAGCGGCAGGGAGGCGAGGAAGCGGAGGAACCGGCCATTGTCGCGGGTGGATGCCGCGGGTCGCCCTCCTGGGCGCCCCGGCACGGCGTGGGTCAGGCGTCGTCTCCGAAGACGTCGCCGACCCAGGACTCGACCTCGTGTACCTCCAGTGGGATGGTCGTCACGATGTTCAGGAGCTCGTCGCTGTCGCCGGGCTGCCGCCGCGGATCGAGATCCCACAGCGCAACGAGATCTGCTGTCCGAAGGGCTTGGGCCCCGGCGCGGTGGCGTTCGGCCACATCGTGCTCGCCCGGCAGCTGGTCGGCCGCGGCCAGGTAGCACTCGACGAAGGGGTCGAAGGCCGCGCGGTGGGCCGCCAAATGCCGGCGGTAGGCGGCACTGCCCACCGCGGCGTGGTTGGACTCTTCGCCGACGAGGGTGCAGGGCTGGCCGTACCAGGTGCTGATGTGTCCGGTGTAGCTGTTGGGGAAGTCCCCGTCGTCTTCGAGGCTGCGGTGTCCGTCGGCGAGGCCGGCTGTGGAGTAGACCCTGTGGCTGAAGTAGGTCAGTACCTCGACGAGCCCGCGGAAGTCCAGCACGTCGTACGCGTGGGCGGCCAGGATCAGGTCCGCGATCGTCGGAACGCTCTTGGCGGGGACGGCATCCGGCTTCGAGAGGCGCCACGTGTCGTCTTCGCGCTGTAGCTCAGCCGCACCGACGTCTTCGATGGCTTTGTGCGCAGCGAGCATGTACGATGCGGCCGCCTCTGCCGCCCTCTGGGGCGTGCGGTGGGAGGTGGGGTGTTCTTTGGCATCTGCGGGGAGCGGGCTGGTCGCCGCGGCCAGCGCCCAGTTCAACAGTTCGATCAGCGTGTCCACGCCCCACCACAGGGGGAGTTGGTACTTTTCCAAGCCCCGGAGCTCGTCCACCTCCCTCCGGGACAAATTGGCACGCAGCGCCAGGGTCCCGAGCTCGAGGAGGTCGATGCCGGGAGCATCGAGCAGCCGCTCTGTTCCCGGTGGCACCAAGCGGTCCTCGTGGGTGGAATATTCGCCGCGCGCCGTTGAGCGACGGCAGGTACCGATCCAGCCCCCGGCGTCCCAGATCGAAGTGGGGGCCGGCTGGTCGAGGACGGCCTGAGCGATCTGGAGCGCGTGTGTCGCCGCTCGTCGGGTGACCGCGGTGGCCTCCAGATCCACCAGATGACACAAGGACTCTGCCGGGTCGGTGGCGGTCGGCTCGGGGCGGAAGACGTTCACGGCGGCGAGTACGGCTGCTTCCGCGTCCGCGCTGCGCGGTGCACGGCCAGCCGGCCACAACTGCAAGGGCATCGAGAGCGCCTGCCACAAAGGGATGACGCTCAGTATCTGCCGTCCTGCTGAGGCGTCGAGAAGGTAGGTCTTGCCTGAGTGTTCGGCGAGCATCAGGTGCACGCTGGAGTGCCGGTGGGCCACGTCCCAGAGCAGGCCGATGCGCCGCAGCGTGGCAGACAGCACCGTCGCCAGCTCGTCCTCGGGGGTCGTGTGATCGGGGCTGTCGAGCGGGGCCGCGCGCTGCGCTGCGCTGCCGGTCGCGTCGTACCACGCTGCGGGCGTGGCGGGGGCGAGGATGATGCGCGCGCCGTCGATGGCGAGCGTAACCCCTGTGGTCGTCGCGCCGGCGTCCTGGAGGGCTGCCTCCGCGCGGATGTCGATTCCCACGGCTGCGAGGGCACGGGCCCAACGTCCAAGTTCACGGTCGGCGACGTGGATGGTGAGCTCTTCGGTGCGGGGCGTGATGCTGGTGATCCCGTACGGGCCGTCGGTCAACTTGGGCCGGTGCATGCCGTACTCGCAGATGAGCGCGGTCAGGACGCGGGCCTCGGCATGAGCCTGGGGTCCAGAAGGTTCGGGAATGAGGGGGCCGGTGTCGGGGATTTCTTGCCGGGCCGTGTCGTACGGCTCGCGGGTGGCCCACTGCCGCCATGCCGCCAGGCTGGAGGGCCCCGGCGGATAGTCCGGGAAGCCGAACGGGTCGTCGCGTCGGGGCGGAGCCGTGAAGTTGTCGGGCATTGAGTCTCCTTCGTCCGGGGAGAAAGCGGATATCGCCTATAGAGGTGTGCAGGGCGGTGCCCGTGTGACACTCGGCGCTCATGTTTTTTTGAAGCAGGGGGCGGGGGCGATCCCACCGAAAGGCCTTCTTCATCAAAGTGTGATTGCTTAATCGTGTTGTTTCAGGTAGACTGAGATAGGAAGTCAGGGCGCGGCACCGACCACGCCCCCGCCGGTCCCGTAGGACACGGCCCCCCGGCCCGCGCCCGTGAGACCGATGGCCGCCGCCCCAGAGACCGCATGGTGCGGGGCGGCGGGACAGCACGAACGGAAAGATCATTTGTTGGCAATCCTGAACTACAAGCGCCTCAGCCATGAGCGCGACGAATTTCCCCACGTCCAGGGCGCTGGCATGCGGGGCCAGAGGCGCCGCAACAGCCGCCGCAAGACCCGCCGGGTGATCAAGCGGTGGGAAGAGCGCGCCTGGCGGCGCGAGACCAAAGAGGACGACAAGTGAGTTCCGCGTACCTCTTGGACAGCACCGGCCCGGTGGTCGGCGAGGCACAGGCGGCCCCCGGCGGCAAGCTCCACCGGGCCGTCGTCTACCGCAGCGGCCCCGACCCCTGGGCCGGATGCGGCCTCGCTCGACGACTGGCGAAGCCGACGTTGAGCTGGGCCTCGAAAGCGGACGCGAGCCGCTTCTGCCGACACGCCGGCTGCATGGGGAGCACCCGACGCCGCATCACCAAAGCCTGATCCCGCACGCCGTTCCCCTCACCACACCTCCACGCCCTCCGGAGACACCCTTGCTCTTGCAGCAGTACGTATTCCTCGACAGCACAGCCGTCGAGCAACTGACGCCCTCCCAGGTGGAGAGCTATCTGGAGAACCGCGGCTGGACCAAGGAGGAGATGGAATCGCCCAGCAGCCAGCTTTGGGTACGCCCCGACGGCGAGACACTTCCCGACCATCTCCAAGCACTCCCGGATCGCAGGCCGTACCGCATCTGGCCGGGCTACGTGAGGGCCCTCACCAGCACGCACTTCCGCGACTACGCAGCCAGCACCACCCAACTGCTCCTCGTCGTAGCGCTGTTCGAGCATCGGCTCGCCGCGCACGTCCTCGCCGACATGGCCGCCCGGCCCCACCCCGCATGAACGGACCACAGCAGTGACCCACCCTGACCGAGCGGGAACGCCGCCCCGCCCCTTCCTCCCCTCCGAGTTCGACGACAGCTGCGAAGGGTGCGGTGCGCCGGCCGGGGCGTACTGCTACTCGCACTGCGACTCCGGCTACACAGCCCAGGACGCGCGTGCCGATTCCGCGCGCCTGGAGCAGCGGCCGGCTCCCCGCCCTTGACCCTCCACGTCCATGCCCCTTTCGGCCTTCCCCCGCCACCGCACGAACGGATTTTCACCACCATGACGACGAGCCCTCCGAGCCACCTCGCCGACGACATCAGGGCCGCCTTGGCGCTCCTTGACGAGAACGCCGATCTCGACGCGCACCGCGATGCCGCGCCCGCCGTCTACGCCCTTCGCCAGGGGCGGGCGGTCCGAGCCGTCCGCGGGCTGCGGGACGCCCTGGACGGCGCGCCCGTCCACTACGCAGACCCCATCACCTGGCGCCGCACCCAGGAGGACCAGCAGCACGACGCGCAGGGCCTCGCGCTCCTGATCGCCGACACGCTGCGCGCCCAGATTCCCGGCGCCGCCTACCTGGTGTTCCACATCGACGACAGCTACGACGCCGAGACCGGCCGAGACCTGGAGCTGCACTCCGTTCGTGCCGCCGACGGCAGCGTTCTCCACCACTTCCACGAGCCTCTTCCGGAGCTCGACGCGGACCGCCACCGCGAGCTCATCCACGTCTGGCGGGACGCAGGGCTTCCGCGGACCGGCAACGACCTGAAGGACCTCATGCAGCCGATGCGCGCCGCAGGTCTGGTTCTCGACGACTATCCCGAGCAGTTCCACCTGTACGGGCACCCGTTCTTCGGCAACGATGCCGAGCGGCCCGTGTGCATGCTCCTTTCTGACTCCGCTCACCCGGAGCAGTGGGACCTCCTCAACGTCTTTGGCCCGAGGCTGCTGCGCCCGTACGGCACGCCGCTGCCCGCCTGACCCGGAGCGCCACCCGCCCTCCTCCGTGCATCGCGGCGGCCGCAACCACTGCGGCCGCCGCCTACGTCTTCCCGGCTTCCGCGAGGGGCCTGCGGCACCGCACGCCCCTCGCGGCCGGCTCACCCTTTGAGAGACCATGTCCGACTCCCTGCTTCTTCCCCCGATGCCACGCAGCCTTGAGACCGGCGACCGGCTCACCCTGCGTTCCACGACGTACACCCGCGATGGCGACGGCACCTGGGCCGACGAGCGCGGCCGGCCCTTCGGCTCGGACGAGGAGGTACGCGCCGCTTACCGCTCGCGGCAATCGCTCGCCGAGGTCGGAGCGCCGTTCTTCGCGCCCGGTCCTGTTCCGTACAGCGGTGCGCTGCCCGGCACGGTCCTGCGCCCGGGTGACTGGGTACTCGCTGAAGGTGTGACCTACCTCTGGTGCGAGGGCGATGGCGACGGGCTGCTGCTCGGCGCTCCCGGACCGCTGGGTCCGTGGGGACTGGCACAGCACCACCAGGCCTGCCGCGAAATGCCAGTTGCTGACGAGGTACACCGTTGGTCGGTGACCGCGAACGGGCGGTGGTTTGTCCGCCGAGGCCGAATCCTGCGCGCGTATCTCCCTGCCGACATGCCCGACTGCCCCCCAGGTGGGGCAGGGGCGATCGTGCCGGGGCAGCCGAACCACCGACATTGATATTGCTTAATTGCATTTACTTCTGTATGTTTGGGAGTAACGGCGAACTGCCGCCCCACTCCCGCTCCTTGAGCCGACACGTCTTTGACGGACTCCGGCTCGCCGGGCGGAGACGGTCCCGCAGTGGATGACCGTTCCCACTGCTCCGCCACCATCCTCCGGAGAATCTTCATGCACGTCCGCGTACCGTCCGCCCTCTACGCTCCCTCCCGCCCCCTCCGCCCCTCCGTGCCGCTGGCCGTGACAGCGGACGGTGACGTCGAAGGACTGCCGCCCAACCTCTTCGAGGCATACGAGGCGCAGCCGTTCAGCAAAGAGCACGGCGCCTTCCAGGGCGGCCGTCCCATGACGGCGGCGACAGTCCTCGACACCCTCCGCCTCCATCTGCACGAGACGGGACGCGGCGGGTGCTCGGGCACGGCGAGCGGCCATATCCTCACGGTGCAGTGCGGGCCCGATGGGACCGGATGGCGCTTCCTCCCCCGTGCGATGACGGAGACGGTCGAGCGCATGACGCATGCTCTCCTCCTGGCCGACGTCCAGGTGCTGAGGGGTCCCCGTCCCGGGACCGGCGTACGTCTCTACGCCGTTCCCGACGATCCCGACATCGTCGAGGTCCGCCCCGTCGTCGACGGCCTTGAGCGGCTGCCCATGGGCGGACAGTGGTTCAATGCCCGGCGGCAGCACTGGGTACAGCTGATGTCATCGGCCCGTACCGCGCTGAGCGGCAACGGATGGGAAAGCTGCGGGGGAACGGTCGACGGGACCCGGTTCGCGGCCCGGCCGCAGCCGGTCACGCTCACGAGCAGCGGACTCATGCCCGCGATTCCCCAGCTGGCTGCCGCGTACAAGGTGGAAACGCGCTGGCCGGAGTCGGACTGGGCACTCCAGCCCCGCGAGTCCGCTACGTCGGTCCTCAAGGGCATCTACGCCTGTCTGCGCAAGGGTGTCGCCACGGTGGAGACCGTCGGCACCACGATCTACGAGACCAGCGCCACCGCCAGCGACTTCGCCCCGTACGCCCGGTTCACCCCGGTGCTGCGGCCCGACCCGGCGCGCGCCGCCTGACCAGGGCGCCGGACTGCGGCGCCCACCTCTCAAGAAAGCACCACATGACCCACCACACCGTTACCGTCCAGGTGAAGGCCGTGCGGGTGACCCTGCACGACGTTCAGCTCACCCTGCAGGTGCCCGGGAGCCGCGCGCCGAGCCGCACCACGATCGAGCGGCACATCCGCGATCTCGATCCGGCCATTCTCGACAACGCATGCACCTCAGACACCGTCGACTACTCCCGGTTCGCCGAGCTGCTTGAGGTCCTGGACACCCAGGTCACCGAGGAAAGCGAAGGCGAGGCAGAACATGCCGCGTGACACCATCGGCGTATTCGGCCGGGTGATCCGGGTGCCTGACTCGACGGATTCGGACGAAGCGGTACGCCCGCTTCTGCCGGGACCACTGTTTCGCGCCCGCCTCGCCGACTTCCTGTGCTTCCTCGTTCCTCTGGCCATCGAGGAGCAGAGCCGACAATCCCGTGAGCAGATCGACGGCATGCGCGAAGAGCTTCTCGACACGATCGCGGCGCACGGAGACGATCTGCAGTTCGGCGGCACCCACCAGAGATCAGCCCGGGTCGCCCTGGCAAAGGCCATGGCGCTCCTGGCCACGGCAGAGGGCGGCGTCACGATCCTGGGCGTGCATGCCTGCACTGAAGATCACGAAGGCTGCCCCGGCTCCAAGACCACCGGTGCCCCTGACAACGCCCCCTGAGCGCCACGTCCGCACCACGTTTCATTGCTGGCAGGGGCGGCCCGCCCCTGCCAGCCAACCTCTGACAGCACGAGGAGACAGCCCATGTCACAAGGAGTCGAGACCGGTGAGTCCGGCACGGACCGGTCGCCCGGGGCCGGCCGTGCGTACGGCGACGACCGGACGGCCTCTCGCAGGCCGCCAGTCACACCGGCGACGGCGGTCGTGCGTCCCACCCGAAGTCACACCATCACTCAGGCGCTGACCAGCCTCGGTGCCGAACGGCTGTCGCAGAACGAGGTTGAGAATCTGCGTGCGGCACAACAGCCGGACGGCTTCACCCTGCGCGACACCCGCCATCCGTCCGGAGTCGTCGTCGCCGTCCTTGCCGCGTACGGCCCGGACCGAATGGCGTTGCTGGCCCGGTTCCGAGCGCATCTGGAGAAGCCCGCCGTCGGATACTCGGTGGGGGCTCTCGACGGGCTTGCTGAGCACGAGGTCATGGTTCGCCGGGCGAACGCGGATGAGTTGCGCAGTCGCCGGGTGCTCGAACCGGCACCGCCCGCAGGCACCTCGCCGATGCCCCGGACCCGGAGCGAGGAGCTGGCGGAGGCGGGCCAGGTGGGCTTGTTCTGAGGAAGCCCAGGAGTGCGGGGCCCTCAGACGGTCGCGCACTCCGGGTGCCCCCAACCGCGGGGTGTCTTGGCGATCTGGCTCCCCGCCGCATAGGGGCGGCCGCACTGGCACTTCCCGTTGAACTTCGCGGCGATCGTCCGGGATCCCCGCCCGGGCTTCCTGCTGCCGGCCGCCGGAGAGCTGGTGGCTCTCCCAGCACGGCCTGGTGCCGGGGCGGCTGGGGGCGCTGCGGGAACCGTCTTCGCCCCGTGGACCGTTCCGGCTGCCTCCTGGGCAACCGCGGCCTGGCTCGCCGCGTGGTCCGCAATGGAGTTCAGCGGATCTCCGCCGACCTGATGCGCGGGGACATAGACGAATTCGACCTGACGGCCCTGGAGTTCACGGTCGATGCTTTCAACGAGATCCCTGTTGGCCACCGGCTTCCCGCCGGCGGTCTTCCAGCCGTTTCGCTTCCATCCGGGCAGCCAGACCGTGACGGCATTCATCGCGTACTGAGAGTCCATGCGCACCTGGAGCGCCGCCTCGGCCGGTGTCGACTCCAGCAGCTTCTGCAGGGCGGTCAGTTCGGCCACATTGTTGGTGCCGATGCCCAGTGGCCCCGCTTCCCAGCGCAGCGGGGACCCATCAGAGTCAGCCACGACCCACGCCCAGGCGGCCGGGCCGGGATTGCCCTTGGACGCACCGTCACATGCCGCGATCACGAGACCATCCATGGTGCCGATCATGCCAGGCCGCAGAGTTCGGGCACACCAAACAACTTGATTGCTTAATTGCATTATTTCGCGTATCGTTGTAGCTACGGTTGCTTGTTGGCGAGACCGTCGCTCCGACCGCCTCGTCGCCAGATCAGCTCCTTCCGCCCCACGGCACTACGCCGCCCACGAGATTCCAGGCCCTTGACTGTCTACTTCGCCTTCATCCCATCGCGTCGGCTGCAGCCGACTGAAAGCGGCCCGCTGGAGTTCGCCCCGAACCAGGCCATTCCCGAATGGGCCCTCAAACAGCGTGCGGCCCACCGGCACGGCCCGACCTACTACGACGGCGTGAACCACACCGTGCCGCCGTCAGCGAAGCCGACAGCCGACTTCCCGGAGGCCGACTCCACTGCCTGTCTGCTCGTCTGGAAGCGGACGGCATCACAGGCCGTCCCTCAGCACGGCGAGGAGCCCGACGAGACGTGGACGCTCACGCCGCGCGGCCGGGTGGCCCGGGACACCTGGACCTCCACGAACACCGATACCCAACCCCGACCTTCACAGGAGATCCAACCGTGACGACCACTCGCTCCGGAGTCCGCATCGACACCGACTCCGCCACCACCAACACACACGTGCCCGGCCCCTGGGCACTGAAGGAAGCCGTACTGCGCGACGAACTGGGCGGCGACCCGCGCTTCGTCCGGTTCACGGCAGCCGACGGCGAGACGGCCCTGCGCGTGATCTCCCGGCAGGACGCCGCCGATCCTCATGCCGCCCTGCCGGTCAACGAACTGGCCACCACCTTGATCCACCGGGCGACAGGGCAGGCCCCGCCGCGCCCCCTCCGCGGGCCGGTCGTCGTGCTCGGCGCCGGCCGCGTGGCCGGGCTGTGGCGAACCGGCGATCTCACCGACTTCCACCGTGCGCTGCTGCACTCCCTGGCCCGCGAGCAAGGCAGCCCCGAGGTCCCCGGCTCCTCGGCGTCCGTACGGCTGTACCGTGACTGAGCCGCTGCCGCGCTACCCCCGGACGCCTCATCTGCCGGGCTCTCCGGGCGCCACCCACGACGACGTCTGGTGCGTCTGGCCCCGGTTCGTTCCCGAACCGGGCCGCGAACTCGTCACCACGATGAAGATGGACGGGGCCAACAGCACTCTCCATGCGGACGGAATGTACGGACGTTCCCCCACGGGGCGCAGCAGGCCGTGGCAGAGCCGGATACGCGCCTTTGCCGCCGCCGTGTGCCCATCGATCCCGCCGGGCGTCCGTGTGTGCGGCGAAGACCTGACGGTCCCGCACTCCATCGCCTACGAGCGGGATCTGCCACCGTTCATGGTGTTCTCCGTCTGGGAGGGCGAGGACTGCCTGTCGTGGGACGAGACGGCGGCCTGGGCAGACATGCTCGGCCTGCCGACCGTGCCCGTGCTGGCGCGGGGCCCCCGCCCCGCGGACGCCCGCCTTCTATCTGGAGCTTTCGAGGGCCGGACGGACACCGAGCTGGACGAGGGGTTCGTCGTCCGCGACGGGCAAGGGTTCGCGCGAACGGAGTTCACCGACCGCGTGGCCAAGTGGGTGCGCGCCGACCACGTCCGGACCGGCGACGGATGGACAAGCGGCAACTCCTAGGAGTATTGCTTAAATGCGTTTACTTGCGTATAGTTAGAGCAACGGATGCGGCGCTGCCGAGTTTCCGCCTCAGGGCGCTCGGCGCCCGTTCTCCTTCCTCATCTCAGGAACACCTGTATGTCTTCTCGACGCCCCCGCCCCCCGTTCCGCGTCCGCGACGCCGGACACCGCGACCGTGAGGCCTTCATGAGCCTGATCCGACACGCGGACCCTGATCATCCCTCGCCCTTCCACTCGGCCAGGCTCATGCTCGGCTTGGCTCCCGAACCGCCGCTCTCCCACAACCTCAACCTCTGCCTCATCGCCGAGGACCAGCGCGGAAAGCCTGTCGCCGCATTGCTGGCTGGGCCCCCGGACTGGCTCGTGGAGCACCCGGGACTCCGAGGATCCCCGCTGACCCTGGCCCTCGTGCATCGCGTGACCATGATCCAGGGGGTGGCCGTCGACGCGAAGTACCGCGGGCGAGGCATCGGAAAGGCCCTGATCCGCCGCGCCGAACGGCGCTACCGGGAAGCCGGCTGGGGACTGTCCATGCTCATCCACGGCCCGTCGCTGGAGCCCTTCTACCAGCGGCTCGGCTACGACTCGCATCCCGGTCTCCTGATGAACCTCCCCCGTCCGAACCCGTTGATCGGCCAGGACTTCCTGAACATGCTCACGGCACTGAAGCCGCTCGCCTCCGAAGTCCGCCTGGCCGAGGTCCCCTTCGCACCCTGCCCCGTCATCTCGGGCGTCCTCCCCGGCGCGCGGGTGCCAGACCATGCCTGGTTCGACGGCGCCGCGCTCTGCTACTGACCGGCCCGCACCGTCCGCCCGCACCAGAAAGCCGCACATACCCAACTGCGAAGCGGTCGTGCGCGTTCTGACCCAGGACATCCTCGGCAACCAGCGCTGGAACGGCCGGACCCGTCAGTACGAGTCCATGCCCACCAGCACTTTCCACGACATGCTCGACGGGGCAGCGGCGATCGTCGAGCGCGCCGCCGGGGCCGTCAACTGGCCCCGGCTGCTGTTCGAGGCGGCGTCCCGCCACATGCTGCTGCACCCCGACCGACTCGTCGAGGACGACCGGCAGCACCCCTCCCCGGTCGCCGACCTGTGCGGCGAGTGCTTCCGTGAAGCGATTCTCGCCGACGACACCGGCGCACAGGACTGGACGGCCCGTCCGGCATCGCCCCGTGAGCACCGCGGCACGGACTGGCCCGCGATCGTGGCCGCCGTCCTCCCACACCGAGCGGCGGCCCACTGGCACTCGTTCCAGAACTATCCCGTGCCCGCGCCCCACCACCTCTCTTCTCTTCTTCAGGAGTCCTCCATGCCCGTTGCTCGCTACGCACTCCAGTACGCCGCCCAGCTCGCCCAGTTCCTGGGGTCCGGCTGGAGCGCGTCAGGCTGCGACTCCTCGACGTTCGCTGTCCTCAACGGCCCCGACATCGAACTCGCTGTCTCCACCACCTCGCCGATCCAGTCGCGCACCAAGGTCCGCGTGGAGGTCCGCTCCCGGGGCGACCTGGTGTGGCCGAGGCGCGCGGACTACTACGGGCAGGTGTCAGGAACCATCGGCGACCCGGCAGCGGTCGCCGACGTGATCCGCACGGAGGTGCTGCCAGCCTGGACGAAGCTGGTGACGGAGCTGGAAGCCCGCACAGAGCGGTCCCGTGCGGCCATCCGGGAATTCGCACCCCTTGCTGCAGAGGCGGTCGGCGACGGCGCCTCGGTCACCTACGGCTCCCGCCCCGGAGTGGCCGTCATCCGCTGGGACGGCGGCCGCGCGGTGCTGTGGGCGAGCGACGAGGGCCGCATCTCCTCGCCGTCCATTGAGATCACCAGTGCGCGCAGTTCCGCCATCGTGCTCGCCTTGCTGCGCACCGCAGCGGGCCCCGTGCCGGACACCACGCAGTTCAGCGTGAGCGACGCCGCCCGGCTCCTCGGCGATGGCCCGGTCGCGACGTCCTGGAGCAGGGGGGCGACGGCGCGTGCGTCGAGCACCGGAACGGCCTCGGCGCGGGTGCGACCCTGCCGTTGAGGACCGCCGCCGGTACGCCTCGGCGAATCTCCGCGAGGAGAGCCGCACCTTCCTGACCGGCGTGTCCACCGCCGACAGTCTGGAGACCCTCGGGGCCTCCGCCGCCCCCATCGTGCGCAGCATCCACGACGACGACTGATCGTCTCCCGCGGCAGGGGCGCGCCGTCCGCGTCCCTGCCCGAACCGGCCTCGCTTCCTGCGGGACGGGCAACCGCAGCCGGTTCGACCGGCTTTCTAAACGAAGGTTCCGTATGCGCCCTCCTCTACTCCTGGGCCTCTCCCCCACGCGCACCGTCCCGTTCGCAGGAGGGAGCATGGGGCAGTGGCTCCGCGGCATCCTCGACGAGATCCGTGAGCTGTACCGCGCCGACTCCGTGCCATGGGTCGTCGGCTACAGCGGCGGCAAGGATTCAACGCTGTGCCTGATGCTCGTGTGGATGGCACTCGCTGGCCTGCCCGCCGCCGAACGCACCAAGGTCGTCCACGTCATCAGCACGGACACCGGCGTGGAGAATCCCGTCGTCGCGGCCTGGGTGGACGCCTCACTGGCCGCGATGCGCAGGGCGGCCGAAGAGCAGGGGCTGCCCATCGAGGCGCACCGGCTGACGCCGGCGGTCGAGGACTCCTTCTGGGTGTGCCTGATCGGCCGGGGCTACGCGGCCCCGAGGCCCAAATTCCGGTGGTGCACAGAACGGTTGAAGATTAAACCTTCAAATGCGTTCATCCGTGCGGTGGTCGCCGAGCACGGTGAGACCATCCTGGTCCTGGGCACCCGCAAGGCCGAGTCGGGAGCCCGGGCCCGGGCCATGGCACGGCACGAGCGGCGCCGGGTGCGGGACCGCCTCAGCCCCAACGCCTCACTGCCCAACTCTCTGGTGTACTCGCCGGTCGAAGACCTGACCAACGACGAGGTGTGGCAGCTGCTCATGCAGTACTCCAACCCCTGGGGCCACAGCAACAAGGACTTGCTGACGATGTACCAGGGGGCTTCGCCGGATGCGGAATGCCCGCTGGTCATCGACTCGACGACGCCGTCGTGCGGTGACAGCCGGTTCGGCTGCTGGACCTGCACCTTGGTCTCGCAGGACAAGTCGATGCAGGCCATGATCAGCAATGACGTGGAGAAGGAGTGGATGCTGCCGCTCCTGGAGCTGCGCAACGCCCTGGACGTCGATGACGACCGGGATGTACGGGACTTCCGGCGGATGAGCGGCCGGCTTCACCTGTTCAAGGGGCGCCTCGTGCACGGTGCCTACCTTCAGCAGGCCCGGGAGGAGTGGCTGCGCCGCCTTCTGGAGGCTCAGACCTGGATCCGGGCCAACGGACCCGAGTACGTACGCCAGCTGACCTTGATCACCATGGAGGAACTGCGCGCCATCCGGCACGAGTGGGTCTACGTGAAGCACGAGATGGAGGACTCACTTCCCGGCATCTATCAGGCAGCCACCGGCGAGCCGTACCCGGATCCGCCGCGGGAGAGCGCGTTCGTCGACGGTTCGGAGATGATCGAAGTTCTGCGTGAGGTCTGCGGCGACGACGAGCAGCAGTTCCTCATGACGCGCGAACTGCTGGGTGTGGAACGGCGTTTCCGCACGATGACCCGGCGCGCTGGGCTCTTCGCCGAGTTGGAGAAGGTCGTCAGCAAGTACGCGTTCGAGGACGAGGAGGACGCCCTCGGCTTCGCACTCTCGCGTGAGCGGCTCGCGACGGAGACACTGGCCCTGCCTGAGACCAGCACTCCCGGACGGCCGCTGGCGCTGCCCCCGGGACAGGACGAGAATGCCGCCACCGAAGCGGAGCGGCTGGTTGCAGACCTGCGGTCGGTGGGCCTGGTCCCGGCCGACCGCGACGCAGAGGCGCAGTGACGCACCGATGGCTGCGGCCGGGCGCCCCGTCCGGTCGGCGCCCGGCCCGCGGCCAGGAGGTTCAGGCGCCCTTGGCGGCTTCCTTCAGCTTGGAACCGGCCGAGACCTTGACGCTGTATCCGGCCGGGATGTCGATCGGCTCGCCCGTCTGCGGGTTGCGGGCGGTGCGGGCGGCACGGTGGGTGCGCTCGAAGGTGAGGAAGCCAGGGACGGTGACCTTCTCGTCGCCCTTGGCGACGGTCTCGCCCGTAACCTCGGCGAAGGCGGCCAGCACTGCGTCGGCATCCTTGCGAGTCACCTCGGCGCGGTCGGCGAGCGCGGTCACCAGGTCGCTGCGGTTCATGAAAAACTCCGTATCTCGAATCGTCTCGTCGCCGTAGGGCGCCGGGACTGGTCAGATCCGATCCTGTCATCCACCACTGACAACCCCTCCGTCGGCCACTCTGCGGGTCGCCGCGTGTTGCAGACGGCACGGGTCTCGACGGGCTTCCTGCCGCGTGGCACCGGGGGGTGTGGGTACCGGGGACGCGCGGCAGCTGCTCTCGGTTTCCATCAGCCGAGCCGCGACAGCTGGAAGAGCTCCGGGAGAGGGGGCACCAGTGGAGGAGTCATGGGGACGGGTTCCTGCGTCAGTTGATCGGCCAGCTCCTGAAGGCCGTCGTGCTCGGAGTAGGAATCGGTGACGGCTTCGAGCGCGGCCTGGTGGCGCTGGTGTCCGCCGGGCAGAGCCCTGTAGCCGCGCTGGACGGACCACCGGGCGCCGGGGAGGTCTCCGGCGTGCAGGTAGCGGCGTGTCAGACGGCGTGCGGCCCGTGCGATAGCTGCGGTCATCTCCACGGCGTACGGGGCTGCCCACTCATACCGATCCGGGCGTATCGCGTCGGCGAAGGGTGGCCCCTGGACCAGTTCCAGGGCGGCGCGCAGGCGCCGGGTTCCGGCCAGGGACTTGTCGCCGTGTGCGGCAGCGGTCAGGGCGCGGAACTGTTCCCAGTCACTGGTGACCGAAGGAGCCAGAGCGTAGTTGGTCGCGGGCGTCCAGATGGGGAAGTGGGCTGGGCCGAGCCAGGCTCGAAGGCGACTCGTGGTGGTGTTTCGGGTGTCGGAGCGGATAATTCGGTCGGGCCACAGGGCATCGTCCATGGTGTGGTGGTCGGCGCCAGGGTGCAGATGGAGCCAGATCGCGTACTCGGTCAGGCGCGAGATGCGGTTGGATCCTGTCTGTCCTTGCGCACCTTGGACCTGCGGGGCACCCAGCATCACCAGGTTGATGTCGCCCGGCAGCCGGAGGGCGGGAGGCTCCGTCCGGTCGGCGCTCTGACACCCGTGCCGGCCTGGACTCGCCTCTGCCAGCTGCGGGCCCGGATCCGCTTCCGTCAGGGTGGGGAGAAGCCCCTCCAGCACACCGCGCGTGATGGCCCATCCATCGGCGTATGCCTGCTCGCGTTTTTCCGCTTCGGCTGTGCCCGCGGGATGCCAGGGCGCTTCGGGTCGCAGCATCTGCCAGGCGATGTGGTCGGGCGGGCAGACGGTGTGGATGAGGACCAGGGCGGTGGCCCGCCAGCGTACGAGTGCTGATGTCGGACTGCCGATCTCCAGGGACTCGGCCTGCTCGATGAGTCGCTGTACGGCGTGCCGGGTGTGGCGCCGTTCAGTATCTGCGGCGATGGGGCGGCGGGTGGGGGTTTCCGTGGAGGATGCGGGGGGCGTGGTCACGGTGCCTCCTGGTCGGATTCGGCGTGGGGAAGGCTCGCAGGCTGGAGCGGCGGGGTCCGTTCCTGGCGGAGCGTGAGTGCCGGCTGTTCCGTGCGGGCGGCTGCGGCGCTCACGGGAGCCGGATTTCGCCGATGTTGCCCGTCTGGATCAAGGGGCCTGTGATGTGCGCGTGGGGCCCCACGATGTTGGTCGTGGCGCCATGGGTCTGGACGGGCGCGTGGCGCCGGTAGCGTGAGGTGCTCTTGCCCGGGCGGCTGGAGATCAGTGCAGGTTCCAGGTCGATGCTGACCGGCAGGTGATCGGATGCGCTCAAGGCTGCGGGGGTGCGCAGCACCCGGTAGCCGGCCAGCGCGGGCCCCAGGTGGCGGGTCGTGCGGATCATGTCGATGCGGCGTGACCCGAAGGGGTCTGCGACGGGCCAGTGACCGGTGGTGGGCTGCCATGGGGCGTCGAACTCCGCTGCCGCGTCCAGAAGCCCGCCTCGGCGCAGGGCTTGTGCGGCGCGCCGGTCGACGTGGTGCGGTGCGTCGGGGTCGTCGTTCCACTCGGCCTGGTAGAGCAGATCGTCGTACCACTCCTGGTGTGCGTAGGGGTCGGGATCGTAGTAGTCGCCGTGTGCTGTCCTGTCGGCGGAAATGCTGTTGAAGTCGCCGCCGATCGCAGCATGCCCCGGCGGGCGTGTCAGGGCGGCGACGACGCGGTGCGCCTCGTCGAACCGTCGTGCGGGCCGGAACGGATCTGCGTGATAGCTCGCAAACGTGACCGGTTCGCGCGCGCCGACGTCGAGCTGCAGGCGGGCCAAGGCGTGGTGGAAGTCGCCTCCCTCGAAGGCCCGCCAGCCCTCGCGGACCGGGGTGATACCCGGTCGCCAGAGGAGCCCGACGTGGTAGCGGTGCTGGCCCGAGGCGAGGGCTTCGGTCCCTCGGGTATCGACAGCGCACAGCAGTCCGAGCGAGTCGGCGAGTTGGTGCAGCAGCCGGGCCGCGCCGGCGGCCGTGTCCGCGACGATCTCCTGGACCGCGAGCACGTCAGGTTGGGCTTCCGCGACGGCCTGGCGGAGGTGGTCGGTGCGGTCGTCACGGCCGGTGAAGTCGAGCAGGTTGTAGGTGGTGAAGCAGACGGTCACGGCATCTCCATGGCTCCGAGCGGCCCGAGCGGGTGCTCGCTTGCGCATAGAGGTGTCGAATCGGGTGCCCGTGTGACATCAACGGCGCGATTTCTGTGGCGCGGAACGACTTTGGCCCCGGCGTCAGCGCCGGGGCCAAAGTGATGAGTAGCGGGGACAGGATTTGAACCTGCGACCTCTGGGTTATGAGCCCAGCGAGCTACCGAGCTGCTCCACCCCGCGTCGGTAGCCCTCACTATACGGGTCGTGAAGAATCACCCTGAACATGATTGCTTAATTGTTTTTATTTCGGTATAGTTGGAATCACTCGGGACGGTGACGTACGGGCGCCACAACGGCCCCGCCCCGCCCCCGAGGGACGAACGCCCGATCCAGGAGACCGCCTTGTCCTTCCACTCCCCCACCGAGCTTCAGCTCCCCATCCGCGACGCCGCCGTTCCCGCCGTCGGGACGTTCGACCGGTTCACTGGCCAGGCCCGCTACCAGCTCGCCGGTGACGAGGTTCGCGGCAGCTTCATCGTTGTCCCCGAGACGGTGCCCGGGTCCGACGGCTGTCACGTCCGGGTGGTCTACGGCGACCACCCCGCACAGCCGCAGCCCGAGCGGACAGACGAGCCCAGGATTCGCCGGACCCGGGTACGCGGTGAGTGCGGCCCGCTGGCGGTCGACGCTCTGCCCGAGCGCCACCACCTCCACGCACGTGGCGAGTGGGTCCGCTCGGACGGCACACTGGGCACCGTCCCGCGCAGCACGCACCGTCACCTGGCCGAGGTCGTGCACGCCGTGGTCACCCACTGGGCCACCCGACCGAACCGGGAAGGCCTCATCAGGGCCGCCGCACGGCACGCGCAGCAGCAGCCCGACATCCCCGCCCAGGCGGCGCGCGAGGCCGTGGAGCGTGAACTGGACGGCATCCGCGCCCAGATCGCACCGCACTGGACCCTCCTCCAGCAGTTGGAGGCGGTCGCCCAGGCCGATGCGCCCCGGCTCCCGGTACTGCCGCGCGGGGTACACATCGACTACCTCGACCCTGTCAACGGCACGACAGGCATCATGACGGCTCTCCCCCGGCTCAACGCGCACGAGGGCACGGTCACATACACCGTGACGGGCGGTGGCCGGGTGCGTGGTGACTTCACGGTCGGCCCCGACCGGTACAGCCGCGACGCCCTGCCCGGCGGCGTGAGCGTGCAGCTCGGGACCACCCCTCTCCCCGAGGGCGCGGGCCGGGAGAACGAGCCGGTGGTCAACGGGATCCGTCTGCGCGGTTCCTGGAACTGCACCGACGCCCACGCGCTGACCCCGGCCCTCCCGGAGGTGGTCACAGGCATCCAGCGGGCGGGCGCTCCCGACCGGCCCATACCCGCGAGCACCGCCGCGTGGATCAGCACCGCCGTCCGCGCGCTCGCCATCGCCTATCGCGACCACGGCAACGTGGACGCGCTGCGGCTGGCCGCCGGGAAGAGCCGTGTGGACCAGCTCCGCCAGGTTCCCGTCCAAGCGGTCGTCGAACTTCGCCGACAGGAATCGGCAGCCGAGGCGCGCGTCACTGCCTCCCTGGAAGCCGAGGCCGCCTTCGCATCCCTGTCGGCCTGACAGACGGGGTGCCGCGCCCGGAGCCCGGCACCCCGCCGTCTTCTTCGGCGCACGGCCGCATCGATCTAAGTATTGCTTAATTGCATTTATAGG
Source organism: Streptomyces sp. NPDC102441 (assembly GCF_044765585.1). Taxonomy (NCBI): domain Bacteria; kingdom Bacillati; phylum Actinomycetota; class Actinomycetes; order Kitasatosporales; family Streptomycetaceae; genus Streptomyces; species Streptomyces sp. NPDC102441. Next base: position 57,641 of record NZ_JBIWKH010000010.1, read on the forward strand.
AGTAGCTTTGCTTCTGTTGTTGGGAGTGACCCGCAGCCCCCGCCGTCGCTACGCCGCACAGGACCGCACCCTCCACCGCGCCGCCGTCGACGAGATCGAGACGTCCGGCTGAGCCGGAACCCGGAACACGGCTGCTCTCTCTCGGCACTGAAGCCGGTCGCCCCCCAAGGAAGATTCATGCACACCACCCCGCTCGCTTCCACCGCGCTCGCCGCTGACGTCGCCGCGCTGCTCCCCAAGCGCCACCAGGACGAATGGACCGTCAGCTCGGCCGTCCGCAAGGAACACCCGGACCATCCGGCCACCCGCCTGGCCAACGGCCAGCGGCGCTTCCTCCTTCTCCTGACCGACAGCGGACACACCACGCTGACCGCCCCGGCGCCCGCCGCCGACACCTCGCTCACCGTCGCAGGCAGCGCTCCCGCTGCGGTCGCCGGAGCAGCGCTGCGTTCTCTGCTGCCGCGCATCGACCACGACATCATCCGGCTGTCGCCGCCTCGGCAGCGGCAGCACCGTCTCCAGTACCTCGCCGAGATCGACAGTCGACTCCGCGAACTGGGCACATCTGCACAGCGGTTCGACCGGGCCGATGACACCACCGGCCTGTCCTGGCAGTGCGGCGACGCGTCCGTGAACTTCACGCTGCGCGGCACATCGGCCACCGGCTCGGTGACCTTCAGGGGCAGTCTGGGGACGCTGGAATGCTTCCTCGCCCCGTTCCTTCCTCCGCATCCGGGTCCGGGCCGTGTCCGCACCAGCCCGCTGCGCGGCTGCGGTGGCGTGGCCCGCCGTGTCGTTGCCGCCTTCCCTCACGCCGTCGAAGCCGACGAAGACGGTCTCGTCCAGTTCGCGGACGCAGACGGCGGCCCGCTCCGGGGCTGGGTTATGCCCCGCGACATCAACGGCCCTACCGGCCCGACGACACCGGTCTCGGCCGGTATCTGCGGCGCCGGGGTCGACCTCATGCTCGCCGCTCTGCCCACGATCGCCTGAACCACAGCCCCAGCGCGCGGCAGAACTGACGCGTCACCGGGGCCGGGCTGGCCAGCCCGGCCCCGGTACAGAGCACCACCCGCACCACATGAATCAAGGAACACCGTGAGCACCGCAGTCATAACGAACACCTTCACCCACCCCGATGTCGTCGGCGCACTCGAAGCGGGGATGGAGATGGCCGCCGACGAGGCCGGCCGGCCCGTCACCGCCGAGCGCTTCACCTGGGCCACGGCAGCCGCCCTGACCTACCTCGACAGCACCGGGGCACCCTGGGCGGACGTGGACGTCCGGCACGCCGAGATCGCGGTTGCGCGGGCCGCCACCGCCCGGGGGGAGGAGGCCGAAGACCCGTCGGACCTGTATGCGGGCATGCGTTACAGCCGCATGCAGGTGTCGGCCGCCGTGAACGCGGGCGTCGACACCGCCGCCCAGACGATCCGCGAGCAGCAGGCGGATGACATCGACAACTTGGTGGTGAACGCCGTCCTGACGCTTCTGGATGCCCCCGACGCCTCGTTCGACGCCGTCGTGGACGAGTGCTACGGCGGTGTCACCCCCGAGGACGTCAGCGGCTGGCTCTCAGACGTTCCCGCCGACAGTGACGCCGAGCTCGACGCCCAGCGGGCGGACCGGATCGACGCGTACCTCCGCTCCGTCGGCCTCTGACCTCGCCGCTGTCCCCTGGGCCGGACGGCCCGAGAGTCGCCGCGCCCCGCCAAAAGAAGGAACTTCCCGTGTCTGTACTGCTGATCGGCCGATGGGACGCCGAATACCTCGAGATCGAGGAGTCCCACACCGTGGACGACGGAGACCAGGAAGCGATCGACGCCCTCCTCAGCGGACGCGCCGGAGACTGGTGGGCGTGCGAATACCTGGTCGACCGTCACTGCGACGCCGTGCGGTGCGCGTGGGAAGAGCTGACTCCCGGGGAGTACCTGGTTGATGAAGCCGAGGGTTTCGACCCCGCCCCGTGAAACACCGCGCACAAGTACTGGCCGGCCGCACACCCGCGCCGACAACCTGGCTGACAACCGGCCCCGCCGCCCTCCTCCCCCGAGAGGCCCCCCAGCTGTGCGCCGCGTCGGCGACACCTTCAGGCAGCTTTGAGGGGAGCGGGCAGGGCGATGACAGCGGCCTCCTTCGCGGATTCCAGTGCGGCGGTGAAGGCGGCAGCGACAGCGACGGCCTCGGCGTTCATCCCTTCTATCTCGGCCACGGCGAGATCGTCGCGAGCGGTTCGGGCCAGCAGTTCAAGTACGTCCGGGCTGCCTTCGGTGATCTGCCGTATCTGCTGCAGTTCCTGGTAGCGGCCGTCCGCCCCGGAGACTTCCTCGGCGTACGCCTCCAAGGCGAGGACCCGCCGTTCGACGCCGCCCAGGCTGGTCTTGAGGGACTGCCGGCGCACCTGCAGGACAGCGACGACCTTGCTGCTCCGGGGATCATCAGGTTCCGCCTTCATCAGACGGCTGTACTCAAGCAGCGCCTCGGCGATCTCCCACTCCTGGCGTGGAAGAGCTACTTCGTTGCGCTGCCGGTCAATCAGGTCGCAGCGGTGTACGGAAGAGGCGAAGACGGTCTTCCTCGCCTGCTGGGCACGGGCGAGAAGTGTGCGGGCCCCCTCTGCCAGCTCCGAGGGCTGGACGTACCTCTTCCTGGCCTCGGCAAGTGCCCGCAGCGTCGAGTTGCGGTCGGCCGCCGCCATGGCCGTGACACCTACCATCAGGGCTACTCCGGTAGCGACCAGTGGCCACATCCTCTCGATCCCGCTGTGCAGCGTCTCGGAGAGTTCCAGCACGCCATGGGCGAAGGCATCGGAGGCGCCGCCCACTTCGCCGGCCTGCGTCTGGCCCCTGCCAGTGATCCACCACATCAGGGCGGCCCCTACGGTCAGTACGCCGCCGCGGACCAACTGGGGCCCTGCCGCCCGCAGAGGGCTCCTTTCGGCGCCCGTGTAGCGGAACGGATGCCTCTGCGCCTCCTGGAGCAACTTCTGCGCCCTCTCCGGAAGGCCCGGGTCGATGACGGGCACAGCCGCCGTGCCGGGTATCGGCGCCGCCTTCTTCTTCACTGTCCTGTTCTCCATACCTTCACGGCGCTTCGTGCGCGATCTGCGAAGCGGGAGCCGCCTCGCACCCGGCCCCTGCTCGTGCTTGTTGTCCTTGAGCAGGGGCCGGGTGCGTACGGACTGCGGGCCGGGAGCACCCTCGGGCCTTCACGCGTGGGTGATCATGCCGGTGATGAACCACACCGCCCAGATCACAGGAATGATCGCGACGTACGCCATCGGCCGCTGGTGGACGGGCTTCCCTTCCTGAACACGGGCGGCACCCGGCGCGGGCGGCCCTGACGCCGGCAGGGCGGCGAGCTTGCGGCTGGCGAGGAGGTTCCAGACCAGGGTGAAGGGGCTGAAGAAGACCAGGGAAAACGGGGACCACCATCCCTGCCACAGCGTCTTGGTCGTCAACTCGCGCACGACAGCGATTCCACAGGACCGGCAGAACGGGCCGTCGATCTTGTGGAATCGCATCATCAGCAGCAGTCCCTGGTGCGCCCGCACAGCGACAGCAGCGGCCGGCTGCGCGCCGCAGATGCGGCAGGCCGGGACGGCGGTCTGCCAGCCGGGATGGTGGGCGGGTGCTTGTGGCGCACCCTGACCGGCGTACGCGGGATCGAAGGGGCCGGGCTGTGCGGCTGGAGTGGTCACTGAGAGTTCTCCCGGGAGGATGCCAGAGGGGGTATGGGCGAAGGCGCTATTACGCAGGCTGGCCGATCGGTGCGCGAAAGGGCCTGTCGAGCCAGTTGCTGTCTTGTGTCGGCCACACGGTGACCGGCTCGACGAACAGATCGGTGGCGGGCTCGGTGAAGGGGGTGGAGCTCGGTCGCGGAGCGTGCAGAGTCATTTGGGGCCGCGGTGCGGCGGCGTGCGTGAAGCGTGGCTTCAGCGTCTCCGGCGGTGTGCGCGGAGCCGGGCGTTGCGGTCGTACGGTGCGGACGCCGCCGGTGGTGTTCCGATAGCGCGGCGGGGAGGCGGTCGTCATCAGCGTTGCCCGGTGAGCCGGCGCACCAGGGCGGCAAGGGCGGCACGGTCGCGGGGGGTGATCCGGATCAAAGCGTGGGCGATAGCGAAGCCCGTGCCGCCGGGGCGCCTGTCGCGGTCGGAGTGGAGCCAGGCGGAGACGGCGCTCGCGAGGTCGTGGCGGCTCTGCGCGGCAGGACCGCCGAGCCGGTGGACGGCGACGGCGGACTCGGTGTAGAGCGTGGCTCCAGTCGTGTGGTCATGGGCCATCAGGGCGAAGTACGCCTGCAGTTCGATGCCCATTGCCGCGTACGGGTGGTCGCGTCCGTACTGGGCGGCGAGGTGCTGAGTGGCACGGTAGGCGGCTTGCTGTGCCGCGCGCCATTGTCCGGCCCGCTGGGCTGCGCGCACGGTGTCCAGGAGATCGGTGTCCTCCGGAATGCCCTGGTTCCAGATCGGGTCGGAAACGTCGGCGGGCGGCGCCGGGTGGTGGTCGGGGTGGATCGTGCCGTCGGCTGCGACCTGGTGCTGCTCGACCCGGCCGTCGGGATGACCGACGCTGAGGCGGATCGGCCTGCTGTGCTGGGCGGCCGCGGCGCGCAGCGGGCTGCACACGCGCTCGATGAGAGCCTCCGGCGGCTCCGGGCCCGCACGCAGGAGGCCCTGGGCGTGGATCCCGCCGTCCGGGAGGACGATGATCGTTTCGTGGATGTCGGTGTTGAGCGGCCGGGCCAGGGGCACCGCAGTCTCCCTCGGTCGTAGTGAGTCGGGCAGAGCGGTCAGCGAGAATCGACCATGGAGTAGCGGTAGTCGAGGATCTCCGGCTTGCCCTGGAGGGGGAGGTGAACGACGGCCTCGCCCTGGAAGCTGTCGACCACGACCGCACGGGGTGTCTTGTTGTAGACGGACTCGGATTTGCCGGGGGTTATCTGCAGGGCCGAGTTCTTCACGAGGCTCTCTTCCTTGTGGGCCAACGGGGCGATCACCATGACGCCGCTGCCGGTGGTCAGGGTGTAGGTCTTCTCGTGGAGCGGCGTGATGGGGAAGAAGTTCACCGTGGCCTGGGCCCCGAGATCGTCGCCGCGCTCCTTGTGGGTCTTGAGGATGCTCTTGGCGTCCTCGTTGCTCAGCGACAGCTTCCTGCCGTCCTTCGTGCCACCGCTGGCGAAGAGGTCTTCGACGGCATCGGTGACCCCGCTGGGCGCAAGCTGGCCGACGGCGGTGTTCGCCTCCGCGGGGGTCGTCAGACCGTTTTGGGTCGTTGGGGCCGGGAGCGCCTTCCGGGGGAAGAGGGAGATGACCTTCTTCCAGGTGTCGCCGGTGTCGGCGGACTTCTCGAAGACCATGAGGGTGTGGTTCTTGCCGGTGGTGGTGGCCGCTGCCGCGAACCAGTCACCCTTGGGCGGGATGTAGAAGGAACGCCCTGTGAACTGGAACGGTTCGCCGAACTCCTTCTTCTCCTTCGCGCCGAGGGTGCTGAACTGCTCGTAGTCGGCCTTGCTGCGCGCGTACAGCTGCCCGGCCTCGACCGTGGACAGAAGGGTGGTGTCCCGGGACTTGTTCGCTCTGTTGTTGACCTCCTGGTAGTGGTCGAGGATCTTGTCTGCCTCGGTGCGGGTCACCACACCCTGGGGCGGCGCGCTGGTCGGTGGTGCGCTGCTGGGGCTGTCCTGGGCGGACTTCTCGCCACTGGCGCAGCCGCTGAGAGCCGAGGCCGTGACGCCGGCCAGCAGCAGCGCCGTGCCCAGGTGCCGGCGCTGTGCCGAGGGGGTGCGGGTCATGATCAGGTTCCTTCCGCTTTCGTGTCGCGCGGCATCTGCAGGCCGGGCGCGGTCCGGCTAGACGTGGTGGCGGTCCCGCCGTTCAGGCGGCCGTCGGCTCGGCCAGGGTCAGAGGCGTCGTTGGTTGGGCCTTGAGCAGCTGGCGCAGTTGGTGGCCGGACTGCCAGGCGAACTGGCGTACGGCCGACTCCAACCCGTCGTGATCTTGTGATCGGGTCATCTGCTCCTCGTGCTGGCGGTAGTGGTACGTCACGACCGGCAGCAGGGCTCCGGCGCTCAGTGCGGTCAGCGCTCCGACATAGAGGTAGTCCTCGCCCTGCGGCAGTCCGCCGTGGCCGGATGCGGCCTGCACGAGCCCACGGCGGGCGATCATCTGGGTCTGTCCGAGGGGGATGGTGTCCTGGGCGGTGGGCCAGTACGTCCACACCTCGCCCGCCGCGTGTGCACCGTGGGGAGTTGGGCATCGCCACACTCGGATCGAGCCGTCGCTGAATAGATCTGCCGACCAACCTGCGACCCAGCCCAGGTCGTGCTTGAGAGCGTGTCTGTGGCGCACGGCGAAGGCCTCGGCCGGAAAAATGTCATCGTCGTCGGCGTACTGAATCCAGTCGCCTTCGGCCAGGTTGAGGGCGAGGTTTCTGGCGCCGGCGGCGCCGACCTTGGGCAGGGCCAGGACCTTCACCCGCCGGTCGCGGGCCAGGGACGTCGGCACCAGGTCGGGGTCAGCTCCATCGAGCGCGAGGACAAGTTCCCACTCCACCGTCTGGGCCTGGAGACTCGCGTGGAAGAGCTCCAGGTAGGGAAGCCGGTTGGGCAGCAGGCGGGTGGGGGTGATGACGGTGATCTGCGGCAGGGTGCGGGGCACGGCGGTTCAGCTCCAGTTCGGGTGCGGGCGGGGGTGCTCGGGGGCCGTCAGATCACGTGCGAAGCGCACGTCCGGGGCGCTGCGACCAGGGGCCGATTACCTGGGAGGCGGGCAGCGCGATCAGGCGTACGCCGGCCGGTAGCGACGCCTGGTAGGCGGCGAGCTCCTCGGGGCTGGTCGGTGTCTTGGGGGCTTGGGCCGCGGCGGCCGAGAGCCGTGCGGGGCCTTCTGCGGTCCGGCCCGCGGGGGCGGTCCACCGAAGAACGAGCATGCCGTGGCCGTTGTCGGGCTGCCGTTCGGGCAGTCCGGGGTAGGTGCGGCAGGCCCATCTGTGACGGTCGTCGAGAATCGCCACGGGGAAGATCGCCCCGATGCCGTAGCAAGCTGCTTTCACTTCGAGGTGGCTCAACTCGGCTCTCCAGCGGGTTCGTTGGCGCGGGGTGTGCGGCCGGGAGTGGCCAGGTCGAATCGACTGATCGCGAAGCGGAAAAGGACGTAATAGATGACGGCGTAGACCGCGCCCACCACCAGCAGCAGGGCGGGCCTGGTGGAGATGGACCAGTTGAATCCCAGGTCGAGCAGACCGGCGGAGAAGACGAAACCCGCGTGTACACCGAAGAAGTTGGTGATGGCCAGGCTCAGGCCGGTCAGCACCGCATGGACGCAGTAGAGCCGGAACGCGGTGAACGCGAAGCTCAACTCCAAGGGCTCGGTGATTCCGAAGGCCGCCGACAGCAGAGCGCCGGAGAGCAGCAGGGAGCCGGTCGCCTTGCGGTCGCGGGGCGTGGAGTGCCACATGGCCAGAGCCGCGGCGGGCAGCCCGAAAATCGCCACCGGGAAGAACCCGGACATGAACAGGCCCGCCTGTGGATCATGGGCGAAGAAGCACGGGATATCTCCGGTGGTTCCGCCTCCGCACTGCCCGGCGACAAACCAGACCAGAGTATTGGGAATCTGGTGAAGCCCGATGGGGATCAGTGCACGGTTGACGAACCCGAACAGTCCCCCGCCCAGCACGGCGTTGGAGGAGATCGCCTCGGCGAAGCCGGTCAGGGCCTGGTCCACCCATGGGTAGACGAAGCCCAGCAGTGCGCCGCAGCCCAGTGCGCAGACCAGGATGACCGCGTACCCGACGAAGGCGGGCAGGCGACGCTGGTCGACCGCCCACCGCCATACGGCAACCGCGAGCAGTCCGGCGAGGATCCCGGTCAGCGCGCCGTAGGGCCACCGGGAGGGCGCCATGCCCGTCGTGCCGGCGTCCTCGTCCAGTGGCTGCCACACCAGCACGACGCGGGCCATCACCAGATAGCTGATGAGGGCGGCGAGGACGGGTCCTGCGGCATCGGCGACGGACCGGCCACGGGCGGTGCCCAGCGCGATGCCCGCGGCGAACAGCAAGGGCAGGAAGTCCAGTACCGCGCCGCCCGCCGCCGAGAGCATCGCCGCCACCCGATGCCAGGAGTCGAACCGGCCGATCAAGTCATCTTGCCCCAGGCGCAGCAGGAGACCGGCCGCGGGCATGGCGGCGATCGGCAGGGCCAGCCCCTGGCCCATGCGGCGCAGCCTTCCTGTGGCAGCGCCGGAGGCGGGCGAGCGGACCTCTTTGTCCAGAGGCCTGCTCGGTGCGGTCGCGGTTGGCACGCCGGTGAGCTCCTTCGTGTGGTGTGCGGGCGGGTGGGTCCTGTGGTGGCTCTAACGTGCCTGTGGGCCGGAGCTACGCGGCCGCGCGTAGGCGGTGCACGCCGTGGGCCAGCTCGCGGGCCAGGGCGAGGGCGGCGCGGGCGCCGCGGGGCCCTGGTGCGTTCTGGATGTGACGGATCAGGGCGGAGCCGACGATGATGCCGTCGGCGTACTGGGCGGCCTGGTGGGCCTGTTCGGTGTTCGACACCCCGATGCCCGCGCTGATGGGCAGGGAGGTGAGAGTGCGCAGCCGGGCCACGAAGGCGGGAAGGCCCGAGGCGAGGGGCCCGGTGTGTCCGGTGACCCCGGCGACGGCCGGGGCGTAGATCATGCCGCCCGCGGTGGTGCAGATCCGGGCGAGGCGTTCGTCGCTCGCGGAGGGTGCGACGACGGGCACGGTATACAGGCCGTGGTGGCGGGCGGCGGCGAGCCAGGGCCCGGCCTCTTCGAGGGGCAGGTCGGGGATGATCGCGCCGGCGGCGCCGGCTTCGGCCAGTTCGGCTGCGAAGCGCAGAGCGCCCCGGTGGGCGACGGGCTGCCAATACGTCATGACGAGTACGGCGGCCCGGGAGCTGGCGCGGATCTCGCGGATGGCGGTGAACAGGTGCGCCAGCCGGAATCCGGACGTCAGTGCCTGGCGGGTGGCCTGCGCGATCGTGGGGCCGTCCATCATCGGGTCGCTGAACGGCAGGCCGACCTCGACGACGTCGGCGTACTGGGCGAGGGCCTGCAGGGTGTGCAGGCTCTGCCCGAAGTCGGGGAACCCGACCGGGTAGTACACCGCGAGTGCGGCACGGTTCCCGGACCGGGTGGTCTGGAAGATCCGGTCGAGTGCGTGCGCTGCTGGTCCTGGTGTTTCCAAGGGAAGAGGCATGGCGTGGTCCGTTGCGTGTGTCGGGGACGGCGGGCGCGCGGCCCCGGTGACGGCGCCGGGTGACCGGCTCAGGTCGGTCATGACTGTGAGCTGGTCAGGCGCGGGTGACGACGATCTCCACGCGCCGGTTTTTGACGCGTCCGCTCTCGTCCTTGTTGTCGGCGATCGGGCTCTTCTCGCCGTATCCGGCGGCCTTGAAGTGGATCTTCGCCAGGCGTGGGTCCCCGGCCAGGACCTTGAGGACGGCTTCCGCCCGCTTCCGGGACAGGGTCAGTCCGTGCTCGGCGCTGCCGAGGTCGTCGGTGTAGCCGTTGACCAGGACCGGCTGGGCTGTCCCGGACTTGGCGATCTTCAAGGCGACGTCGCCCAGCCGGCTCTGGGCCTGTTCGGAGAGTTGGGCGCTGTCCTTGGCGAAGAGGACCTTCGACTGCAGTCCGTAGGTGACTTGCTTGTCCTGGTCCACGGTCCTCTCTGCGCCGTCCAGGCTCTCGACGCGCGAGACGATGTCGTAGTGGCGGGCCGGGATGTCCGCGGTGTTCTTCCGGTCGTCCGCGTGTGCGTACGAGGACGACATGAGGAGGACCGCGGGCAGGGCTGCGAGTACGGCGGTTCGGGTGCGCACCGGTCAGCCCTCCTGGATGGGCACGGTGACAACGCTGAGGGTGCCCAGGGCGAGGTCGACCTGCTTCACGTCGGTGGACGGTGCCTCGAACTGTGCGTAGAGCTGCCGGGTCTGGCCCTTGTCGATGGAGGCGGTGTGCTCGCTGCACAGGCAGCGGCCGTTCGTGTCGACCAGCGCCATGTAGCGCTTCTTGTGGGTCCGGTCGACGATCGAGGACCCGGCCAGCGTGTACACCTCGGTGCCGTCGCGCCAGTCGACCGTGAGGTAGTCCTTGTCGCTGCGGTTGGTGACGTCGAACTTCACCATCACCATGCCGTCCTTGCGCTGGACGCTGTGGACCTTTCCCTCGATGCCGTTGCCGCCCTTGAGCTGCGCGACAGCCGGGCCGTCGGCCTGCTGAGAGCCCTCGGCCGCGGGTGTAACCGGCACTTCGGGGCTGTTGGGTGAGGCGCTGGCCGGGCTGTCCTTCGCGGCTGCGGTGGCGTTGTTGCTGTCGCTGCCGGAGCAGGCGGCCACGCCGAGGAGCGCGGATCCGGCTATCAACGTGGCGACGACGGTCTGGCGGGTGCGGTTCATGAAGAGCCTTCAATCGGGTCATGGAGGGAGGGGCCCGGTGCCGGGGCAGGACGGCGCCCCGGCACCGGATGGACCTGTAGTGGGGTCAGGACACCGCGGCGGTGCCGGCCAGATTCCAGGCCGCGCCGTTCTTCCCGTCGTCGGAGATGTCGTAGTAGGCGGTGGCGTCCGCGCTCCAGTTCTTCTGCTTGGTCGTCACGTAGACCTCGCCGTAGCCGCTGGCTCCGGTCCGGTAGGTCTTCGAGCCGCTCTCGGAGTTGTTGATCTCCGTGCTGATCTCGCGCTGCTCGCAGATGCCGTAGCTGCAGTTCTTCTTCGTGGTCGAGCCGCTCTTCGCGTACATGAGGATCGAGAAGCCGTTGAATCGGTCGCCGCCCGTGTACCAGGAGGTTCCGTCCCAGGAGGCCTTGTTGAGCCAGGCCCTGTAGTGGCGGTAACCGCCGCTGCTGCCCGTGTACTTGGTGCATATGTTGAGGCTGACCTTCACGTCGGGCTTGCCTGGAAGGTTGAAGCTCTTGGTGCTGGTCTTGCACTGAGTGGTGGGCGCGGCCTGAGCCGGCGCGGCCAGGGCAATGGCGCCGCCCAGGGCGACGGTCGCGGCGACCGCGGAGGCGGCAACGGTGCGGGTAATGCGCATGGGTCGGTCTCTCTTTCGGTGGTGGTGCGGGCCGGGCGCGGGCGCGCGAGGTGTGCGGGTGGGACGTGCGCCGCTGTCGCGCGCCCGCGTCCGGCCGTGGCTGGCCGAGGCCTACTTCGGGATGGGCGGGGTGGGGGCCGGGTTGGTGCCGTAGGGGTTGGCGCAGCCGTAGGGCACGAATCCGCGGATCTTGGCGCCGTCGCTCTTGCGCGTGACCGTTCCGCGCGTGTACCAGGCCTTTTCGGTCTTCTTGTAGGCGAACTGGTCGTAGACGATCTTGTCGCCGCGGTACGCGATGCCGTTGGCGGTGGAGTTCTTCGTCGGGTTCTTGCGGACCTTCGCGGCCGAGCAGGAGATCTTTCCGGTGCTGGAGTCCGCGGCCTGGGCGGCCGGGGCGATGGCCACGCTGGTGCCGAGCAGGGCGGCACCGACGGCGCCGGCCGCTGCGAGGCGTCCGATGTGCTTCAGGGGGGTCATGTTGACCTTTCCTTCGGGTGTGGGTGGGGGGGAGGTCGTAGGCGGGGCGGCGGGCCTCGGGGGCGGGGCTGTGGGGTCATGGCATCTGCTTTGTTCGGGGTGCGGCTGGCGGGGTGAGGAAGGGGCGCAGGGTGACGGCGAGCAGCAGGGCGCAGGCCGCGGCTGCGGCGGGGACGAGCCAGGAGCCGTCGGCTGCTCCGGCCACCGCAGAGCCGATGGCGGTCCCGATGCCGAAACTGCTGACCAGCCAGCCGAAGGATTCGGTGGTGGTTCCGGGGGCGGCGAGGACGTCGATGCAGTGGTAGGCGGTGGTCAGCAGCGGCCCGAAGGCGATTCCGGGGAGCATCGCGGCGAACAGCAGCAGGAAGGGCGGTGCCTCGAACTGCAGGGGGAGCCAGGCGAGGGCGAACGCGGCTGCGGCGAAACTGAGTTGGGTGTGCAGGGGGGTGGTCAGGGCGTGTCGGCTCAGCAGGGCGTTGCCGGCGATGGCACCGAGGGACAGGGCGGCCGGGATGGCGCCGCTGAGCCAGGTCGTCCCGTGATGGTCGGCGGAGGCCAGGGCCGCGACGTTGAGTGCGCCGAGTGCGACACCTACCGCTGTCAGCGAGAGCAGCAGTAGGCGGAGGCCGGGCGGGCGCAGGGCCCCGGGGGTCCCGGCTGCCCAGAGGCCGGTGGGCTGCCAGGTCCGCGACGGTGCGGCGTGCGCGACCACCAGTGTCCCGGCGAGGCCCAGGAGTGCGGTGGCGGCCAGGGCGGCCCGCGGGCCCGCGAGCGCGGCGGTGACGGTGGCCAGCAGGGGGCCGGCCGCATAGACCAGTTCCTGGCTGCCGCTGTCGAGGGCGTAGGCGGCGCGCAGGTGCGCGGGGGTGGGGACGATGCGTGGCCACAGTGCTCGGAGCCCGGCCTCCAGGGGCGGTGAGGTCAGGCCGGCGGCGGCGGTGACGGTGGCGGCGAGAGGGAGGTTCGCGGTGCCGGTCAGTGCGAGGACGAGGAGCAGTGTGGTGCTGGCCAGGGCGCTGGAGATGAGGGGGCGAGTCTGTCCCATCCGGTCGGCGAGGCGGCCCAGGAGTGGCTGGCCGGCCGCGATGCCCGCGCCGTACAGGGCGGCCAGGGCAGCTCCACCGCTGTAGCCCAGGCCGTCGGCGCGGGCGGCGAGCAGTACTGCGACCGGGGCCATCCCGTGGGGAAGCCGTCCGATCAGAGTCGCGGCGAGCAGGCGGGAGCAGTGCGGGAGCCGAAGAACGGCCGACCAGGTCACAGGTACGGGCCTCGGCTTGGTGGCGGGTGCGCTCAGCATGCTGGTCACGGGCGGCCCGTCGGCATGGGCGAAGGCCGGTGCGTGTTCGGGGCGCTGGCCTGCGGGACACGGAACAACGAGGACTCCTGGACGGCGGACGGGCGGCGGGTGTGGGTGTGGGCCGGTGTCAGGCCGGTTGGTGCGGGGTGCTGCCGGGGTGTTCTGTGCCGGCCGGTTCCTCGCTGCGGAAGTGGCGTTCGTAGGCCCGGATGTGCGCGAGGTCCTCGGCGAAGAGGTGGTCGTGGCGAGCCATCCGGCGGATGACGATGAGCGGCACGGGCGAGCGGTTGACCGGGAAGGCCGGATTGCGTGCGGCCGGGGCCGGACAGCGCGGGTGGAACTGGCCGGCCATCAGGCCGCGCGCCATGACCTCGGTCTTGACCTGGGCGTGCGTGCGGTCGATCTCGTCCCAGTGCTCGGGAGCGAGGTCCTGGAGCACGACGACCAGGGAGTTCAGCTGGCGGCCCCGGGGCGGCCAGGGATGGTTCTCGAACTCCTGGAGCGCCGCGTCGAAGACGGATCGCAGCCAGGTGCGAGCGGCGTCGGGGGTGGTGAGTAAACGGTCCCGGGGTCGCGGGTCTCCGGCAGGGAGGGTGGTGGCGACCCGGATCTGGACGACTCCCTGGCGGCGGGCCGCGGTGACGTAGGGGCAGACGGCGCCGTCGCGGCCGAGCAGCGGGTGCGTGCGCGTGATGTAGCTGTCGAGCCAGGTGTTGATCACATTGCGCTGGGCGGTGTTCGGTGTGCTCAGGGGCATGGGCGGGTCTTCCTCCTGGGTTCCGGGCGGGCTGGTCAGGGCGTGCGCAGGTCGCGGCAGAGCTCGTCGATGGCCGTGCGCGTGACGTGGCCGACGGTGATCAGGTGGGCGGTGTCGCCCTCGCACGCGAGGTGCCACTTGCGGACGACCCACTCGGCGGGGCGTTCGAAGCAGACGGTGAGGGAGTCGGTGGTGCGTGTGGGCCGGACGCCGGCCTGGGTGAGCTGGTCGACGGCGTACTGGGCGGTTTCCAGGCAGCGCAGGATGTGGGCGCGCAGTCCGGTGTGGCCCTGACGGCGCAGCGCGGACCAGAGCAGCAGGGCGGCGAGGCCGCTGCGGGAGCAGCCCAGTGTCCGTGCGGAGGCCTTCGTGTACTCGCTCGCGATGGTCGGCTCGCCGACGAGGTCCTTGCGGGCGAGCACGACGCCGCAGGGCACGGGTGCGCCGATGATTTTGTGGCCGCTGATGGAGATCGAGTCGGCCCCGTGGGCGAAGTTCCACCGCGGAGCGGAGGGTGCGTGTGCGGCGATGGGTCCGCCGGAGGCGGCGTCGGCGTGGACATAGACGTCTCCGGCCGATCCGGCCCATTTGCGGAGCTCGGTGACGTCGTCGTAGGCGCCGCGCATGGTGGTGCCGATGGTGGCCACGATGATGGCGCCCGGGCCGCGGCCGCCGTACGGGCGTACGCGGCGGTGGAAGAAGGAGGCGACCTTCAGCGACTCGGGGTCCAGGGTGCCGTCCTCGTTGCTGGGCAGCGTGACCAGGGTGAGCCCAAGGAGGTCTGCGGCCTTGGCCACGCTGTAGTGCGCCTGGTCGGAGGCGTAGACGTGGGCATGGGGAAGATGGCGGCGCGCGGTGGCCAGGCCGAAGAGGATGCCCTCGGTCCCGCCGGTGGTGACGTAGCCGTAGATGTCGTCGGCATCGGCGCCGGCGGTTTGCGCCAGGAAGCGCACCACCGCTTGTTCGTGGGCCTTGGTGTGGACGTCGCTCGCGTCGCTGCTGGTCGGGTCGCCGACGTTGTTGATCAGGACGGACAGGGCCGGGCCGAGGTCAGCGAAGTCGAAGGCCAGGTTTCCGGGGAAGCCGAGGACGCGGGGGGCTTCCCTGCGCAGGGCGTCGGCGAGGTCCAGCAGCTGGGCGGTGTCCGCGGCCTGGTCTGCGGGAGCATCTCCGATGTGCAGCTCGGGCGCCTGCGGCACGGTGTCCGGTGCCGGGGGGTGGGTCCGGGGCGGTGGTGTCATGCGGGGCTCCCGTACAGGCCGAGGTTCTCGGCGGCTCGGATCACGTGGTGGTCCTGGTTGATGGCGCGGCTGTCGTCGGCGACCAGGAGGAGCCATCCGGCGATCTGGCCCGCGCGCACGGGGGCGCCGGCGTGCAGTTCGGTGGTGACGGCCACGGTCGGCAGGGTGGTGATGGTGCGCAGCAGGGCGGAGTCCAGGGCGCCGTCGTGCTGGGGCAGCAGCGCGACCTTCGTGACGTGGGCCTGCCGCTGCGGGCAGCTCTCGTAGCGTCGGCCGGTCGTCAGCAGCAGCGCGGTGTCGCGGATGGGGTCGTGGCCGGTGGCCCGGCGCAGCACGTCGGAGGCGAAGTCGGCGTGGGGGTCGGTGCGCAGTGACAGCAGGGCCGGTCCGCGGTCGGGGATGAAGGTGACCGTGGCGTGGGCGGGGCCGTAGCGCACCCCGAGGGCCGTGAGGGCGCGCATGGTGTAGAGGGCGAGGGCGCGGGCCAGCAGTCCTCGTCGGCTCAGCAGGTCGGCGCGGCACACCTGTTGGCCGGGGGTGCGGACCTCGGACCAGATCGAGCTGATGGTGTGGTCGGTGCTGCCGTCGGGGCCGGGCCCGGTCAGGGTGTGGATGCGGTACTGGGTGCCGGTGAGGTGTTCGCGCAGCACGAGCGGCTGGCTGCTGGAGCGCTGGAGTCGGTGCCAGGCGTGGGTGATGTCGTCAGCGGTGCGGCAGAAGTAGCCGGAGTGCTGGTGGGCGGGGTCCGGGTGCTGGAGGAGGAGTGCGTTCACCTGGGTGAAGGCGGCCCAGTTCAGGGCGTCGGACAGGCGTGTGGTGCGGATGCTGCGTGGGGCGGTGATGCCCGCGTCGAGGAGCGCGGCGCCGGTGAATCCGGTGTCGCGGCGGATTCCGGCGGTCTCGGGGGCGTTGCCGGGGAGGTGGAGGCGACCGGCGAGCCGGTCGGCGAGTTCGGCGCCGGCCGGTGATCCTGCGATGACGGCCTGGACGCCGAGGCTGGTGAGGTGGGCGGCGGTGCGTCGCAGGCCCCCGCGGTGGGTGACGTGCCGGAGGTAGCCGTCTGCGATCTGGTGGGCGGTGGGGGTGGTGACCGCCACTGAGGTCCAGCCGTGCCGGGCCAGCGCGGGCAGGTAGAGGTCGCCGGCGTCGGCCGGTGCGACGACGGCGGCCATGCCGCTTCGGTGCGCGGGCGGGGCCGCCGCGGGGGCGGGGGCGGCGAGGGCCATGGTGCGGTACTCCCGGAAGGTGATCGGGTGGGTCAGGCGACGCAGGCGTTGGTGGTGGCGTCGGGCTGGATGTGGATGCCGCTGCGCTGCTCGACCTGTTGCAGCCGGTGGTGGCAGATGTCGGGGCCGGGGCCGGTCACGACGGCGAGCGCCGTGCGGTCCAGGAGGGTGGCCCGCGGTGGTGCGGTGACGTGGCTGCCCGGTGCGGCTGTCCACTCGAAGCGGTCGAGCCAGGAGGCGAAGACGCCGGTGTGCACGGCCGTGACGTGACCGGTGACGTCGGGGAAGAGGAAGCGGATGGCGGCGCTCTGGCTGTGGCTGGGGACCAGCTCGGGGTCTGCGCCGACGGCCAGGTCGGCGGCGATCTGCGGCAGGTTGAGCCCGGTGGCCAGGAGGACCAGGTGCGGGATGAGGTCGCCGCCGAGCCGGGCGTTGAGCTCGACAATGCGCGGGCCTTCGCGGGTGAGGCGCATTTCTACGTGCATGACGCCGCTGGAGATGCCGGCGGCGGCCAGGGCCGCCTGGGCGACGTCACGGATCTGGGGGTCGGCCAGGAGGGGGTCGGTGGCGTCGACGAGGTGACCGGTCTCCTGGAAGAAGGGTTCGTCGCCGAGGTACTTGCGGGTGATTGCGGCGATGTGGACGGTGCCGTGGCCCAGGACCACGCACTCGACGCTGACCTCGGGGCCCTCCAGGTACTCCTCGATCAGCACGCCGGACGTGCCCGCGCGCTCCAGGCCGAACAGGCCTGCACCCCTGGCCGCCTGGAAGGCGCTGCGGACCTGGTCGGGAGTGTCTGCGCGCTGGACCCCGGCGCTGCCGGCCAGGGAGCGCGGCTTGAGGACGACCGGGCCGCCCAGCAGCACGGCGTATTCGACGGCGGTTTCCACGTCCGCCACGAGGTAGGAACGGGCGGAGGGGACACCGGCGGCAGCGAGCAGGGAGCGGCTGAGGTACTTGTCGCGGCAGGCTTCCACGGATGCCGGGGTGGTGCCGGGCAGCCCGAAGTGCTCCGCGACGCGGGCGGCGAGCACGACGTGGTTCTCCATGTAGGTGAGCACTCCGGCGACTTCGCGGTCGGCGGCGAGTGTCTCGACCGCCTCGGTGACGGCCTGTCCGTCCGTCAGATCGACGGTGCGGGAGAGGACGACGTGGTCCTCGGCCCAGGCGGGCGGCTTTTCATCCAGGAGTGCGACGGGGTGGCGGGCGGCGATGTGCTGCAGTCCGTATCCGCGCCAGGTGCGGCTGCCGGCGCCCAGGATGACGAGCAGTGGTGACCTGGGGGAGTGCGATGCGTTGGGCACGTGATGTCCTGACATGCGTGGGTGTGCGGGGGACGGCAGTGGCTGCTCGGCGCGAGGTGGCGGACGGGGCGGGTGTTCAGGCCTTGTTCCAGGCGCGCAGTACGTGCTGGTTGAGGCCGCAGTGCAGGGCGCCGAGGCGGCTGATCAGGTGCGGGTTGGGGTGCGTGAGGTAGACCGCGGAGGTGAGCGCGACGGGGAGCATCCCCAGGCGTGCCTTGTAGGCGTAGTTGCCGCGGCCGGTGTCCAGGACGTTCGCGCCGGTGGCTACGGCGTACTTGGCGATCTCGTACATCAGCCAGTCGTAGGTGTGCAGGGCCTCGGGGCGGGACTGGTCGACGGCCGTGGCCCACAGGTAGAGCGCCGAGCCGTAGCGGAAGCAGAGGAAGCCTCCGGCGAGGGTGCCGTCGCTGTGTTCGGCGAGCAGTGCGACGGCCCCGGGTACGCGGGTCAGCGGGGCGAGCATGTCGGTTCCGTACAGGGCGGGTCCGTGCAGTTCGCTGGTGGCGCGGGCCTGGGCGGCGAACTCCGGCAGGTGGGGCAGGAGGTCGGTGCCACGGGCGATCTTGAGGGTGAGGCCGGCTTCGGTGCCGCGGCGGTGCTGCTCGCGGAATTCACGCCCGATCTGGCTGGAGGGGAAGCTGGCGATGAACTCATCGACGGATCCCCCTACGCGGGCACGGTGCGCCCAGGACAGGACGACTTCGGCGTCGGGTGTGCGGGCTTCGCGCCACAGGGTGCGCTCGGCGGGCGGGACGTTCGCGATGACCAGGGCTTCGGTGCCGAGCTGACGGGCGAGTGCACGGCCGCGGTCAACGGCTTCGGCCAGGACCGGCACGGTCGCACCGGGCAGGCCGCCGTACTCGCTGTAGATCGACGGCCCGTACAGGACGTCGGCGTCGAAGGTGGGCTGCTTGACGCCGGCGTCTCCTTCCATGGCGCGCCACAGGGGGCTGTGGTTGATCTGGTAGAAGGACAGCCGGTGCTGACGCGGGCCGTCCTGGAGGAAGAGGTGGTGGCGGCCGCGGACCTGTTCGGTGCGTACCGACTGCCATACGGCGGCCCACTCGCGGCTGTGGAAAGGGGTGGCCGGGCGGCGCTCGGCGGGAAGCGCGGCCACCGAGGAGTGCCAGGAGCTGGTCACGGTGCGGACGTTGGGGCGCAGGGTCATCAAGGTCATGGGTGGGTCTCCGGTTCGGCGGTCAGGACGCGGCGGGCGCCGGAATGCTGCGGGCGGTGAGGTTCGGACGGCGGTGGGTGAGCCCGACGAGGGGCAGGCACAGGAGGGCCCCCAGCGCACCGACCGTGAGCGTGCTGAGCGCGGCAAGGCCGCCGCCGCCCGAGGTCAGACAGGCCGCCGCGAGGACCGGGGCGATGATCACTCCGAGGGCGAGGCTCGTTCCCCAGATCCCGGCGTACAGGCCGCGGGCGTCGAGCGGAGAGATCTTGGTGACGATGTCGTTGGCGGCGATGAAGAAGACGATCTCGCCGGGGACGGCTGCCGCGACGGCGATGCTGTAGCCGAGCGTGGTGTCGGCGAGTCCGGCGCCGCCCATGCCGGCCCCCAGCAGGAGAGCACCGAGGGCCAGGAGTCCGACGGTGGGTTGCGGGCCGTTGCAACGGCGGCGCAGCCAGGGGTTGAGGAGCGGGGTGAGCGCCACGACGGCGCCGGCGTTGGCGACCTGCGACCACCCGTAGGCGTCCGCGGACAGCCCGTCGTTCTCCATCAGCATGGGCAGCGCGGTGAACATCCCGGCGGCGCAGGTCAGGCCGGCGACACTGGCGGCCCAGAGCAGCCACAGCCGTCCATCGCGTATCGCGGAACCGAGCGGGGTGCGTGTGGCCGGCCCCTTGGTGCGTGCTGACTTGGGAGCGTCGCTGTCCAGGTAGCGGCGGGCGATGAGCGCGCAGCCGGCGCAGGCGGCGGCGTTGAAGTAGAACAGGGCCGTGAAGCCGAGCAGACCGGCCAGGAGGCCGCCTGCGGCTCCGGTGATGGCCGCGCCGATGTTCACCGCACCGTGACGCCAGCCGTTGACGGCAGCCCGCTGACCGTCGTCGGTGATGAGATCGGCGATCCCCGCGGAGACGACGGGCCGGGGAGCGTCGTAGAGGATGCCGGCGATCATCGCCCCCGCGCACACCGCCCAGAACGCCTGTGCCTGCGCCATCAGAGGAAGGCAGACGGCGGAGGCGAGCATGGCGATGACGAGGGTGCGACGGCGGCCGAGGCGATCGGCCGCCCATCCGGTGATCAGCTGGCCGATGAGCCAGCCGACCCCGAACACGGCGAGGGCCTGGCCGACGCTCTGGGTGGTGTAGCCCAGGTGCTTGAGGTGATAGCTGAGGAACGGATAAGCGAATCCGAAGGCGCGCGCTATCAAGGTGGTGAACAGCAGCGCCCAGATCGCGGGCGGAAACCGGCCTGGTGAAGCCTGTGGTGCGGTGGTGGTGGGGGCGGGCGCGGTGGTGGCTGACACAGACGCTCCAGGGAAGGCGGATGCGAGACGTTCCTGGTGGGGCGGCCGGCGTCAGCTGGTTCGGGCGCCGGACGGGGGTTGGTGGGGGCGTCGCCATGGGCGGGCGACGCCCCCACTGAGCAGCCGGCCCCGCGCCCGTGCCGGAGGGCACGGGGGATCGCCCCCGGGGGATGGAAGCGAGGGGGCCTGGCTGCGCCTGGTGCCGGCCGGGCGCGAAGAGCGTGCTCAGGCCGGGGAGTTGGGCGTCTCTACACGGCTGGGGAGGCGCTGAAGTGCGTGTTGCGGTAGCCCTTGCCGTCGCGGTTCCAGTCCAGCTGGATGTAGCCGTCGGCGAGGTAGCGGCCCGAGCCGGCCTTGTACTTGATCGTCCCGGTCGTGTAGCTCCCGTTGCCGGCCGTGTTGCCGTGCTCGAGCTTGTACTCGATCCCGGTGTAGTTCGCCGACTTCACGACGGGGTCGGTGCCGGAGGCCGACTTCTTGGTCTGGAGGTGAAAGCGGGCGCCGTCGAGGGTGTCGACCATGTTGACGTACGAGACGGGCCCCTCGAAGTCGACCCTGGCGTAGGTGTAGATGTACCCGCCGGAACGCTTGGCACAGAGCTTGACGTCGAAGTTGTAGTTGTCCGCCCACGGCCCGGAGTAGGCCGGGTTGTCGACGGAGGCGCTGCTGGTCTTGCAGTGGTAGCTCGCAGCGGAGGCCGTGGTGGCGGTGGCGAGCGTGGCGCCGGTGACAGCGGCGGTGGCGAGCAGGGTGACGGCGGTGCGCTTGAGCGCGGGCATGTGGGTCCTCCGGAGGAAACGGTTGGGTCGGCGGGCCGGGCCGGTCAGCCGCCCAGCTGGTAGAGGCCGTCGCTGCGCACCCAGCCGCGGGTGCCCTTGGCGATCCCGGACTTCGAGCGCTTGGAAAGCTCGGTGTAGTCCCAGTTGCCGCGGCTGCACAGCAACTTGACGGTGTCTCCGCGGTAGAGGAGGCCGCGGCTGACGTAGCCGGAGGACGAGGGCCCGGTGCGCAGGTTCCAGCCGTTCTTCGACACCGTGCCGGACTCGCCGTGGGACCAGTTCACGGTGCACTTGCTGTTCTCGCCGACTGCGTGTGCGGCCGGTGCGGTGACCACCGCGAGACCGGCGGTCGCGGACAGGGCGACGGCGGCGGAGGCGATCAGCCGGGCGGGAGTACGGGCAAGAAGCTTCAAGGGGTGTCCTTCGTCAGGAGGGCGGCAACGGTGCGGACGCGAGGGGCGGGAGAGCGCCCGTCAGTCGAGCTGCATGGGCACGCAGTCGCTGAGGTACTTCGAGGCGATCCAGCCGGTGGAGCCCTTGGCGAGACCGCTGCGCGACTTCTGGCCGAGCTGCAGCTTGATCCAGCCGCTCTTCGTGGCGATCTTCTTGCCCCAGTCGTGCTTGTAGAGCGAGCCCTTGGACGCGTATCCGGTCGACGGGCCTGTTCTGAAATTCACGCCGTTCGCCTGGTAGACCTCGTAGTAGACGCGCGCCTTGCACGGCATCTGGGCCGCGCTGGCTGCCGGGGCCGTGGTCACGGCGACACCGGCCGTCACGGAGAGCGCGAGTGCTGCGGAGGCGGCCAGGCGGGCGGGGGCTCGTAGCTGCATGAGTGTCCTTACGGGAGCTGGAGTGAGCAGGAAGCCGCCGACGGGGTGCGAGGGCGCCCCGTGGCGCGGAGGATGAGCGGCTGTTCGGCCAGCGGCGGGTGCACGAGTGGCGTGCGCGGTCGCGGGGCGGCCGTGGCACGGTCGGGGCTCGGTGCGGGCATGGGCCGGTGCGCAGCTGCGGTGGAAGCAGTGGCCACTGCGAGGAGTGCGCGCCGGGCACAGGCGTGGGCGCTGAGCGACGGACGTCAGGTGCTGCGCGCGGCAGGAGCGGCTGCTGGGAGGCCGCCTCACTCCTGCCGCGCGGCATTCGCTCAGGGGAAGCAGATCTTCCCCGGGCGGAGGCCAGTCACGGATCTGGTAATCCGTGAGCGGCTCGGACGCGCCGTCGGGCGTCGGCGGGAGCTACCCGCCGAGCTCGGCTGCGCCGAGTTCCTGGATGCGGCCTCGCTCCGCTCGGGAGCGTCGGCCGCCATGCGCCGTCACGGCGATGCGCGGTGCCGGCTGGTTGTACGTGTGCCTGGTGATCATGCTGTCCGCCCCGCTGGCTCGGGGGGCCTTGGTGCCAGGAGAGGCCGGAGGCCGCGCTGTTGCAGCGGGGCGCGCTGGTCTATCCTGGGCTCCGCCGGCGTGCGGAAACACGCCGGTGGAAGGCCCCAGTAGTTCCTCAGATCTGCTGGTGGTGACTCTGCTGAGAGTCGTTTTGCACAGGCCCGGTACAAGGGCCTGGTCATGCACTGGCGAGTGCGGGTGTTGGGTGGGTGGCGACAACCACTCCCCCGACCCCCGCCTCCTGGTGCTCACGGCGGTCTCTCCGCCGCGCGCACCGCGCCTGCTCGCCGCAGACGCCGTCGCTCCCCGTTCTCCGAGCCCGCTGCCCGACGGCACTGCCCCGTGTGCGGGGCGGCTGCCTGGTATGCGGTGTCTCGCCTGCTCGACCTCGGCGAGCGGGGTCTGGCTGGGCTTGCACTGGCAACACTAGGCATATGCAGATAGCACCACCATTAAGCACATGCACCATCTGACCAGTACGACCTATAGGTTGTGCACCATGAGCGGCGGTCGTGGTCATAAGGTGCACAATCCCCAGCGGTGACAAAGCGGGACTGCACAATGGTCCAACCATTGGCGGAAAAACGTTCCTGGACAGCCATGCCGTCAGATCCCCCCAACCTCCGCGATTTACAGGAAAGTTGACGTTGCGGACATTGCTGGCGCGGGGCACACGCGGCCTGGCTTCCCGCTGCTCCGGCCCGGTGCACGTGCGAGCACAGCGAAGTGGCGGAATCACAGCCCGCTACGCGCCCAACGACGAAAGCCCTGTTCCTCGTCGCGCCGGAACAGGGCTTTCAGCAGGGAAAGTTGGGCCTGCGCGGGCCTACGGCGTTCTCGGGGCCCAGCCGCGCGCCCGGCGGGTACATTGCCCATCCGGCCGGAGCGGTCCGCGTACACCCACGCTGCCGGACTCCGCTCCCGCGCAGCTCCGATTCGCCGGAGGGGTGCGCTTCGGCTCCCGAGTGACCGTGTCGCGTACGCCAACTGGTGCCGGTTCGCGGTCGAGTTCGCGCCAGAAGCCTGCACCGTCTGGTCGCCTTCCGCCTGGGCAGGCTGGAGAGGGCCGCCGAGTCGGGCGGATCCAGCGCGCACCGGCGGGTGCTTCGGTGATGCGGCCGCCGCAGCCCGGCTCAGGCGGCCGCGCACAGCACGCGACCGCCGTCCGTGATGTTGGGCTCGCCCGTGATGATGCGCAGGGCGAACTGCAGGTCGCGCATGCCGCTCAGGGACGAGAGGTCGCGGGACGTGTGGACTTCCAGCGCCCTGATGTGGGAACGGACTGTGACCTCGGAAAACCCGAGCGCGCGGGCGGTCGGTTCAAGGTGCGCGTCGAAGGTGAGCCAGGCCGTTGCCGTGGTGAGCAGGTCCCGGCGGTCGTCGCGGGCAGGGCGCAGCAGGGTGTCGGCCCAGGCGTGGATCTGCGGAGCATCGAGCAGCGTCCTGAGCGTGGGCGCCTCGCCAAGGCGGACGGCGGGGAGCTCGGACAGCTCCCGGTGGGTGACGAGCTCGAGCGCAAGACCGACGGCTATGCGGTCGCCGATGACCGTGAAGTCCATGCCGAGCAGTTCTGCGGCCCGCGCCACTCGGCGGGTCACGGTGTTGCGGTGCAGTGCGAGGCGGCGAGCGGCCACCGTATAGGGGTAGGCGAGGGCGGTGGGCAGAGTCTCGCGAAGCTGTTCCCACTGTGCGTCGTCTTGCATGAGCGGCCCGAGAAGGTGACGGGCCCAGCGCTGCGCTTCGTGCTGTGAGAGCAGGCCGACCAGGTCCGTGTCCTGGGCGGACAGGGCAACGTAGTCGGGCTGGTAAAGGGCGAAACGCTGTGCGGTGCCCGCCTCGTGCAGGGCCTCGGCGAGCAGCGACATGGAGTAGACGCCGCTGCCGCCCAGCGAGGAGACCGGGCCGGGGGCGGCGACCAGGCGGACCAGCTCGACGGCGACGCTTTCTTCGGACTCGCCCGGACGGACCGGCTGGATGATGAGGATCCGGCTGGTTTCCCGCGGATCGGCGATCACCAGGGCGTGGCCGGCGGTGGCCGTCTCGCAGTACCGCACGGCAACGGCCCGGCGGGCAGGCTCGGTCTCGACGACGAAGAGCCGGGCGGTGTCGGGCTCAAGCAGCCCGGGCGCCAGATTCGCCATCACCCTGCGCGCCTTGTCCACCTCGCCGTCCAGAAGCAGTTCGACCGCCGCGGTGCGGACCGCGTGGGAGGCCTCGGCGGCGACACGGTACTCGCGGCGCGCCTGGTCGACGAGGCCAAGGAGCTTGGCGGCGTGCCGCAGCAGGCGCAGGTCGGATTCCTCGAAAGGGGTACGGCGGGCGACAGCCAGGAAGGTGTCGGCACCGGCGGAGGGTGCCAGGGAGATCAGCTGGGTGTGGGGGCTGGAGGGGTTCTCGGAGATGCCGCTCTCCACCGACTGGCGGACGATCGCCTGTACCAGGTGCTCGGCGGCGGTGGGAGGCGAGGCGGCCAGGACCCGTTCCGGCTCGCTGACCAGTACCTGCACGTCGAGTGCGCGGGCGAGCCAGTCCGCGATGCGCTGCATGGCCTTGGGGTCGGCGAGCTGCGCGGGCATCTGCTGGACGAGGGCGTTGAATTGGGCGGCCCGGCGTTCGGCGGCCACGAGCCGGCGCTTCTGGATGCTGGCGTGCAAATCTGCCCACGGCGCCACGGGTGCGTGGGTGATCAGCAGCGGAATGTCGATCTGGTCGGACATGTCCCGGATCGACTGCGGGAAGGGCTGGTGCACTCCCTGCGCGACGCAGACGACGAGGCCGGTGCACTCGTCGAGAGCCATCTGCTGCAGGAGTCCTTCCATGGCGACCGCGATGCGGCCGCGGATCCGGAAGGGCATCTGGCCGGTGACCATGACCATGGCGCCTGCGGGGAGGGTGCGCGGCGGACCGCTCTCCAGCAGCGCTTCAAGGGGAAGAATGGTCACTCCGCTGAGCTTCTTCGCGTGGTGGGGTGCACTGTTCCGCGGCCAAGCGAACGTGAGTTCGAGTTCAGGCTGGTCGGTGGGCACCGAGCCAAGGGTCGGCATGTGCTCTCCTCGTTGCGGGCCCGAAGCTCCGGGCCGGTTCTGGCGAGACTGTGAAGTGGTGGGGATCCTTCGGTTGCGGCTGCCAGGGGCGGGAGCCCGGCACTGTCTGTCCGCGGGAGGATTAGAGGCCCACGTCCGCTCCACCGCCGACGGGGATGGCCGCACCGGTGCTGCGTGAGAGGGCGAGCGAGCCGACGGCTGCGGCGACGCCCCCCGGGCCGGCGCTGCGGCCGGGCGGGGCGTGCTCGACGAGAGCGTCGCTCCTACCCCCGGACGGCCTCGGTCCCCCGCGCATCAAGGACTCGCTTTGAGTGACTCCGGCGGCCGGGGTGGAGGTATCGACGCGACCGCGGGGCTCCTCGCCCCCTGTGAAAGCCCGGCCTGCCGGGATGGTGTCCCCCGCGTCGCGGTGCGCGATGACTACAGAACGGCGCATGGTGTTCCCCTTCCCCGTGCCCGAGGCACTCCTCCAGTCCGCGCGCGAACCCGGTGGCCTCAGCAGATGTTGCTCGAACTAGTGCACGCGCCGCATTTCAGCCAGCCACTCGTGGGGCCGTGTGCCGGACGCGTCTGGGGAGAGGGTTTCCACAGGCCCTACCGGCCCGACAGCAAGGGAGGTTCGCGATGGCTCGTGTGATGCTGCCACCGCTTCCGCAGCAGCGTTCGCTCCCCGTGTGTGCAGCCATGTGGTCGCGGCTCCCCTTGCCCGTTCACGGCGGATTTGATCCGCCTTACCGATCTCGTTCTCTGACCCGACAGCCACCAGGTCCGGCGTGCCACGTGTCGTCAGCCGGTGGCGCGCCGTGTCAGCGCGTCACCGACGTTGACGCCCCGTGGACCGGAGTGGACAGTTCGGCCACGGACAGCGATCATGCTGCACACGAGAGATCATGTCAACAATTGTTAGTATTGTGGTCCACGCAACGCCGATGGGCCTACAAAAGCTGGGCTTCGTCGTGTGAAGTGCTGTCGGCGGGGTTAAGGTGCTGACGCCAAGATCACGGCATTTTCGAGCAACGAAGCAGGAGACCGCCCGTCCATGGAAACGTCCGGCGCCACTGGCGGGGTGAACGATGTTGCCGACAAGGTAGCCACGCTCAAGGACCAAATCGAGCAGCTGGGCATGACGGTCGACGAGCTCATCGACTTCCCGGAAGTGGCCAAGCGGGCCGCGCTCCCCGAGAGCGTCATCCGCCGTCTCTTCGCCGGCGAGGTCGTCCCGTCCGAAGAGATCAATCTGCCCTTCTCCGATCGTCTTCAGCACCTCATGCCGACCAAGCTGCGCGAGGACGGCAAGCGCTACACCCAGGGACAGATCGCCGAGTACGTCGGCGTGACCGTGGCCACCATCCAGAACCTGTTGCGAGGCACGCGCAAACCCGGTCTCGATGTGGCGAGCAAGCTCGAGACGTTCTTCGACGTTCCGGCGGGGCGGCTCTCCCGTGACGGCAGTGACGCCCTGGTCAGTGCGCTTGACCGCACGGTTGAGGGTGTCATGTTGATGGCCGAGCTCAAGGGGATCGAGCTCACCAATCTGTCCCTGCGCGGTGGCAGCCCGCTGGTCGGCGACGACGCCTTGGCGAAGGCCGTCCGCAGTGCTCTCGATGAAGCGGACGCCCAGCGGCGCGCGGCGCCCTCGGAGATCCTCGAGGCCCGCGAGATCGGCGAGGAACTGCGGAAGATCCCCGAGGAAGAACGCACGTCCTTCAAGGACATGGTGATGCACTCGGCCAGGATGTGGCGCCGGCGCCGCAACTGACCGCTGCCGGCCGGACAGTCCTCTGTGCGCGCGGCGCGCGGACCCGCCGTCTGCCCTGCCTCCGGGGACGCCGACCAGCCCTATGCGCGAACGCGGCGCGCGGCCCTGTACTGGGACGCCAAGATCTTCAAGACGGCGGGCATCGGCGCCTCCGCTCCCCCGTCGACCAGGTTGCCGCCCTTGTTGCGGACCGCGGACAGCTTCAGGTTCTGCAGCTGCCACAGCGCGGTGACGAAGGGGCGCACCGCGGGCGCGACGAGCTGCGGAAGCCGGGCGGCGGCGTTCAGCTGATCCTGCGCCAGGTCCGCCTGCTCGTGCGCGAGCGCTGTGAGCGAGCGCCGTACGGCGTCATTCGCACCGGGGGCGAGGTCGGCGACGGTGAGCTGGTGGCGCGCCAGGTCCTGGTGGGGAATGCCGATCACGCCGCCGGCCGCGTCCTCGGCCAGGTCGTCAAGGAAGTCGACGCGCTGCATGGACTCGATCAGTGCGCGGCAGGCCGCTTCGAAGGATTCCCGATCGCCGCCGGTGTGCGTGGGGGTCATGAAGCCCGCCATGAGCATGAAGGCGGGCAGGGAGTAGCCGTCCACGTAGCTCTGCAGGTCCTGCTCTGCCGCGAAGCCGGTGTAGTCGACTTCGAGGTGCGCGCCCCTGAGGAAGGTGTCGATGCGCCCGCGCAGGCCGGGGTGGTGTTGCACGGCGTCCGCGAGCGTCCGGAGCGTCGCGATGGCGCTGGGGTGGGGGCTGTCGGTGGCCGCGACAGTGGCTGCGGTCCATTCCGTCAGGGCGTGTTTGCGGTCGCTGACGGCGCCGGTGTCGATGCGCTCGTCGGTGGAGTGCATGAAGGCGACCGCGGCGATGACCGGAGGGTGCAGCGCCGCGGGCAGCAGGAGGCGGACGGCCAGGTACTCCTTCTTGGCGAACTCCTTCACGAGGGCCCGCTGTTGGGTGTAGTCGTCGCACAGGTCGGGCCGGTGGATGCCGGCTGCGCGCAGGGTGTTCTTCCAGGTGGGCATGGTGGATTCCTAGGTGGTGCGGGCTGCGAGCGTGCGCGCGGTGCGCAGCAGGATGCGGGGGTGGGTCAGGGCACGGGGGTGCCGGCGCATGTGCAGGACGTCCATGAAGGTGCGATTGACCTCTGCGTCCGTGATGGAGGCTTCAGCGACCCGGTCGGCGGCCCAGCGTACGACGGGGTAGCCGAGCGGGTAGGGGCCGGTGACGTGCGGCTGCGCGAGATCGGCGGTGGTGGACAGCTGCCAGGCGGCGTTGACCACGGTGTTGGCGCGGCGGAAGTAGCCGGTCGCCGGATGGTGGGGGCTCGTGCCGGAGCGCAGGTAGCGGTCGAGGGCCGCTGCCTGGAGGGCGCCGAGGGTGAGTCCCTGCCCGTAGATGGGGTTGACCGACACGAGTGCGTCGCCGAGCACGGCGAGGCCGCCGGGGAGTCGGGGCACGTCCTGGTAGTGGCGGCGTCGGCTGTCGCGGACATGGAAGGTGGTGGGTTCGCCGTCCATGGCGCACAGGTCGGCGACCTGCTGGATGGGGGCCACGCAGCGGCGCATGCGGGTGAGGAAGGCGGAGGGGCTGCCGGTGGGCCGGTAGCCGGTGTAACCGGCCAGGACAACGTTCCACCGGTCGTTCTCGACGGCGGTGAGGGCCCCGGGCTCGCAGACCGACGGCAGGTAGTTGCTGGCGGGTCCGGGAGTTGAGTGCGCGACGACGGTGTCGGGCAGTTCGTGTCCGCGGTGGAAGCGGGCGGTGGCGTAGCCGAGATCTATCTGCATGCGCTCGACCCGTGGTGCCGGCCATCCTTCCTTCTCCAGCCACCGGCCCAGCCGGCTGGAGCGTCCCATCGCATCCACGGTGAAGTCGGCGGGCAGTGCGTCGCGGTGGCCCTCGGCCGTGACGTAGGAGACGGTGTCCACGCGGCCGGCGTGCACGCGCATCCCGGTCGACCGGTGCGGCAGGACCGTGATCCGGGGCAGGCCAAGGACGCGGCGGCGTATGTGGTCTTCGAGGAAGGTGCGGGTGGCGCCGATCATGCGTATGCCGGGGACGGGGGGCTTGAGTCTGCCGTCGGTGTAGAACTGGATCTGCTCTCCGCTGCCCAGGTGCGCGCCGGCCTCGACCATCTCGTCAATAAGGGCGGGGAAGAGGCGCTCCAGCTGTTCGTGGCCCATGGCCAGCAGGGCGTGCAGCTGATCGCGGTGCGGTGCGCCGGAGCGGGTGGTGGGTGCCCGTTCGTGGTCGGGTTCGAGAATGGTGACTTCCTCGGCGAAGTCGTGGAGGACCCGGGCTGCGAGCAGCCCTGCGAATGATCCTCCGAGTACGACGGCCCGGCGCACGGGTGTCCCCCTTCGTGTGGGCCTGTCGGCCGTTGGCTGTCCGGCGTGGTGGTTGCGCGCCGCGACGGAAGGTCCGGGTGACCCTACCGACGCTGCTCAGTCGTAGCGTCGCGGGTGGGCGCTGCGGCGGCGGGGCCGGCCTCGCGGCGCTGGGCGGCGAGGTCCACGGCCTGGGTCACGAGCGGGTGGTTGAGGTAGCGGGCGACCAGGACGAGCCGGTTGCGTTCGTCCTGGGCTTCGATGTCTGCGCCCGGGAGGTCTTGTGCGGTGCCGGCCGGCGCGGGTACCGGCAGGGCGTGCGCGGAGGTCCGCGGTGCCCGGGATGCCTGGTAGCGCGCGACGGCGTCCCGCAGGATGGCCGCTGTACTCATCGCTTCCAGGTCCCGCTTCGCGAGCGGTTCGTCCTGGGGGCCGCTCACGGCATGGCCGACGTCGGTATCGGCCCAGGACCGCAGTTCACGGATGCCGTCGAGGATCTCGATGACGCGCCGGTGCAGGCCGAAGCGGACGTTGACCCACCGGGGCGGCTCGGCGCTGGCCGGGCTGAAGGCGAACCTCTGGTCGACGTCGCGCACGACGAGGTTCCACAGCGGCTGCAGGAGCCGGATGTCGCGGCGTTCTTTGAGCCAGGCCGTCACGGCAGCACCTGTCATGCCGTAGCAGGTGCCCAGGCAGCCGAGGATGCCGAAGCCGGCACCGGCGACACCGACTCCCTCCAGCTGGTGGTACCCGAGAGCTGCGGCGGCGATGGCGGGTGCGGAGCAGATGACGTAGCCGAAGGTGACGAGCATGGAACCGCCGAACCACCGCATGGCGTAGGCGATCCTCGGGTCCTCCGGAACAGTACGGCGCGCGCGGAGAAACGTGCTGAGCGTGCCGCAGGACAGGACCGTCAGCAGAATCGCCAGGAAGGCGAGGGCGGCCGGGTCGTTGGCCTGCTGAGTGTTGAACTTCAGCGGATCTGCCGGGCCGTCGAGCCGGGCGTGCAGAAAGGTCAAGGTCATCGCCGCGATCGCGGCCGCGTAGGCGGCGACCCAGGCGGTGACGAGCTGACGGATCCGGTGGCGCGGCGTCGTGCTCGCCGGAGTCCACAGCAGAGTGAGGATGTGAGTGTCGGCGTAGCAGAGCAGGATGCCGACGTAAATCGGCAGAGTAGCGGCCCAGGGCTGGTTGAAGACGTCACCGATGTACCGGTAGCCGGCCGGGGACGCCATGGCGTACACGAGGCCGCCCAGGAAGAAGGCGGCGGTCATCAGGGCGAGGGTGAGGCTGGGCTCGCGCAGGAAGGCGAGCCCTTTCCAGCCGGCGATCACCAGGAACACCGTCGCCATGAGCAGGTAGACGGCCGTGGTGATCAGGTCAGACACCGGCCCTCCGGTGCGCGAAGGTCGACCCGAGGAAGTCCCCGGAGGGGCCGCGCAGACTCAGGTGGCTCTCCAGCATGACGGTCGCGAAGATCTCGACGCGGCGCTCCTGCTGGTCGGCGTAGTGGGAGCGCATGAAGAACGCCGTGACCGCGTCCGGTTTCAGCCCGGGAAACAGCTCCCGGACCAGTTCCTCGGGCATGCGCCGGTGCGCCTCCCGGGGGCCCTGGAGCCTTCGGTCCGGGTCATCCCACAGGAGATGGCCGAGTTCGTGCATCGTGGCGAGCAGCTGCGTCAGCTTGCTGGACTGGGCATCCACCACGATGAAGTCGAAGTCACGGCTGGAGCCGCAGGCGGCACTGATCTGCGCGGGAAGTGGCCTGCTGGAGACGGTGATGGGCTTTTGGCGGCGCTCGGAGACCACCTTGACCAGACCGTCGATGTCACGGACCCCGGACAGTCCCATGTCCCGGCGAATGGCCCGGCCGGTGCGCCGTCGCTCGCGTTGGATCGCGAACTGCTCGAGCGTTCCGCTCCACCGGCCTCTCGGCTGAAGCCGTTCGTCGTAGCTTCCGTGCCGCGCCTCGCAGCCAGCAGCACCGTCGAATCGCGGTTGATCGATCCGCCCGGTCACCAGATCCCCCTTGCCCCTCCTGCGGGTCTCACCCGCAGACCCCATCCAAACATGCGTCCCATTTTTCCGTCGAGATTTTTCGCTCCGCTGCTCAGCATCCCGCAGGCCGTCCCCCCCGAGCAGCAGAGGGTCCACCTTCGCGCTATTTCATGATCACCTCACACCGCAGGCGGACTCACTATCTCCCTCGCTTTCGCGAAATAGCAACCATTGATGTCACCCACCGAGAAGGTTTAGCCCTCAACGTTCTCGCCACGTGGGAATGGCCCCCGGAATTGCGGCTGACGAGAGACATCCACCCCTGACCTGCCCCGGTTCCACCAAATCGGCCGAGATGCGTGTGAGAAAGAACCTGGGCCATACCTGCAGGTGAGGGGCTCCCGGGGCTTGGCATAACCTGTCAAGACATCTCCCGCTCCCTTTGCACATGAAAGAGGCTCCCGTGCGCGCCATCACCATGAAGTCTTTCGGCAGTCCGGATGTCCTGGAACTTACGGAAGAACCGGATCCAAAGGTCACTCCCGCGCGAACACTGGTAAATGTCACCAGGGCGGGCGTGAACTATGCGGACATTCACGTCAGAAACAACACCTACCTCGCTCCCGTCGCAACCCCTTACATTCCAGGCAATGAAGTCGTCGGTGTGACCGAGGACGGGCGCCGCCTCGCCGGGCTCGTACAGGGCGGCGGATACGCGCAGAAGGCAGCGGTCCGCAACACCCAGTGCTGGGAGATCCCCGACAGCGTCGACGACGACCAGGCGATCGCCGTAGCCCTCCAAGGGAACACGGCCTACCACCTGCTCTTCTCCCAGCTGCAGATCCGGGCGAACGAAACCGTCCTGATCCCTGCCGCGGCCGGCGGCGTCGGCTCCCTCGCGGTACAGCTCGCCGCCGCGAACGGCACCAGGGTCGTAGCGATGGCCAGCACCGAAGAGAAGCGCCAACTCGCACTCGACCTGGGCGCCAAGGCCGTCGTCGACTCCTCCACCGAGGAGGACCTGGCCCAGCGCATCACCGCCGCCGCGCAGGAAGCCAACGGCAACCGCCGGGACGGCATCAACGCGGCCCTGGAGATGACCGGCGCCAGCATGTTCGCCACCACCCTCGACGTCATCCAGCGCAACGGACGCGTGGCCACGTTCGGCTACGCCAGCGGCATCTGGCCGAGCCTGAAGAGCGAGGACCTGCTGCAGACCCTGCTGCAGAAGTCGGTCACACTCAGCGGCTTCTGGCTGCCGAACGTGGACGCCACCCATCAGGCGTTCTCCACGAAATCGCTCTTCACCATGATCACCCAGGGCCAGCTGCGGATCATCAGCGGCGGAACCTACGCACTGGGTGACGCCGCCCAGGCGCACCGTGACCTGGCCAGCCGCACGGTGACCGGCAAACTCTCCCTCGACCCGTCCCAGTAGGATTCGATGGATCTTCATCTGCCGCGGAGTCCCGGCTCCGCAACGCATGACGCGCAACGTGCTCCGGCGGGAGGAGCACACCCCCACAGGGAGCATGGGCAATGGCTGAACAGAGCAGCGTGGTGCGCGGAGTTACCGCTTCCGAGCGGGTCTTCCAGGTCCAACTCGCCTTCAAGGATCTCGGCCCGGGCGACCACGGCACAGGCGAGATAGCCAGGGCCGCCGGACTCAACGACGCCACCGTCAGCCGCATCCTCGCGGCCGGCGTGTACGAAGGCATCTTCCGCCGGGCGCAGGGCAAGACACGCGGCCGCTGGCAGCTGGGCCAGGGCAGCGCGGCCATCGGCTTCAACGCCATCGACGACGCCTACAGCGCCCAGATGCCCACCGACAAGGTCAAAGCGGTCCTGACGAACCTGCACGAGAAAACCGACAACGGGCTGACGTTCCTCTACACCCGCGCCACCGGAGAAGTACCCGGCCGCCAGTGCGTCGAAATGGGCGTCGGGGAGTCCGACCTCGAAGAGCTCAACATGACCACCGCCGCGGTCCTGTCCGTCACCCGCTCCCTGCGCACCGGCGCCTCCGGACGCACCATCCTGGCCTACCTCGGCGACAGCCTCGTGCAGCGTGTCACCGAGCAGGAGATCCCCCCGCACGTAGGCCCCGGCGTCATCAGGGACGACGCCGAGCTCCTCGCCTCCCTGCAGACGATCCGCGACCGCGGCTACGCACTGGGCTACCAGGAATGCATGGCCGGGTGGCACAGCTGCGCAGCCCCGGTCTTCTGGGACGACACCATCACCGCATCCGTGCTCCTGCTCAAGAAGGCCGAGCTCGGCGAGATCCCCGAGGCCTACGTCACCGCCACAGTGCGCGCCGCAGCACAACTCAGCGGCCTGCGCGGCGGATGGCCCGGCGCCCTGCGCGACGAAATCTGACCTTCCCGCACTGCCAGGGCCGAGCGGAGCACTTCCGCTCGGCCCTTCGCTCTGTCGCCGACCGCAGCGCAGCCGCCCCCGCTGTACGGGTACAGCACATTCGAGCCGCCCGGTCCACGAAGCGACCACGCGCCTGGCGTACATACGGGCGGGAACATCGTCAGGCGCGTGCCGTCCGACGGGTCCCACGGGCCCGGTCGCCAGTCGCTACGCCGCTCTCACCACATCGGCGGGCTTGATCAGGTCGGGGGCCCAGGCCCTGGCCGAACTCAGCCGCAGATTGTGTCCCGCGACCTCCATGGCCGTGAAGGCGCCGCGCTCGTCCCCGGCGTCGCTGTGCTGCAAGAGCGCCTTGGTCAGCGCGACAGGGGTTGTGTCCCGCTTGGCGGCCACGTCGAAGTGCCCGGCCACCGCCACCGGGACGGCACTCAGACGACTCAGAGCGCGGTGGAACTGTTCGCGCGCGCCGTAGCAGTTGGTCAAGATGACGGCGGACGCCGACCAGGAACGGGCCGGAAGACTGTCGAGGAGGAGGAAGGCGTCAGTGCTGCTGGGGCCGAGCCATGCCTCGTCGATCCCGATGGCCCCGTGGAGATCGGCGATGAGCAGCTCGTCCGGGCCCGGCTCGGACAGAGCCCGAAGGAGATCGTCGGCCGTGGTGACCGGACGGTCCAGGTGCTCTCGAATCAGGCCGGCACGGCGGTAGTGCTCAAGCATCCCGTGCATCGACCGCAGGTAGGGGCGCAGCCCGCGATCGGCGTCGCTGTAGACGTGACGCACCGTCCATGGCCATGCATACGACACCTGGAACTCCTTGCTTCGCTCGGACACCGGCCACCAGGCCATCGGCTCACCCCGCAGGGCTCTTGAGCATCCTCTCGCCGCACACGGCTCACGGGCGGACCGCCACCCCGGCAGCGCTTCCTCCCCCTCCCCTGCGCAGCCGAGCCCAGAGGGAAGGCGCGAGACCGCGACGTCCGTGTCATCTGCACAACCTTCACCAGGCGGCAGGCCTCAAGGGCCCGCAGCGGGAGACGAACCACCAGCGGCAGACGGGCATCTGGAACACTGACGCGGCGGAGACAGTCCGGCCCCGCCCGGGCGCCCCATAAGAGGGGGCGCCGGCGCGCGGTCGGGAGCTGCCGCAGCCGTGCAGGCACCCCACCCGCGGCGGCTCGTGTCACCGCGACGGCCACGCCGCGGGACCGCTGTCGCCGGGAAGGTGAACCTGATGGTGAAGGACAAGCAGCTGGTCGGCCGCTACGAGCTGCGCGAGGTCCTCGGGACAGGCGGAATGGGCGTCGTCTACCGGGCCGTCGACGCCCGCCTGGGCCGAGAGGTCGCCCTCAAGGTCGTCGACCTCTCCTGCGCACCCCAGGCAGAACGCGCACGGTTCGAACGAGAAGCACTGGCTGCCGGACGACTCCGCAGCGCGCACGTGGTGACCGTGCACGACGCCGGCGAGGCCATTCTCGACGGCTCCCCGGTCGGCTTCCTGGTGATGGAACTGCTCGAGGGCGCTCCCCTCAACTCGGTACTCGCCCACGGCCTGCCCGACCTCACGAACGTGGTCTCGTGGGGCCGGCAGATCCTGCGAGGGCTGCGGGACGCACACACCGCGGGAGTGGTCCACCGGGACATCAAGCCGTCGAACGTGATCCTCTCCACGCAAGGCGTGGTCACACTCGTCGACTTCGGCATCGCCCACCTCAGCACCAGCAACGAGACGCTCACCCTGCCCGGCTCCGTGGTGGGCACCCCCTCCTACATGGCGCCCGAACAGCTGCGAGGAGAGACGACCGACGCACGCAGTGACCTCTACGGCCTCGGCTGCGTGCTGTACGAACTGCTCACCGGCCAGCCGCCGTTCGGCCGCGGCACTGCCTGGACCGAAGGCGCACGACCGGCGCCCGTACGCCGCACACGCCCCTACGTCCCCGCGGATCTCGAGGAGCTGGTGCTGCAGCTGCTGTGCGCCGACCCGGCCCGCCGGCCTCTCGCCGCGGAGGCCGAGCAGCGCATGGCCGCACTCGCCATCCAGCCCCGGTCCGCTACGGCAACCGAAGTATGGAACGCGAAAACGCAGACAGCGAAACGCCCCTCAGTAACCGCCACTCCCCCGGGATGCCCCGCCACCCCGGGCAGCCCGCGCCGGGCCAGCGGCACGAGCTTGTCTGCCGCCGCGCCGACGCGGCTTACGCGAGCAACAAGCGGCGCCTGGGCAGCAACGCTGGGCGGGACGGCCGGATTGTGGGCACAGCTAGCCCTGTTCACCGACCTCTCCGGGTGGGCGGTCGCGAGCACGGCCGCAGCAGCCGGCCTCGGCCTGAGGATGCTGTGCGTGCCACCCTCCAAGCCGGAGGCCAGCCCGGGCGGCAACGCCCTGGCAGCCTTCATCGCGACAGGCATCGTGAGCGTGTACCTGATGGGGTGGTCACCTGCACCGTGGTGGAGCGTCCTGGCCATCATCACATTCCTCTCCCCCGCGCTACTCGGAGGTGCCGCACTCATCGGCGCAATCACATACCGACTGACCGGCCACCACCAGACGCGGATCGAATCCGGCACCGCAGCAGGTCTTATGAACGCGGCGGCCCTGGTCGTGCTCCTTGGCGGGCGGATCCCCCTGGCCGCGACCCTGGCGGGCAGCTGCGCGATCTGGCTGACGGTCGCACTTGCCTGTGCCACGCCCGTGCGGGCGAGATTCCGCTACGTAGGACGCCACCAGTAAGCGGCTCAGTCCGACTCAGGGACTGTTGGTGATCAATCAAGCGTTGCACCGAGCTGCAGTCACGGGAGAGAGTCGATGGCTGCTCTCTCTGCCGGACGCCCGCCGTTGGAGTGGTTCAGTTGACGACACCCAACCGCAGTTGCAATGTACCCGCGCCCGCGACCTGCGCCGCTCACCGCAGCCTCAAAGGCTATGTCCCATGCCACTGAGCAGTGCCTGAGGTGCAGTTCCTCCGTCCCGAACGGATGCCGTGCCATGATAGGTGACATGAAGGCGGGACACATTGTGAGCCGGACTGTCCGCCCACCGCGATGAGGAATTTACGCAGCCTCTGAGGTTGAGTGCTAGACCTCAGAGGCTGCGTAAATTCCTGGGGAATGATGAGTGAGGGGACTCTGTGGCCAGGCGTACGACCGCCTATCGACGCGTCGCCGAGAACTTGCGTGAGCAGATCGCTGACGGACGGCTCAAGCCGGGCGATCGCATCCCATCATTGACAGAGCTCCAGAACGTTTTCAGCGTCTCGGACACAGTGATCCTAGAGGCACGCAAGGTCCTGGTGGCCGAGGGCCTCTTGCAGGCACGGACCGGTGACGGCACCTATGTACGTGACCGCCCAGAGCCTCAGCGTCTGGTGCACCACGAACCGGATGAATCAAGCCCAACCCGGCCCCTGTTCCAGTTGGAGGCAGGCGAGGCTGGCCTCTTCCCGGACATGGTCGAGGTGGAACCGGAAACGAGCAGTCCTGCTTCCGCTACCGTGGCCCGACGTCTTGGCGTCAGGACAGGGCGAAGAGTGCGACGCACTGTGCGCCTCTTCCGCCACGATGGAGTGCCTGTGCAGCTGATCACGGTGCAAACTCTCGCGAGTGGGAGAACCGACGCGATTGGAGTGGAGGAGGAGATCACCTCGCGGGCGGCTATGGATTTTGAGGCCCGTGCCCTCGGAGGGGTAGCCGGTCAGTTGGTCACGACGATGACCAGAGTGGAGCGCCAAGCCCTCGGGCCAGCCCGTGTGCTGGAAACCGTAGTACTCGCCGAGCTGTACACCCTCGTATATCGGCCTGCCGTTGTCGCGGGTTGACCTAACAAAGCGGTCAACTGCGAGTACCTAAGCCCGTCGTACAGGTACCCCATCACACGGAGTCGTACAGGTACCCCCTCACACGGATAGGCCTCGCCCGATGTTGCCGACAAGGAGCGTGCATCGCCGTGCGAGGGGGCCCCGGAGACCCACCAGAAGGGTGCGCACACCCCTGGTGACACCGGGAGTCTATCGTGCGTTGCAAGTAGCCCCGATCAGTGAATGTAGTGATTGCGCGGCAATCACTTGCTTGCCGTGCAATTCTCGCTACCTCGTGATTAAGGGCAGGCAACACGCAGATCGGAAGTCTGGTGAGCAGTAACAGTCTCCTGAACGAGGCCAGGCAACCACGTAGTGCCTAGGTATCTGACGCACCGTAGAAATGCATCCGCCCGTCAACGCTACTCAGACGGTTCTTCGGTGGGCTGCTAGAAACCGAACCTAGCGAATTTCCAGACTTCGAAGTCGGAAATGTCGACCGCGAGACCCATGGTCTTGCTCACCCAGGGTCGCGCGCTGTCCTGCCTATGGTGCTTCCCTACCCTCCAGGCCCAAGCGCATGCGCTCGAGTCGGGGCCAGGTCTGCCGCGACAGCTTCGTCCAGCGTGATGTAACGCCGCGGGACCTAATCAAGAATGCGCTTGGCTGTCTCGGCGGCCCAGGACGCCAGCTGCGCCTGGGCCTAACAGACCGCCTCCGCCATGATCAGGCGTGACGCTCCGCGCTGCTCAACGCTCCAGCCTCGCGACGGACGCCCCGGTGGATGTGGGCGTATCTGGCTTCCCTCCCTTCCCCGGCCAGACGATCCCTGGCTCTGAGAAGTCGGCCAGGCCCTTCATCTGTAGGCAACGCACACTCCAGTGAGGAACAGCCAAGAGACCAGTGCCGGCGCAGCCGCAGGGGAGAATGATTGCGGGGCAATCACTCTGTGCATGTGGATGGAGCGGTTGGGGTACGCAGCTGCTCCCTCCTGCCCCAGGAGTGATTGCCCCGCAATCACTCCCCAGCTTTTGCTCGGGATACAGTCCCCACTCCCCCACGCTGATTGCGGGGCAATCAGCGCTTCGCGAGGCGCTTGAACCCCATGCCCTTGGCAACGGCCAGATAGTCGGCAGTTGCCTCACCAGCGCGATCGAAGTGAAGAAGGACTTTCTGGTGGGCGTACGACTCGGGGATCTTCGTGGAGCGGCGCACAGCAGGCAGCACCAGGTCACCGTACGTCTCCTGGGCCATCTTCTTCCCGTCGTCCCATACCGCCCCTTGCGAGCGGTGGGTAGGTACGTCAACCAGCAGGACCCCCGTCAGGTTCGCGTGGGCCCCGTTGGCGCCGAACGTGTCCTTCACCATCTCGATCTTCTGCTCGATTCGAGTAAGTCCCCGAAGCTCCTTGTAGCCTGGCTTGATGCAGGCGACGACCTCGTCGCTGGCGAGGATCGCACCGATCACAACGAGGCCGAGAGACCCGGGGCAGTCGATGATGATGACGTCGTAGTCCCCCTTGACCGGCTCGAGCAAATTCCTCAACCAGAGTTCCCGGCCCATAGTCGTGGTTAGGTGCTGCTCGGCGTTCTCCATCTCGCCCGATCCCAGGACCAGGAACAGATTGTCAATGACCTTGGTCCCTGCCGCCCCGTGCGGGCCGCAGAGAGCCGGGACGATCGCCTCTGTGAGCTTGACGCCCTTCTCGGTGAGGCAGTGATAGATGGTCTTCTGGTCCGCGATCTGATCGGGGTACTCATAGCCGAGCGCCACGGAGGCGTCGCACTGGTCATCGGCGTCGACGACAAGAACGGTGAGGCCGAACTCGGCGAGCTGGGCGCCAAGGTTCACCGCTGAGGTTGACTTGCCGGAGCCACCGACCTGATTGGTCATCGAGATGATCCGCGGGATGCGTTCTGTCTGGACGGTCATGGAGATCTCCACAGTGATTGCCGCGCAATCACGCACGGGGCCGGTGGGGGAGAGACTGAACACCAGAAGGCATGGTCCCGGACGTGTGCATACGCGTGATGAGTACGGTTCCCTGCCGTGTGGTCCGCTGGAGCCGCCAGGGGTCCGATGGCGGATGCCGGGGGTGAAGTGATTGCCCCGCAATCACTCGTGTGCTCGGGGCCGACGCAAGGAAAGGCGTGGCAGGCACGGCGGGGAAGGGAGTGCTGGGAAGCACGCTATCGCGCGAGTGTGGAGAAAAGCCAGTCGCCCCGTCGAGAATTCACTCGACGGGGCGAAGGTGTTCTGGGCGGCGGGTGATTCAGTCGCTCAGAATGAGCTCCTGCAGCTCCTCGAACTCCTCCATGGAGAGCCGTTCCTTGAGGCCCACGTAGATGTCCTTAACCGTGGTGACGGGGATGACACCGCGCTCTGTGAGCGTGGCTCCCGCCGGCTTGGACTCCTCGTTCAGTGGAGTGCCCGACGGACCGGAACCCGAGTTGCCGACACCGCTATTCACGGTCTCCGGTTCGCTCTGCCCTTTCTGTTGCTCGTCGTCACTGTCGTTCGCCGAGTTCCGCTGGGTGGGCAAAGGGTTCTTGTCTGAGTCGCCCTCGGAGCCACCGTCCCTCTTCGGCTCAACCTCCTCGTTGCCCTCTCCGCCGCCCGCGGTGGTCTCCTGCTGGCGGTCCCTGTGAGGCTTCGGCTCCGCGGACTGCTGGTCCGCGTTGGGCTGCGGCTCCGGCTGCGGCTGCGGCTCCGGCTCCGGCTGCGGCTCCGGCTCCGGCTCCGGCTCCGGCTCCGGCTCCGGCTCCGAGGAAGGGAGCTTCTGCTCCTCGATCGACACCTTGCTTTTGACGACCGTCTCGGCATCGGCAAACGAGAGTGTCCCGTCGGCGAAGGCTTGCTGCAGGTCCTCGCGCAGCCCGGCCAGAACGGTAGCCGCCTCCTTGACCGGCAGCAGCAGTTCCCCACCATGCTCAATCTCGAGACCGTTCTGCTTGCACCAGTGGTCGACGACCGCATTGCGGAGCGGCTTGATGAGCTTCAGGAGCTTGATCCTGTGGGAGATGGCCGTCTGCGAGGTATTGCCCAGCTTCCGCGACAACTCCCGCTGGGAGATGTTCAGCTCGTCCAGGGCCGCTTGGTAGTCGGCACCCTGCTCGATCGGGTCCAGCCCGAGTCGCTGTTCGTTCTCCTTGATAGCAGCCAGCCGGATGGAACCGTCGATCTTCTTGCGGAGGAAGACGGGTACTTTGTCCAACCCGCGCTTCTGCGCCGCAGCCAGCCGACGGTGTCCGTGCAGGATCACGTACGGCTTCTTGGACGCCTCGACATGTTCCTTGTGCTGCGGGTAATGCTCGATGTAGGCGGCTGCGGTCACGACCGTGAGCGCTTGGACGACTCCATCATCGTCGAAGGAGTCGGCAAGCCCCTTGACGTTACGGATCTTTTTGCGCCCATTTTCCGGGCTGGGCAACAGGTCCGCGATCGGCAACTCGGCAGTCGCCTGGCTGAACAATCGCTGCTGTGAAGCTGCCGCCCGGGCGTCGTTGAGGTTTCTGTTCGGCATTCCGGCCATGGGGTCTCCGGGGTGGGGTGGTG
Source organism: Streptomyces sp. NPDC102441 (assembly GCF_044765585.1). Taxonomy (NCBI): domain Bacteria; kingdom Bacillati; phylum Actinomycetota; class Actinomycetes; order Kitasatosporales; family Streptomycetaceae; genus Streptomyces; species Streptomyces sp. NPDC102441. The sequence continues at coordinate 98,469 of NZ_JBIWKH010000010.1, forward strand.
CTGATGTGATGGGTCTCAGCCGCGAGCTTATCCGCCGGGGCCAGGAGGCCGGACGAGTGGCACCAGATTCGTGCACCCAGTGTGTCCGATATGAGCAGAACAAACCCCGACTGATGCGGGCCTGGTGGAGGTGAAGGACGACGCGGAGTGATTGCGGGGCAATCATCCCGGGGGCGGAGGCCTGGTCGTCCAAGCCCAGTATGCCCCGGCGCGTCTGGGAGAAGTGGTGGTGACACCGGGATCAGCTCCGAGTGCCGAGAACCAGCTGGGGAATGGACAGCCGCGTGTTCGGCTTTTGGGCAGCGTGATTGCGGGGCAATCACTGAGGTGATGCAGTGGATGTCAGGGGGACAGCCCGATACTCGTGGTGAAGCCCGTCTCTAGGCTGCGCCGTTGGTGTCCGCTAATGGGGTGGAGGCGTCGCGGTCGGCCTGCTCAGTGGGGCTGTTTCAGGTCCGGGGGTGCGGTACGGGCCGCAAGGTCGATTTGAAGGCTGAGCGTCGGGCTGGTCATTCGGTAGCGTCGGCAGATGAGTTGGGCCGAGCAGAGGGGCACCCTCGGTGTTAGTCGTGTCGCGCATAGCCTTAGCTTCCCTGAGCTGTTCCCGCGTCCGTAGGTACTCGTTCGGCAACGGAGCGCCAGGTGGTGTCTGGCACGCGGTGTGCGGCTCGGCCTTCAAGACTGCAGGCCCCTGTGCGGCGGGGCTACAAGTGCGCCTACGGATGTCGATCGCCGCCAACGGGGAGTCCTTAGGCTCAGCGCCCTTTCCCTTGCCCAAAGCCAAGTTGACTTCGTGGATCAATGTCGGCGAGGCGAGTTCGAGCATCGTGGCCCAGGAGTTGGAGTCGCACACCACCGTCAGGATTCCGGTTCCCGCGTCGTAGGCGGCCGCGGTCCAGTGGAGTGCGCACTCTTCGCTAACGATCGCAGCCCACCTGTCAACGACGGCGCGGCCTACAGCTTTGCTCTGCCAGCCGTTGTCTACCACGACCTGCCGAATGACTCCGCCCAGCAGCAGAGGGTCGCGTCCATCGCTGCGAAGTCTGCGGCCCGAAGTTCTCGGTTTCGTTCTCGGCGCCGGCGCGTTGGTCCGCCGGGCGTTCTCCTTGGCCTGCCGTAGGGCGATCCGTGCAAGGTCGGCGCTGTTCGGCGTGGGCAGCCCGGCGGTCACGGTGCCTCCGCTGATTGCAGTGAAATCAACGGCTGTTGCGGGTGCGCCGTTCGGACAGTAGGGCCGAACCACATCTTCGCAGGACAGGCTTGGCGTACGGCATGCCTCGGGCTATCGACGAGGATGGTCGTGTGCAATTCCAGGACCTCGCAAAGACGGTCTATCTCGGTGGGGAGGTCTCCCAGCGGGGGAGTATCTATCGACCTAGTGGGTTGGCTAGACATGTGGAGCTCTGTGATTTGCCATCAGTGCAGACGGATCCGGGGGTTGTAGGAGTTGGCGTCGAGCTTCATACACATGTCAACCAGCTCTTTGCCATAGAGGCTGTACGCGGCGGTTGGGCCGAGAACCTCATACGCGGTCAGGACGAGGGCAGGATTGCCGCCGTACTTGTAGTCCGCCCAGGCGTCGGCACGCATCCGGCGGCGGGTTTCCCCGTCGAGGGCCTCAAGGCCCTGCACGGCTGGCTGTTCCCCGCCCGTCTGCTGGAGCCGCGTCTCCTCAAGTGCCGCGCCGAACGCAGCGTTTGGTGCGACCCGGTTGGCCCAGTCAAGATTCCGCTGCTTGTCCTCCTCGTGCATCGCCTGCTCACGCCGCAGCTGGCTGGCGATGTACGTGTGCGGGCGGTCAGGCCGCCAGTCCAGGCCGATCGCGACGCGGGGCGAGATCTCTCGTAGCCAGACATCTACCTGGTATTCAGTACAGCCCTCGGCAAGCTTGTCGACCAGGACCCAGGACAGTTCGCCAATCCGAGCTTTCTGGGTCCAGTTATGAAGCGGACGCAGACGGCGAGCTAGCCGGTCCGCTGCCTGGAACAGACTGGCGGTCACTTTCCTGCCGAGGGTTGTCTTCCTGGGTCGCTTGCGCTTGTCAACTCGCGCTGTGCGCGTAGCTTTTCCCTTCCCTCCCAGTTCAAGTACAGGTCCGTGGGGGGTAGCACCACGAGAAGGGGGCGCAAGGCGCTTGTGAGCCGTTCTGCCTGCTGCCTTATCCACAGCGTTGTCCACAGCCATCTGTCGGCCTGCTTTCGTGAAGCCGACGACCGAGGTTTCGTAACCGGTTCCGCGGAGCCGGTGGCCCTTGGCAGTGTCGTACACCAGGGGGATCACTGCGCCGTAGATGGTGGCGGTGGCGGTGTACTTGCGGCCGGGTAGGCGCAGGTTGCGCTTTGATCCGTGCTCGAGCCAGACCAGGGTGCCCAGTTCTCGAAGGTAAGCGACGTGGCGTTTGATCGTGGACTCGTCGAGCTTGAGGTTGACCGCGGTGCCGGCGAGGTCGTATAGCACGATGCCGCGTCGGTAGTCCATGCGGTCGGCAAGGTCCATGGCGACCCGCATGGTCGTGAGGTTGGCCTTCGGGTGCAGCTTCGCTTCAAAGATGAGCCAATCCAGCGCCGTGAGCCAAGCCCTCGGGGCGGTTCGGCGGGAACAGGTATGCAGGATCTCCTGCGACCTTGCGGGAACCAGTTCGAATCCGGCCGCCGCGGCGCCCGTTGGTGTCGTGTAGCTGCTGAGTTTGAGGGCGGTCTTGTCCCCCGCAGGGGTGGTGATGGGCTCGACACTCCCCATCTGGGCAGAGTCGACCTGACAAATGGCAGCACTGTGCTGCATGATGGGCTCGTCGTCCTCTCCGGAGGGCGGCAAAACGAGACCCCTTCGTGGGGCTCGATTGCCTTGGAAGCACAAAAGCGGGCGGTGAAAAGCCCCTGTGCTGTGCTTCGAAGGTGGGTGATGAGCGGTACTCCGCCCCTGGTATGGGCGGTGAAGTCCCGAGCGGACCGATTAGCAATCGGACTGAGCGGGCCCTAGTGGGACGTCAGGCGGGCAACCTGATAACCACCGTGGAAGTGGGCCGCAGAGCGAGCCCAGATGGGTTGACGGGCAATCAACCGGTCTGGAGAAGCAGCGGCCGGCGGAGGTCCTGTGATTGCGAGGCAATCACCTCCGCAGCAGACTTACGTCATGCCATCCCCCTCGGGGGACGAACTGGCCGTCCTTCTTGCGCTGCGAGATGACACCGGAGGAGACCGTTTCGGGCGCGGAGCTGAGGGAGCGAGGCGACCCGATACATGACAAGACCCACCTGCGGGCTCGGCGCACGTGCGCTGCCCGGGTGGGTCTCCTTGTGCCGTGCACTGTATGCACGGGTACCATGGCTCATGCCTCGGCCGTTCCTACTAACGGTCTTGGTGCTGTACGGCCCTCGCGTATCCCCGGTCTCGACCCCGGGGGCGGGGGCCTTAAGCATGTTCGGACTTTCGCGGCCTCAAGAATCGTGATCCTCAAATATGGCCAGGGCTGAGCCTACCTCTGTGACCGCATACATTGCGACCACCTTCACTCCGTCGTGTCGCGGAAGCTTTTGACTACCGCCTAATGGGCTTCCTTCCTGGCAACACCCTGCGCAGTTGCTGTTTCCGCGCTCCTTGCCAGCCGAGGAGATGCGATGCATTCTCTGCTTCGATTCGCAACGATCCCGTGGTGTGTGCACCTTCACGATCACTGAGGTTTTCGAGATGGAGGAGTTCCTTTACGAGTTCCATCTGCACTGCGCGGGGTGACTGCGTGCAGCTGACCGATTGTGGCGGCGGGCCAAACGGATCCCGGAGGACGTTGATCTGGCGCACGTAGCCGCTGACTTTGCCCAGCATCGTGTCGAGCTGCACGGTGCACTTTTCGAGACTGGCCGCCTCGGGCATCCGGCTCCGGAAGTGGCGCTACTGCTCTGTCTGGGACGATTCCCCGGTTTGGTTGGCACGTCTAGCGTGCTCCCATGAACGATCACAGTGGTGCTCACGGCTTCACGTCGGTGGACACACAGCCCGGTCCCGCCGAGTGGGTGCACGTCCTGGACCAGCGGAGCCGCTCTACGCTGCGTACAAGCAGCGGTTGCAGGAGTTCCTGAGTGCCGAGGCTGGCGGACTGTTCCTTAAGGTCGGAGCGGGTACCGGGTACGCCGCGGTTGACAGCTCCTTGACGCTGATCGCGCAGGAGCGGGGCTGCCGCACGTCGCCGAACCGGCTCGGGTGCCGGGGGAGTTGCTGCGGGTGGTCCGCCCCGGCTACCCGTTGAAGCAGGCAGCGCGCAGCCCCGGCTTGTCGGCCCACACCCCGCAGGCCACACATGTGGGCCGTGCAGTCAGGTCAAGGTCTGAGACACGATCGACTGCCATGTGGCCCGTGTGGGGCCATCGAAGACCTTGGCGGGATGTGGGTGAGAGCTGCGCCAGCGAGCAAGCGTCGTGCGGACACCGGGTTCTGCGTAGGCTTCATCGGCGCGATCCATGAGGTGGCGGACACGCGCCCGAGCCCGCATGATCTCGGGCTCCTCGAGAGCGCAAGCATTGACGGCAGCGCGGTTGTAGGAAGCCGGGGGGAGAGCCGTTCCTGCGACTCCAGCCTGGAGCTCCACCTCCGAGGCGCGGTCCGCTGCGATCTGCATTTCATACCAAGGGCGGAGTTCTTGAAGCGCCCACTGCTGATGGCGACGGGCAACGTCGTATGGATCTTCACCATCGATCGCTTGCTGGGCTACCTGCTGGGCGGTACGCAAAGCCAGAGCAGTTCCTTGGCCGAGGGTCGGGTTGGTGTGGACCAGCGTGTCACCCACGCTGAGGATCCCCGTGACGACGGGGCCGGCGTCATCGGTCAGTGGCGCCCACCTGTTGTTCAGTCCGCCCATGGGCAGGACGGGGGTCAGGGGTGTGGGCCGACCGATAAGCCAGGTCTGCATAGCGGGAAATGTACGGGCGGCTGCCTCGAAGGTGTCCGGGTCACTGAGGGCACCTCTGGTCGGGTCCGCGGCGGACAGCACGAACGAGAGGGCGAAGACCTCTCCGTCCGAGGGGAAGACTCCACCGAGGGCGAACGGGGCGACGGATCCCGTCCGGATACTACTTGCGGGCCGTGCACCTCCTGGAGCCGTCCGGTACCAACGGCAGTAGTAGGCGATGCCGGTCGGGCTGCTCTCGACCGGAGGCACGCGGCATCCGGTGCTGGCCAGCCACCGGGACACGGGGGAGCGGCGGCCAGCGCAGTTGAGGACTAGGTCGGCTGGGTGGTGGCCTTGCTGTACATGGACGCCGGTGACGTGCGGAACGCTGCGGGAGTGGTCGACGCTAAGCCCGGTAGCTGTATGCCCGATCAGAAGGGATGCCGTTTCCTCGTTTTCCAGCGCACGTCGCAGTGCGACTTCTAGGACCAGCCGCCTGGTCTGAAGAGTTACCAGACGGTCATCACCTGCCCGGGGCGGTGGACGCTCGGGGAGGCAGTCGAACTCATGCCGCTCGCGGGCTCCGAGGGCGAGCATGGCGGCGTAGACGTCGGGGCTCTCGCTCAGCAGGATGTCGCGGACGGGCCCCAGCAGGCCGTGGGGCTGAGCGGCCTGGGGGACCCTGGGCCGGTGCCAGGCCAGAAAGTCTTCCTCCAGGTCCGCGCTCAGACGGTGTCCATCCTGCTCGAGGACGATGACGTTATGTCCTCTGCGGGAAAGGAACAGGGCGGAGGCGAGCCCGGCGATGCTGCCTCCGACGACAACCACACGCGCCATATCGCCCCCTCTTTGCTACCCGCAACGCTCTCTGTCATCCTCCCTCGGGATCTTGGCCGAAGCGCGTTGGCTTGTTCGTGGGGGTGATCAGGTGAACACGGTCCGTGCGGTACGATCCCGTATGGCGTAATGGAAGTCAGCGCCTGTGCAGCGCGCACTGCGGAATGTCGCTCTTGGCAAAGACCCGTTTTCCGCTGCACCGGGCTTTCTCGCGCGCGCTCTCCGACCGGGGCCTCTTCTTCCGCGCAGCGCACAGCGGGCAGCCGCAATTTCTGTGCCCATCAGAGTCTGCCGGCGCACTGGATGGCAGGTTCCCTTCAGGAGATCATGTGTCAACCATTCTTCAAGAGACCTCGCGCACCCTCAACGAGTTCCTGCTCCTGCCTGGCCTGACGACCGAGGGCTGCACCCCGGAGAACGTGAATCTCAGCGCGCCGGTCGTCCGGCACGCGGTCGGCGAGCCGTCGCCGCTTCAGGTCGCCACCCCGATGGTCAGCGCGATCATGGGCGCGGTCTCGTCGCCGAAGCTGGCGGTTGCCCTCGCGCAGGCCGGCGGCCTTGCCTTCGTGCATCAGAACCAGTCCGTAGCCTCCCAGGCTGACGACGTGCGCGCGGTGAAGCGCCACAAGGCCGGCTTCCGTACCAGCGAAGCCACGGTCAAGCCGACGACGACGCTGGGCGAGGTCTCCCAGCTTCTGGCAGAGGTGGACCAGGACGTCGCCGTGGTGACCGACGACGGAACGGCTGACGGTGTGTTCCTCGGGCTCATCGGGCCGAGCGACTTCCATGTCCAGCGCCACGGGCAGGCGGAGCCCGTCACCGCCCGCATGAGGAGCCGCGAGTCGCTCACGACGGCCCCCTCCTCAACCGGCCTGTCGGAGGCAAACGAGCTGATCTGGGAGCACCGGCTCGAAGTGCTGCCGATCATGGATGGCGACCGCCTGGTCTCTCTGGTCCTGCGGCGGGACTACCAAGAACACAAGGCTTTCCACCACGCGTCCGTCGACGAGCAGAAGCGGTTCCGGGTCGGCGCCGGCATCAATTCCCGGGACTACGAAGAGCGCGTTCCCGCGCTGGTCGAAGCTGGTGCGGACATTCTGTGCCTCGACTCCTCCGACGGGTACTCCGTCTACCAGAAAAAGGCCCTCGACTACGTCCGAGCGACGTATGGGAATGATGTGTTCGTCGGTGCCGGAAACGTCGTCGACGGACGCGCCTTCCGATATCTGGCCGAGGCCGGAGCGGATTTCGTGAAGGTCGGCATCGGTGGCGGATCGATCTGTATCACGCGTGACCAGAAGGGCATCGGCCGCGGCCAGGCCTCCGCGCTGATCGACGTCGTCGCGGCCCGGGACGCTTACGCGCAGGAGACCGGGATGTACGTTCCGATCTGCTGTGACGGTGGCCTGCTCAGCGACTATCACATGGCGATCGCCTTCGCCCTGGGCACCGACTTCGTCATGCTGGGGCGCTACTTCGCCCGCTTCGACGAGTCCCCTTCCCGCAAGGTCCGGATCGAGGGCCAGTACTTCAAGGAGTACTGGGGCGAGGGATCCCGGCGGGCGCAGAACGCCGCCCGCTACGGCCAGGGGGATGCGATCGCGTTCGAGGAGGGTGTCGACGGGCTCGTGCCCTACGCCGGCAGTCTTCACGAGAACGTGGCGTTGACCCGCGCGAAGGTGACGGCCACCCTGATCAGCTGCGGCGCCACGACGCTTCGCGACTTCCACGACACCGCGATGCTGGTGCAGGTCTCGGAGCGGTCTTACGAGCAGAACACCGCCGAGGTGCGGTTGCGGGAACGGGCCGTCGACTCCGGTGAATGACAGAAGGCGTCGGCTGTCGGCCCAACCGATGGGCGATTCCTTCTGACCATGCCCCGGTCACTCCAGCTTGCTGCGCACCCAGGAAAAGAAGGCGTCCCCGACCTTGGGCTCATCGTCGGGGAAGCTTCCGAAGCCAGTGCTCCATTCGTCAAGAACAGGTCCTGAATCGGTCAGCAGCCAATCCGTCGACAGGCACGAAGCCTGAAGGCTCGTCGCTACTCTGAAGCACTGCTCTTCCACTTCCTTCCAACCGGGCAGGACGCTGCTGACGCCTCCCTGGCTGACGTTCGTCATGTAGGAGCCTTCTGCGGCGGTCCGATGCAGTGCCGCGATAATGTCGCCCGCCGTGAGGTAGACACGGACATCAGCAGTGTGTGGGAGATATCGCTGCACGAGGTACCCGATACCTGCCTGGGCGGCCATGTCGATGGCGGAGGAGAGTTGCCGGAAGGTGTCGATCTTCTGCACGGCGAATCCCATCCCCATCTCCCGGGGCTTGAGGATGTAGGGACCCCGGCCCAAGTGCTCCTCTACGAGGGGCAGCACAGACCGTGCGTGGCGACCGTAAGGAACAGCAACGCTCGCTGGGGTGGCAATTCCGAGCGCCGCGGCACGTTGAGCGATGGAGAGCTTGTCCGTCGTCAGGTACTCGGGGCCGTCCATGGTGCGATTCAGCAGGAGGGAGTCGCTCTCCTGGACGGTCCGGTATATCGCCTTGAGGAAATGTGATGTCTGGGGATCCCAGCTGAAGTCGTCCACTTGGAAGCACTGCCTCGTGCTTAGCAGGTCTTCGCCATGCCACCAGAGTCTGGGGCGGTCGTCCGACGCCGGTGTCAGCTCATGCACGGGGATGAACCGCAAGCCGAAGCCGGCGCGCTCAGCGGCTCCAGCTAGGGCCGGGTTCTTCCTTCTGAGGATTTCGTCCGCGAGGCCCGGAAGGAAGTCATCAGGCCGGTACACAAGGTTGACAGTTCTATCTGATGTGGACATTGCTCTCCGCGCTGGCATTCAGACCCGCTATGCCCGGATCTGCGATGAGGTATATGAAGGGCGCTTGCGTTTTCACAGGCCTGATTCCGCGAGATCCGCCCTCCGCGTGGGCCGTCGATTGGCGAGGCGCAGCGGGGTGTCAATCCACGGCCGGTAGTGGTCGGCTCAGCAGGGAGGGACGGGGGCGCTGTTCTGCAGGTGTCCGTCCGCTGCGGTAGTTGAGTGTTCCGCTACCGGAAGACGGGCCGTCGATCTCCTCGGTAGGCGTACCCCAGGGCTGTCAGGCGGGTACCGGGGCGCGGGCGGGCGGGCGCGCGGAGCTTGTGGTGCCATCGCCAGAGCGCGAGCAGCGGCCACAGGGTCTCGGGGCCGACTGCAGCCGGGTCGGTGGGGATCGCGAACATGTGGCTGACCAGCGGGTCGCTCGTGAGTTCGTCGTGATGTTCGGTGACCAGCGCGGCCAGTGACGCTTGGACGGCGCGCATGTCCGGAAAGGGGAAGACGGCCTTGGGGCGGTCCAGAAGCCGGGCGGGCAGCGTTCCGCGCATGGCCGCGGTCAGGTGCACTTTGCCGTGCCGGGCCGAAGCGTCGACGTGGGTGGTGAAGGGCTGCCGGAAGGCCCAGTCGACGAGCCGGTGGTCGAGGAAGGGGAAGCGGGCCTCGACGCTCATCCGCATGGCGAGGAAGTCCTCGAACTGGACCACCCGGGTGAGCTGGGTGTGGACCAGCAGCCGGTGGACGCGCTCCAGCGGGGGCCCGGTGAGGACGTCCCGGTAGTAGGAGAGGACATCGGCGTGCGCCTGCGGCTGGAGGGCGAGCAGCTGGGAAGAGAGGCCGGGGATCTGCCGGGAGGCCGGCAGGGACCGCACCGTTGAGGTGTCGGGACGGCGGGTGTCGAGGATGTGCCGGACGAAGGCGGGCCGGGCGATGTAGCCGCCCATGATCTCGTCGGCTCCCTGCCCGTTGAGGACGACCCGCAGGCCCAGGTCGCGCACGGCCCTGTAGTTGCCGAGGATGGCGACGTGCCGGGGATCGTCTCCCACTGCCGCCAGGTCGCACACCGCGTCCAGGTCCTCCAGGCCCAGAACGTGGGGCTGAATGCTCACGTGGTGATGGACCCGATCGGCGAGGTGCCGGGCGACCGCCCGGCTGAAGGCCAGGTCCTCGTTGCCCTCATCAGAAGGGCGGCCGTCATCGCCGTAGGCGGTGGTCACGCAGGGCAGGGTGCGTGTGCGGGAGGCGAGCGCGCTGATGGCGGAGGAGTCCAGGCCGCCGCTCAGGAAGGCCGCGACGGGGACGTCGCCCATGAGCATGCCGTCCACGCTCTGGCCGAGGAGGTCGGCGAGTTCGTGGGCCTGCTCGGCGGCGGAGACCGGTGCCGCATCGGCCGGGGTGTCGGGCAGCCGCCAGTAGGCGTGCTCGTCCAGCCGGCCGTCCGGGGACACGGTCAGGGTCGTCGCCGGCGCGAGAGCCCGGACCTGTTCGACGGGCGTGGCGCACTGGTCGATCTGGAGGGTGGAGGAACACAGGAGCTGGCGGGCCAGCGTCTCGTGGTGCGGGCGGCGCGGGACGTGTCCCGAGGCGAGCAGCGCCTCGATCTCGGAGGCGAAGAGCAGGAAGTCCTTCCCCTGGTGGTAGTAGAGCGGCTTGATGCCGATCCGGTCCCGTACGAGGGACAGTTGCCGGGTGCGGGCGTCCCAGAGGGCGAAGGCGAACATGCCCTGAAGCCGGTGCACGGCGGCGGCGCCCCAGTACTGCCAGGCCCGCAGGACGACCTCGGTGTCGGTGCGCGAGGTGAAGGAGAAGTGGGCGGAGAGCTCGGAGCGCAGCGCGGGGGCGTTGTACGTCTCGCCGTTGTAGACGAGGGTCAGGTGATCGCGCGTCATCGGCTGGTCCCCAGCCGCGCCGATGCCGGTGACGGCGAGACGCCGGTGCCCCAGGACGATGCCCGGCTGCTGCCACAGCCCTTCCCCGCTGGGGCCGCGGTGCGCGAGCGCCGCCGTCATCCGGTGTACTGCGGCGGCGTCCGGGCGGTCGCCCGGGGCGGTGTTGTCGCCGAAGTGCAGGGCCCCGGCGATCCCGCAGCCGGAGAACACCACTGTCATCGCTGCTCCTTCGTCGGGTGTGGGTAGAGCTGCGCGAGGCGGTCGGCGGCCGTGCTGAGCATCGAGTGGTGGTCTCCCGTGACGAGGGTGTGCCCGGTGGTTCGGCCGAGGGACAGCCACTCGCTCGGGTCCTGGTCTGCGGCCGTTGACGGCTGCACCAGATGCAACTGGTCTACAACGGTGGTGGGTTGCCAGCGGCTGAGGGCCTGTTGGTGCCGCAGCAGCAGCGCGAGCCGTTCGCGGACGAACGTGTCGGAGTCGTGGACCTGGAGCTCTGCGGCCAGCGCGGCGTCGGGGCCTGAAGCGGTGGCCGCGGCGTTCACCGCCCGGGCGATATGCGCCGCGGAGAGGTCCGGGAGCAGTGCGCCGAGCTGGGCGGTCATTGCACTGGATCCGGTGGTCTGCAGCGGCGGCGGGTCGAGCAGCACCAGGTGCACGTGCTCACCAAGGTTTTCCAGGAGACGGGTCATCTCGAAGGCGACCGGTGCACCGAATGACCAGCCGGTCAGGGTGAAGGGGCCGGTCTTCTGCACCTGCCGGATCCGCTCCACGTAGCGGGCGGCCAGGGAAGGGATGTCGGCGGCCTGGCCTTCGGGGGGATCCGCACGCAGCCCGTAGCAGTCCCATCCGGAGCCGAGCGCGTGGGCCAGCGGGCCGTACCAGTGGACCTGTCCGTCCACCGGGTGGACGAGGAAGTGCGGCCGCCGTTTCCCGGCGGGCCGAGCCGGGGTGGGACTCAGGGGTTCGAGGAGGGCTGCGCGTTCGAGGACCTCGACCATGCGGGCGGCGGCGTCCTCCACGGAGCCGGGCTCGAAGCGCCCGGTGTCGATGGCGAACGTCAGGCCCATGGCCGGGCCGTCCACCGCGGCGGTCAGGTGCAGTGCGGTCGGCAGGATATTCGCTTCTCCGATGGGGTCACCGCTCGGGCCGTGGGCGACCCGCACCGTCCGGGCGTCGTCCACACGGTCGCGGACGCCGAGGTAGTTGAACGTGATCTCGGGCATGGCTGCCCTGGCTAGCAGGGTCCCCACGGGGGAGGAGGCGGCGAGATAGCGGGCGGCGGCGAATCCCGTGCCGCCGCGCGGCACGTCGGTGAGCTGTCGGCGGAATGCGTCCGCCACGGCGAGCAGATCGCCGCCGTGGCCTTCCGCCAGCAGGACCGGGTACAGGCTGGTGCACCAGCCCACGATCTGGTCGGCGCCCTCCAGACCGTCCCGGCCGTGTCCTTCGAGGTAGGTGTACAGCTGGGAGGACTGATCGGTCAGCGGCTTCAACGCCCGGTGCATCGCGGCCAGCAGCACCGCGGTGACGCTTGTGCGGCCTCGCCGGGAAAGGTCAAGGAGTTGGGCGGTGGCATGCGGCGAGAGCCTCGTGGTGAGGTGGTGGAGCTTGCCGTAGGGCGCCCGGTCCGAGCCGGTGGTCCGCAGGGCGGGCTTCGGCGCCTCGGCCAGGCGCAGCCAGTACTCCTCATCGCGCCCGTCCCTGGTGGCCCCGGGGTCCGCCCCGTCGAGGGTGGGCGCGGGCGGTAGAGCCGTGCCGGGAGAGGTCAGGGCTCGGCTCACGTCGCGTCCAAGGATGTCCCAGGAGACGGTGTCGACGATCAGGTGGTGCAGGACCATGAACAGCCAGCGCCGTCCGCCGACAGGATCGGAGAACACGGCGGCCCGCCAGAGCATCCCGCCTTCGATCTTCAGGCCGTCGTGCAGGGTGTTCAGGATCTGCGGGTCCGGGCCTTCCTGCCCGGGGGCAACGGTGTGCTCGGACAGGTGCACCTCCGGGGCTTCGTTCAGCTGCCGGGCCCACCCCCGCTCCGTGGCGACGAAACAGGTGCGGAAGGCGTCGTGCCGGGCGACGACGCACTGGAGCGCCTCGCGCAGATCCGCTGCGCCGTGGGCGGGGGAGATGTGGAACAGGCGGGCCTGGTTGAAGTGATCCGGCTGGGTGAAGTCCTGTGCGAAGAACCACGCCTGGATCGGCGTCAGCCCCAGCCTTGTGCCGGCCGGTCGACGCTCGGCGGCCACGATGTCACTGGCCGGCTGGTCGTCGAGCAGCGCGGCGAGGGCGCGGGCGGTTCCAGCCTGCAGGATGTGGGAGACCTCCACGTGCAGGCCCTGCTCGCGGAGCCGTGCAGCGGCGCGGATCGAGGTCAGCGAATCCCCGCCGAGAGTGAACCACTCCTCGTCCAGACCGATCCGCTCCACAGCCAGCAGCTCCTGCCAGACGCCGATGACCGCGGACTGCATCGGCGTGAGCAGGACCGGGCCCTCCTCGGGCGCCGGACGGTCTGAGGGCTGGGGAGCGGGCAGAGCCCGGCGGTCGACCTTGCCCGTCGCCGTCAGTGGCAGAGCGTCCACGACGACAACGACCGGCACCATGTACGCGGGCAGTCTCAGCGCCGCCCATGCACGCACCTCCCCGGTCAGGCCCTGGGGTGCGCCGGGCGCAACCGCGTACGCGATCAGGCGTCCTGCCGTGTCGCTCTGGTAGTCGGCGACCACGTAGGCGGCCGTCACGGCGGGATGGGCGGTGATGACGTGGCGGACTTCGCCGAGCTCGATCCGGTAGCCGCGGATCTTCACCTGGTCGTCCAGGCGGCCGGACACCTCGAAGCGGCCGTCGGCCCGCAGTCGTCCTGCGTCGCCGGTGCGGTACATCGCCACGCCCGCCAGCGGCCCGGTCTGCGGGGTGACGAACCGCTGGCGTGTCAGGTCGCTGCGATCGAGGTATCCGGCGGTGACGCCGGGCCCCGACACGCACAGTTCGCCCCACGCGCCGACCGGTCGCGGGCGCAGCTGCGCGTCCACGATGTGCAGGGCGTAGTTGGCCAGCGGCCGCCCGATGGTGACCTCCCCGCCCGGGGACGGCTGGTGGGGGTCGTGGACGCGGGAGGCCGCGCACCACACGGTCGCCTCGGTGGGCCCGTACTCGTTGTCCAGGGTGACGTGGGGCAGGCGGCGGGCGTGGTCGCGGATCAGGTCGGGCGGGCAGGGTTCCCCGCCGATCGCGACCGCGCGCAGGCTGGTGGACCAGCCGGCCGGGAAGACCGGGAGGAGGTGCTGGTAGTAGGAGGCCACGAAGTTGACGTGGGTGACGTGTCGGTCCTCGATCAGCGTGCGGACAGCGGCCGGGTCCCTCACGTCCTCCTGGTCGGGGAAGACGAGGGTCCCGCCGGTCCACAGGGTCCAGAACATCATGGAGGTGGCGACGTCGAACTGGAGCGGCAGCGAGATGAGCGTCCGGCCCGGGGCGGCGCCGAAGTGGACCGTGCGCGCGGTCAGCGCGGTGATCGCGTTGGTGTGCGTGGCGACGACGGCCTTCGGCCGCCCGGTCGAGCCCGAGGTGTAGACCAGGTAGGCGGCGTCCGCGCCCGTGACGTGAACGGGACGCAGCACGGCCGCCACCGGTTTCTCCGGTGCGACATCGCAGACCAGCAGAGGAAGCCCGGCCCCAACGCCGCGGATCGCGGCGGCCGTACGGCGCGAGCACACCACCGCTGCGGGCGAGGCGTCCCGCACCATTTCCTTCAGCCGTGCGGCCGGTTCGTTGGGATCGAGGCACACGAGGGCCGCCCCCCGGCGCAGTACCGCCAGACACGCGGCGACATGTTCGCTCCCGGGCCCGCACGCCACCACGACCCGTTCACCGGGGCGTACGCCGACGGCGTCCAGCTGCACCTCCACCCACGCGGCCACCAGGTCCAGGTCCCGGTAGGTGAGGGTGCGCGGTCCGTGCACGACGGCCACGGCGTCCGGGGCGGCGGCCGTCCGCGCCGCGACTCCGGCATGCAGGGTGGCGTGGGCAGGTGCGACCGCGGGGCCTGCGGCCAGTTCGACGGCCCGGTGGGCCTGCCACGGATCCAGGGACTCGAGTGCCGTTGCCGGACGGGCCCATGCGGCCGGGTCGGCCAGGGACGTCAGGATGCGGCCGAACGACTCCAGCAGCAGCCGGGCCGTCTCGGCGGTGAACAGGTCCCGGTTGTACTCCCACAGGATGTTCACCCCGTCGTGCGTACGCCCGGACCCCGGGGCCGGGGGGTGCGGCACGCACACGACGTTGACGTCGTTCTTCGCCGACCCGTTGTGGTCGATGTGCAGCCGGCCTCGCAGCCCGGGCGCGGTGAAATCGGGCCGGGGGGAGTCGTGGAAGGCGAACATCAGCTGGAACAGCGGATTGGCCGACGGATCTCGCGTGACACCAAGATCCTTGATGATCTCGATGAGGGGAAACTCCTGGTGGTCCTGAGCGCCCAGCAGTACCTCCATGGTGCGGGTGACCACCTCGCCCACCGTCGCCGTGGCGGCCACCTGCAGGCGCAGGGGCAGGGCGTTGACGAACATGCCGAGCAGCGGGGCGGTCTCCGCCTGGCGGCGGTTCGCGAGCGCCGAGCCGATCACGAAGTCGTCCTCGTCGGTGTGCTGGCGCACCAGCAGCGCGAACGCGGACAGGAACACCGCGAAGCGGGTGACACCGTGCCGGGCGCACATCACGTCGAGCGCGTCCACGGTCTCGGCCGGGATGTCGGCACGCAAGCAGGCTCCGTTGAAGGTCTGTTGCGCCGGACGGGCATGGTCGCCTGCGAACGTGACACCGTGCCCGGCCACGCCCTGGAGTTGGTGCTGCCAGTAGCGGCGCTGCGCGGCGAAGTCCTCGGAGGCAGACCAGCGGCGCTGCCAGAGCGCCCAGTCGCGGTACTGGACCTCCAGCGGGCCCAGTTCGGGCTGCCGGCTGCAGACGAGGGCCGCGTAGGCGTCGCGGATCTCCCTCATCAGCAGGGTGGCCGACCAGCCGTCGTGGACGAAGTGGTGCTCGACCTGGAACAGGGTCCAGCGCCGCTCGTCGAGCTGGTAGAGGTACCAGCGCACCAGGGGCAGGCGCGTGGTGTCGAAGATCTGGGCGCTGTGCGCGGTGATGTGCCGGCTGAGGGCGGCCTCCCGCTCCGGTTCGGGCAGCCCGCTCAGGTCGCACGTCTCCAGCACAACGTCCCATGGGGCGTGAACTTTCTGGAGCGGCTCGTCGGGCTGTTCGTGGAAGGTGGTGCGCAGAATCTCGTGCCGCGCGACCACGTGCGCGAGAGCGGCTCGCAGCGCTTCGGGGTTCACCTCTCCTTCCAGGTGGAGTGAGCACTGTGTGTTGTAGGCCAGGGAGGCGGGAGCGAGTTGGTTGAGGAACCAGATCTGACGCTGCTGCCAGCTGAGGACCGTGCCCTGAGCCGGATGCTGGGTGGCCACGAGCGGGGGCCGGTCGTTCGGTGCGGCGGCGCGTACCGCGGCGGCGATCTGCCGGATCGAGGGCGTGCAGAACAGCTGGCTGACCGGGACGATCACGTGGTGGTCGCGTGCGATGCGGGCCCCGAGTTGCATCAGGGCCAGTGAACTCGCTCCGTAAGCGGTCAGCGAGGCAGTTACCCCGGGCGGCGGGCATCGGAGGATGTCGACCACCGCGGCGGACAGGGCCTCCTCCAGCGCATCCGCCGGCGCCACCGCTTCCGGGTCCTGGACCGCGCCGGGGGCGGGCAGTGCCGCTTCGTCGATCTTGCCGCTGGCCTTGCGGGGCAGCTCCGGGAGCACGACGCAGGCCGCCGGGACCATGTACTGGGGCAGGTGAGCGGCCGCATGGCCGAGCACGCTCTCGGTGTCCAGGGTCGGCCCGTCCGGCCGGGGCGTGAGGTAGGCGACGAGCACCGCACCCGGGCCGGAGTTCTGGCGGGCGACGAGATGGGCGACGCCGACGTCGGGGTGGCCCATGAGGACCGCCTCCACCTGGGCGGGCTCGATCCGGTTGCCCTGCACCTTCAGCTGCCGGTCCACACGCCCGGCGAAGACGTAGTCCCCCTCGGCGGTGAGTGCGGCGAGGTCACCGGTGCGGTAGGCACGCTGCCCGTCCTGGAGATTGACGAACGACCGTGCGGTCAACTCCGGGGCGTTCAGGTAGCCGAGCGCCAGCTGCGCCCCGGTGATGTACAGCTCGCCAGGCCCGGTGCTCGCCTGAAGGGCGCCCTTGCCGGTGCACAGTAGGTACTGGGTGCCGGTGACCGGCCGGCCGATGGTCAGCGGCACCCGTTGCCGCGCCGTGCCGTTCCAGACGCAGGCCTGGCTCGTCCATACGGCGGTCTCGCTCGGACCGTACTCGTTGTGCAGAGACACGTCGGGGAGCGCACGGACGTGCCGGTCGACGACCTCCTCGCTCCACCGGTCGCTGCCGATCATCACCCGGCGAAGAGCATCAAGAGGTTCCGCGCCGGCGTAGTCGAGGAACGCCGGATACAGCGAGGCGAGGTAGACGAGGTCGGTGATCTTCTCCTCCCGCACGAGAGCCACGGTCGCCGGGACGTCGCGCAGGCCGTCGGGGCCGATCACCAGGGTGGCCCCGGTCAGCAGCGCCCAGAACAGGACGCCGGAGTACACGTCAACGGCCGGTGAGTGCAAGAGGGGAACCCGGCCGGGAAGACCGTAGGCGTCGACGCGAGCCGCAGTGGAATGGAGCATCGCCGTGTGAGGCAGCACCACCCCCTTGGGCCGGCCGGTGGAACCGGAGGTGAAGATGACGTACGCCGGATCGTCAGCGCGCACGGCGGCCCCGACGGCCGGATCGTCCCGCAGCGAACGTCCGCGCGCGATCAGCTCCTCGACGTCCTTAGCCGAGGGGTCGAGCACCTTGGCCCGCGACGGAGTGGTAATGACCGTGTGGGGACGGGCGCCGGTGAGGATGGCGCAGAGGTAGTCATCGGGTGCGGACGGCTCCAGTGGCAAGAAGGCGAACCCAGCCCGGAGCGCCGCCAGCGCGGCGCACACAGCGTCGGCGCCTGGGTCGAGGACCACAGCGACCAGCGCCCCTGCCGGAGCCGGGCCGGCCGCTGCAAGTCCGCAGGCGATGGCGGCGATGCGGGACTCCAGCTCCGCGTAGGTCAGGGACCGGCCCCGGTCGCGGACCGCGATCCGGTCGGGGTGCCGTCGGCACACCTGGTCGAACGCGGCGGTCAGGTTCGGCGCCGAGCGCAACGCCGCAGCGATGGCGCTCATTTGGCTCCCTCCAGTTCGGTGATCCCCGCTCGTATCCGTTCCTTCTCGCGCTCCGGGAGCTGGTCGCCGAGGTGATGCAAGAGGTGCTTGAGGTACTGCTCGCGGTCGGCCGGCGGCGTCTGGGGCCGGTCCAGGAAGATCACGTCGTGTCGGGAGAGCGCCCGGACGGCGAACATCGGCACCGGACACCGCATCACGGGCAGGGCGGGGTTACGGACGCTGGTGACCGCGCTGTGCGGGTGGAACTCACCGATCATCAGCCCGCGGGCGACGAAGCTCATGCGCAGCCGGGCGTGGCCGCCGTCGATGAACGCGTCGGCCCCCTCCTGCGGCAGGTCGGGGAAGACCGCCATGAGCGCACCGGCCCGGAAGGACTCGGCGTCGTCGAACAGTTCCTCGTACAGAGCGGCCAGCGCACCGCCCTTCTCATCCGCCTCGTCCACGGAGGCGGTGTCCGTGCGGGCCGCCACCAGGCGGACCAGGTTGAGTCGCAGCGCCGGGGCAAGCCGCGGGCACACTGCCCCGGGCCGGCCGAGGCCCGCGTGCGGCTGGGTGACGAAGGAGTGCACCCAGCCCAAGACCCGCTCGTACTGGGGATAACGGTCATACAAAGCGGGGGCGTTGGCGGCGTCGGTCAGCGAACCGGTTTCGAACGGGTGCCGCACGGCAGGCGGGCGCACGAGACTCACCTCTGATCTGAGGGTGATCGGAAAGAGGAAGAAGGCGGGCGCCGGTGGCCACCCCGTTGTTACGAGATCCACCGGCGCCCAGACACGGACAGCGCAGGTGTCAGCGGTCCTGGGCGGGGGCCGGGCAGGCGGTCTGTTCCTGGCCGTCGGTCTTCGTGGAGACGAATCCGCCGGGGCCCACCGGCCGGTCACCCAGGAGCGTGACCCGGTACATCACCCGCGGCTCGCCGACCGCGTCGACATCCCCGACGCCGATGTGGGCGGTGCACCGGTTGTCCCAGAAGGCGACGCTGCCGGGCTCCCAGGTGAAGCGGACGGTGTACTCGGGCCGGGTCACCTCGCGGGTCAGCAGCTCCAGCAGGTGGCGGCTCTCCATCGGCGACAGCCCGAGGATCCGTCGCACCCTGGCCGGGCTGACGAAGAGCGCTTTGCGTCCCGTCTCCGGGTGGACCCGCACCACCGGGTGGACAGCCACCTGGGGGCTGGCGTTGACCCGGTCCATGACCTGCTTGTCGATCTCGTCGTACGGGCTCATGTCGTACGCGGCGAAGAAGGTGTGCTCCGCCCGCAGACCGTCCAGGAACACCTGGAGCTCAGCGGGCAGCCCCTGGTAGGCGGCCTCCAGGTTCGTCCACTGGGTGTCGCCGCCCCGGGAGGGCAGGGTGTCGGCACGCAGCACGGCGCCGGCGGGCGGGTTCACCGTGTGGGTCATGTCGCCGTGCCAGGCACCGATGCCGTGGTGTAGCCGGGAGCGGTAGTGCTTCTCGTAGTCGACCCCGTAGGCGTCGATGTCGATCTGCGGGGAGATCGTCAGGATCTGCGGGAACGCATCGAGCGCGCCGCCGCTCTGCGGCCGGGCGCGTCCCGTCAGTTCTCCGAACCGGGAGCCGAAGGCCACCTGCCGTGCGTGATCAAGTCCCTCCTGGCCGCGGAAGAACAGCACCTTGTGCTCCAGCAGCGCTGCCCGGATCTCCGCGATGGTCGACTCCGGCAGATCCTGTGCCAGGTCCACACCGCTCACGGTGGCCCCGATGTGCCCCGCGACCCGGGACACCGTCAGCGAATGCGTGGCTGTCGTCATGAGTGCGCTCCAGTCTCACGCGTGGGCAGGGCGTAGAAGGGGTTACCGGCAATCGGCGTGGACTGCCGGCCGTCCGGGCCGACGGGAATGTCGCCCAGGAGCGTGACGCGGTACAGCGTGCGCCGCTCGCCGGCCACTCCCGCATCGCCCGGCCCCAGGTGCGCGGTCGACCGGTTGTCCCAGAACGCCACGTCACCGGGCGACCAGCTCCACCGGACGGTGAACTCAGGCCGTGTGATCTGTTCGAAGAACAGCTGGAGCAGGGCCTTGCTCTGGGTCGGGGTGAACCCCATGATCCGGTTGGTCGATGCCGGATTGACGAACAGGGACCGGCGTCCGGTCTCCGGGTGGACCCGTACGACGGGGTGCTCTGACACCAGCGGGTGGGCCTGCGCCAGAGCCAGTACCTCCGCGTCCATCGGATCGTGCGGGAGCATCTGGCAGCCGGCGAAGAACGCGTGTTCTGCTCGCAGCGAGTCGGCCAGCGTGCGCAGTTGCGGCGAGAGGTGGGCGTAGGCCGCCTCCAGGTCCGTCCACTGGGTGTCGCCCCCGAAGGACGTAATGCGCTCGGCACGCAGGATCGACGCGGCGGGCGGGTTGAGCGCCGGCGTCAGGTCGGTGTGCCACCCGTCGGTGTAGCTCAGCCACCGTCCGCGGTAGTGCTCCTCGAAGTCGACCCCATACCGGGGATCCCTCTCCTGGGAGTCGACCGTCAGGATCTCCGGGAATCCCTCCGGTGCCGCCCCGGAGTGCGGCGCCGGGCGGCGGGACAGGTCACCGAAGCGCCGCCCAAGGGCCACATGGTCCGCGTGGTCGAGCTCCTGCTGGGGGAAGAACACGACCTTGTGGGCCAGCACCGCTGCCCAGACCTCCGCCCGCGTCTCCTCGTCCATCGTCCGGAGATCAACTCCGGTGATGCGCGCGCCGATATGACCCGCGAGCGGTTCGACGGACAACCTGGGCAAGACGCCTCCAGGTGCCTTCACGAGAGATCACCATCCGTTCTCAGTCGGGCTGAGGGGAACCTCGGAACTGTGCTGGCAGCGCAGCCAGCGAGCCCGAGGTCGTCCGTATCGCCAAACGGCGAGGACCCCAAGAGCCCACCGCACGCTCACGTAGCGCCGCCAGAGGGATGGCGGTAGCGGCCTGTAGCGGCTCTGCGCACTTCAAGTAGCGGCTTGTAGCGGTTGTTCGCTATGCCGGACGCCCCCGGCAGGGCGGAGTAAATTGCGTCTTCCTGGCTTCACCGACGCGGCAGGGATCGATGTGACCGAATCGCGCAGACACACCGGGAAGAGGGAGCGAACGCCCAATGTGCGCCTGAAAGAGGTGGTCCAGCGCTCGCGAATGACGCACCAGGAGATAGCGGACGGCGTAGTAGAAGAAGCCGAGGCAGACGGCCGCACGGATGTAAGGCCACCGCACCGCACCCGGGTCTCGCACTGGATCAACAGCAGCGAGACGCCTCCGCACCCCTTACCGCTCTACCTGGCGAGGCTCCTAACCCGCCGGCTGGGTCTTGCAATACCCCTGCGTGCAGCTGACATTGGACTGGACAGCTGCTCCTGCTGCGAGAACCCACAGCCCCCGCTTCTGCGGGTGCCCGGTCTAGAAGGTGATCCTACGAAGCGACGCACCGCCCTTGCTGCCTTCGGCGTGACAGCCCTGTCGCCCCTCACGACTGCCGTCGATACCGCGCGTGCCTACACCCAGCATGCGACCGCTACCGAGCTGGGGCCGGACGACATCGCCGACCTGGAAGTGACGGTCCACGAACTCAGCTCCCTGTACTCGGTGAAACCGCCCGAGCAACTCCGGGCACGGGCAGGTGAGGAGCGGCATCGCGCCTACCACTTACAGCACGAACGCCGCCACACGGTCCAAGAGGGCCGGGAGCTGTCGAGGCACGCGGGGATGCTCAGTGTCATCCTGGCCTGGATATCCCACGACCGCGGACAGTCCGACATGGTCGCGGCCTACTGCGACGACGCCTGGGAACAGGGCAAGCAGGCCGGCAGCCTCGAAGTGGCTGCGTGGGCGGAAGATGTTCGCTGCACCGACGCCCTATATGACGACCGCCCCATTGACGCTCTCGCTGCCGCCACTCGGGGCCTGAGCGCGGCCCCGCACAAGAGCGACGTCGCGATTCGCCTGACGTCGCAGCTAGCGCGTGTACACGCGAAACTCGGTGACCGTGACGGATTCGCCGAAGCGGCAGCGAAGGCCCACCAGTATCAGGGGGCCGTTCCCCTGCACGGCACGGGACTCTTCGCCGTCGACGGAGTTCGAATCGTCTCGTACGACGCGTCGTCCTACGGATGGCTGGGTGATCACGACCGTGCCCGCAAGGCCGCCCTGGAGGCCATCGATTGCTATCGAGGCATCCGCGGTCCCATGACCGCTCCCACTCGTCTGTCCATCGCCCAACTCGACTTAGCCCTTGCCTACTCCGCACTCGGCGAACCCGAAGCGGCGGTGCAAACTGCTCGTGAAGCCTTGGGGGCCGGACGCCTTGTTCAGTCAGTCCGGGGACGTGCGAAGCAGCTGAACCGGAAGCTCCGTATTGATCACCCATCGCACCCCGACGTCACAGCGCTCAGCGAAGAAGTGCGCCTTCTGACCGCCTGATGGGCTTGTTGTCGTGCTGGAACCGGCTTGCGTAACCACGACACCTTGGCGTTCTACCAACGATGCAGGCTCCTGGGTTGCCTCCGTATATCCCTGGACGAGACCCCAAGGTGAACCGTGCTCCGGCGAAGCCGCTCGACTTCCCTGACCGCGAGGTGTGGTCGACAGCAGCGCTCGATGCGAGCGAGGAAAAGCTGCCCGATGGCCCGTGATGGCGATGGCGAGGTCCCCACTCCGCTTCCCGGGGACACCGCGCGCGCCGTCAGCTATCGCTTGCGCTTCGGCTTCCGCTTGGGCTGGACCCGCTTGCCTACGGGGCGGACCGAGGGCTTCGCCGCTCTCACCTGCGTGGCCGCAGCAGCCTGAAGCACCGTGAGCAGCTTGTTCTTGAGGGCCTGGCGCTGCTCGGGGGTGGTCGCGTCCGCCGGCGTCTCCAGGAGGTGAGCCTTGAGGACGGCGAGCATGTCCCACTCCCACGGTCCGCGCTGACGCGGTCCGGGAATGAGGCGGACGTAGTCCTCGTCATACAGGTCGGCGAGCAAAGCGAGGGCGTCGGCGTCGGTGATCTTGTTGACCTGTTCGCATTCAGGGGCGCCGGTGGCGACGCTCTCCGCCTGACGGGCCTGCTGGAGCAGCATCAGCCGGATGTTCTCCAGCGTCGCCATGCGTCCGCCGGCCCCGCCGCACAGCCAGGCAGCTGCTGCCGCTGAGATGACGAAGCTCACGGCGCCTCCGTCCTCGCCGCCGGAGAGGTCCATCGGTTCCGTGCCCGGGGGGAACGCGGCGAGCTTGGCGAGTGCCTCCGTGCGGAACTCCTCGGGCGTGAGCCGTTCGACGATGCCACGAGCGCCCTCCGTCACCGCCTCGTTGGGCAGGGGGCCTCGCTCCTCGATGGCGGTGAAGGCGTCGTTGACGATCCGTGCGACCTCCTTGGTGGCGAACTCGTAGCGGGGCATCGAGTACGGAGTTCGACCGGGATCGTCGTCCCAGGTGCCGATGCGCTCCACCAGGGCTGCGAATGTGTCCGGCGCTTCATCGATCAGCGCGATGATGGCGCGCATGGCCATGCCGCTCATGCGGCCCATCCGCTCCGCGATCGGTCGCGGAAGCTGGTCCATCAGATCGTTCACGTTTCCCGCCCCCTGTTCGGCTGGCACCGACGCTATCAGCGGCCAGCCCCCGCATCCCGTGGATGACGGGACTGCTGATCTTGGGCTACCGCATCGGAGGTTGTACGGCCTGGAGGATGACGGCGAGCGTTGTCCAGTCCACGGCGTGGGGACTGTCCGGGCACAGGATGTCGGCGAGTTGGGCGACTTCCACGTGAGTGTGCTCGGTCTCTTCCACGTTGCCGTGGCTGGTGGTGTCGGCCCGCAGTTGCTCAAGTTCGTGTGTGCTGAGTTCGACGGCGTACGCGGTCTGGGTGTGGGCGGACAGGGTGCCGGCCGCCTGGCGGGTGCCGACGAGGTGGAGTCGGGCCGGGGAGAGGGGCAGGCCGGTCTCCTCGGTGAATTCCGTCGCGGCCGTGAGCCGGGGGTCGCCGGGCTTGGCGCTGGATCCTCCGGGGACTTCGCGGATGTAGGCGTCCGGGGTGCGGGCGGGGGAGCGGAACTCGCGTACGAGCACGATCTCGGTGTCCTGCCAGCGGGGCGCGGGCCGGTAGGCGACGACGCTGGTGAGGTCGGGCCTTCCCAGGACGACTTCGTTGTCCTTCACGCGGTCCTCGGCCGCGATGTGGATGCGGGCGGCGTACGCCCACAGCAGGACGTGGGACTGGCGGGGGCCGACGCGGAAGGTCCAGGAGATCCGGCCGCCGAAAAGCGTGTTGCCGGCGTCTTCCTGGGCGGCGAGCCAGGCGCGGAAGGAGGGGGTTCGCCACAGCAGGAGTGGTACGTCGCGCTGTCCGGCGGCGCGAGGGGCGCCGGGGCCGATGCGTTCCAGGGCCAGGGCGATGGCCTGGGGCAGGGTCTCGGCGATGGGGACCTTGAGATCCTCGGCGAGCAGGCGCAGACGCCGGCCCGCGGGGTCTGCGCCGTCGGCGCAGCCGAGGACGGATCGACCGTCGTCCAGGTCGCCTTCGGGCCAGCCCTCGGCGGCCAGGCCGGACTGGGGGTACCAGTGGATGATCTCGTCGGCGCGGGCGCGCTGGGTGCGGTCCCATTCCAGCTGGCTCGCGGCGTCCAGGTGCAGGGTGCCGCCGCGGGCGTGGGAGAGGAACACGACGAGGGTGCCGGGCTGGCGCCACTGGAGGGCCGCTTCGTGGAGGGCCAGTCGGGACGACTCCGGATCCAGTGGGGCGCCGGTCAGGTAGAGGCTCGCCGTGTAGATCTCGGGCGGCTCCTCCCCGGCATAGACGGGCTGCACGTCGCTGGGCGCGGTCACGGGCTCTCGGTACTTCCCTTCCGCTGCTCAGGTGCCGCTCGCGAGCGGGATCGGCGCGGCCACGGTCTCCCAGGTGATGGTCTTCCCGGCAGCGTCGGCGGCGACGTCGACGAGTTCGACGGCGTCGACGCGCAGGGGGGGCGTGGCTGGGGCGGACGCGGCGCAGCCGGCGGTGGATCTGGTGATAGTGCTCCAGGGTGACCTCGTCGGTTAACGGTAGCGTCGGATATTGGAAGTCCGGGAATGCTCGGAGTATTGCCACGGTTTGTCCCTTCAGCTATCCGTGCTTGCCGAACGTCGGCAGTCCGCCCGAGATCGTTCGGATACTGCGTCCGCGGCGGGATAACCGCTTGGTCATCAGCAGTTGCCGGGCCATCGCGCTCCACTGCGCTGCCTCGTCTTGGTTCCCTTCGGCTCTGTGCTCACGGCCGGCCGCGAGCATGGCTGCGCGGGTCTTTGCGTACAGAGGGTCGGCCATCGAGGATCCGGTTCCACTGATCCGGATTGCACCTTCGGAACCTCGTCGGCAGAGCACCACGCGATGGTCCGTACCTTCTTGCACCAGGCGCACGGCGTACGGACCGGCTCGGCTCCTGCCGAGGGAGATCTTCCCGAGCTGTATCAGGAGTTCTGGGTCGCATGGCAGCAGGACTTGATCTGCTTGGGCGTCGCGCGTGGGAGCCAGCGACACGAGGTCGAGGCGTCCGCCGTCCCATCGAACCCACATGCCGAGCGTGGGCCAGGCGACGGCTGGGTCGAGAGCGGGGTGGGGGCCGATCGCGTCCATGTGCTGGTCTCCTGTTCCGTGGGCTCGGTCTCGTGGCTGATCGGTCATGACGCGTTCACCGGTCGGCCGAGCCAGAAGGCGGCGACGGAGGGCTGGTCGAAACCGGCAGTGGAGCCATCGTGGGGCAGGAGTTCGGTCGGCGCGATGTATCCGTCGCCCGGTTCGAGGCGGATGCGCAGGCAGCGCAGCGGGTGTTCTTGGGAGACGTACCTGCGTACGTCGTCGGTGTGGGGGTAGTGCCGATCCAGCATGGCGTCGGTGTGAACGGCACGGCAGATCTGCTGTACGTCGTGGTCGCCGACGAGCAGATAGCGCGGGCCTGGCCCGAGGTTGAGGCAGAGTCGCCGTCGGCCCTGGTGACGTCGGGCATACGGCAGCCGGTCGAAGTTGTCGACGTGCAGGCCGATCCGGCGCCCGGTAGCGGAGTCCTCGGTGGTGGTGGTCTGGTTGCCGGGGCTGGCCGTGCAGCCCAGGAGTTCGGTGGGCCAGCGGCCGTGGAGGGGGTCGAGCCGGGTGGCGGTCTCCAGGTGACCCGCCAGGTCGTCCGGGTCGAGGTCTGGCAGTGGGCGGTGGACGAGCTCTATGCGGACTATGTCGGGGGTCGAGTCGTCGGCCTGGTGCCGCTCGGCCTCGGCGGGGGTGAGAGGCACCCAGTCGCCACTTGGGATGAGGGCGCTGTTGTCGTAGCCGGTCTCGCCGCCGTCGACTTGCCGGACCGGTGCGGTGTCGCACCGGCCGCGTATGTCGTCGAACGTGTTGAACACGAGTCGCGGGCCCATGGTCACACCTCCGGGTGCGGGGCTACTTGTCGTCGAGGTCTTCGCCGAAGGTGACGTTCAGCTCGGCGGAGAGGGCCTCGGCGAGTTGGAGTGTCTGGGCCTGGTCGATGACGATCTGCTTGAGCGAGGAGAGGCCACGGAGCTGGGAAAGGTCGTTGCCCCGAAGGTCGAGGCCGCGGTACTTCCCGCCGTCGAACTCGGTCAGCCGCAGGTCGCAGTCGTCGATCAGGGCGGCGCTCAGGTCTGCAGCGGTGAAGGTGGTCTCGCGCAGCGAGGTCTTGGCGAAGATCACGGGGCCGGTGGCCCGGACGCGGGTGAGGGTGCTGTAGTCGAGCTTGCAGTTCTCGAACAGGACGTTGTCGAGGGTGACGTCTTCGAGCGTGGCACCCATGAGTTTGCAGTCGCGGAAGACGACGCGGGAGATCTTGCTGTCGGTCCACTGCAGGGAGGACAGGTCGCAGCCGGAGAACTCCACGGAGTCGACGCGGAGCTTGTCGAAGCGGGTGCGCTGGGCTTTGAGGCCGGTGATCTGCCCGTCCATCAGGTGGGTGTCGGCGAGGTCGAGGTCGCGCAGATCTGCGTCGGCGTAGTGGAACTCCGCTACACGGCCTCGGCCGCCCTCCAGCGAGGTGACGTTGGAGAGGTAGAGGCCGGGCTCGTTCAGGGCGGGGAGCGTGACGCTCGTGCGGCGGATCGTGCGGGTGTCCATCAACAGCCCTTCAGCGTGGTGTCTCGGTCGCCGGGTGCTGCTGGCACCCCCGGGAGGGATGCCAGCAGCACCGAGCGGCTACTTCTTGTTCCAGTTGTCCCAGGTCGGGCGGTTGTCGAAGGGCGCCGGGTTCTTCGCCCAGTTGTCCCACGTGGGCCGGTTGTCCCACGGTGTTCCAACGATCATCGGGGGCAGGGCGTCGTGCGGGGCAATCAACTCCATCACGACGGGGGTGTCGGATGTGGCGAGACTGTCCAGGACCGTCATACAGCTGTCTCCTTCGTTGCGAGAGTGGACAGGGCCGTGACCAGGGCCTGCCGGGAGACCCGGCAGTAGTTGGTCTCGGTGGACTTCAGGCTGCCGTTCTCGAAGTAGCGGTTGGCGGCCTGCGCTCCGCGGCAGAAGTCGAAGAATTCGCATTCGGTCTGGCAGCGGTCCAGGCCGGTGAGGAACTCGCGTACGTAGCGCAGTCGGTGAGCGTCGCGGAGGATCTCGGTCAAGGGCCGGCCGAGGATGTTACCGGCCGCGAAGTCGCCGTACTCGGGCGCCGTGGTGTCCGCGAGTTCCGGGGAGAGCAGGACCACGTCGCCCTTCCAGGAGACGGTGGGGATCGGGTCCAGGAGGCGCCGGTCCCACTCGGCTCTCCGGCCGGAGCGGATCAGCTGGAGATACCCGGCGAGGCGATCGACTTCCCGGACTGCCGGCGCGCCAGGGTGCTTCCGGGACCAGGTAATGATGCGGCTCCAGAACTCCTCGGCCTGGACTGCGGTGGGCGGCTGCCGGTCGGTGTTGATCCCCTCGATCTCCTCGATGTTGAAGCCCACGGAGTGGGCTCCCAAGGTGGTCAGGAACTCCATCAGTTCCTCCGGCATCGCGATGCCCAGGGTGCCGACCACGGAGATGACGGAGAAGGGGATGCCGTTCTCGCGCAGCTGTGTGATGCCGCGCAGGATCCGGTCGAAGGCCGGCTTGCCGCGAAGATCGACACGCTCAGCGTTCAACGCGGCCGGGCCGTCGATGCTCACCCCGAGGTGGACGTCGTACGCGGACAGCAGGTGGCACCACGTATCGGTGATCAGCGTCGCGTTGGTCTGCACATAGTGGTGGACCCGGCCCGCGTGACGCAGTTCCTCGAACGGGTCGAGCAGGGCCGCGAACTTCTGCTGGCCGACGGCAAGCGCCTCACCGGCGTGCCAGACGACACCGATCGGATTGCCCGTGTCCTCGAGCTCGGCCACCTGCTGCGCCAGGACCTCGGCCACTTCCGGCGGCATCTGGTGCTTGAGCTTGCGAAACGGCAGATAGCAGTACCGGCAGTCCAGATTGCACCAGGTCGTGGGCTGGATCACCACAGTCTGCGGGCTCGCGAACCGCTGCTGGTATCGGGCGCGCCACGAGGGCGGGCGAGGGCGCATCGGGATCCTCTTTTTGGCGGACAGGGGCATCGCCGACCGCGGGCCGAAAGGGCCGCGGGTCGGGATGCGACCACTTTCCGTCCCGCCGCGACGTGTACCCGATGACATCGCGTTGTCATTGCCGATGACATGTCATCGATGGGGTGATGACACGGCTCGAAGCCGCCGCTATCGCACGGGAGTTCGGGGCCCAGTACGGTGGGCTATCGTGGCGGATGTGCCTCGCTCGATTCTGATCCAAGACGGCCAGACCACCCGCGACGTCGGGTTGGTGTACTGCTGCTCGGGCTACCTCGTGGAGCGCGGGAAGGTCCTGCTCGTGCACCACAACCGCTTCGACAAGTGGGTTCCCCCGGGCGGTCACATTGAGCCCGGCGAGTCCTTCGCCGGCACCGCGGTGCGCGAGTTCAAGGAGGAGACCGGCCTGCTGGTCGAGGCGATCTCCAGCCAGCCCGCCATCCACCCGGCCGACCACAACGCCACCCCCGAGCCGGTGCCGTTCTACGTGGACATCGAACGCGAAGGTTTCCCCACCCCCGCACTGGTCCAGTTCTTCTACGTTCAGCGGCAACCGGGCACCCGCGAGCAGGCCGTGGTGGCCGACCTCGAAGAGGTGCACGGGGCGGCATGGTTCGCCCTGGAGGACCTCGACACCCTCAAGACCTTCGACCAGGTCCGCTCCCTGGCGCGGTTCGCCCTGTTGAACTACCCGGTGGTGGCGGAGCGCGCTACCTCGTAGGCGGGCGGCCTACCGTCCCGCGAGGCGATACCCGCTGGCTCCGTCCACCGTGCTGGCCAGTAACAGGCGGGCCGGGGCACCGCCGAAGGCCGCAGAGATGGCCTGGTTGAGGCGCTGGACGTACTTGGGCACCGAGGACGGGGCGACGTAGAGAGCTGCCGCGATCCGGTCGGTCGCCAGCCCTGCTTCGGCGGCGTCGTGCACGGCCCTCACCACGTCGAACAGGCGCTCCGAGAGCTCACACGTCACGCTTCCTTCGCTGTCGCGCGCGCCGATGATGACCGTTCGGCCGGGACCGAGTGCGACATGGGCGATGACCATCTCGGCTGACGCCTCGCTCACCACTTCTGAGGTGCTGTCGGTGAGGCTCATCCGGGCCAGGCGGTGCATTGATTCGTCGTAGGCCGACACCGTGTAGTACGCGGCCCGGATGGTGGCGCGTTTGCCCGAGGCACCCGGCTCGTTCCACAGTCCGGCCTCCGGGTCCCACAAGTCGTTCATCAACTTCCACGCCTTGGCGAGCCGGGGATCGCGCGGACCGGCGCCGGCCCGGATGGCGGCCTGGGCGCATAGCGCGTACGCCATGTGCTCCCATGCGGTGCCCTGTACGTCCTTGTCGTCCTCGACGAACGTCTCCCAGCGGTGGTGGTTGTGCAGCAGCCACTGCCCGGCCTCGGCAACGACGTCGGACAGTTGCTTGTGCTGCACCGGGCCGTGCACCCCTCCCGTCTCCCGCGGTTCATCGCGGTACGCGGGCTCGCCGGCGGGCCCGATGCCAGCGGATACGGACGACAGCGCGAGCAGGCACAGCGCGGTCTTGCTGGGACTCGGGTCCGTGTCGATATAGGTTCGCCACCCCCACGCCCCGCTGGGGCGGCGGTGGTAGAGCAGGCCGTGCACGCCGTGGTTGATCAGGGGCTCCACGCGCTCCAGCAGGCTGTTGGTCTCCACCCCGCCGGGCAGCATGAGCCCCGGGCCGAAGTCGTGGAGGGCATCTCGCAGGTGGGCGAGCCCGTGCACCACCAGGGCCGTCTGATGCAGCGAGGTGTCATCGAGCCCGAGCACCTCGGGCCACCCATGGTCGACCTGGTGTTCTTCCAGCCAGCCGACGCACCAGGCCGCGGTCTCCGCCACACCGCCATGGTGGAAGAAGCGCGGGTGGGACAAGAGCCCGGCGAGGCCGAACGCGATGAACCGGGTGTGCTCGCCCCGTCCGCCCTTGTGGCGAGGCTGGCAGTGCTCCGGGATCGCGCCGGTCAGGAAGTCGAGCGCCTGGCGGACCGGCTGTCCGGCGAGGCCGGCGGTCCGCAGGATCGGCAGCACCTCGCTGGTGTTCACGATCGAGGACACCGAGGTCAGAGTGAGGCCCCAGCCGCCGTCGTACCCCTGGTTGTGTAGCAAGGTCCGAGCCGCCTCGCCCGCTCTGGTCTCGAACGCCGCCAGCCCTGCATGCGCACTCTTCACGATTCGCCTCCGCCACCGAACACGGGCCGCCCGGTCGTTCTGTACCCAACTGACCGACTGTGCACGCGCGTTCAGGGCCGGAGCGATACGGTGCATGGTCATGAAGCCGTTCGTTTTCCAGCATGCCCAGGACGTGTGGCCAGAGGGCGAGACCCTGCTTCACGTGTACATCACCCCGCAGGATCAAGATCGAGAGCTGACCGCGCTCGTCACGCGCGCGCACGACGTGCTGAAGGACTTCCCGATCACGCCGGTCGCGCTTCCCTGGCTGCATATCACCGTCGACCAGATCACTGACCGCGTGGGAGCGAACATCTCGGCGACTGAACGCGACGCTCTGGTCGCAGAGCTGGGGAAGGAGCTCGCGAACGTCGAGCCGTTCGACGTCATGATCGGCTCGCTCATGTCGTACGCGACCGGAGTGATCGCCGACGTCCATCCCGACGGGCCCCTCAAAGGCCTCCACACCACCGTCCGCGCCGCGATCCAGACGGTGCGCGGGTCCAACGCGACGGGCTACCCCACCAAGGTCCCGCACCTCACGCTCGGATACGCCGCCGAGGAATGCGACTCCGACCAGGTCCAGAGGAAGCTCCGCAACGAAGTACGCCCGGGACACGCCCCGATGCGGGTGGACGCCGTTCACCTCGTGGACGTCACCTCGGACACCCAGGCCAAGACGATCACGTGGGACCACGTCGCGACGATCCCGCTCGGCGGCAGCTGAGGTTCGCAGTTCAGTCCGCCGGGCGCGTGCGAACCGGCCGGGCGGCGACGTCGGCCGCGTACGCTGCCCAGTCCCCGCCGCTGGCCTGTTACCACTGCACGGCTACCGCACGGTGGATGCCCAGCATGCGCGCGAGGATCGCCGCCGGAACCTGAGCGGCCAGCGTGAACAGGGCGGTAGCTCGGTCCTGGCGCGGGTTGACGCCCAATGCCCGCAGCCGGAGGACCAACTGATCTCTGCTGAGGCTGAGCGGCTTCCCGGGAACCCGCTCGTGGATGAGCCAGGTCCCTGGCTCATCCACGAGCGGGTGGCCGCGCCGGCTTGCGATCAGCTCTTCCATCAGGGCATCGAGCGGCGCCGGCAGCACGATCGGGCGGTCCCCGAGCGTCCAGGCCGTACTCGCGTGCGGTGTCCACGATCGACGCGGCGATCAGGTCGCCGGCCCAGGCTCCATAGGCGGAGGCGTCGTGGGCGCGCGCGGTCCACGCGGACGGGTAGGCGGTGACGTGCCACAGCACCAGACCCCCGGCCCACGTCCGGGCGGCATCCCACACAGTGGCGAAGCGGGCCTGCTCCATGCACGCGGTGATCTCCGCCGGGGTGGACGCATCCTCCAGCCCGGGTATGAGCCAGCTCCACCGGTCCGGTGGAGCCGCTGCGTCGTCCCGGCCCGACGTCGTCCCGCCGCCGGGCGTGCCGGATGTTCGCCGCGGCCAACGTGGCCGTAGCCACGCCGCCGAGGGCCAGTCCGGTCTTCACCGGGCCGACCGCCCAGCACAACACGGCAGCGACCACGGCCAGCGCACCCACGGCGGCCCTGATGATGTTCTTCCGCATGGCGCGGAAGTCTGCCAGGTCCGTCGCGGACACCGGCCGGAAGTCGGCGGCCCCTGGTACGACACCGACCGGGCTGGCAGAGTGGCCGTAGCGATCAGCGAGGCAGCATAGGGGAGGGCCCACAGGTGCGGTGGACCGTGAAGGGGCGCAGGACGAGGATGTACGAGGAGCAGGTCCGCGTGGCTGCGTGGCGGGTCCAGCTGACGCTCGCCACCCGCACCCCCAGCGCGGGCGCCAATGAGGCGGACCGCATCGTCGGCGCGACCGTCGAGCACAGCGTCCACATCGAGGAGGCGCTCACCGCACTGCTGAACGTCCTCGGCCCCAACCATGCGCTGACCCGCCCGGCCTTCGAGGCGAGCCGCGCCTGCCGGGATGTGTCCCTGCTCCACGAGAGCTGGGCGGCCTACTGCGCCGAGCAGGCGCGGCCGGGCGCCGACGACACCGTCCTCGCCATGGACCGCGAGTTCCCCGTCCCGGCCCGCGTTCGGGCATGGGCCCGCTACGAGACGGCCCGGGAGCGCGCCGGTGTGCTGGCCGAGCGGCTCGCCGTTCTGGGTCCGCAGCTGGCGGCCGTCACCGGGCGGGACTTCTCCGATCGTCTTCTGCTCGCCACGACCTGACCGTCATCACGCCGGGGCATCAGGAACGTTCGACACCGACCGCGGGGTGCTCGCTTTCGTGCAGCACCAGGCGGCGCAGTTCCGCAGCGGCGAACTCGACGGCGAGCAGTTCCCAGTGCCCGCCGTTCCGTCCAGAATCGGTACGCCGGAGAAGGACGTCGAGGCTCACCGGGATCTCCTCGGACACCGAGGGTTCGTCCTGATCCGGCTGTCCAACGTCCGTCCGCCGGCCGGCGCCCCGCGCTCGCTCGTGAACGAAGCGAATCCGCGCGGTCCGCAGAAGGGTCTCCATCGCCTCATAGGCGGCGGCCACGGACTCGCGGTCGTCCTGGGCGTGGTGCAGGAGCAGCCGCAGGTCGAAGATCACCTGGCGGGTCACGTCGTTGACCGTAACGCTGGGGTCCTGGACGAACTCGGCCGACGGCGGCTCCCCTTCAGCGTCGCCGGCGTGCTCGGCCCAGGCCACCAGCTGGTACCACCGCCAGTGCTTCTGCTCGCTGGGCTCCACGCCGTAGGGCGCAGGCAGGTCCGGAAAGCGAGGCCCGGCGTAGGGGTTGACCCAGCCGCACCCGCATCCGGCCGTCAGGGCGCCGGTGCTGTCCCACCACACCGCGTGGGAGGCGGCGTCACCGTCAAGGACTTCCACCGTGCCGTCGGCGGCGGTGCGGTGGACCCGCAGCTCGTGCCCCTCTTCGCCGACGACAGCGGGTTCCCCGGCCGGCGCATCGGAGGGCGGGGGGTCGTTTCGGTTCCTGGCCTGGAACAGGAGGCCGTGCGCCTCGGTGACCCGGACGCCGCGTTCCTTGGCGATGCGCCGTGCTTTGGCCTTGCGGTCGTTGCTCCCGCGCTTGGTCATGACCGGCTCCCAGCGGGCGGGGTGCCCACGCCATCCCGCCCTGAAGTCCGTGTCTGGTCAGAGCGAAGCATCATGGGCCCTCGCCGGACACCGGTCCGGGTGCCGGACCGTATCCGGCGAGCCTTCGACCCTGTGCCGGGCGGTGCGGCGTGGGCGCGGCGCACGGCGGTCTCGGCGCGTGCATGACCTGCGCCGCGCCCAACGTAACCCACGGGCGTACGACCGGGAGGCCGGTCGGCTCACTCCCCGGTGGTGCACCGCGCGATCAGGCCGGGCAGGTCGTCCTCGCTGAGGGCGAGGTGGTGGGTGGGTTCGTCATCGTGGAGGCGACGGGTGACGACGACCTCATATACGTCGGCTCGTTGGTCGTCCGCGTATTGCTCGGTCAGCTGGTACCAGTGATGCAGGACCCGCCAGGTGAACCGCTGCGGGTCGGGGCTGGCCTGCCAGTCCAGCTCGAGATGGAAGTGGCGGTGGGCGCTGGCGACCGCGCGGCGCAGCTGTTCCGGCACGACCTCGGGATTGCTGGCCCGGTCGAGGAGCTCCCGGAGGTTCTCCTCGCAGGTCTTAGCCGGCGGGAGCGGATCGTTCCACCCCCGGGGAGGGCCGTCCTTGAGCGTTCCTTCGGGGCGGCGCGGCCAGCGCAGATCGGCGCACGCCTCCACCTGGTCGGCGTCGATGTCCTCGGTTCCTTCAACGTCGTCGAGGTCGACCACGTACACGGCCGGCCCGTCGACCGTCTCGCTCTTGTCATCGAAGTACCAGCCGACGTCCCGTACGTACCCGCGGCGCCCGGTGAACGCCCCGGCGGTGACCTTGAGCCGCTCGTGAGTGTGGTGCCCTTGGCGATCGGTGATCATCTGCCGTTGGACGACGCCCGCCGCCCAGTGGGTGCAGACCTCCAGGGCGGGGTCGGGCAGGCCGTTGCCGATGCCCCGGCTCATGCCGCCCCACCGGGGTTCCGGTGCGTCCGGCACCCATCCGTCCCGGGAACTGTGCGAGAGGGCGGGCTGGAGGAAGGCGGACTTCACGGGGGCGTTCGGGTCCCAGGTCCGGGTCAGCCACCGCCAGCACTCGGTCACCGGGTCGCCGGGCGTCGCGGTGCGGGCCAGGTCGTGTCCGGCGCGGGGCAGGACGGTGGTGACCAGCTCGGTGACCCGTACGTCGTCGCGCAGTTGCCACAGCACCGACGGCCAGCCGATCGCGTCGACCGGCTGGCGCTCGCGCAGGTGCAGGGCGTAGAGGACTGTGGCGACGATGGAGCGCATCGCCACGTCGTCCCAGCACTGCTCGTCCATCCCGCCGGGCCGGTCGGCCGCGGTGGCGTCGGTGGCGCGCCGTACGGCCTCGTCCCACGGTTCGGGGGCCGGAGAGCGAGGGGGCATGGGCTGGCTCCTGCTGGTCGGGACGGTGCGCGTGCCTAGAAGACGAACTCCCCGAACTTACCCGCTCGTTCCGCGAGTTCGAGGCGGGCTGCTGCCGGGTCGGCGACGATGTCCGGGCGCCCGTACAGCCAGGTGACCAGTGCCGCTGCCGCGTGCACGGTGGCCACGGGCTGGCCGGTCAGGTGCTCGGCGATGACGTCGTGGATCTTGAGGCGGCTGGTGGCGAGCGCTTCGAGCTGGTCGAGCGCGGCCTCCCAGTGCTTCGGCGGGCACAGGATCCCGAGGAGGGGCCGGGCGCCGGCCTGCCACTGGTCGGGATCCGGGATCGCGGTGTCCAGGTGTCGCAGGCCTTCGGCGGAGAGGTGGTCGACGACGCAGGGAACCAGGGAGCGCGGTACCCAGCTGGAGAGGACTTCGGCCACCTGCTCCGCCGGGCTGCCGGCCATGGCCTGGGTCTCCACCAGAAGGCGATCCGTCTCGATCCGCGCAGCGTAGTCCTCGTCGCTCTCGTCCGGCTTCTGCGGGCCGAACAGATTCTCGGGCAGGCCGTCCGCGCCGTCCAGCGCGCCCTCCAGATACGACAGGATGATCATCCACGCGTACACCTGCTTGCCGATCTCCCGGCGGGTGTACGAGGACATCCGTCCGCCGCCCATGTCGTCCGTCGACACCGGCCGGGACGGCTCCGGGGCCAGCTCCCGTTCCCGCCGTGCGGACTGGTCCTTCACACGCTGCGCCCGCAGCCGCTTGCCCTTGCCCACGTAGTGCTCCCCCTCGTTACGCAGTTGCGGTGCGATCGGCCGGCCTGGCGGCGCTGCCACCGGGGCCGGGAAGACGCAGGCGACCGGAGCCGATGAGACAGACTCCGCCGCCGACATCGATCGACTGGATGTCATCTTGGTCGGCCACCGCCTGGGCGTACAAGGTGGATGGCCGGTTTACGGCCTCGCCCTGGCTGAGGGTGAGCTGGACGCCGGAGGCCAGGAGCCGGTGACGTACGAGGTGCGCGGCGAGCGGGCCGGCCGCCGATCCGCACGCGGGATCCTCGGGGACGCGGTCGTAGGGGGAGAACATGCGGGTGACCGCGGTGGTGGGGCCGGTAAGGGCGAAGACGTTGATGCGGGCTCGGCTCTCACCGGCGGCGCGGCCCAGGGCGGGGAAGTCGGGGACGATGGCGCGCACGGCCTCGGGGGAGTCGGCGATCACGTACAAGTGCGGGATCCCGGCGTCGTACAGGGTGACCGGCAGCAGACTCTGTTCAAGGCCGAGCACGGCGAGGAGGTGGGCGGCCTGTTTGTCCGGGACGGGTGAGATCTTCGGGAGGGGCTGGCGCATCCATGCGGTGTAGCGGTCCTCGCTGAGGCGGCGGGTGATGACCGGCACGATGCCGACGTTCGTCTCGACGTGCAGCGTGGCCTCGTCGGCGACCAGGTGCTGGGCCAGGACCGCGGCCGTGCCGAGCAGCGGGTGGCCCGCGAAGTCCACCTCGCAGACCGTGGAGTACAGCTTTGCCCTGACGTCGCCACCCGCCTCGGCGGGGCGCAGGAAGACGGTCTCGGACAGGTTCATCTCCAGGGCGATGGCCTGCATCGCGGTGGCGTCCACCGCCGTGAGCTCGGTGAACACGGCGAGCTGGTTGCCCCCCAGCGGAGTATCAGTGAACACGTCGGCGAGGTCGTAGCGCACAAGAAGCCCCTGTTCGGGTCGAGAAGCGCGAGCCGTCGCACTCCCGCCCCATCTGGTGGACACGAGCCGGGGCCCAGTGGCGGCACCCGGAGGGTGCGGATGCTGACGGCCCGGTAGAGCGAAGGCGGAAGGCGTCGGCACGCCGCGCTACCGCATTCCGGCAAGCCATGGGACCACTTCCGTGCAGCGGACGATCGTGATCCCGTGCAATGAAGTCCCCCACGCTATCGGACTGTTCACCGAGGCGCCGGTGATCTCCATCATCGGCGAACGGCTGGCCAGGACCGTCCGGATCGCGGTGGCCGTGGACATTCCGGGCACTGCGCGGCAGCAGGGCCGCCCGCCGCCCCGGGACAGGTTTCGCGGGCGCGAAGGTGCCGTCTAGGGTTGCGGTATGCCTGCGCATCCCCTTGCTGACCTGGCCGCCGCCCTGCGGTCCAAGACGCTCGCCTTCCTGCGTGCCCCGGTGAGCCGCGAGTTCTGGGGCATGCTCGTCGACCAGGGGCACACATTCGTGATGCCGGCCGCGTGGTCGGCCCTGCCCCGCTCTCGTCAGATCGAGGGGCTGCTTGCCGCAGAGGGCACGCGGGTCGCGGACGGCACGACATTCGCGATGGACGCCGCCCTCGTACGAGCAGCGCGCGAAGTAGGCCAAGACCAGTCGATCGCCCTCCCGTTCACCCCGGATGTGCTGCCCGCACCGTCGGGCATGCTCGCCTTCTCCGCCGACGAGCCGCTGACGCATCTCCCCTCGGGGGATCCGGTGGTCGCGGTCACCTGGGGGCCGCCCATGGATGGCTTCTCCCCAGGGGTGCATCTGACCTGGTGGGCACCGATGCGAGAGGACGAGCAGGAGCGGGACGCCGCCGCCCGGGGCCGTCTGATCCCGATCTTTCCGGACTTTGACCTCCACCTGTCCTTCCTCCCGCTCTTCGACACCCGCCTGCACCTGCAGCAGCTGTCCTCCGGGCTGATCTACTCGGCGGTCCCGCTGCGCAGCGTGGTGGCCGCCTGGTACGCCCTCACCGCGGCCGTCACCACGCTGCGCGAGGAACGGCCACAGGCCACCGTCACGCAGGCGCTGAAGGGGCAGAAGGCGAAGAAGCGCGGCGTCCAGGTCGCCACCAGCCGCGGAACCGACACCACACGCCGGAGCATCACCGAGCGCGCCGCGCAGAAAATAGGCGAGGTGAGCGACGGCGAGATCTTCGAACCTTCGCCGGAGCTCGCCGCCACCCCGAAGAGAGCCGATCACGGGGTGTTCGACGCGACGCTCGATCACCAGCTCGAAGCCGGCCACCGGCGGCCCGCTCATATCTACCGGGAAGCGGCCGACCACTGGCACCGCCTGGAGATGCAGGTCACCCAGCGGTACCCCGGTATCTTCGAAGGCCTGGAAGAACTGCGCGCGCAGAACAGCTCGCAGTGGCAGCCATGGTGCTGGATGCCGAGCGTCCGCGTATCCGGGTGGCTCATGAAGATGTACGACGCGCCGGTCGGCCAGGCCTCGTGGGACGGGCCCCGGATCGCCGCGCTCGGGGCCTGGCGCAGCGGAGGGCGCCACAGCGTCCTGACCACACTCCCGCTGCAGGCCACGGCCAGCGACCGCGTTCCCGCAGACCTGACCGAGACGATGCCTGCCCCCGGCCTGGGCCTGGTCATCGACGACAGCGGCACCGTGCACCTGCTGCTCGCCTACCTCGACGAAGTCGGCGAACGCGACACCGCAGACGCCGAACTCGTGCTCATCTCCAACTACGGCGAGCCCACCCGCATGCTCGAGGACATCACCAAACTCACCCTGTTCCTCACCGGGAACGACCTCCTCGACGCGGTGAAGATCACGCAGGCGTACTACGACTACGCCGCGGTCCAGAACGGCACGGAACCCCGTCCCACCGAAGAGGCCCTGTACGCCGAACACGCCTACGCCCTAGGTCTC
This sequence comes from Streptomyces sp. NPDC102441, assembly GCF_044765585.1. NCBI lineage: Bacteria > Bacillati > Actinomycetota > Actinomycetes > Kitasatosporales > Streptomycetaceae > Streptomyces > Streptomyces sp. NPDC102441. Next base: position 136,856 of record NZ_JBIWKH010000010.1, read on the forward strand.
TTCACCGGACTGCTCGCCGGAATCTGCATGCCTGGAGCCGAGCTGAAGGATGCCGGAGCGCTGACCGGACGAAAACTGCCGGCCCCGTGGCCACCGGAGCCGAACGTGCTCTCCGAAACGACGCTCTGGCTCCTGACCAGGACGCCGACGGCGCACTGAGACGAAGCCCTCACAGCGAGGCGGGACACAGCGCCTGTTGCGGCCCTGAAGCGTCGGGAACGGCGCCCGGAGCGGAAGTGCTCATCGTGACGGAAATGCCTGAGCCTGAGAAGGCGGAACTGCAGATCCCGAAAGCTGCCTTGGAGGCGCTGGCCGCAGCCGTGGAGGTCCGCACCGTCGCCACCGTGAAGGACGCCGGCGGCCTCGACTGGTACTACCCGCTGGGAACGCGGGACGAGGACCACGTCGAGTTCGCTCCTATGCCCGGCGGTGAAGAGGTTTTCCTGCGCATGTCCTCGCACCGGGAGCAGACACTCGTCGTGACGATCGAGCAGTGGTACGAACTGGTCGGCCACATCGTCCTGCCAGGGACAGACGGCTGATTCGACGTCGCCAACGCCGGCGGCCAGATCGCGACGCCTGCCAGCGTGACCGGTAGCCCGTGTCGCTACCGGATGTGATCGACGCTGACGGACAACGAGTGGCCGGTGGGCAGCAGCGCCCGATACCGACGACCCGGCCGGTGCACGCGGGAGTCCGTGTCGGGTACCAAGCCCTCCAGCACGCCTTGCGCGGCGTGATCGTCTTCGACGATCACGTGCACGGTGTGGGACCGGCTGTGGTCGGTGACCACGAGTTCGTCCATGTTGGATTCGGTCTTCTTGGCCCACGCGGTCAGCGACCTCAGTGTGTCTGCTGTCTCCCGGGTGGTCGTCGTACGCTCTGGAAGGGCAGGCATTCCGGGGAGCTGGGGGGCCGCGTTGGTGACGGCGACGACGACGGTATCCGCCCATCGCCCGCGGGCCGAGGCGCCGTAGCGGCCGGTCAGGACTTCACTGACCTTGGGCACCGCTTGCACCCGGGCCGCGATCTGATCTACCGCCAACCGTTGGTCGGCCAGCGGCAGTTGATGGGGGGTGGCGATAATAACGTATGGGCCCTCCTCTCGATCGCGGGCGAAGGTAATGGCCAGCGGTGGCAGCGGCCCGACGTCGTCCAGGAGCTCCGCCACGTCCACAAGTTGTCGCTCAAGATCCCGCATAAGGACAGCATTCCGTAATCGCTGGGGGCCTGTCGCACAGCGACAACCGGGTACTTCGGCTCCACCACTACAAGGCGCCATCGACTCGTAGCCGATGTCCAGGCGGCATGGAGATCACCGGCGGTAGGCGGCGAGTTGCGGCCCTGTCCTCTGGAAGTCGAGGGGGCCCGGGGACATTGGCAACAGCTCCAAGGCCCTGTGCTCCACGGGGCTGTGCCACGGTCAGTGGCGCCATCGCTTTTAGGCTGGCACGGGCCGGCCATGGCCGCCGGTGGGGTCGGGGACCTGTGTTTCTTCGTGTCCGCCGTTACCCGGGTGGCAGTACGGGCACCAGGGGTTGTACATCCGGTGGAAACGGTTGACGAACGTCTGCGCCACGAGAAGGGCGTTGACGGCGATGGTGGTCGTCAGGGAGACGGGCGTACCGCTGAAGGACAGCTGGACCGCGACGGCCACGAGTACGGCGATGCGGTAGAACCGCCGGCCCTTGTGCTCCACGCTGAAGAGCCAGCTCTTCGTAGCCGCGTACTCGGGGGCGTCGACCCGGAACTCGGCGACGCACGGCTCGCACAGGGTGCTGCTGTGCCGGCCGTCCGCGATGAAGGCCGCCAGGACCAGGAAGAGCGCGAAGCTGGTGATGGTGCTCCAGGGGCCGTGCTCCGGGACGAAGACGACCGCGCAGACCATGGTGACGATGGCGCCGACGACGATCCAGTGGCTGCGGTGGCAGATCAGGCGCAGGCGCTGGGCGAGGCGCAGTGAGCGCGCGGAGGGTTCTCGGGGTGGGAGGAATTCGGCGTGCCGGGCCTTGAAGAGGTAGGCGGCCAGGAGGCTGAGGCCGATCCACGTGACGCCTGCGGTCCTGGCGGTGGCGCTGAGCGAGATCGCGTCGTTGGGCTGGTCTCCCCTGTACGGCAGGAGCAGAGGGGTGGCGATGGCGAAGAGCACGAGAACACCGACGGCCAGGGGCCACAGGCGCGCGTAGGCGAGGACGAGCCTGTAGCGGCGTTTATTCAGGACGTCGGCGGTCTTCGTTGCGCGCGGACAGGTGGGCTCGATGCCGTGTCCTCCGACGTGGAAGAGCACGAGGATCAGGATCACTCCCAGGAGTCCCCACGCGCCCACGCTGAACAGCCAGTGCTTGTCGTTGAGTTGGGTCATGACGGAGGCCGCTGGTGCCAGTAACGCGATGAGGAACAGCCCGCGGCATGCGAGCCACGTGACGAAGCGGTTGGTTGAGGCGAAGTAGATCCCGTTCACAGCGTTTTCTGATCCTTTTCAAGAGTGACGTTCAACTTGACGCCCATCGCGTTGGCGATGCGGAGCAGCGTGGTGAGGCTGGGGAGCTTGTTGGCGCTTTCGAGCCGGGAGATGTGCGGCTGCTTCATGCCTGTCCGGACTCCCAGTTCGCCTTGGGACCAGCCGAGTTCGTTCCGCCGGTCTGCAACGGCTTGGGCGACGAGATAGGCCAGGTCGCGTTCTGTAAGCGGCTCGAATTCAGGTTCGAGGCTGGGGGGCGCGGTCGCGTGATGGCGGATGTCGTCCATACCAAAAAAGTTATGTCATACCACTATTGGTATGTCAAAAGTGCTGGTCAGATGCTCGGAAATCAGTGACCGCGCCGAGCAACTCGCCTGTGAGTAGTGCTGTGTGCCCGAGTGAGTCACTCGGCAGGTGTGTCGACGGCCTGTGAGGCGGTCTACCCTCCCGAGATTGCAGACCTTGACCGGTATGTGGTGATCGCCTGGTTGAAGACTTCGCTGACGCGCTCATGCTGTGCGGCCGGGCCCTGGACGTAGATGACGTGGTAGCGGCCGTTGATGATGGCAGCCTGGTTGCAGGCGTAGAGCAGGGCGCCGGTGGCGTCTGTGTACGTGTAGTGGCCCTCGGCGAGAGACTGGTCCGCTCCGATCTCGATGCGTCGCACGCCCTTGGCGGTGCCGTCGGGATCGGCCCGGTAGGTGGCGAGTTCCGGCTCGGTCTTCTGGTAGTCGAGCGGGTCCGGGTAGTCGTCAGCGCTGTCGCGGCCGGGTATGACGATCAGGGTGAGGCCGTCGCGGGTGAAGCGGACGCGGGACCGGGAGGGCTCGGGGTGGCGTTTCCACCCGGCGTCGACGGTGATCTGGAAGCCAGTCCGGTCGTGGCGGGTCGCGCCGGCGGACGACTGGCCTGAGGGGGTGGGTGGATCTGTGTGGTGTGTCGAGGCAGGCGGGGTCGTGGCCTGGGAGTTCGGGGTATCAGCTTGGCCTGTGCGGGACAGGGTGAGCACTGCGTAGAGCGTCGTGCCCAGGGCCAGGGGGAGTGCGGTGGCGGTGAGGAGGGTGCGTCCGCGCAGGCGAGGGGTCGCCCGTGCCCGACGGTGTCGCCCCTGCCGCACGGTTACTGGCCCGGCGGGTCGGAGGCGGACCAGGTGGCCGCGGAAGCGCAGCACCGGCAGCCGCCCGGCTGGCGGATCGGCCGGCTCGCTCGGCGGCGCGGGCTCACGAGCGTCGCGCAGCAGGGAGACCAACCGGGCCTCGGCCTCGATGATGGACAGCCGCTGCGCGGGGTCCTGCCGCAGTAGCGACTCGATGACGGCGCGCATCTGCCCGCAGTCCTCGGCGAAGGCGGGCGGGTCCGCGCACACTATGGTGACGAGTTCGTCGACGTCCTCCTCCGGGTAGGGCGGGTGGCCTTGGAGCGCGCGGAAGAGCAGGACGCCGAGCGCCCACAGGTCGACACCCGGCCCGACCGGCGGCGCGAGCTGCCACGTTTCGGTGACGGGCGCGGCCTGCTCGGGCGCCCACCGCTCGGTGACGGCGCCGATCCGCACGATCCGCGCGTCGCGCGCCCGGCGCGCCTCGAGCGCCGAGGTCGGACCGGGAAAGTCGTCCGGCTCGTCGCCGAGAGCAGTTGGCGGTCCGACGTGGTCCGGGCCGGACGTGGCCGGGTGACCGGCAGGGCGGGAGGGGAGGGCGGCTGTCTGGCGCTGGGCGTCGGCGCGCAGGGCGGCCGACCCGCCACCGCCGCGCGCGTGCGTGAACCCCGTCGGCAGTCGCCCCGGCCAGGGCAACTGCGCTTGAAGCCCGGGCGCGGAGGAGGTTTCTGGCCGGTCGAGGGAGGAGCGGCGAGTGGTCTCGTCGCCGCGAGGGTGGGGGAGCGGCCGGGGTCGGTAACCGCACAGCGCCTCCTCGGCGACGCTCTGCGCGAGGCCGTCAATGAGGACGCTGCCGTCGTCGCCGATGAACACGGTGTCCGCCGTGATGTTGCGGTGGAGCCAGCCGCGCACGTGCAAGTGCCGGAGCGCAAGCAGGATCTCCCGCGCGATCTCGGCGGACCGGAACGGCGTCAGCGGCGTACGGGTGAGCAGGGCCGACAGCGGGCGCGTGCCGACGCGCTCGCTGACGATCCACAGCATCTCGTCCTCGATCAGCACGTCGAAGACCTGGGCGAGATGAGGATGGTCGGGCAGACGCGTGAGGGTACGCACCGCCTCGCATGCGGTGCGTGTGGGTTCTTCCGCCTGCGGGCCGTCTGGCGAAGCAGCAGGTGCGTGCACCAACTGGTCGGTGGTGAGCGTTTCGGGGAGGACGACGCGGGTCAGTTTCACCTCGTGCCCGGTGAGCGTGTCCACACCGTGCACGACGGGCGCATCGGCTATCTCCGGCTGGCTCTCTGCGGGCAGGCGGTACCGCCTGCCGAGCATTCGCGTCACATCGTCATTCATCGTCGTCCTTCTCGGCCCCCGCTCTGCCTCGGTCACGCCCCCTGTCAGGCGTGGCCGAGGCAGAACCGGGCGCCGCCTTCATCGGCTGGTGCCGAGGCTCTGGTTGTCGCGCACCAGAGGGCGCGCGTCATATCCGGCCACAAGGTCCGCGGCGTCGAAGACCGTGGTGATCTGATAAGCCACTGCCTGGGCCACCAGGGCCGGCTCCGGCCGCAGAACCGACTGCGCCCGACGGCACCACGCATCGAACAGCAGCAGGTAGACGTGCAGAATCTTTCAGCCCGTCGGGCCAGGCGGCCCCCTGAACTACGGAGCGAACATCTTCACGATCTGGTCTCCTTCCTCAGCTCCGCCCCCACGGTGGCTTCACGGGAGCGGGCGCCCGGCCAGGTTCGCCGGGCCCCTGCGCCCAGACCGCCATCGGGCTGCTCATGCCGCCGGTTCGAAGCCGATGCACGCGAGGGCCTTGTCGTCGGACACCTTGTAGCGGGGGTGCTTGATGCCGCTCGGGTCGTCGTCGTGCTCGTAGGCGTGGATGGTCTCGACCACCTGCTGGGGTCCGATCGCGGTGCAGGCGTCGGCGAACGCGTCCCAGGACCAGAGCCCGTAGGGCTCGACACCGGCCAGGGCACCATCCGTCATGACCCACATGCGCTTGATGTCCGAGACCGGCCAGGAACGCACCACGGCATGGTGGGCAGCCGCCGACGTGGCCTCGGCCACCCAGTACGCCAGCGGGTCGCCGACCTGGTTGATGTGCTGCATCTGGTGGCCCCTCAACTGCTGAATCACCCGGCGGTGTTCGGGAGCGCTGAACCCGCACCCTGCGCGGAGCTGTTCGAACATGACGTCCCGGGCGGGGGAGCGGCGGACGAGGGTCTCCAGGCGCTCGTCGCGCAGCACCTCGAAGCCGTCGCGCTGCTCGACGACCACGGGCGTGTCGCAGAGTACAAGCGCGTCGACCATGTGGTCGTGGGGGCGGCGGCGCACGATCGCCACGGTGGCCGCCGGCGAGGCGCCCGGGACCAGGCTGTACTTGCCGGCTACCGTGGCGAGGGCCTCGTGAAGCGTGGCGCGCAGGTCGAGGTGCTGGGCGCGCTCGTGAACGGAGATGACCTCCTCGCCGAGGGTCTGGGCGTACCAGCCGCCGCGCGGGGTGTCATCGGTGAGGGTGGAGACGCCGTCGAGGACGACCACCAGGGTGGAGTCGGCATTGACGAGGATGCGGTCCTCGGACGGGCGGCCACCGCCGGAGAGTTCCCCGGTCGCTATCTGCACAGGATTGCCTTTCATCGTCTTCGTACTGAGGTCAGGGGCGGCACGCATCGGTGCAGCCGACGGGGAAAGGACTACGCCTGAGCGCCGCCTTTGCCGAGCGGTACTTCGGCGATCACCGTCCACGTGTACCTGTCGCGCCAGGCCTGTTCCTGGTCGACGAGGACGGCTCGGGTCACCGTCATCCGGGGGCGCGGCGGGCGGAGCTTGACCAGGGCCCGGGTCAGTTCGTCGTGATCCCACTGGGCGCCGCTGTACGCCAGGCTCAGATGCGGCCAGAACCGCTCGGGGGCCTTGGGCATCGTGTCCGCGCCGACCACGCTTTCGGTCGCGCGCCGCAGCGCCCAGTACAGCTCCGAGATCCGGTCCTCGGGGTAGATCGCCGGCACGATGCCGTTGTGGATCGCCTGTGCCGGTCCGATCTCGATCTCGAACGGCTCGATCCCGGCCAGTGCCTGCCGTGCGACATCCGCTACCGCGGCCGCTGTCCCGGCCGTCAGCGGACCGACCGACTGAAGCGTGGCGTGCAGCCACTCCGCCGGTACCGGGCTCAACTCAGCGTGCTGAGCAAGAAGGTCGGCATGGGCCCGCACGAAGTCGTGCACGGCGGGCTGGTCCTCGAACAACAGATGCCAGTGCACCCGCCGTTCCCCCTCGGACCAGTGGTGAGTCCCCCAGAAGTCCCGCATCACGCCTCCCCGGAGATCTTGGACGGGTCGATCTCGCAAATCACCGGCAGATGATCCGAGGCCTCCCTCGCGGCCGGACTCGTGTGCGTGCTGTAGCTGACCAGGGCCGGCACGACGGGCCGGGTGGCATACACCAGGTCGATACGCCGCGCACCCCACGGGTCGGGATCACCCTGCCCGTCCTCCCAGTGCCCGACCGTCGCCTGCCACGGCACCCCGAGATGGGCGGCGGCGTCGACCATGAACCCGCGCCGCAGGAGGACCTCGCTCTGGCGGCGGTCGGCCAGCTGCGTCTTGCCGATCGTCCCCTCCAACAGCTGATATTCCAGGTCGTCGTGGTCATGGTCGAGGTAGGGCTCGGGATCGTAGTACTGCTCGCCCTCCGGCCCGCCGACGTTCGCGGCCGACAGGGCGTTGAAATCCCCCAGCACCAGGCCGGGCTTGGCGCCGCCGGTGGTGCGGAAGGCGCTCTTGATGCGGAACGCCTCGTCCCGGCGCCAGTTCCCGCGGAACGGATCGCCGTGGTACGAGGCGACCGTGACCGGCTCGGCGGACCCGATGTCGAAGCGCACCGTGGTGAAGCCGTGCCAGAAGTCCGGCGAGCCGTACGGGCGGAAGCCTCCTGCGACCGGCTTGACGGTGCTGGGGTTCCACAGGAGTGCCGTGTACCAGCCGCGCGCCAGGTTGTTGGCCATCGCGGCGGGGCCCGGTGTGCCATCGGCGCGCAGGGTGGTCGCGCTCAGCCCGGTCTCGGCGGCGAGCTGCTGGATGACCGTCGATGCCTCGGTCGCCCACTCTTCGGACGGCCGGGTCTCGTCGACGATCACTTCCTGGAGGGCCAGGATGTCCGGGGCGATCTCGCCGATGGCGGTCACGCGCGCTTTCCATGAAGCGGTGTCGATTGTGTCGTGGCCGAGCTTGTAGGCGTTGAGGTTGGCAAGACGTATGGTCCGCACGAAGTCCCCTTCTGCTATGGGCTGTTGGTTGATACTGGTGTGCTGGGTCTGGACGGGCCGGCGGCACGGGCGGGGCGCGTGCCGAGGCGAACGGTGCGCTCATACGTGCGTCGCGCGGAGTTCGGTAACCGGGCCGGCCGCCGCGCGGGGGATACCCCACCGTTCGTGCGCCCAGCGGGCGGCGAGTTCGGCCTGCTGGTAGCCGCTCTCGCCCCAGCCCAACAGGGCGGCCGCCTGGTCAGGGGTGGCAAGCAACCGGGCGAAGACGCGGCCGGTGGCTGGATCCACCCCGGCCGGCCCGACACCTGTGACGGGGGCCGCCAGGCGGAGGCGTGCGCACGGCCCGATGCCCCCGTAGACTTCCCCCGTCGCGTCATGGACCCAGCCGAGCCGGACGATGTCGTCGCCGATCGTCACCTGAGCCTCTTCGATCGCCTCGCGCCGCAGCGTCTCCTCGGGCGAGGTGTCCGTGGTCTCGACCGTTCCTCCCGGCAGCGCGGGGAGCCGGTTGCCGGGGTCCACGACGAGGATCACGCGGCCGTCCGGGACGAACAGCCACCCCCACGACTGCATCACCGGTAACCCCGCCGGCACCGGTTCCGGGTGCCAGGGCCACGTGCGACCGGCCCGGGGCCGGACATACACGTCGTGGCGGTCCAGCGGCGGGACCTCACCGACGTGCCGGCCGCTCTCCAGGTGCGCGGTCGTGCCGGACAGCCGGGCACGGAGCGCGGCGAGCATGATCTGCCCGTCGACCGGGATCATCCGTTCGCGGGCCTGCGTGGAGTCGACGAACTCGAATCCCAGCAACTCGTCGGCGGGCACGCGCAGCGCCGCCATCTCCTCCTTGGTGAGGGTGCCGCCGTCCAGGATGTACCGGACCTCACCGGGCACGGTCATGCCGGCATCGATGTCCGGATGATCCGGGGGCAGCCAGTGCACGGCCAGAAGCCGACCCGGCGTCCGCTCCATACCGAGGTCCTCGCGGACCTCCCTCACCCACGCCTGCGCGGGGCTCTCCCCGGGCTCGGCGCCACCGCCGGGCAGCAGCCACTGCTCACGGTAAGCGGGCTGCACCAGCAGAACGCGGCCGAGCGGATCGGTGAACAGGGCCGCGGCACTCATCCAGACCGCGTACCGGGAGCTGGCGTACTCGGCCGCCGTCATCAGCGGCTGGCCGGGTAGAGCGGTGGCGATTTCGTGTTCCGCATCCATCAAGTGCTCCTTGACTTCGGTCGAGCGGGTATGGGGATCGGACGGCTGGGGCAGGTCCTGCTGCCTGCCCTGGAGTCGTTGCGATCCGACAGCGGCCGGTCAGGCAGTGAGACGGCGCGGATCGCCCGGGACGGGCCCGAGAGTGAGACGGATGAAGTATTCGATACCGATGATCTTGTGGCGACTCTCTTCAGACAGGCGGGCGAGGATGCCGGGCAGGGACCGCTCGCGGGCGGTTTCGCCTTGGTGGGCGCTGATAGCGCGCCACTTGGTCGCCGCCCACGGGGTGATGTCGACGACCGTGGTCACATACGTGTCCGGGACGCTGAGCAGGCTCTTGCCGACACCTGTCAGCAGGGGCCCCAGCTCACCGATGCCGCTGTCGGGGTGGGTGGCCGCGTACAGGGCGCGCGGCTGCCAGGGAGGCCCGGCGTCGGGGTAGAGGTGCAAGAGTCCTGCGGCTTCGACGGCGAGGAGGGTGATCTGGTGGGTACGGCGGTGGTCCGGATGCCCGGTCAGTTGTCCCAGTGCGTCGTGCGTGACCACGACGTCCGGGCGGAACTCCCGCAGGTGGTAAACGACTTGGCCCACGGCCTCGTCGAGTGGCGCGTCGACGAGCCGGGCTTGGCCGGGGGCGGATGAGGGGTTGCGGGCATCGGCGTAGCCGAGCATGCGCGGCTTGCCGGCGCCGAGGACGTGCGATGCGGCGGTGAGTTCGGCCGCGCGGGCGCTGTCCGCCGCCCAGGTGGCGGTGACGACGGCCGTGCTGGCACCGGCGGCGGCGTGCTGGGCGAGCACGCCGCCGGCCAGCAGGGACTCGTCGTCGGGGTGTGCGAATACGCCCATCAGGGACGTGGGATCGGATGGCGTCACGGAATGCCTCCTGCTGGCGACGGGAACGGGCGTGGGCGGCGGGATCAGATGACGGGCGGTCGGCCTGCTCTGGTGAGGCGCCACACGGTGCGCCAGCTCATGGGATTGCGGATCTGTACGTGGCGCAGGGCCCATCCCTCTCGCATGCCGGGAAGCGACTCGCGGATTCCGCGGTGGCGCAGTGAGCGGGCCAGCGTGATGGTGGTCCATGCCGTCAGGTAGAGGGGGATGAGGGGCCCGGGGAGGTTGCGGTAAGCGACCGTGATCCGGTTGCGTGCCGAGAGCCTGTGAAACAGGGCGTGGCGGGTGGGGCTGGTCAACGGGTGGTGCATCCGAAGGGTGGCCGCGTACCAGCCGGTCCATCCTGCCGCCCAGCACCGATACCCCAGGTCAAGGCCCTCGTGGTACAAAAATAGGCTCGCCTCCCAGCCTCCGAGCGCGTCGAAGACGTCCCGGCGGACGAGGACGACCCCCTCGGTCATCGTCGTGATGACCCCGGGCCTGTCCGGGTGGCCGGCTCGCAGGCGGGGCACCCAGCGGCGCGGGGTGGTCACGTCGTCAGGGCCGGTCAGCCGCGGCTGGACGTAGGCGGCTTCGGGATGCTGGTCTGCCTCGGCGACCAGGCGGGCGAGCACGTCGGTTCTGGGGAAGGTGGCGTCGTTGTCCAGGAAGAACAGGTAGGTGCCCGGCCGCCCGGATTCTGCGAGGGCTCGGGCCCCGGCGTTGCGGCCGCCGGGAATGCCCACATTCGTTTCCAGGACCACTGCGCGGGCGCCGGCGGGGACGATTTCGGGGACGCAGCCGTTGCCGACGACGCAGATCCGCAGATCGACACCGTGCTGGGCCAGCAGCGTTTTCTGCGCGGCGCGTTCTGGCTCTGGCCTGTCATTCATCGTCAGCAAGACCACGTCTACGACAGGGAGGTGCTGTGCTGGGGTGTTCCCCTGGGCCGGGTTCATGAGGCTGCCGAAAGTGGCTTCGGGACAGGAGTGCTGGTCGTGAGCAGGGTGGTGGCCGCGAAGTGAGGCCGGCACATCCGTTCGCGGCTGGCCGGATCCCGGCGCGGAGTGAAAGCCGTTCGCCTTTCGTACCGTGCAGTGGGCTCCGTCATGACGGGCTGCCCAGGAGAGCGGCCGCTCCCGCGTGCAGGAGCTGTTTACCCGCCCGCCGCCCGGTGCGGGCCGGGTCGGTGGCGGGTCCGGACGCGGTCGTGCGGATCGGGGTGCCGCCGGCCGGGTCGAGGACGACGGCGTGGACGGTCACGCTTCCGGCTGCAGGGTCATGGACGGCGTGGACGGAAGCGGCGGTCAAGCAGTCGCCGTGCAGGGTGGCGAGCGCGGCGCGCTCGGCGTCCAGCACGATGCGAGTCGGGTGGTGGGTGAGCGGGGCCAGTAGGTGTGCGGTGGTCGGATCGTCGCTGCGGTGCTCGACGACGATGATCCCTGCGCCCGAGGCGGGCAGCCACTGGGCTGGATCGAGGATCTGCGAGGCCCGTTCGGCAAGGCCCAGGCGGTGCAGTCCGGCCAGTGCGGCGATCATGACGTCGACGCCGAGAGTTCCGGAATCGAGGCCGGACAGCCTGCTGTCCGCGTTCCCTCTGATTGCCACGGGTTCCAGCTCGGGGTAGAGGGCGCGAAGGAGTGCTGCCCTGCGGGGTGCGCTGGTGCCGACCCGGGTGCCGGGCGGCAGTTCGGCGAGCGTGGCCGGAGCGTGCCCGGAGGGGAGAACGAGGACATCGCGGGCGTCCTCACGGGGCAGGACCGCACCGACCGTGATGTCCGGTGCCCGGTCGTGCGGGCTGGGCAGATCCTTCGCGCAAGCGATGGTGGCCTCGACCCGGCCGTCCAGGAGACGGGTGTCGGCGGAGCGGGTGAAGGCGCCCTTTCCGCCGATCTGGCTGAGCGGGCCGCCGTGCCGGTCGCCCTCGGAGACGATCGTGACGATCTCCAGGAACGCCCCGGGGTGACGAGCCCGGAAGAGGCCGGCGAACTGCGCGGTCTGCTCCATGGCCATGGGGCTGGGCCGGGTGCCCAGCCGTAGCGGCCGGGTGGTGACGGTGCTGTTCATATGGTGGTCCGGCTCTCGAGATGGGTCAGCTGGTGGTGTGCAGCAGAGCAAGGGCCGACTGCAGGGTCTGGCCGGGGGTGTAGGTGGTGGTGTCGATGACGTGCCCGCTCCGGTGCAGCCAGGTATCCGCGGCGTGGCGGTAGTCGACGGCCCGGCGCCGCCGGTGGATCCGCACAGCCTCGCTGCGCGTGGCGTCACCGGGGTACTCCCGGCTCGCCTCTATCCGCTCGGCGAGTGCTACGCGCTCGGCGTGAAGCACCAGATGGTGGAAGTGCGCGTCGAGCGTCCGAAGAGGGCCGAACAGCTCGTCGGCGTAGCCCTCGTCGAGCACCGTCATGGGGACAAGAACGGGCCCACCGGTGTGCCGGTGCAGTTCGGTGACCAGGTGCACGGTCAGGGCGCGCCAGGCCGGGTAGCCCTGGTAGTCCGCCGCCCTGGTGGGGTGGTCGGCGATGCTGCGGCGCAGCAGGGATCCGACCTCTTCCGGGTCCGCGACGACGGACCCGGACAATGCCTGGTGCAGCAGGGCGGCGAGCTGGGTCTTGCCCCCGCCGAACGGGCCGTTGATCCAGACGATCATGCTCTCTCCGCTGCGGCGACGGCCCCGGCCGGTGCAACTGGCCTGGGCACCTGAGCGTCACGGCCGGGCCAGCGGAAGACCAGCCGGCAGGCGGGTTTGTCCAGCACGTCACCGGGTGGCAGCTGATCGTCCGGGGTCCCGGCCGGGTGGACACTCAAGGGCGGGTACCCGCTCGCCCGCACTTCCCGGTCCCACGTGCGCACGCACGCGGCGAACCGCTGCGCCAGCTCCGGGGCGGCCGGTCCGTAGGCGTGGATGTAGAACTCCGTGCGGGAGGCACCGGGTTCAGGCGCATCGTGAATTTTGACGTGGGTCAGATAGGCGAGAGAACCGTCGGCCACGACCGCGGCCGCGTCCCGCTGCGTCACGAGTTCGGAGCCCTCCGGCACGGTCAGCCGGCAGAACCCGGTAAGAGTGCTCGCGGCAAAGAGCTGCAGCGTTTCGAAATTGAACTGACCGGCCACGACGAAGCCCGTGGCGAGCTCATGCCGCTGCCCGCGCAGGGCCTCCTCCAGCCCCCTCGTGTCATCCGGGACGCCGTGCTCCCACCGCACCGTGACGGCCCCGCCGGCCAGATGGGCCACGGGGGCGGTGCGTGCGGCGGCGCCGCGATCCCGCACGAACCCGCAGTACGTCCAGTGCTGCGAGCGCAGGATGTCGCCGCGCCGGACCAGGGTGATCGAGCGGGTGTAGCCGCCGACCTCCAGGGGGACGACCAGCCTTCCGCCTTCGGCCAGTTGATCGCGCCAGGCCGGGGCGATGTCCGTCGCGTTGTGAGTGATGATCACGCCGTTGAACCCGCCTGCGGGCACGTGTCCGGGCGCACCCTGGCCGCCGTCGCCGAGGACGGCCGTGACGCGACCGCTCCCGGCCTCCGCGCACAGCCGCGCGGTGCGGTGCACGACATACGGATCGAGATCCACCGTCACCACCCGGCCGCGTTCCCCGACGATGTGCGCGAGCAACTCCGCGTTGTACCCGCCGGCCCCGACCTCCAGCACGCTCATGCCCGGCTCCAGTCGGAGTTGCTCGGCCATGTCGGCCTGAAGCCAGGCCGCCGAGACCGAGCTGACCGCCGTTCCGGAGTCTTCCCGGACCGTCACCACGGCGAGGTCGTCGTGGTAGGCCGTCTCAAGCGGGGTCTCGGGTACGAAGCGGTGCCGGGGTACCTCGCGGAGCGCGGCCTGGACCCTCGGGGAGGGTGCCCAGCTCTTCTGAATCACGATGTCCGCCATCCGCTCGCGCAGCCGGATCGCCTCGGCCGGTTCGCCCGGCACAGGCGGGACAGCGGAGATGCACGGGTAGGAGTGCACGGCTGGCAGCCCCGGCAGAACTCCCGGCCAGACCGCGTTCAGCGAGTGGGCGGAGGGCAGGAAAATCGTTCCCAGGGTGGCCAGAGTGTGCAGGGGGTGCCACTCCCAGCGGATGAATTTCTCCGGCTCCCGCAGTACGAGTTCGCCGTCCCAGCCGGTGATGCGGACCACCGGGGAGATGCGGCGCATGTCCAGCCGGTCGTCGTGCAGGACCGTGATGACGTGGGCATTCTCTTCCCGGGCTGTCAGCCCGGTCTCCTCCGCCAGCTCCCTTACGGCCGCGCGTTGTGCGGACTCGCCTTTCTCGATGCGGCCTCCGGGGAGCTCCCACATGCCACGGGTGGAGCGGCCCAGCAGGACCCGCCCGGAGGCATCGGTGACCACGGCCGCAGCACCCACCACCGCTTGCGGGGTGGGACGCCCCTTCTCCACCGCGGTGAACGATCCGCCCGCCCCGCGCAGCACCAGCACCGCCAGGCCCTCCGCGTCGAACCTCACGGCCTCGTCGAAACCGTCCGTGATCAAGCTGAGCTCATCCTCGTCCAGTGCGATATGCCGCCGCTCTGGCGGAGTGTGTTCCACGACCGGCGTGATGACCACGAGCGCGCCGCCCTCGCGCAACTGCGCGCCCAGAGCATGCAGGACGGACGTTCTATCTCTGAAGAAGGCGGCGCTCAGCCGCATGGCGACCAGGTCGTATCCGCCCTCGTCCCCCTCACGCGGGCTGGGCAGTGCGTCGTGCTCGATGTCCAGGCCAAGCCAGCGCACCCCCTGCACTGTGGGGTACTCCGCACGGGCCCGGGCGAGCGCGCCCTCGGTGAAGTCGACCGCGTCGACCTGATAGCCCATGCCGACCAGCGCGACGGCAAGTTCGCCCGTCCCGCATCCGACATCGAGGGCCCGTCCACCCTCGGGCGCCGGGACGTGCTTGGACAGCAATGCCCGCTCAGCGTCACTCAGAGGACGAAACCCCTGACCCCCGTGATAGTGCTCCTGCCACGCTTCCTTTCGGACCTGCCTCAACGCTCTGCTCTCCTCGTCGTCATGCTGTTCATCAGGTCTGTTCACCCCGCATCTGCGGGCGGCCACCGAAGCCAGCGCTCGCGCCCGCCCGGACGATTCAGGTCCAGTTCTTCAGCCCGTACAGCGCGGCCGGCTGCTCCGTCAGCAGAGCCCAGTACCGGTCCCCGAGGCTGAAATGCCACCATTCCGTCGCATAGTTCACGAAGTGTGCCGCTGACATGGCGGTGGTGAGCGTCGCCCTGTTCGCCCTGGCCGACTCGGAGATGTTCGGAGCGTCCGTGAAACAGGCACCTTCGCTGTCCTCAGGATTGGCGTTCATCGCTGTCCCCATGTCCAGCTCCCGGCCCGAAGCGTCGACGAGAGTCAGGTCGACAGCGGCGCCGGCGCTGTGCGGGGCGATCTCCGGGGGCGACACGTAGCGGCTGGCAGCGGTCCGCACCTCCTGCGGCGTCCAGCCCGGATGCAGTGCACGCAGGCTCTGCGCGTACCGCTCGAAGTACGTCTGCTGCAAGGCCGGGGGTCGGTAGCCCTCGACGACCAGCAGACGCAGACCTTCGGGCAGTCGCCGCTGCGCATCCAGCAACTGGTCGCGGACGCGTTGACGCAAGTGGGCGAAGGCCCCGTCCGGGTCGCTCCTGCGGTCATCGACCAGCAGTGCGGTCGGGCCGGAGCGGACATCGACGAGAGGCTCGCCGCAGTCGTCCACAGGAATGGCGGCCACCCGCGGGTCAGCCATCAGGATGATGCTCAACTGCTCCCCCAGTCGCAGGAGTCGAAGTAAGGGGCCGTACCGGTCAGCGGAGCCGCCGTCACCACGTCATGCCCGCCCGGGTCCGGAACGATCGACCGGATCGATGCGTCGGGAAGCTGCTCGCTGTCGTTCATGGAACATCTCCTGCCGACGAGTCGGATGGACAGTGCTCGGCGCGCAGCCGGGCCAGAGTCCGTCGGCCCCGCTCGGCAAGCTCAAGATCGCCGTGGGCGACACCGAAGGCGATCCCCGACACCGAGTCCAGGGCGGATTCGATGACCAGGCGCGCCTCTTCGGCGCCGGTCAGCCGCCGCCCGTAACCGGCCCAAAACGCCTCGTAGACGTCAGGACGGGCTGCCCAGGCATCGGACAGGCGCACCAGATCCCGCACGGCAGGGCCTGGCTCGCTGCGCTCCAGGTCGATGACGGCCACGGTCTCGTCCGAGGCGTACATGATGTTGCGAAGCTGGAGGTCACCATGGTTCTCCACCCACTCCAGCGGTGTCAGGTCAGCCGCCCGCCCTACGAGCTCGCGGACGAAGGCCTCGTCACCGGGCTCGAGATGAGGCCGTGCCGCGTCGAGGTGCCGATCGGCCTTCGCCACAGCCGGGCCACTGCCCGCAGGGGCCGCGCGCGGCGGAGCGCTCTCGTGAATGCGACGGGTGAGCGCGCCGACCCGACGGAACACCGCGAGCTCCTTCGCCAGCGGCAGGACAGCCCCGTACAGGGGGCGTCCGGGCACCGCGGTGAGCACGACGGCGCGCAGCTCTTCATCGGCTGCCACCAGTCGGGGGGCGGCATGGCCCAGCAACGAAGCCCAGGTCCGGTACGCGGTCACTTCCCGGGTGTGGAACTTCTCATTTTGGTGCACCTTCACGTACCAGGTGCCGCCCTGGGTGCCTCCGACCCGCCATACACGGCTGGCCTCCCGCGCCCACGACGTGTCCGACCACTCGGTGATCCGTCCGACCGCCTGCTCCGCGAACTCCACGACGGCCGCTTCCGGCCGGCCAGCAGACTCCCGGAGGGGCATGTCCGGCACGAGACGGAGACGATCGGCGGCAGGGTCGTAGGCGATGGCATCGCCGGGCATCTGGAAGTGGATCGCCAGCCGCGCCCCGACCTTGTAGGCATCCAGGCCGGCCCGGCAGTACGCCACCATCCCGGCGGGCAGATCGCCCAGGACGGTCCATTTCATTGCGTCGCAGACATGCGGCTCAGCGATCCGGGCATTTCCCTGCCACCGCCGGACTTCGAAGAAGACGCCGGTTCGAGAGGACCCGCCGGGACTGCGGTGATGCACGGTCAGCGCGGCACACACGTCGGCAGGGTTGATGACGACGCTTGTTTCCTCCCGGGCCTCACGCACCAAGGCGGCGACGACGTCTTCATGCGGTCCGTCCAGGCGGCCAGACGGCAGATGCCACAGGCCCGCCGCGTACACCTTCCCGGCCCGCCGCGAGAGCAAAACTTCAGGTCCCTGGTCGGTATCCCTGCGCAGGATCAGGTGGACGTCCACCTGCTCGGTGTGCCTCTCCACGCTCATCGCGCACCCCCCGGACGCCGGGCAAGCAGAATCGTGAACGTGGCCTCCTCGACCAGAGATCCGTCCACCGCATGCGATTGGAGCAGTGCGAGGGCCTCATCCTCGAACGCCTGGTGCCGCTCGGCGAAAAGGTCCGACCCGGCGAAGGACGTGGTGCGCAGGTAGCCGAGTACCGCCTCCGGCGTCCAGATGCGGGAGACGGGGAAAGACTGTTCACTGACGTCGCTCCACGCGGACGCGGCGAGGTCCTCCTCATACGAGCGGCGCGGCTCGGCGTAGGAACGGCGGGCGCCCGCCCGGCGCTCGGAGCCCAGGTAGTGCTGAATCAGCGCGCGCAGTGCATGGGTCCAGTCAGCACCGTGGGTCCATAGGCTCCCGTCGCCCATGATCGCCACTGCGGCACCCGGCGTGGCGACCCGGTCGGCCATCTCCAGGACCACCGGACCGTTCATCCAGTGGTAGGACCGGCAGAAGGTGATCAGGTCCGGTCCGGAATCCGGCTCGCCGGGCAGCGTCGCGAGCGGCTCGTAGGCGTCGGCCGCCGCGTGGACCAGGGTGAGGGTGCAGTGGCCGAGCACGGGGGTGAGGGCTTGCCTGGCCTGGTGCAGCATCTGCGGGCTGACGTCGACCGCTTCGATGTGCGTCAGGCCAGCTCCGGCGGACAGGAGCGCGAACGGTACCTGCCCGGTACCGGTGCCCAGGTCGAGCAACACCGGGGACGGCCCGCCCCGCAGGACATCGGCGAGCAAGCCCACCGCGGCGTCCGGCAGGCCGGGCCGGTAGCGGGCGTAGGTCGCGGCTGCGGCCGCGAACAGCGCCTCCATCTCTTGCGGGAGGCCCGGAATGGGCCCGTCGGGGTAGGTCACGAGGTGGCTCCCTCATCGAGCGGGTGGGGGGCGGGGAGTTGCCAGGACAGGCGTCCGCATTTGGAGACGGCCCGCTGCCCGCCGCCCTCGTCGAAGAAGAGACGGAAGCGGTCGGGCGAGCCTGCCGCTCGCCACCGGACGGCGAGATCCTGGAGCTCCATCCAGATGTCGCGCGGCCCGTTGGTGGTGACGCTCCAGCGCCGGTGGCCCACCGGCTCCACACGCATCCAGGACCCGCAGCCGGGCGCGCCGATCACCAGGTGCTCGGCGCCGAAGTCCCGCACCAGGCCCCGGAGCAGATGGTCGGCCGCCAGCCAGAAACCCCGGTCGGTGTCCGCGGGCGGTGCCAGCATGCTCCGCTGCGTCCAGCTGCCCGGCTCGGTGTTGATGAGTTGCCGGAACTCCTTGCTGAGCCAGATCCGCTCCATGCCGTGCCCGGCCCGGTGGGCGAACTCCACGGCCCGCAGCTCCGCGTTGAGGTGTCCGCCCGCGGAGCGCTCGACGACGGCAAGGGACGGCCACGACGGGGACGCGGTAGTGACGTGCGCCAGCAGCTTGCCCCCGGGTGCTAGCTGTTCGATGAGGGCGCCCGGTAGACGCGCCACTGTGTACGAGACGAAGATCCGGTCGTACGGTCCCCGGTGCCGGATGCCGTACTCACCGGTGCCGCACGCGACGGCCGGCTGGTAGCCGAGGTTGCGCAGACGCACCGTGGCGGCATCGGCGATGTGAGGGTCACGGTCAAGCGTTACCACGCCGCCGTCCCCGCACACGTGGCACATCACCGCGGCGCTCACCCCCGCACCCGTGCCGACATCCAGCACCCGCATGCCCGGCTGCAGGTCCAGCAAGTCAAGCAGCGAAGCGGTCAGGCTCATCACCGTCGACATCGACGTGATCGACCCGTTCGACCGACCGCCGCGTGCCCGGCCGACGATTGCCTCACCGCTGTGCTGAATGAGCACACTGCCTCCGCCGTACAACAGCGCAAGCAACTCCTCGCGGTCCGGCGGCACGGCCCAGTCCAGCAGATCCCACTGGGGCGGCGTCTCCCCGGGCGCACTGCGCCGAACGTAGGCCTGGGGCATCAGCACCTCGCGAGGCAGCGCCGCCAGGGCGTCATGTACGAGCCCGGTACGCAGGTCGCCGGCCGTCAGAAGCCGGGCGACCATCGCCGCCCGAGCGGCGATGGTGCGCTCCTCGAACTCCGCCTCGGTCGGTTCGACAGCCTCGTGCACGGCGTGTTCAGACACCGCGATGTCCTCCAAGAGGGAATCAGGCGTGGACCGGTGGCGAGGCGGGGCTCCAGGCCCGCCCCATCTCCGTGCAGTAGCTGCCGTGGTGGATGCCTCGGACACGGCGGCGGAGGGCACCGTCGGATCCGGAAGATCGCCGATCGGCCGCCACCCCTGGCTCAGGTGCGCCGAGCTGTGCGTCGCCACACCCGGCAAGTACGCGGGAAACCGCTGGGTCCCCTTCGACGACGTCTCAGCTGGAGGGCGGGTGAGGAGTGCAGCATCAGTGCAGCGCGTCACGCAGCACCTCCTCTGCTTCCTCCACGCGCTCCCACAGCACACGCTGTGCCTGATGCCGGGCCCGCCCGTACGCCTCCAGCTGAGAGGTGACCGCAGCCGGGTCGTCGAGCGGCTCGGACAAGGGATACACCGAGCAGGCCAGATAGCCCGCCGCCACCCGGGGCACCGTCAGCAGGTCCTCTACCGACATGGCCGGGTTGGCCTCCCGGTAGGCAACGGCGGCCGTAGCCAGGCCCGCGGGCCAGTCCGGGGCGGCAAGAACCGTACGCGGATCGAGCACGATGCGCCCCAGCTCCCACATCGGGCTGCGGTGCGCCGGCGGCCGGAAGTCGATGACCGCGGCGACCTTCTCGTTCTCCAGCATCAGGTTCAGGGAGGAGAGGTCGCCGTGGACGATCTGCGTGGCGAGGGTCGACGGGAGTGCTTTGAGCATGGACGCCGTGGCAGGGAGTCCATCCAGCCGCTCCTGGGCGGCATCCCTCGCCCACACCTCGAAGGGGCAATTCGGGGGCTGCTTCGCATAGCGGGAGAGAAGCCGCTCCAGGCGTTGTCGGCCTCGCTTGACGTCGCAGACCTCGCGGGACGGGCCGCGGCGCGGCGGCCCGTCCGGATGCCGGGCGAGCGTGCGGTGCAGCCGGCCCACGGTCTCGCCGACCGCGGCCCACCGAGCGCCGGACAGACCGCCTTCCGCTGTCTCGGCATGCTCGACGAACGCAGCGACGGACACCGACAACCCGCCCGCCGTGGCAATGAGATCATCGTCCAAGGTGCGGCGCATCACCGGCACCGGAACCCCACCGAGCGCGGCAAACTCAGCCAGCTCGAGGGCGCGCCGCTCGGCGCCCAGATCAGCACTCGCCGGATAGGCCTTCACAAACCATCGTCGGCCGCCAGTGTCCCGGGCCACGTAGTTGCACGTGGCAGTCCCTGCTGGCCCCTCGCAGACCTCAGCCGGAATGATGCGGTAGTACAGCGCCAGGACGCCCGCCACCACCATCACGTCGGACTCCGCGCTCATCGCGGCGCCGCCGAGGACCCTGGGCAGCCCAGGAGATCGCGCAGGCCCCGGGCGTCGGACTGCAGCTGCTCTTCGTTCTGACGGCCGAGATCGAGGACGGCGAAGGGGAGCGGCCCGCCGGGCGCCGGATCCTGGCCTGCGGAGCGCCGGGGAGTGAGGTGAAAATGCGCATGCGGGATGGCGTTGCCGAGCAGGAGGTAGTTCATCTTCACCGGCTGGTAGTACTCCTCGAGCGCCCGGCCCGCCGTGAGGGTGTCGCGCCAGAAGGCAGCCGCTTCCTCGTCCGATAGTTCGGTGGGCTCGGCGATGTGCCGCGCGGTGAAAATCACGATGGTGTACCCCCGGACCTGTCCGGAGCGCCAGAGGTAGGACTGGGACACCTCACCGCGGTACAGCAGTAGCCCCCACTCGATGTCGTTGGCCTCCCAGTCGTTGCCGCACATCGGACAGTCGTGGCCAGAGCGATGCGCAAGGAAGTCTTCTGGCCAGGAGGCGGAACTCGGCTGCGGAAGCGCCATAGCTCCTCACCAGCCCATTTCGGAATACGGGCGACCCTCGAGAATGCGGTCGATCGCCTGGCGGGTGTACGGCACAACCTTGGCAGGAAGATCTTGCGGATCCCACCACCGCCACTGCACACACCGGTCGGGCTCCAGGATCTCGGGGGTGCCGGACCAGGAACTGGCCCGGAAGATGAGCTGGATCCGCGGCCGTGCGGCGGCCGGAGCGTCGACGAGGTGCACCAGGTGGACGAGTTCGACGTCTACGGGATCGATGACCAGCCCGGCTTCTTCTTTGGCTTCCCTGACCAGGCAAGTGATCGCCGCTTCGCGCTCACAGTGTCCAGCCAGGAAGTGCCACTGGCTTCCCGCGTACGACGAATCGGGGTGGCGTAGACCGAGAAGGATCCGGCCGTGCTCGTCCTCGAGATGGAGGTGGACACCGACGATGTGGAGTTCCGTCCCTTCCGGTGCCTCATCTTGCAGCCGGACAGTTTCCGGCGGGACGCTGGCAGGGGGATGCTCAGCTGCATGCCGGCGGATCAGGTCACCGAGGCCGGGGCTCAACCGCAGCCGGTCCAGCATGTCCGGGGTGAACCACCTCAGCAGCACCCCTTCGTGCAACTCCACCGTGTCCGGATCACCACTCCAGCGTCCCGCGTAGATCGCGATCGGCACCGCGAGGCCGTCGACGCTCGTCTCCTCCTCCACGCTGTAGGGCGTCAGGCCAACCGGTTCCAGGCCCGGGACTTCTTCAGCGAGTTCCCTTCGCACAGTCGCCTCCGGGCAGGCGTCGTCCCTCTCGCGGCCGCCGCCGAGGAGAGCGAATACCCCCGGTTGCCAGATGCCGTCGCGCAGGTCTCTCAGATGGAGCAGATAGCGCCCGCGGCCGTCATGGATCAAGACGGAGGCATTGACGGGCTCCGGCCGCCCGTCGAGGCCGCGAATCTCGGCGTCCAACAGCTTGGTGCGCAGCGTGGGGGACCTGACATCTGCGTATGGCAGCCATTGGGCGCCGGAGACCTCCTCGTCCTGGAGCAAGAGCTGCGGCGGGAGTTCGGCCGTGAGGTAGAAGGCGAAGCGGAAGTCGATGTGCTGGTGGGCGGGCTCGCCCTTGGCCGGATTGGCGTCGATGTCGTGGACGTCGATGTCGATCGGGACCTCGAGGAACTGCGGGGTCAGGCACAGATCACCGGGAGCGACCCCAGCCTCCTCGGAGACTTCCCGCAGCGCCGCAGCCAAGAGGCTGCGGTCAGCCCACTCGCCGTGGCCGCCCGGCGCAAGTAGCTTCCCCGTGGCCTTGTGCCCGATGTGCAGAACGCGCCGGTCACGGCCGATGACCACCGCACTGCACGTGATATGGCCGGGGAGCGTCGTGCGGCTCGTGGGCGAGGCCTGCGCATCGAGCGCGACGAACAGCGGCTCGAGCTGCTTCCCTTCCTCGGGCTGGTGTTCCAGGTACTGACTGAGGAGGGTGCGGATGTCGGATCGGGCGGGCGGCATGGCGGCACCTTCCATGGGGGACTCGGGCTCCGACGGGCTCGGCGAGAGCCGGGCCGTGAGGGGCGCCGCGCGAAATGGCGACGGTGGTGGGATCCGCTGCAGACGGGGCATTAGGTGGCGCCCCGGACGATGTCGGGTGCGCGGGCACCGACGGTGTTCAGGGCACGGACGGGCGAGCGCCACAAGATCACGAACGGTGCGCAGAGCAGACAGGTGATCGCGCCGAGGGTGGGACGCAGTCCGACGAGGGTGCCGAGCGTTCCGGCCAGGAGGGCTGCGAGGGGACGCAGACCGAAGGCGAGCCACGCCCCGGTTGCCTGGGCGCGGCCTTGCAGATGGGAGGGGCAGAGCTCTTGGCGGACGCTGCGCTGCAGTCCGCCGTGCGCCACAGCGGCGCAGGTCTGGATGAGCATGCCGGCGCCGATAGCGATCTGTCCGGCGATGCCGGGGCCGACGATGAGCAGTGGGATCTGGGCGGCCGGGTTGAGGGCCAGGGCGCTCAGCATGACGGGCCCTGCTCCCCATCGCCGTTCCAGGGTCCTCCACAGAATGGCGCCGAGGAACCCGCCGACTCCGCCGACCCCCATGACGATGCCGAGCGCGGCAGCACTCCACGACAATTCACGCAAAAGGTACAGAGACCATAGGGCCGAGCTGGCGGCCAGGGCGAAGGACGTGGTGGCGTTGGACAGGACGATGGACCGCACGAGGGGTGCCTTGAGGGTGTAGTCGAGGCCTTCGCGGATCTCCGTCCACTGGCTGGTGCCCGCGGGTCGAGGTGCAGGTTCGGGTTCACGGTGGCGGATGCGGAGCAGGCAGAACGCGCAGATCAGGTAGGAGGCCGCGTCCAGCGCGATCGCGCGGGCCGCGCCCAACAGGGTGACCAGGAGGCCCCCCAGGTTGTTCCCGGCCAGATCGGCGAGCGAGTTGGTCGCGCCGAGCTTGGAGTTCCCTTCCTTGAGCTGCTCTCCGCGCAGCAGGATGGGGAGGTAGCTGATCGAGGCGTTGCTGCCGATCACCTGGAACGCGGAGACGAGGAACGCGACCGCGTACAACTGCCCGAGAGTGACCTCGGCGACCAGCTGGGCGAGGGGGATGCTGGCCAGCGTGACGGCGCACAGCACATCGCAGCTGATGATGATCGGCCGTTTGCGGTAGCGGTCGGCGAGGACGCCGGCGTGGAGAGAGAGAAGCAGCGGGGGCAGTTTCGCTGCGACGGCGATGAGTGCCACGTGCATGGTCGAGGCGTTCAGGTCCACCACGGCGATGACTGAGGTGCCGATCGTGGTGATCCCGAAACCGGCGACGGTGACGGCCTGCCCGCCCCAGTACCTCCGGAAATCCGTATGCCGCCACAGGCTGCCTGCTGGCGCGGTGGCGCTCACTGGGGGCCGCCCTGCAGCGGCTCCGGCGTTGAAGCGCGTCCAGGCTGAGAGGGAACGGAAGGGCTATTTGCCTCATATTGGGCGGCCTGGGCGGTGAACATGCCTCGGTAGATGCCGTTGGGCCGGGCCATGAGCTGCGCATGGGTACCTTCTTCAGCCACTCGCCCCTGGTCGAGGACGTAGATGCGGTCCGCGTTGGCCGTGGCCGCGAGACGGTGCGTCACAAGAACGACCGCGTGACCTTCCTCCGCGAGGGACCACAGGCCTTCGAACGCCGCGATCTCCGCGTGCGGGTCCAGGGCCGAGGTGGGTTCGTCGACCAGCAGGAAAGGGGCGCCTCTGTACAAACTTCGCGCCGTGCCCAACTTTTGCCACTGTCCGCCCGAGAGTTGGACACCCCGCTCGTAGCCCTTGTAGACGATGGAGTCCCAGCCGTGGCGCAGGCTCTTGATCAGCGTGAGGATGCCGGCAGACAGGGCGGCGGACTTCACCCGGCCCATGTCGCGGCCGCGGTCGCCGGCTCCGATCGCCACGTTCGCGGCCGCGGTCATCTCCCAGCGCGGGAAGTCCTGCGCGAGGAGCCCCACCAGGGAGAAGATCTCGGCCCGGCTGGCATCCCGGAGCTCGACCTGGTCGCGGCCCTCGGCATCCTGCCACCACACGCTTCCGTCCGTGGGCAGCAGCAGCCCGGACAGCACCTTGGTCAAGGTGGTCTTGCCGGAGCCGTTCGCGCCCACCAGCGCCGTCACCTTGCCGCGGGATACCCGCAAGCTGACATCTCGCAACGCGGGGGAGTCGGCCCCGGGATAGGTGTACGACACGTTGTCCACGCGGACTCGGTGGACCCGGGCCGGCAGCGGCGCACCGGTGGCGGGGATGGCGTTCTTCGCCGCCAGGGCGATGGCGTCCTCAGTGTCGGTAAGGAACAGCAGCTCCTCGTAGAGCCGGTTGACCTGCTGGACCAGCGAGGTCAACCGGGCCGTCGAAGCGCGGATCGCGAGGACCGCGGTGCCGCCGACGGCAAGCGGCAGCGAGCCGTCGGCCAGCAGCCACCACAGAACGCCGTAGCAGGCCAGCGACGCGATACCCGCAAACCCGCCGGCGACCAGATCGGTGACGGCCTGCGCACGGGCCAGCCGCCGCTGCTCCCCCTCGGTCTGGTGGGACATTTCCTCGTAGCTGGACAGCAGTTTTACGCCGGCGGCGTGCACGCGGATCTCGCCTTGCGCGTGCGGGCGGGTCAGGAAGCCCAGGAGTGAGGCGATGGCCCGCCGGTGGTCGATCCAATGCAGCTTCGAGACGTACTCGCGGCGCGCGGAGCGGACCGCGCCCCATCCCTTGGGCAGGGCGATCACGAGCAGCATCGGCAGCAGCATCCAGTGCAGCGACGCCAGGACGACGGCGGCCGCGACCATCGCGATGAGGACGTTGCCGACCCCTACCGAAAGCCTCAGCATGCTACGGGCCGAATCCGTCCCGAACCGGCCTGCCTCCAGTACCCGTTGAACCTCAGGACGCTCGGTTGCCTCCAGTTCGACCCGGGTCACGGCCGTGTAGTAACGCGCCGAGACGGCCCGCTCCACCTGTGGCTCCAGCCGGCCCGACATCGCCGTCGACCACGCCATCAGAAGGGCCGCGATCACCGCGATCGCGGCCAGTGCGCCCAAGGCCGGCAGCGCTTCACGCAGCTTGTCCGCCGTCGGGCCCGCCGCGAACAGATTCGTCAGCACACTGTTGACCGCAACCAGCCCCCACGCCGCGCTCACCCCCTGCCCGAGCTGCGCGGCCACCACTGCCGCCATCGCCCGCCGGTCCGTCTGCCAGCCGGTGCGCAGCACGAGGGTGACCATGCGCGGCAGCGCGGCCGCCATGTGCCGGAAGGAGAGCCGGGTCAGCGGGCCCTCGTGGCGTACGTACGACTGGTCGTAGCGCAGCCGGCCTCCGTACAGCTCGCGCTCCGCGTTCGAGATCGTGTCCTTCTCTGGTGGGCTCTTCGTGTCCTGCGGGGCTGCGCGGCGTGGGCCGGTGCGTGTCAACGTCGCTCCTTCCGGACGGCTGTGGCGGCATCGTCGGGTTCAACGACAACACCGAGTTTTCGAACACGTGTCTTTCGGCCGAGTTTCGAATCCCGGTTCCATGCGGCTTCTGAAAGGTGCGGGATGCATGGGCCCTTGTGCCGCAAGAGGTGTCCCATGAGTCGGAGTTGGCCGAAACGCCGTCGGTCGCGTGTGCAGGAGCACGGGGCCCTGGTTCTGATGGAATCCAAGGCCCTGGGCCTTGGGCGTGCCATCGCATGGTTGACGGGTCGTGGCGCGAGGTTTCCGCGCCTTGCGCAATGGGCCGGTTCAGTTCCGGAGGGTGGCGAGGTCGGACAGGTCGATGGGGGTGACGCCGAGCAGGCTCGCCGCATCGCGGAGCGCGAGCGTCCACCGGATGGTGGGATCTTCGAACCGCACCCAGGCGAGACCGTCATCGGTATTCGCTTTGATCGGCTGGAGCGTCTTCTTGTCGTACGTGATGCCCGCGATCCCCCAGGGCTGTGCCCGTTCCACGAGAGCTGCGGTGTACCCCTTTCGCAGGTGGGGGCAGGCGTGGACGGATTCAAGGGCGCACGGTTCACATACCGGGGGAGTGGTGGTGACCTCCCCCTCCCGGATCGGGACTCCATTGACGGAGCGGACAATCATGAGGTGCCGTTCGCCCCACCGCCCGAAGGCATCGTCGTCGTACGTCGAATTGCCGCAGACCTGGCACAGCATGTGGGACATGGCCTGACGCTGGCGTAGGGGGTGCACACCGGACAGGTTGGGCGTCCCGGTGCCGCGTGCGATCGACTGCCTGACCCAGAGGTGCCCTCGTCGGCGGTCGGCCGGCCTGAACTCATCGGCGTAGCCGATGCCGGATCCCCCGATTCCGGTGATCTTGATGATCCGGCCGGGGCGGACTTTCTCGTTGCTCCAGGGTGCGATGTAGGGGACATGCAGTCCCCGCCAGTGGAATTGCCTGGGTGAGGTCACGGTCGTGATCATCAGGGCGCCACCGCGTGAGAGAGGCCGCGCGGTGGGTCGATCGGACTACCGGACAGCATTCTTGCGGTGCGGTGGTGTCCGGCTGGAGAGGCGGATGTCGGATGCCGCAAGAGCCGGTCCGGATCGAGCGTCACCCACGCGTTCATGTCATCTGATCCTGGGATGTGTGGAGGGCGGGCGAGCTGAGTGCAGCAGGTTCCCGGGGCCGTTGGAGCTCCCCACGCAGGGATGCGTACACGGCCCCGATGAAGTCGTAGTCCTCATCGCTCAGTTCGGTGTCGAGACCGCGGAAGTTCGAGAGCGCCTGCTGCTGGCTGGAGATGCCGGCCAGCACTATTGAGTCAGGGCAGCGCTTGAGGCAGTAGTGGAGAGCGATGCGAGCAAGGGCCTGGGGATCTGTTCCGAAGCGCTCACGCAGCGGGGTCAGGCCTCTGTGGACTTTCTCCAGCATCGGCGCGGTGATGCGGGAGCGGACGTCTCCGGGGAGGAAGGCCGCGTCCGGGCCGTATCTCCCGGTGAGCAGTCCCTGCCCGAGGGGCTTGTAGACCATGGTGGCGACGCCGTGACGGCGGGCGAAGCTGAAGATGTCCTCCTCGCCTTCGCCGTTTGCTGCCGCGTCCGCAGCGTTGGGCAGCGGGCCGAGAGGGTTGATCGACGTAGAGATGACTTCGGGGCCGAGCTGCTGGAAGAGGTAGGCGAACCGCGACGCGCTCTCGCGGTCTCGGGCGCTTGAACCGGAGGCCATGCACTCGGTCACCAGCCGACTGGGCGCCCGCATCCCGATCGCCCTGACGTCCCCCTGGTCGCGCAGCGCCTGCAGGGTCTCCCGCGCATCCTCCAGGTACCGGTCACGGGGCCCGAAGTCCGTATGAGTCAGGGTGAGGACGTCGAGGTATTCCACGCCCAAGTTCTCCAGACTCTGCTCCACCTGCCCATGCAGAGTGAGAGAGCTGTACGCGCTGAGGCCGGTGCCCTTGAACGCGCCGACGGTGCACGAGATCCGCACTTTCTCGCGGGGCACCTGGGCGAGCATCCTTCCCAGCAGCCTCTGCGAATGGCCAAGACCGTAGATGTCCGAGGTGTCGAAGACGGTAGCTCCCTCCCCTTGGGCGCACAGGAGGGCCTCCACTGCTCTGTCGTCGGCCAATGGTGCCCATCCGACGGCGTTGCCCTGGTTGGTTGCCGGCCCCCCCACGGGCCGGCAACCGACACCAAGGGGGTGCTCGTCCCATCCAGCGATCAGGCGTCGCCGGGGGAAGTGTGAAGCGGTCACGACGGGGGCTCGCTCTCATCGCGAAGATCGGGACGTCGCCTCGGCCTGCTGTATCTCGGCGCGGCATCGAGGCGAGGGCGCGGGAAATCGGAGGAAGTAGCGGGGCCGATCGCGGCTCTGGCCGGCCCCGCTCTCACCGTGGCATTTGTCCGATCGCGAAGTCCAGCTACCGCAGCTGTCATTTCAGGCGTCACTTCTCCGGCGGGCAGCCCACAGGGCAGAACAAGTCGTCCTTATTTCACCCTGTTTGGCAGGTCGGAGCGGCGCCTCCAGATGCCGGGAAAGTGACCACCGAAATGACAGCCTGCCCGTCTGGCCGGACAGGCGACGAGCGCGCAGGCTGTTGATCAGCTTCCAAATGGTCGGCCCAGCGCCCGCGTTGACGCCACAGCGTCCCACGGTGCCGCCTCAGGCCCGGCTCGCGGAAGCAACCTGAAGCTTCACCCCCGTCCCCATCGACCTCTAGCTGCCGCCTCTCCGGAAGTCAGGCATCCCGGGTGATCTTGACGTCACCGGCTGATGTCCGGAGAAGCGGCTCAGAACCCCGAGGACCTTTGACCGTGACTGCGATTCCCGAAGCTGCCGCTGTGGCGCTCGGCGCCACGACCACCGCCGGCGCCATCGCCACGGTGCTTCTGGCGCGATCCCGTGCCGCCTTCGTCAAAGCCGCGCGGTCACAGGCTGCCCGCGCCGACCACGCAGAAGCCCGCGAGCAAGAACTCCGGGACGAGATTCGGCACCTGGTCACGGCCCGTCTTCCCGCCTATGCCCAGCACCTGGTCAGCACTCACCACCCGGTCCCCGGCCTGCTCTCACCGCATCTGTCCGAGACCGAGAGCGGCAAGCTGCTCGAGGCCGTGCTCGGCCAGTTCGCCGAGGCCATCCTGACCCAGCGTCGGCGGATCGACGCCGCGGCATGGGCCGCGGTGCGTGGAACCTCTTCGCACACGCAGTCGGTGGCCAACCGGATGCAGGACGTCATCGACGAACTGCAGCGCAAACACGACAACGCTGAACTGCTGGACGCGTTCTTCGGAATCGACCACCTCAATGAGCAGATGATCCGGCATCTGCAGAAGGCGGCGATCGCCGGCGGAGGGTGGCCGGGCCACGTGCAGCAGGACAGCCATGTGCCCGATGTCGTCACCGGCGCCCACTCCCGGCTGCACGGCTACGAACGCATCCAGATTGTCTCCAACCTGCGGGCAACGAACGTCGGGATCGTCGGCCGGGCGGCCGAGCCGATAGCCGTGGCCTGCGCGGAGCTGATGGCCAACGCCCTGGAGCACTCCAGCGACGACCTCAGAGTGACAGTCACGTTGCTGCAGACGGACAACGGCACCGTCAGCATCCAGATCGATGACGCGGGCACAGGCATGACCGCGGAAGAGCGAGCCCGCGGCACCCGACTGGTGTCCGGGGAAGGGGCCGGCGACCTCCTTCTGACCCAACTCGGAGATCCGCCCGCCTTCGGATTCCCCGCGATCGGGAGGCTCGTGGCCGACTACGGATTCCAGGTCTCGATCGACCAGCCGTCCCCCTACAACGGGGTACGAGCGGTGCTCTCCATCCCCCCGCACCTGTTGGTCGAGATCAACGAGCTCGCCAACCCCGTCTCGGCCATGGCTCCTCTGCCCGCCCCGCCTCCCCGAAAGCCCCAGCGCTCCACTCCCCAGCAGGCCAACGCTTCGGCCCCCGACTCGGAGCTGCCTCAGCGGCACCGAAAGCAACCGCAGACCTCGCCCGGTGTGCTGCCCGCTCCCTCCTCGCGAACGCCCGAACCCGAGAGTGCAGGGGCTATGTGGAGCGACTTCCAGGACGGGCTCATCGCCGCCCGCATCGACCCCGAAACCAAGGACGCCACGTGACCGACACCGACCGCGACACCAAGAGCAGCAGCGATGACTACTCCATGGTGCTCCAGCCCCTCCTCGACATTCCCAAGGTGCGGCACACCGTGGTCGCGTCCAGCGACGGCATGCTGGTAGCCGCCTCCAAAGACCTGCCCCGCGACCGTGCCGAAGGTGTAGCGGCCATGAGCTCCTCGGTACTCAGCGCCAACCGGGCCACGACGAACGAAGCACTGCAGGCTGACCCCGATCATCCCGTCGACAACCCCGTCGAGACCATCACGGCCATCACCGCACTCGGCACCCTCATGTTCATGCCCGCCGGCAAAAACGCCTTCCTGGTCGTGGTCGGAGAGCGGGACATGCCGATGGGGATCGTGGCCGGCACCGCCGCCCGGCAGGCCCGCAAG
Source organism: Streptomyces sp. NPDC102441 (assembly GCF_044765585.1). Lineage (NCBI taxonomy): Bacteria > Bacillati > Actinomycetota > Actinomycetes > Kitasatosporales > Streptomycetaceae > Streptomyces > Streptomyces sp. NPDC102441. The sequence continues at coordinate 167,420 of NZ_JBIWKH010000010.1, forward strand.
CTCGGCGAGAAGCTGATGTCCGTCCCCGCCCGCGCCACCAGCAGCACGCAGTCATGACCCGGGGCCAGGTGGGGCGCCGAATGGTCCCGAGCTACCTGGCAACCGGCGGCTGCGGCATCCCCACCCGCAACACGATCCAGGGACTGACAGCCCTGTACGCCACCGGTGTTCCCCCCGGCCCCGACCACTTGCCGGGACACCAGCGCCTCCTCTCCTTACTCGAAAAGGGCGCGCTGAGCGTCGCCGAGACCGCCGCCTACCTGAACATCCCGGTCGGCGCGTGCAAGGTCCTCGCCGCGCAACTCATCGACGACGGGCAACTGCGTGCCGAAGGGCCGAGCCAGGCCCCACCGGGGGCTGCCGCCCCGGCAACGATGGAGCTCCTGGAAAGGGTCAGAAGTGGACTCCTCGCTCTCAAGGACTAGCAATGCGCCGGTCTACCTGCCCGATACCGCGCACGAGCGAGTCAAGATCCTCGTCGCGGGCCCTCTCGGCATCGGGAAGACCACCGCGATCAGCGCGGTCTCGGAGATACCGACCCTGCGCACCGACGAGGTCATGACTACGGCCGCGGTCGGCACCGACGAGATCGCCCACCAAGGGCTCCAGGGCAAGTCCACCACCACCGTCGCCACCGACTTCGGGCGCCTCACCCTGGAGCAGGCCGGCATCATCCTGTACCTGTTCGGCACACCCGGCCAGCACCGCTTCAGACCGCTGTGGGACGACCTCGCCGAGGGCGCTCTCGGCGCCCTGGTCCTGGTCGACACCGAGCGGCTGGAGGAGTCCTTCGAGGTCATGGACCGGATCGAGGAACGCGGCCTGCCCTACACGGTGGCCGTCAACGTCTTCCCCCACTCGCGGGCCGTCGAGCCGGACATGCTGCGCAAGAAGCTCGACCTCGACCGTCACACCCCCCTCGTCGTCTGCGACGCCCGGGACAAGAACTCCACCTTGGACGCGCTCATCGAGCTGACCGCCCACCTCATAAACCTCGCCGGAGACGCTGCCTCATGACCACGCATGCCCCCGCCCCGCCCGTGCCGCTGTACGGGCCCGAGCACGCCGCCAACCCCCAGCGCAGCTGGGACCTGCTGCGCCAGCAGGGACCGGTCGGGATCGGCGAGATCGACCCCCAGACCCTCGTCTACGTCGTCACCGACCCCAGGACAGCGCTCACCCTTCTCCAGGACACCCAGACCTGGTCCAAGGACTCGCGGCACTGGATGCACCACGTGCCAACGGACAGTCCCGTCAGGCCCAACGTGGAGTGGCGGCACAGCCTCTTCTACACCGACGGCCCCGAGCACGCCGACCTTCGCCGGGTCATCACCGACAGCCTCGCTCTCCTCGACTCGCGCCACGTCCGCGACGTGACGCTGCGCTTCGCCGACACCCTGCTCCAGCGCTTCGCCCACACCGGCGAAGCCGACCTCGTCGGCCAGTACGCGCAGCAGCTGCCGCCGATGATCCTGAACGCGCTGTTCGGAGGCCTCGACGAGCAGGCACCCCAACTCCACGCGACCCTCGCAGCGCTGATGAGCACCGATCTGGCGGCCAAGGCCGAGGGCGAGAAGGAGCTGGGCGCATACCTGAATGCGCTCATCGGCACGAAGATGGCCCAGCGCGGTGAGGACCTCACCTCGTGGTTCATCGACCATCCCAACCAGCTCTCCCCGGAGAACGTCGGGGAGCAGATCGTGATCAACGTCGGCGCCGCGTTTCCCACCCTGACGGGCCTGATCACCAGCGCCCTGGTCCGGCTTCTGTCCGACACACGCTTTCGCGGCACCCTGACGACGGGCACCCTGACCATCGAAGCCGCCATCGACGAGGCGCTCTGGAACGACCCGCCGCTGGCCATGTACAGCCTCCACTTCCCCCGGGTGGACGTCGACCTCAACGGCACCTTCATCCGCGCCGGATCCCCCGTCATGGTCTCGTACGCCGCGGCCAACACCTGCCCGCACGCCAACCCCTCCAACGGCGGCCACCGCTCCGGCATCAAGGCCCACCTCTCCTTCGCCGCCGGCCCCCATTCCTGCCCGGCCCGCAAGATCGCCCTGCTCATGGCGGCCACAGCGATCGAGCGGCTCGTCTCCTACCTGCCGGACATACAGCTCGCCGTCCCGCGCGAGCAGCTCACCTACCACCCCGGCCCCTTCTACCGCCTTCTCACAACCCTGCCCTGCCGCTTCACCCCGCTCGCCCCGGAAGCCCGGGGCGCCACGCCCTGGACACGCACCACGGCGCCGCTGCGGCCCGCCGCAGGACGGCCACCGGTCTCTGCCTGACCGCACCACACGCCGACTCCCGGCGGCCCGCACAGCACCTGCTAGTCCGGCCTCGCCACCAGCAGACCGGCCCGAAGCACCCCCGTGCGCCGGGGCTCTTACCCCTGTCCGTCCTCGAGAAGAAGGAATCCGCCCATGACGGTTCTTGACGACAAGGGGGTAAGCCCGCTGATGACCCACGCACCCACTGCTGACACACCGGACCTCTCCGCGGTGCGACCCGACGTCGACGCACTCCTCACCGCGTTCCTCGACCGCAAGGCGCACCTCACGCCCGGACCTGAACTGGCCCCGCTGTTCACTGTGCTGAGCCGCCTTCTGGTCAGCGGCAAGCGGCTGCGCCCGCAGTTGTGCGTCGCAGGATGGCATGCCGCCGGCGGGCACGGGGATCAGAGCACGGTCCTTCACGTGGCCGCCGCCCTGGAGCTGTTCCAGGCGTTCGCGCTGATCCACGACGACGTCATGGACGGCAGCGACCTGCGCCGGGGAGAGCCGACGGCCCACCGCGCGCTCGCCGCCGCGTACACCGCCGGCGGAGGACGACGCGGCAGAGCCGAGGCACACGGTCAGAGCGCCGCCATACTGCTCGGCGACCTGACGCTGGTGTGGTCGGACGACCTGCTGCACAGCGCCGGCCTCGACGACGGGGCATTGAGGCGGGTCCTGCCGCTGGTGGACACCATGCGCAGTGAGCTGGTGTACGGCCAGTACCTGGATCTGCGGTCGAGCGACCGTCTCTCCGACGACGTCGAGGCCGCGCTGCGGGTGGTGCGCTACAAGACCGCGAAGTACACGGTGGAATGGCCGCTGCGACTCGGAGCCGTACTTGCCGGCGCGGCGCCGGACGTCCTGGACGCGTGCAGTGCCTTCGCCGTGCCGCTGGGCGAAGCGTTTCAGCTGCGCGATGACCTCCTTGGCGTGTTCGGCGACCCCGCCGAGACCGGCAAGCCGGTCGGTGACGACATCCGCGAGGGCAAAGCCACCGTGCTGATGGCGCTCGCGGTGCGGGCCGCCTCCGCCGCCGACCAGCAACTGCTGGGCACTCTGGTCGGCAGCCCCGACCTGACGGGCGGCGACCTCCACCGCGTCCGGGCCGTCCTCGAAAGGACCGGCGCCCGCCAGCACGTCGAGGAGATGATCAGCGCCCGGCGCGGCACGGCCCTCGCAGCGCTGGACCAGGCCCCGTTCCCCGCGGCCGCAGCCGCAGCACTACGCGCGATAGCGCAGATAGCCACGGTGAGGCAGGCATGAGGGGCGCTCAGAAGCCACCGCGGTTTGACCTGATGCGGCGTGCGTCGCGGGTGTACGGCTCCCAGGCCGTACGTCTCGTGGCGGACATCGACCACGACCCTTGGGGAAGCGTCCGCGCCTCGCTGTACGAGACGGCCCGCGTCGTCTCCTTGACGCCCTGGCTTTCCGGGCACGAGCCGCGGCTCGCTTGGCTGCTGAAACAGCAGAGGTCAGACGGCAGTTGGGGGGAGGGGCCCGCGCCGTACCGGCTACTGCCGACGCTCAGCGCGGTGGAAGCGCTCCTGTCCACCGTGCGCTCCGACACCGCCGGCGGCACGGGGCGCGAGCGGCTCGCGGCGGCCGCGGCAGCGGGGCTCGCCGCATTGCGGAGCCTGCCACCGGCCGGGCCGTGGCCGGACACGGCCGCCATCGAACTTCTCGTCCCCAGCCTGGTCTCCCAGATCAACGAGCACCTGGACCAGCCCACGATCGAGTCAGAGCCCCAACTGGGCCCGTGGTCGCGCGGGACACACCTGGAGGTGCCGCACGGCTTCCGGGAGCATCGGCATGAGCAGATCGCGCAACTGTGCCGGTCGGCGGGCGTTCCCGCCAAGCTCCACCACACCTTCGAAGGCGTCTTCCGGCACGTGCCCGCGAGCACGGTCCCGGTGCCCGAAGGACTGCTCGGCAGTTCGCCTGCTGCTACCGCCGCATGGCTCGCCACCACACAGTCCTCTGCGCAGCGCGAACCGGCGATCACCGCGCTGACAGCCGTGGCCCGCCGCTACAGCGGCCTCTTCCCGGAGGCGGCACCGATCACGGTCTTCGAGCGCCTCTGGGTCGCAGCCGCACTCGCCGGCCCCGGACTGCCCCCCGCATGCCGGGCCACCGTCCGCGCCTGGGCATATGACATCTACGACGTGGCCGGGGTCCGCGGCGCCCCCGGCCTCATGCCCGATGCCGACGACACGGCCATGACCGTGCTGGTGGCCGCCCTCGCCGGCGAACCGTGTGATCCTGCCCCGCTGTCCGCCTTCTGGTCCGGAAGCCACTTCGACTGCTACGTCGGCGAGGACACCGGTTCGGTCACCGCGAACGCCCACGCCCTACAGGCGCTCGGGGCCTACACCCGTTCCCGGCCTGCGGACGCCACTCACCGTTTGCGCATGGATCTGGTGCGCGACCGGCTGCTCGCTCAGCAGCAGCCCGACGGGCCCTGGACGGACAAGTGGCACGCCTCCCCGTACTACGCCACCGAGCGGTGCGTGACCGCCCTCGCCCGCCACGTCGGGCCCGGCGCGCTCGATGCCGTACGGTCGGCCGCCGACTGGGTCGCGGCATCCCAGCACGACGACGGCGCCTGGGGCGTATGGGGCGGCACCGCGGAAGAGACGGCCTACGCGGTGAAGACCCTCCTGGCCGCCAGCGCCGCCCTCCACCACCCGTACGAACGGGCCCTGAATCGCGCCGAGGCCGTCCTGGATACATCCGGCCGCGCCCCGGCCCACCGGCACCCGGCGCTCTGGCACGACAAGACTCTCTACGCCCCCCAGGCAATGATCCAGGCCGAGGTCATGGCGGCACTCGAGATGCTGCGCACCCGCCACGCAGCCGAGCACCCGTCCCAGGCTCCGAGCGCAACGCGGAGGGAACAACCCCATGCCTGCTGACCTGCACCTCCCACCGATCGCGCCGGGGCGACGGCCCCTGTTCGGGCACGCCATCCCCCTGCTGCGGGACCGGCTGGCCTTCCTGCAGAACCTGCGGGCCTTCGGACCGATCGTCCGCATCACGATCGGCCCGAAATCCCTGACCGTGGTCAACTCCTCAGAACTAATACAGGAGATGCTCACCAGCAAGTCCCACCAAGTCAGCAAGGGGCTGCTCTTCGAGAAGCTGAAGCTGTTCGGCAAGGACGCGCTGCCCGTCGCGGAAGGCAGCCGCCACCTGACGCGGCGACGGCTGATGCAGCCCGCCTTCCACCGCGAGCGGGTCAGCGGCTACGTGAAGACCATGCGCGAGACCGTCGAGCCAGTGATCGCCAACTGGTGCGACGGAGACACCCTCGACCTCAAGACCGAGATGCAGCTGATGGCCCAGGGTGTCGTCATGTCCGTGGCGTTCTCCTCCACCCCCGAGCACCAGAGGGCACGCGCAATCCTCGCCAGCGTGGACACCGTCTTCAAGGCCGCCATCCGGCGCGCCCTGCTGCCGGTACCCGTGCTCGAGCGGCTCCCCACCCGCCGCAACCGGCAGATCACCCACGCCGGCGGCGTGCTCCACCAGGCGGTCGCGGACATCATCACCGACCACCGGACGAACCCCGACGCCTACGACGACGTCGTCTCGTTGCTCCTGGCCGCCCGGGACGAGACCGGCGCGGCGCTGCCCGACGACGAGATCCTGTCCGAAGTCACCGGTCTGCTCGCCGCCGGCTCCGAAACCACCGCGGTCGTTCTGGCCTGGCTCTTTCACGAACTCGGCCGCCACCCCGACCTGGAGCAGCGGCTGCACCACGAGCTCGACACGGTCCTCGGCGGAAGAACACTCACCGCCGCGCGCCTTCCACAGCTCCCCTTCACCCGCAGGCTCGTCACCGAGACGCTCCGCTTGTACAGCCCCGCCTGGCTAGTAACCCGGCAGGCCATTGAGCCCTTGCAACTCGGCAACGTCACCGTGCCGGCCGGGACAGACCTCCTCTGGAGCCCCTACACGCTGCACCGCGACGCCGAGCTGTACCCCGATCCGCAGCGCTTCGACCCCGACCGCTGGCTGCCCGAGCGGCCCCAGCCGCCGAAGGGAGCCTTCATCCCCTTCGGCTCCGGCAAAAGGCAATGCATGGGCGACGCGTTCGCCTGGACCGAGGCCATCAGCGTCACCGCGCTCATCGCCTCCCGATGGCGGCTGCGGCCCATTCCCGGGACCTCCACCCGGCCGATCGGCGAGATCACCGTCCATCCCTCCTCCCTGCGCATGACCGCGGAGTCCCGGCAGACCGCCACGACACGGAAGGCAGCATGACCAGTCCCAGCAACACCGGGCACAGGACTCTGCCCCTGCCCGACCTCAACACGGCGTTCCCGGGACCGGTCCCCACCAGCCCGCACGCCGACCACGTGGAACAGCAGCTTCTGCGATGGACCGAAGAGTTCCCGCTCCTCGCACCGGCCGACGAGCGCCGCAGCCTCTGCAGCATCACGGGCCAGGGCATCGCCCGCGCACTCCCGACCGCGGACCCGGACAGTCTCGTACTCTGCGCCGAGCTCTTCCTGTGGCTCGTGGCGTTCGACGACGTCCACGGCGAGGCGACCGCCGCACGGGACCCGGCCCTCCTGGTCGACCGCGTCGGTGAATTGATCCGTGTCCTGGCCGACGACGACGAATCCGCAGACAGCCCGAACGAGCCGTTCGCGGCCGGACTGGGGGACCTGCTCGCACGTTTCCGGGCCCGGGGCACGCCGACTCAGTACCTGCGGCTCACTAGGCACCTGCTCGACAACTTCCTCGGGCTCATCTGGGAGGCCCACAACCTGCCCCAGCCGGAGCGTGTCACCGTGCGCACCTACTGCGCGATGCGCCCGGACACCAGCTTCGTCCGCACCATCATGGCCACCGCACCCATCGCACTTGCGTATGAGCTGTCGGACGAGCAGCAGTCATCGGAGCCGGTACGGCAGCTCGAGACGGCGGTCGCCCATCTCGCCGGCTGGGTCAACGACCTCGCCTCCTACGCGCGGGAGACGGAGCGGCTGCACGCGACGCCTCTGAGTCTGCCGACGCTGCTCATGGCCGAGCACCGGCTCGACCTCCCCACGGCCTTCGCGATGGCGTCGCGCATGTGTGAGGAACAGGCCGAGGTTGCCCGCACGCGGATCAGTGAGCTGACCTCGGACAGCTCTCCACCGCTCACGCTCCATGCCCAAGCCCTGGAGCACATCGCGTACTCCTTCATCTGGCATGTCGGCCATGACCGATACGCGGAGAGCACCACCGCTGCGGCCCGCACAGTCGCCCTTCATCCCACGACCGGAAGCCCCTCATGCCCGTGACAATCCTGACCGCTGACGCGCTCACCCGGCTCACCCCCGCCGAGAAGCGGGTCGCCGAACACCTCGTCGCCGGTACGTCCAACATCCAGGGCGCCCAGGACCTGGGCATGAGCGCCGCCACGTTCGCCGGCCACCTCGCCAGCATCGGCCGCAAGTTCCAGATCACCAATGGCCGCCTGGGACGTCCCGCCCGCGCGCACGCCGTGCTCGCCAGCGAGCAGGTCGCCCCGCCGCAGGCACCCGCCACCGTCCCCGACTTCACGCCGGCCGAGCTGCGGCTACTTTGCGCGTTCGCGAAGTACCCCGAGATCCACGACATCACCCGGGCGACCGGGATCGCCCAGGCCGAGGTCCGCCCGCACATCAAGGCCCTGGTCACCAAGGCCGGCGCCGACAACGACACCCACCTGATCGGGCTCGGCCACGCCTGGGGATTTCTCGGTGAGTGCCCGACCGCGTCCGACAGCACCGCCGAGGACTCGAACAAACACTTCGGAGCCGCACGATGACCAGCCTCCACACGCGTGCGAAACCCCTGGCACCCGCCTCTGACCCCGCCGGGCACGACCAGCTCCCCGCCCCCGTACCCCCGCCGTACGAGATGCGGTTACTGAGGACCGACGAGGATATGGACGCCGTCGCCGGGCTCATCGCCCGACGCGCCGAGTGGCTCGCCGCACGCCAGCTGCCCCAGCCGTACACGGGGGATGTCGCTGCCCTCTACCGGGAGCAGTGGGTGGAGGCGATCGCTCTGTTCGAGGACGGGGGACCCGTCGGGAGCCTGCGCCTGCACCGCGAGCCGTCCCTCTCCCACTGGGACACCGACCGGAGCGAACCCAGCCTGGCGCTCTCCCTCGCCTACAGCGCGCCCGGCCCGACGCCGGACATGACCGGCCGCCTGATGACGCTGTGGGCACAGGACTTCGCCGCCCGCCTCGGCATGACCTGGGTGCGCTGCGAGGTGAACACGAGGGAGCCGACCTCGGACGTCACCCTCCGTCTTCTGGACCATCTCAAGGACACGTGCGGTTGGCAGTTCGTCCGCTCCTGCCGGGGCGTCAGCGGCCAGCCGCTCATCCTGCTGCAACTGCCCGCACGAGCGCAGGGCGGCCTCGAAGCGCTGATCCGCTGCACCGTGCCGCTCCGCCCAGGCGCCCCCGTCGTGGCGGCCCCGGAGCCCGACCGGTGACCGCGGCCCTGGCCCCGCCCAGATGGTCCGAGCAGGCGACGACGAGCGCGGTCCAACGTAGCTCCCCGCCCTTCCGGCCGCTCAGGCCGTCGGCACCCGGGGACAGCGTCGTGGCGCAGCAGCAGTGCTCGCGCCGCCGACGGCTCAACGACACGCTCCGCGCCCACGGGGCCCTGCACGTGGGGCTGTATGCGCTTGTCCCGCCCGCCCAGGATCCTCACGACAACCTCGCGGCATGCCAGGGGCACGCCGAGCTACAAGGGCTCGTCGTCATGGAACGGATCGCTGCCATCAGCACTACCCGCGCCGACGACCCCGCCCTGCGCCGCGGCTATGCCCGCCTGCTCAGCAACCTCGCCGACCCCGCTGTGCCACTGCACGGTGTCGTGGCCGCCGACCGCAACACCATCACCACCCCCGACCAGCTGACCTGGTTCGCCGCCCATCGAGCCGGCCTCTGGCCCGGAGAATCGGAGACGGGGCTGTGACCACACCCAGTGAGTCGAGCCCGAGCCGGCCGGACATCGCGCGCGATCTCCTGGCACGAGCCGAGTCGGCCCGCGCGTTTCGGCGCACCCCGGCCCACCGGCTCGCCGCAATGACGCCGGACGAGCTCACGCAACTGCGCGAATCTGACAAGGGCAATGCCCAGGCGCTGCGGCACATCGTGGCCAAGAACCGCTGGCCTGGGCGGAGTCTGGTGGGGGAGGAGGCGTGCCGGGCAGCGCTCTTGATCGCCCTGCGTGCCAACCATGACCCCTCGTTCCAGCGCACGCTGTTGGGGATGCTGCACGAGGCGGCCCGGCGAGGGGACGCGAGCCCGGCCCAGTGGGCGCACCTACACGACCGCTGCCTCGTCCATGCGGAACGGCAGCAGGTTTACGGAACTCAACACTGGTTCCGCACGGACGGACGGCTGGAGCCGCACCCGGTCGCCGATCCCGACAACCTCGACGCGCGCCGCGCCCAGGTCAGCCTTCCGCCCTTCGCTGAGACGGCCGAGCGGCTGCGCCGCCACCACACCGACCCGTCGTCCTTATCGCCCCCGGCATCAACATGCCGCTCTCCGCCGCCAACAGCGCGACCCTCCGCCCGTCCTACCGATGAAAGGCCTGCCACATGACCACGACGACCATCTGCACGGGAACTTGGTGAGGATCGATGACGGCGACCGATGAAACTGTCCGCATCGTGCTCATGAACCTGGAGCACGACGGCGGCCCTGAGGAAGAGCCGGGCGTACTCCCCAAGCGGTGGCGCGACGCGTACGAGGAGGTCCTGGAACCCCTGCGACCCGACTGGCTCGGCATGACCGAGCTGACGTACTCCCAGACCCGACCAGATGCCACCGTTGAACAGAAGGCTGCAGCCGACCGGCGGTGGCGCGCAGCTCAGGAGACGCTGGGCATGCGGGGATTCCGCGCGAGAATGGGTCAAGGCCGTAACCCGACCGGGGTCCTCGTGCGTGAGTCTGTCTTCTCCCTCGGCCCCGACCCCCAGCACCATCACACGAAGGTGTACCGGACACCTCCGACCAACGTCGTACTTGGTCTGCCTGAAGTACCCGGGGTGCCGATCATCACGGCCGCGTTCCACAGCTCCTTCTGCTCACCTCACGGCCGGCAGGCCGAGGGGTACGAGCTGACGTCGCTGGTGGACAAGGTGAAGGCTCAGCACGTCACGGCCCCCGAACGGAGATGGGCCGCGTGCTGGCTCTTCGGCGACACCAACGAATACCCGGTGCCCACCGGCGAGCGGGTCCCCGAAATCGACTGGAACGCTCCCGAGATCACGGACCTGGTGCACCGTCGCCATCGCGCGCTCAAGCAGCCGGACGGATCGTGGATGAGCTGTACGTTCCTCGACGAACTGATGCTGGACTGCGGCATGCACGACCCGGCCCGATTTGCCGTACACCATCGCGCCCAGCCGGAGGCTCTGTCCGCGACGGCGGGACACGCCGCCATCGGCCAGGGCGGAGGAAGCCGAATCGACCGGGGCTACATGGATGCCTGGACAATCCAGGCCGTGGTGGAGGTCAACGTCCTGGACATGACCGGGATCAGTGACCACCACGCCGTCGAGGTGCTTCTGTCGCGGCGCAAGCTCATCGAGGCCTTGCGCCGAACCTTCGATCCGTTCACGCCGTGGGCGCTCACCTCCTGAGCGCCTGCTGATGAATCCGACCTCATCCGCCACAAGCCAAGGGACGGACACGCGCATGAACACCAGCTCGAAGAAGCTCACGGTTCTCTCCTGGAACCTGGAGAACAACGGCAAGGGAGACCCCGCCCGCCGCCGCGCCGGCCACGAGCTACTGAAATCCTTCCGCCCCGCCGCGGTTCTTCGCCAGGAAATGTGGGACGCCGACAGTCACGGCAAAGGGGTCCTCTTCGAGCTGGAGGAGATCCTCGGACTGCGCAGTGTCCTGGGTGCGGGCTCCTGTACCGCGGTGTTCTTCGACCCGGTCACATTCGCCATCGTCCGGGACTGGCAGGGCAGCGTCGGACCCGACTGGGTACTGCCGCCCACCGCGCTGACCCTGCGCTACCGGCCTGCCGGCCCCACCGCGCTTCCGATCGTCTGGGTCTCCTATCACCTGCCCTACGCCAGCTCCGACAAGAGGCTCACCGAGGCAGAGTGGCTGACCACCTGGGCCGATAAGGGATGGCAAACGCCAGACGGCCGCAAGGTCACGCTCCCCATGATCGGAGCAGGCGATACCAATTCCTACTCTCGCCCGGGAACGCCCGGCGACCCCGCGCTGCCGGTCCTTGAGTCGATCAAGAATCGGCCGCACCGACTCCACCGTTCCTACCTCGGTCCCGACGGCACCCGGCTCATGGACGACCGACCCGACAACGTGCTGCGCACCGCCGGCCTCGAAGACGTCGCCCGCTTCTGGGCCACCGCGCCAAACGGGAGCGAACGGGCCGTCGCCCGGACGGTCAACAGCTCCTCGACTCATGGCCCCGACAGCCGCATCGACAGGGCCTACGTCACCCCGGAACTCCTGCCCGCGCTGACGGGCGTCGACGTGATCGAGGTCGACGAGGACATGTCCGACCACCACATCCTCCGCTTCACTCTGGACTCCGACGTTCTGACGAACATCCTCAACGAACGTCCCTCTGCGGCGAGCGCCTCCTAGCATCACCGAGTCCCGCCCTCGACGCCCCATCACCTGGGGCCACCCGTCACGTCGACAGTTCAGGGGAAGTCATGAGCGACCACTCACCCGCCGTCGTCCTGCCGCCCGGCAGATTCACCATCGGCAAGCGCTTCACCTTCCAGGCCGGCCACCGGCTGCCCAGCCTGCCGTCCGAGCACAAGTGCGGCCGCCAGCACGGCCACAGCTACGAGGTCGAGGTGATCCTCACCTCCGACACCCTGACTCCCCCCGGGTTCGTCACCGACTTCGCGGATCTGCATCCGTTCAAGGAGTTCCTCGACGAGCACCTCGACCACCGGAACCTGCACGAGGTCCTGCCCATCGAGCCGACCTCGGAACTCGTCGCGCAGTACCTCGCCGGCTGGTTCATCCAGCACCTCGAACCCACCATCCCCGGACACCTGGTGGCGGTCTGCGTGCACGAGACCGTCACCGGCTGGGCCCGCTTCGACGTCGTGAGGGAACACCGATGACTGACACCCTTGAGCAGCAGCACCTCGACCGCGAACTCCACCTGATCATCTCGGAGGTCTTCGGCGACACGAAGCCGACCTTCCAGGGCGAGGGGCCCAGCACGGGCGTTCCCGCTCTGTTCATCCGGCTCGCCCAGTGCAACCTGACGTGCTCCTGGTGCGACACGAAGTACACCTGGGACTGGAAGCAGTACGACATCAAGAAGGAGACGCACCGACGTTCCGTCGACGAGCTCATCACATGGGCACTGGCCTGCGACACGGAGCTCGTGGTGATCAGCGGCGGCGAACCTTTGCTTCAGCAGCGGGCACTCGTCCACCTCGTTCGTGGTCTCCTTGCCGACGGCAAGCGGGTCGAGTTCGAGACCAACGGGACCGTCGCTCCTGACCCCCAGCTCCTGATGGATGGCGTCCGCTTCAACGTGTCGCCCAAACTCGCCAACTCCGGCGTCGCCGAGGACAAGCGCGTCATACCGACGGCCCTGGAGGTGTTCGCCTCCAGCGGGCGCGCAGTCTTCAAATTCGTGACCCGCACGGTCGCCGAGCTCGACGAGATTCAACAGCTCGTCGACCGGCATCACCTCGCACCCGTCTACGTGATGCCGGAAGGCACCACCGCCGAGCGTCTCATCGAGACCACCCGCGTGCTCGCCGACGCCGTCGCCGTCCGTAAGTGGCATTTCACGCAGCGACTGCATGTCCTCGCCTTCGCCGACGCCCGCGGCCGCTGACGAACCACCGCTCCAAGCCTCCTCTCCCCAGCCCCCGGAAGTGAGGAAGACATGACCATGAACGCCGTGCGCTCCCCTGAGAGCGCGCACCCCGGCCGAATCGCTTCACCGCGGACCGATGACGTACCGGGCCTGACGGTGGACACATCCCGCGTGGCCGAGCTCGTCCGTGAGCTCCTCATCGCCCTCGGGGAGGACCCCCACCGTGAGGGCCTGCTCAACACGCCGGCCCGCGTCGCGGCATTCTGGTGCGACTTCCTGGCCCCGGCCCCCTCGGCAACAGCGACGTGCTTCACCGAATCCCACGCCACCGACCAGCTGGTCGTTGTCGGCGGGCTGAACGTGTGGTCCCTGTGCGAACACCACATGCTGCCCATGAAACTGGACGTCCACGTCGGCTACCTCGCCGACGGCACTGTCCTGGGGTTGTCGAAGTTCGGCCGGATCGCGCAGCGATACGCCGGCCGTCTCCAGGTGCAGGAGCGCTTCACCCGCCAGCTCGCCGACGAGGTGGCCGCAGCCATCGGCAGCCAGGACGTGGCCGTCACCGTGCATGGCGTGCACCTGTGCATGAGCATGCGTGGTGTCCGGATGGAGGGAGCCCGCACCTCCACCATGCAGTCCGGCGGCCGATTCAAGACCGATGCGGTGCTCGCCCAGCAGTTCCTCACCCTCACCACCGCCGGACAGCGGGGAGCCGCATGATGGCCAAGAGCATCGACTTCTCCGCGATCGCCCCAGCCGGCTACCTGGAGGCCTTCGTCGCCCAGGAACCAGCCCGCGTGCACCACGTAGCCGCCCAGCACGTTCTGTCCGACCGCGCCTACCGGGACTTCTTCCGGCGTGAAGCCGAACACGGCGCGGAGATCATCGTCGACAACGGGCTCTTCGACCTCGGCTACTCCCTTCCCGCCGCCGATCTGGTCGCCGCCGCCCAGGCGGTCGACGCCCGCGAGATCATCCTTCCGGACGTCATGCGGGACGGCCCCGCAACGATCAAGGCCAGCGACGAGGCCGCCCGGGAAATCCGCGAACTGAGCGACACCTACCGGCTTTGTGTCGTCTTGCACGCCGCGGACGATGAGGAATGGCGGCGCTGCTACGACGCCTTCGTAACTCGCGACTACGTAGGCGCGATCGCCCTGCCCGCCTCTAGGCGTCCCGCCCCGGAGGAACAGCTGTGCCGAACCCGGTGGACGGCCACACGCTATCTGGAGGACCGCGGCCTGGTGGACGAGACGATCGTCTACCGGCTGCTCGGGCTGGGCCGGACCGGGCACCTGGAGCTCGTCGAGCAACGCGAGCACGAGTGGATCGCCTCCGTCGACGGCGCCGCTCCCGTCATCCTCGGCGCGATGGGCGTCGAGATGCTGCCCGAGGGGCCGTACGAGAAGCCGAGCACGCCCCGCATCGAGCGCCTCGGCCCCATCCAACAGGACCGCTTCGACCTGATCCGGCGCAACATCGCCGTCGTCCGGGCCGCAGCGGGCAGCTCCGTGCAGATCGCGGAGGCCCGTGCATGAGAAACCAGGACCTGCTGACCTACGGCGCCGGGACGGAGTTGCGCGCCGCGCCCATCGCAGCCGACAGGCACACGATGACCCCGGACAGCCTGCTGCGCTACCTGAAGATCAAGGTCCACCACCTCATCCAGGCGCAGGACTGGCACGCGATTCGTGTCATCGGCGCCTACGACCGTGATGCGGTGATCTCCACATACGAGAAGACCGGGAAACTGTTCAACACCGAACGCCCCACCGCCGAGGCCCACGGCCGCGAACTGGTGATCAAGGCATTTCCCGGCGCCGATTACGTCCATCACTACGCGCTGATCATCGCCACCTACCTGGCGATGACCGGCCGCCCGGAGCACACCGTCACCTACCAGCCGCCGAGCCCCGAACAGTGTCAGGCGGCTGCCGAGCAGCTCGACCTCTGCCTCGACGGCGACCTCGTGATCCTCGGCTGGGGCCTTCAGTACCTCGCCCCCACCGGTGGCGTGTGGACCCGCGGTCCGGGCTATGCGTGGCAGCGCGCCGTGGTGCACGGCCGCCGGGTGGTGTACCTCGGCTTCCTCCACAGCATCTGGGGCGACGTCGCCGGCCGCGTCGTCACGCGCCTGGCCTCTCTGGGCGCCCGTGACGTCGTCTACGTCGGCAAGGTCGGCGCCCTGTCGCCCGACATTGAACCCAACACCTGGCTGGCCACCGGCCACGAGAGCCTCGTCGGCGGCGCCCGGGTGGCCTGGGAGGACTTCTTCGGCGGCTACGCCGCTGCCTTGCCCGGCGTACAGACTGGCGTCCATGTCACCTCGCCGTCGATCCTGCTCGAAGACCGCACCTGGCTGACCGCCCATGCCGACCACGCCTTCGTCGACCCGGAGATCGGCCCCATGGGAGCGGCCGCACGCCACGCGGGGATCAGATTCGGCTATCTCCACGTCATCTCCAACAACCTCGCCCGCCACTACCCCTCGGACCTGTCCAATGAACGTCACGGCGACGTCATCCGGCGGCGCGCCGTCCTGGTCGACCGGATTCGTGACATCGTCGCGGACTGCCTGGCTGGCCGATCACTCTGAAGGAACCACGGAGGAACACGACCATGACGGTCGCAGCACACCCGGCCACGACGCGCGGGCGGGAGATCACGGTCACCGGCATCGACGGAGCGGGCAAGTCCACCCTCGCTGCCCGCCTGCACCAGGTCCTGAACGACGCCGGCCAGCCCGCGATCCTCGTGGGCAAGCACAGCACCGAAGTCCCCATGGACGAGGAGCTGTCCGTCTACCTCGACCGCCTCAACGCGCTCGTCTATCGACGCGATGCCCGCATCGCGCAGGCGTGCGGCGACCACTACTGGCTGCTGGCGCTGGCCGCCTGGTACACGCTTCAGGACCAGATGATGATCAAGCCCGCGCTCGCCGCGGGCACCCACGTCATCCTCGACAACGCTCACCACAAGATCCTCGCCCGCTACGCGGTCAACCCGGACGTACCCACGCGCCTCGCCGAACAGGTCTTCGCCCACCTCACCGAACCCGACCTGGTGATCTTCCTGCGTATCGGTGCCCGCGAAGCCCTCGCCCGCAAGGGCTCGTTCTCCTCATTGGAGACGGGCCACTCCGGCGACGGCGACCAGGACTTCATCCGCTACCAGGACACCGTCCTGACCCAGTTGCGTGCTTACGAGAGGCGCGACGACTGGCTGTCGATCGATGTCACCGACATGGACCGCGACGCGGTCTTCAAAGTCGCCGCCGACGCCCTGGACGCCCGGCTCCAGCTCGCCATCTGACCCCCACACAAGGAACTTCCCATGCCCGTGTCCCCACCGGCCGACGGCGCATACGTGTGCCACGGCGTCACCTGGGCCACCCAAGACCCCAGGCTGCTGCTCGCCCCGCTGCCTGATGGTCCCCTGGTCTACGCCCAGATCATGAACCAGCGCCTCGGCGTCCAGGCGGCCGGTACCGGCCGGTGGTGCACCGGCCGGTACCGATTCGTTGACACCATCCGCGTCGAGGCCGCCGCCTGCCCCGACCGCGCGCCGGCCGAACAGAGCGGCCAGTGCAACCGCTGCGCACGCCAGGACGACTTCCGCTTCGCCCACCAGTTCCACCAGGGCGGGCACGCCCCCGACGCGCTCAAGGCGTACATGGACCAGCCGCACTGGCTGTACCTGGCGACCTTCGCGGACGGCACCACCAAGGTCGGGACCGCTGCCGAGCCGCGTCGGCGCTCTCGCCTTGATGAGCAGGGTGCCTTGTTCGCCACTTACCTGGCCAAGTGCGCCGACGGCCGCGCAGTGCGGCACCTCGAAGACGCCCTCAGCCGCAGACTGGCCGTGGCCCAGACGGTCCGTGCCACGGCGAAACTCCAGGCGCTGGCCGGTCTGCGGGATGTATCGCAGGCGCGCGCTGCGCACGCCAGGGACGTTGACCGCGCCGCTGAAGTCCTGCGCGAGCTGGACGTCGCCGTGGTGCTGGAGACGTGGACCCCACCCGGCGAAGGCGACGGCCTGCGCGCTGCCGGAGCTGAGCGGGTGCTCTATCCGCATGATCTGCGCGAAGGTGAGCACGGCCTCACCCCCCTGTCGTGCGTGGGCTCCCAGGTCCTGGCCGTCCTGGGCCACGACGATGTGGGTTACCTGCTCGACCTCGGACTCCTCAAGGGCCGCCGCATCCTGCTGGGCTCGTTCAACTCCCCTGGAACAGCCGTCCAGTCAGCACTGTTCTGACCCCTGGCCGGGGTCCCCTTCCGTCGAATCGAGGTAGCCCGGATGGCACCCCATGACGCCGTCCTCGGCTGGGACGAGGACGCCACCGCCGAGGCGTACGCCGCCTTCACCCACGACTTCCCGATGTACAGCGCCACCAGCCGGGATCTTGCCCTGCGAGCCCGTCTTACGAACAGCTGCCTGGTGGTCGATCTGTGTGGCGGGGCCGGCGCGACCGCCGAGGCGATCCTCACCTTGGTCCCGCGGCACGCCCGGGTCGTCTCCCTGGACAACGCCGCCGCCATGCAGCGGGTCGGGCGCCGCACAGTGAGAGACCCGCGCCTGACCTGGGTCACCGCCCGGGCCGACGAACTGGCCGGCCACATCCCGGCCGGCAGCGTGGACGCCGTGGTGTGCAACTCGGCGATCTGGAAGACACCGGTGCCTGCGGTGTTCGCCGCAGTGCGTCAGGTCCTGCGCCCCGGCGGCCGGTTCGTTTTCAACATCGGCGGCGGCTTCGCCGGCATCCGCCACGAGGACGAGAGGGCCACCCGCACCGGTCCGTCGCTGAACCGCCTGATCCACGAGATCGCCGCCCGCGACTACGGCTACACGGCGCCCGCGAAAGCGGTGGGGCCTCCCAAACTGTCACTCGAGGCGGTCATCGCGCACCTATCCGCCGCAGGCATGGACCTGACGGACACCGAGATCGTTGCCCAGCACGGCACGGTGGCCGAGAAGAAGGCGTGGCTGTCGATCCCCGTCTTCGCCCGGCCCGACGGCGACTTCACGCACGCGCAGCGCATGGAGATCCTTACCAAGGCGTACGCCCAGACCGCGCCCGAAACGCCCACCGTGACAAGCTGGCTCGTGGTAGTCGCCCAGCGCCCCGGGGCACGACCATGACCACGTCATCCCCGGCCACCGGCGCCTCGGAGTGCGACCACACCAGCGTCGGAGTTCTCATCTCCTCCCCCCAGGGGCTGCTCGTCTTCGAGCGCGCGGCGCCCCCGACCGGAATTGCCCCGGTGGCCGGCCACATCGACCAGCACGGCGGCTCCGAGCAGGCAGCCCGCACGGAAACCGCAGAGGAAGTCGGCCTGGCCGTTACCCACCTGCACCTGCTGCTAACCCAGTGGCGACCCAACCGGTGCCGCCGCCCGACCACCGAGCCCGTGGGCCACCGCTGGTGGATCTACCAGGTCCAGGCATCCGGAACGATGAGGCCCTCCGACCGAGAGGTGCGCGCACCCCGATGGATACAGCCCGACCAGCTTCAGCAGCACGCGCACCGCACCGCTGCGTACGCCGAAGGACGCCTGACCGAGCACGAGTTCACCGCGCGGTCCGGACTGGAGCCGGTATGGGTCCGTTTCCTCCACGACCTGCAACTCATCACGCTGGACGTCGGCACGCTCAACCGAATCGACCAGATCATCTGAGTGGGCGCTCGCGTCGGCAGAGCTCAGCGCGACACGGTCGACCTGGTGGCCGCCAGCCGTCGAGCGTGTGCACGGATGCGGCTGCGGTCATCGGGAAAGACGCTCTCCCACTCCACATCCAGCGAGAACCACTTCGGCGGTTGCCCACTCTCCCCGCCCAGCGGCACATCACGGCTGATGACGGCGGCGTACGACAAACTCAGCGTCGGGGACCAGTCGGCACGGAAGGAACGGACAGAGACGGCCGCCGGTGCGTGCAGCAGCTCGCCCGGCAGCCCGGTCTCCTCACCGAGTTCCCGCACCGCAGCCGCACGGGGTGTTTCACCCGGCTCGACCTTGCCGCCGGGCGGAACCCAGCCCCGCACCCGGTGCTTCACGAGCAGGACGTGGCAAAAGTCCGGATCAATCACCCACACGTCCGCTGCGAACGGCTCCAACGGCTGCTGCCGGACACGGTCTAGCCATGCCCGGGCGTCGTTGAACTCGAACACCGCGAGCCGGGCGTCGGCGACCGCCGCTTCCAAGGCCATCTGGTCCATCACCCGGTTCACCTTATGCCGCAGCAGCCGTACGCCCGCGGAGGCGGCCGGGCACGCCGTGCCGCTAGAGTCCGCGACCGGCGTCGCGTGGAAAAGCATCCAGAACCCCGGCAACGCGGACACCGCCGGGTGCCCGCCTGGGAAAGGACCATCGTCATGCAAGCTGATCCGACACCAGCCGCCTGGGTCGTCCTGGGCGGAATCCACCTGCTCAACCAGACCGCGCCCCGCCGCCAGGACGACCCGATCGTCCTGGTCCAGGTGCCCGCGCAGGAGGTCCGCGTCCCCAGCACCACCGTGGTGTTGCGATGGGACACGCTCGGCGTGTGCCCCGTCACGGCCCTGACCGTTGGCGGCAGCCGGACCGCAGATGCCCGCATCGACGGCAGCGCCCTGTTCCCCGACGCCATCGCCGGCCTTGCCCTGCGTGACTTGGCCGGCGAAGCCGCCCCTGGGCTCGTGCCCCTGTGCTATCTGTCCGGGCACCCGCAAGGGGGCTACCACGCGTACGCCCAGATCCGGTTCTACGCCGACGACGCCTGTTTCCTGCGCACCACCCGCGAGCCGGTCGGCGAAGGCCCAGTGGAGGCGCTGGGCTGGCTGCAGCCCATGCTGGCCGCCCACGCTGCATCGGCGCTGCGCCTCAACAATCACTTGCGGTACTTCCGTACGCACTTCGCAGGGACGGAGCTGGAGTACAAGTACAACCTGGAGCCCGCCCCGGACATCTGGGCCGTCTCGATGGAGCTCTTGAAGGCCCTCCGCCACGGCGAACTGGCCGACTGCCGACCGGAGTACCGGGAGGAGTTCCAGATCCACTGCTTCGACAACCACATGTTCGACGTCATGGGGCCCGACCTGGAGCGCGGTTACGCTTCCTTCATCCCCACCGTCGACGGCACTCACGTACTTAAGCGCAAGTGGTTCACCGAAGATGCCTTCGCGCGGCGCGAGCAGCTCTTCACCGGTCTCGACCTCTCCCCGGCACGCTTCGGGGAGTACCTGCGCGAGGAGCTGGGCCTCGACGTACGGGCACTGCCGCCCTTCCGGCGCGTTCGCTACGACATCCAGTGCGAATCGATGCGCACGGGCGACGTCTTCGGCATCTTCTTCGACCGCTGCTCCTTGCTTGCCGCTCCGGACGTCGTCCTCTCGCAGTGCGAGATGGAGTACCGGCGCTCGCGCAGCTTGCTCGACCACGACGAGGAAGATGTACTACGGGAGATGAAGCGAGTCGACGCCTGGCTCCTCAACTACCTGTCGAGGCACGGCCTCGCGACCGCACGCACGTTCTACTCCAAGCGCACCTTCCTACGCGACGCCGTCGCCGGACGTCCTGAATTGGCGCCGGATTGCTGATGCCCAGACGTACCCGGACTCGGACGGACACGGCCTCGCCAGCCACCGATGACGCTCAACGACAGCGCGCCCGGGGCCAGAGCCCTTCGATGTGCCGGACGCTGGCCGGGAACGCTACGACATCCTCGAACGGTAGACACATGGGCAGATTGACCGAAGATCCACAATTCCGCGCGACCACGTTCGTGGTCATCGACTTCGAGACGACGACCCCAGCGGGTTACCCGGCCCAGCCCATCGAGCTAGCTGCTCTCGCGCTGCGCTACGGACAGGACGGATGGACACGGATCGGCAGCAGCACTTCCCTCATCAAGCCGCCCGCGTTTGCCCCGGTGACGTCGGCCGACACCGCGTTGAAGGGGATGACGCCCGAGATGTTCACCGATGCTCCGACCCCGGCCGAGGCGCTCGGTGACCTCGATCGGAACTTCACACCGGGCAGCCCGTTCCTGCTGGTGGCTCAGAACGCTTCCGTCGAGTCCAACATCATCCACAACCAGAGGGAGCACTGCCCGAACCTGGCCCACATCGACCTTCTCGACACGATCCCGTTCGCGAAGCAGATTGTCCCCGGCTTGCCGTCCTATGGTCTCGACACCCTCCTGGCGCACTTCTCCATCGGCCAGCCGGCAGACCGCCATCGGGCCCAAGCGGACGTAGAGGTCACTGCGATGGTCTTCCGCCGGCTTGTGTGCGCCGCAGACGAGCTGCCGCGGTTCAGCGACCTCGCGGCTCTCGTGAAGGTGACGGGGCGTACGGCAAAGTCCAACGTGGCCGTCCAAGATCAGTTGTTCTAGGTGTCTACAACCCTGGAGGACTGCCGCAAAGGCCGCAGTGCGTCGGAAAGGACCGCGGCCAGGTGGAGCCGACCACCGGAGCGGAACTGTCAGTTGACGGCGCTGTGCTCGGTGCTGTTAGGCACCGGGACCATCCAGTGCACCACGTTGTCGCGGAAGGAAGCGTTGACCGGCACGAGATCGGCACCGCTGGTGTCGTCCAGGGCCGTGACGTTGATGCCGATCTCCGGGATGTCACAGTCAACCGCCGCGAGGCGGGTTCCGCAGCCGGGGCAGAAGCCGCGTTTTGCCTTGCCGGGGAACGTCTCGAACCAGGTCGGCTCGCCGCCCTCGCCGGTCCAGGTGACCCGTTCGAAGCCGACCCACCACATCACCGGGGTCCCGCCGAGCTTTTGGCAGTGCTCGCAGTGGCAGGTGTGGGGGTAGACCGCCGGCCCCGTGGCTGTGAAGCGGATCCGGCGGCACAGGCATCCGCCGGTGCGTTCTACGGGTCCCTCGGCGGGGGCGGCGTTCATCGTTGATCTCCATTGCCCTGCGGGTGAGTTGAGCCCCAGTGTGTCATTCCCTGGCCTGGTTCATCCGGAAGCCGCGGACGCCCGCGGACGGCTGAGATGGAGAGTTCACCCTTCCTGATGAACCGGCCGGTCCGGGCCCTCGATGGGGCGGTAGAGGCAGAGGATTGAAGGTGCTCCCAGTCATGTCGGCCCGGAGGACCCGAGCCGCACCTGCGGCGCCGGGAGGTCGGGCGGGCGACGCGCCGCTCAGCCGTCGTGGCGGCCATACCCCTCCCGGATCTGTTCCGCAGACTCCCTGCGGAACAGGACGTGCCAGTGCAGATGCTTCGACTCCTGATAGAGCCCCAGATTGCTGACCACCGAGCACGCCCCGTGCTCCAGTTCCACCTGCGCTGCTACGTCTCGTACCACTCGCATGACCTCGGTGAGTACGGCCTCGCCGCCGGACCCGAGATCCGTCAGAGACGGTACGTGAAGTTTGGGCACCACGACGATGTGGACGGGATAGGACGGCCGCGTGTGCGCGAAGGCCAATACCCCCTCCGATTCTGCCACCACGTCCACTCGCACCAGCCCGCTGAGAACCTGGTGACAGTAGAAGTCGGAGATTTCCGCTGCCGGTACATTCACTGCCCAGCACCTTTCGCTCGATGATGAGGGCGCAACTCTGATGGCCTGAGCCCCGGCTGTTGTGCCTTTCCTAGTTGTAGTTCTCTCCCAGGTCGGACCGGCAGGTGCGCCGCGCCAACCACCGCGGAGATCCGGGTCGGCAGGGATGGCTGCGGAGGCAGCTACTCAGACGACGCACGGAGATTGATCCGGTGCAGGACATCCCAGCGGTAGACGCGTTCGGTACGGCGGAGTTCAACCAGGTCCACGGCGGTGATGCTCAGGTGCACGGGCGCCAGCGGGCGCAGCTGCGCGACGCTTTCGATCACCGGCTCGGCCCGTTGATCCCGATTGCTGTACTGGATGCCGAGGTGAGGCCGGAAGGAAGCCGATGGCGAGCCGCCCGGTACACCGGCCTTGTGCCCGAGTGCGCTGAGGACGGTATGGAGCTGCACCAGTGGTGTCCAGGGCGAGACGCTGAAGCGCACCGCGCCCCGTGACCCGGCCAGTGGATGGACGGCCAGGGGGAACGAGACCAGGTGACGTTGCTCGGCCAGGGCGGCGAGATGCTGGATCTGGGCGGGCAAGACCTGAGTGGTCGCTCCGATCCGAGTCATCGTCACGTGCAGGCCGTCGTCCGGGACCGGGTCCATGCCCAGGTGTGCCAAGACGTTCTGGCAGCGCCGCGCCCGGCTGATCAAGGCAGGGACATCAGCGAAGGTGAGCATCCAGTAGTACACGCGACGGTCACCGGACCATCCCGGCCGGGCCCAGTGGTCGGTCATTCGGGATACGCCCGCGAAGCCCTTCCAGTCGTTCTCGATGATCACCTGGGGGTCGTCGAGATCGGCCGGGGGAGTGGGAGGGAATGCCCGCGGATCGGATTCCAACCCGGTCGTCACCTGGCTCCTCACTGCCAGCGCGCGTAGGGGCGGTGTGGGATCTGCCCCGTTCGGCTCGGGCGGTGCGTGGTGGCGTGGCGTCACAGATTTTCGCCGTCGGCCCGCTGCGCGAAGCCCAGGGTCGGGACGGCGTGCGGTCCGCACCTCGGGCGCAGCATCGCGGGAGAGGTGACCTCCTGCAGAACCATTTCCTGGATGAACTGCACCTCGGCCCACAGCAGATGGGAGACGCTACCGGCAGCCTCAAGGTCTTTGCGTCCGACCGCGACGTGGATGTGCGGCGCGAGGGAGTTGCTTTCCGGGCTCCATGCGAGGGTGGCGGCGCCGACGGCTTCCACCGTATGCACCACCGTCTCTTCCCACACCGGAGCGTCCGGGTCCGCGAGGGGCCCGTTCGTGCCCACCAGCGCCACCCGCCGGAAACCGCCGAGGAACATGGGAATGATCCCCTGGCGGATGTTCATCTCCGTACAGAACTTGGTGAGTTCGTCGGTGAAGTTGTCGCCGTCGTCGAAGGCGAGGGCGAAGGTCCGCCCCATTGTCAGCTCGGTGTGCCGCATCAGCCACGCCCCTCCGCGGTCGTGCCGGCCGGAGCGAAGGTGCGGCGGATCCGGTCGGCGTCGGCGCCGCTGCGCAGCAGGACCGTCAGCAGGTGGCGGGCTTTGTACGGGTCGAGGTGCCCGGCTCCGATCAGTCCCCGCGAGAGCAGGTCCTTCTCCGAGCCGTCGAATCCGTAGGTGCGCGTGAGAGTGGTGCCGCCGCCGGTGCGGGAGGCGAGGACGATCGGGATCTGCCGGGCGGCCTTGGCGAGAACCGGGACCCATGTGTCGGGAAGGTGGCCGACGCCGAAGCCGGCGATGACCATGCCGTCGACCTGGTCGAGCAGTGGCGCCAGCAGGGCGCCATCGTCGCCGAGGGAGGCGACGTAGAGGCCGACTCGGGCCGGCCGGGTAAGTGCCGCGGCCATGGGAAGCGGCTTGTGCGCGGGCGTAGTGAGGAGTCGCAGACGGCCTTCCGCCACGGTGCCCAGGGGCCCGGTGTCGGGTGCAGCGAACGCGTGGGTGCTGGTGCTGTGCGTTTTGCGGACCCGGGAGGTGTCGAAGATCTGGTCGTTGAAGACCACGAGGACTCCCAGGCCGCAGATCTGAGGGCTCGCGGCGACGGTGACGGCGGCCAGCACATTGGCCGCGCCGTCGGCGCCTGCCAGGTGTGGGGCGCGCATGGCGCCGGTGACGACCAAGGGTGCCTTCGCCTCGTACAGCAGGCTCAGCAGGTAGGCGGTCTCCTCCAAGGTATCGGTGCCCTGGGTCACGACGATGCCGTCGAAGGCGCCCTTGCTGTCCATCGCCCATAGCTGGCTGGCCAGTTCCTCGATGTCGTCGAGGGTCAGGGAGGCCCCGGGTTTGCTCGTGAAGGACAGCGTCTTGATGTCGACGGCCATGTCTGCGAGTTGCGGCACTGCGGCGAGCAGGTCCTCCGCGCTCAGGGTGGGTCGGGCTGCTCCGTCCTCGGGTGAGGGCGTCATGGCGATGGTGCCGCCGAGGCCGACCACAAGCACGGTGGGGCGAGAGTCTTGCTTCGTCACAGCGGGTTCCTCGGAGTGCGGAGGGGCGGGGCGAGTTGAGCCTAACGGCCGGAATTTTGCCTGCCTACAGCGCCGAGGAAGCGCAGGGTCTGATCGAGCGCTTGGAGCGTGAGAAGACGGCTACGTGGCCGCAGCATGCTGGAGAGGCCTTCCTCGCCGAGCGTGCGGCAACGGCTGACGAGCCACCTCCAGTCCAGGCCGAGATAGGCGGCCAGGGCCTGCAGCCGGTCGGCGGGCGTCTGCCCGTCGACGAGACTGTGCGCCCGGGCGTGCTCGATCGCCTCCTGATAGGGGGCCACGTCACGTCGGGCACTGGTGGTAGCCACGCGCCAGACGGACTCCTCCCGTACCCAGTTCGCCAGGATGGCGCGGTCTTGCGCCAGGACGAACCCTTCGGTCTGGGTGTACTCCGGCGCGCTGGAAATCCAGACCTTGATCCCGTGCATCTCCATCATCGCGACGGTGAGGAACAGCAGGACGCGCTCGTAGGGCTCGGTGCTGCGCACGGCGGCTTCCGGTACACAGAAGGCACGGCCCAGGGGGCTGGCCGGCCCGGCGAAGCGGCTGGCCACCGACTGGAGATAGTCATGCTTGTGGCGGAAGAAGAGCCAGGGCGCGCACTCTTCGCCCGTGGCCTCACGGGTCCAGAAAGCGGGCACATCGGACAGGTCGTCCAAGTGCCGCACGATGTACTGGGCGCACAGACTGGAGCCGAGCCACGCAGCGCCGACGGGGGAGAGGTCGGGCATGTCGGTCCGTGGCGGTGCAGAGTTGCTGATCTTGACGTAGTGCCGGAGTTCATCGGCTCGGTCAGAGAGCGGATGGTCGTCGGCGAGCAGGCCGTCATCCAGGACGTGCATGGCCCACACGATCGCGTAGGTGAGGTCGTCCAGCTGGTAGGCGAGGGGCACCCGCGGGTCTTGGCCGGCGACAAGGCTCTGCCGGGCGAGCGCGGCGTCCATCACGTACAGGCCCTTTCCGCCCGCGGCACCGAGAGAGGCCAGCATGACGCCCCTGCGTGAGGAGCGGACGAAGGACCGAAGGTGCGGCAGGTCCGTTTCGCTGACTTCGACCATGTCGCCGCGAGGCTGGGCCTCGTAGAGCTGTACTCCGATGGTCGTGCCGTCGAAGTGGCGCCCGCCCGCAAGCTCCCACGTGCCGTGGACCCCTACATCGGGCTCACCAGGGACATGACGCGAGGTGGGCCAGGTGTAGTCCAGGGCCCGCGCGGCGGTGCGGGTACGCCGATCCAGCGGGCGCGGGCGCACGATCTCGCGGACGGGTACGGGCTGTGCCAGCGCTTCGGCGCTCTTGCCGAAGTACCACTCCAGGATGGTTGCCGTATCACCGCGAGCGAGGTGGGTGCCGGCGAGCCACCGCCTGTAGGTGGATTCCGAGGCCCGGACGTTGGCGAGCTTCGGTTCAAGCAGCTCCTTGGCAGCATCGCCGGCCATGTGTCGCCAGAGCACCCGGAATCTGGGCCACGAAGCACCATTGACCTCCGGGGCCTCCAGGAGGTGGTGCAGCAGCGTTCGGGTCTGCGGCTGCGTCATGTCGCCCTCCGTGATGACCACAGCGGCGCACGGTGCGCCGGAAGTCCGACGACGGCCGGGTGGCCGAGCCTGCACTCCTGCACGGCTGCCGGCGGCCGCGTCAGCGGGTCCGGGCCGCTTACAGCGAGGGCGATCGCCCCGCCGGCAGGCTGCCGGCGGGGCACATCCTGATGAGCTGGATCCGACCACGGACGCTGCGACCGGCTCGCGGCAGCAGTCGATGATGTCAGTGCACGCGATGGGAGCACCGAACCTCCTCGGGGAAGACGGACGGGCCGACGAAGTGCGGCGCGGCAGGGATCGCGTGTTCGGCGAACGTGGCATACCCCTCATCGGCCCACGACTGCTCGAGGAGCATCAACTGCGCTATCGGCTGCAGCGGCCCGCTCACGCGGCCGGACAGCACGGGCCGCAGGAACGGGGCCATCCAATGCGCTCCGGCGACCACCAGCCCCAGGCTGGCGATCGCCGCCCTCTCACCAGGCATTGGTCTCCTCTCTTTTCCCGCTCTGCGGGGGTAGACTTCTGCGCTGGAGTGGATGCCGGAAGTGCGCCTTGGACACGGCAGACGGAACCTCACGCCGCTCACCCGCCGTACGCGCCCGAGGCCGTCAGCCTGAGCGCAGTGTCGATGAGTGGGACGTGGCTGAAGGCCTGCGGGAAGTTGCCGACCTGGCGCTGCAGCTTGGAGTCCCACTCTTCGGCCAGCAGACCAAGGTCGTTGCGCAGAGAGAGCAGCTTCTCGAAGAGCTGGCGGCCCTCGTCGAGCCGGCCGATCATCGCGAGGTCGTCCGCCAGCCAGAACGAGCAGGCCAGGAAGGCGCCTTCGTCGCCTTCGAGACCGTCCACCCCCGCCTCGTCGCCCGACGTCGGGTATCGCCGCACGAATCCGTCCTCGGTGGACAGCTCGCGTTGGATCGCCTCGATGGTGCCGATGACTCGTTTGTCGTCCGGCGGCAGGAACCCGACCTGCGGGATGAGGAGCAGTGAGGCGTCGAGCTCCTGGGAGCCGTAGGACTGGGTGAAGGTGTTGCGCTCCTTGTCGTAGCCCTTCTCGCAGACGTCCCGGTGGATGTCGTCTCGCAGCTGGTGCCAGCGCTCCAGCGGGCCATCGGCGTCCCCGGACTCGATGAGCTTGATCGTGCGGTCCACGGCGACCCAGGCCATGACCTTGGAGTGCACGAAGTGCCGGCGCGGGCCGCGCACCTCCCAGATGCCCTCATCCGGCTCCTGCCAGTGGTCCTCGAGGTAGCGGATCAGCTTCACTTGGAGCGCCGAGGCGTAGTCGTTGCGGGACAGACCCGTCTCGTGCGCGAGGTGCAGCGCCTCGGTGACCTCGCCGTACACGTCGAGCTGGAGCTGGTGCGCGGCGCCGTTCCCGGCCCGTACCGGGGTGGAGTCCTCGTAACCGGGCAGCCAGTCCAGCTCGGTCTCGCCGAGTTCCCGCTCTCCGGCGATGCCGTACATGATCTGCAGATTCTCCGGATCGCCGGCCACCGCCCGCAGCAACCACTCGCGCCAGGCGCGCGCCTCCTCGCGGTAGCCGGTGCGCATCAGCGACGACAGGGTGATCGCCGCATCGCGCAGCCACGTGTAGCGGTAGTCCCAGTTGCGGCTGCCGCCGATCTCCTCCGGCAGTGAGGTGGTGGGGGCGGCGACGATGCCCCCGGTCGGCGCGTACGTCAGGGCTTTCAGCGTGATCAGGGAGCGGATGACGGCTTCCCGGTAGGGGCCGTTGTACGTACAGTGCTCGACCCAGTCGCGCCAGAATTCCTGTGTCGCCTCCAGCGCTCCCTCGGGGTCCGGCAGCGGCGGCGGGTTCTGGTGCGAGGGCTGCCACTGGATCGTGAAGGCGATCCGGTCGCCCGGTGACACCGTGAAGTCCGAGTACGTCGTCAGGTCCTTGCCGTACGTCTCCACGTCGGCATCCAGCCAGACCGAGTCGGGCCCGGCCGTGGCGACGGTTCGCCCGTCGATGTGATGCACCCACGGCGTGATCCGGCCGTACGAGAAGCGCATCCGCAGCGCCGAGCGCATCGGAACGTTTCCGCTGACGCCCTCCACGATCCGGGTCAGCTGCGGCGCGCCATTGCGCGGCGGCATGAAGTCGGTCACGCGGACCGTGCCACGCGGGGTGTCCCACTCGGACTCGAGGATCAGCGAGTCATCGCAGTAGCGTCGCCGCGTCGCCGCGGGCGGCGTGCTGCCGGCCGGGTGTTCAGGACCGATGCGCCAGAAGCCGTTCTCCTCGGTCCCCAGCAGCCCGGCGAATATGGCATGCGAGTCGAAGCGGGGCAGGCACAGCCAGTCCGCTGTGCCGTCCCGGCAGATCAGCGCGGCAGTCTGCATGTCGCCGATGAGTGCGTAGTCCTCGATGCGCCCGGGCATGAACTTCCATCTCGTCGTGAGTGCCGCCACCGCCATGGGGGTGGCACAAAGGGTGATGTTCGGGTTGGGAGGCGGACGGCCGCCGTGGATGTGGGACTACCTGTCCGGCGGGCCGGGGTCGGTGGAGGACGCGGCCCCGTCGGCCGAGGTGATGGCATCGGCGAAGAGCAGGACTTGCCGGGGGTGTGCGCTGCCGAGAGTGATCCGGTGCGGACGGCTGGAGATGCAGTCGTGGCACGCCGGGTTGGGCAGGCTCTCCAGGTACTGGCCGGACGCCTTGGAGACGATGGGGCCCAGGAGCTGCGCCAGCTTCTCCACGTCGCGCCACCCTCGGGAGTCCCACCGGTCGTGCAGGTTCAGCCCATGCAGCCCGTGGGCTTCGGCGCTGGACCCGCCGCCGGCGAGGATGTCGTAGAGGGTCACGGCGTCTCGGACATCGATGTCGCCAATCTCCACCGTGCCGTCGGTCACGTATATGTGATTTTCGGTGACGCCGATCTTGGTGAAGACGGTCCGCAGCCGCAGTGCCGCATCGTGTGCCTCGGAGCGTCGTTCGATCACCAGAGCAGCCAGACGCCGAGCGTCGTCGCACGTCGCGAGCGCCACCTTCAAGACCGGGTCCGGGCCGAACTCAACAATCGTGACCTTCGCCTGGATCTCATGCTGCTTCAGGAGATATTGGAGCGGGGCCGCTGGGTCGGCCAGTGGAAGCGGCTTCCCGATGAGGAATTGCGCAGCTCCACCTCCCTCCAGGGGAATGGTGACCGACACGGCGGAGGCAGCGGTCGTGGTGCCGATCTGGGGCTTGGCGTGGACACCGCTGTCGCGGAATGCCGTCTGAAGCTCCCGCCCGGCGGCACGGCGCGGCTCAAGAGCAGCGTCGTCGACCGGGGTGTCGACTTCGGCCTGTGGCATGGCGTCCTTTCTTCTCGTAGTCGAGCTGTGTGGGGAGGAGCCGAAAGGGAGGGGCTCCTCCCCACACGCTTCATCCGGCAGCTGGCCTTTCCATCAGCCCTGCTGCCAGACGGGGGTCCGTCCGTCGCCGACGACGGGCGGGCCGTTCATGGGCCGACCGCCGCTCCCCCACAGAACAGGCGGCCGGGGCGCCAAGGTCATGGCGCCGTCTCCTCCGCCGAGGGCGTGGTCACGGATCCGCCGTGCACGGGCGCGGCAAATCTCACGACCTAGAGGAGACCCCGGTTCTCAGGCAGCGACAGGCTCGATCCCGTCTGCTGCGGCGATGTATTCCTCGGCGTCGGGCGAGGTCTTCATGACGAGGTGCCTTTCGTGGTGTCGTACTGGCGCGTCGCCCGGTTGTCCGAGGGTCCGTAACGCCTTCGGGTGGGTCCGTAGCGGGGGTGTGACCGCTGGCCGAGGAGTACAAGTGCTCCTATGGCGGCCACAATCAGGCCGGTGATGATCCCTCCGATGAGAGTCATCCCGGTCTCGGCGCTGATCCGTCGACGATGATGATGAGCATCGCGAGGACGAACACAGTGACGCGGAGCTGATTGCGGCTCGGGCGCCAAATCAGCCATTTGTTCACCCTCGGCGGCTGTTGCTCATGCATGGCAGGCCCTGCGGCGGTGCGGGCTCATCGGTTGTCGTGGCGTCCGTAGGCGGGACCGCGTCAGGCTGAGCGCGTCGTGAAGAGCGCCTGCCGCAGTGATCGGGGCGGAGACTGGGTGAGGCCGCGTCAGCCACAGGCGGACACAGTTCTGATTGCGATATCCCTCGGGAGCGCATAGCGGCCTTGTCCCGGCGGTGCAGACGGAGTGCGACGCGAACCACCGGTCGGTGGTGCCGGCTTCCACGGGCACAAGAAGCTGTTGGTGTGCGAGGCAGTACCTCAGCGGACCGACATCGCCTCCGACGTCGATCAGCTCGTCGATGGCGCGCAGGCCCAGCGCCAGGCCCACACGGACGGTGTCGTAAGTGAAGGGAAGCGCGGCAGGCGGCTGCTCTCCGAGGCCCACGTGCCACGGGTGGCGGCTGCTCTGTAATAGCTGCATCGAGATGGAGTCTCCGGTCAGGACGGGAATCCCGTCGCCAAGGAAAGGGGTCTGGGGGAGGGCCGTGGTGGCGCCGCGCCGTAGCGGGGGTGGCCGGCGCGGCACCACAACGGGGACGGGGCGCCGGGGCTAACGGGAGGAGCGCGCGGCGCAGGCCGTAACGGCTCCTTGAGGTGGAGGCAGCCATCCGGGCAGTTGCTCGGAAGCGGGAGGCCAGCAGTCCGTAGCCGAGCCGGTCCCGCTGTGCCAGGCGAGGAGCGGTGCAGCGGCGAATCGATCCTTGGCCGGCTCGCGGAGGCCATGGAAGCGGCGGCGCTCGTCGGAGCCGAGGGTTTCCGGCAGCGGATCGCCCCATGTGACGTGTGAGCCGCTGGCGCCGACCATGTCGAAGCCGGGCCGTCTCTTCAGGCACTGCGTGGTCAGCTCGGCGAACGACCGGTCGATCATGTTGAGATGACCGCCACGACGGCTCATGCCCGCAGGGACTGCGAGGAGGGGGAGGCGGTGGATCATCACGGCGACGGCGCCGCCCAGAAGTTCCGGGTGGATGAGCCGTGCCGCCCAGTACTCGAAGTCGCATGCCTCCTCAGGAGCGAGAAGGCGAACGCCGAGAGGGTACGCAGCGGGCGGCGGATCCATGACGCTCACCCGCTCACCGCCTTAGCGGCAGGCCCAGCCAGCGGAAGGGGCCGATGTGGCTCGACGATGACATCGTCTGGCCGAAGGCACCCGGTGTCATCGAAAAGGAGAACGCCGTTGCACAGCACGCTCCATCCGGCCTCAGGGCGGTGGAAACGGACCTGCGCGGCCTGGCTGTCCGCAGCCTGGGCGGGCGGGCACTCGGGCTGGTGATCGCACACGAGACCCGCTGCGCCCATCTCCGTGATCAGCGCTTTCACCGCAGTCGCCAGCTTCCGCAGATGTACGCGGGCCTGCATGTACCGCGCCGGGACATCTATGTCCGCAAGGCTCTGGGCCGTCCTCAGCGCGCTCTCTGCTTGGCGTGGAATGCCGTGCACGTGCACTGCGGGTCCGAGCTGCATGAGGTGACCGCGCAGTCGCAGCACCAGGTCATCGATGTCCTGGTCGCCCTCCGGGATAGGAGAATCCTCGTCCAACACCAAGGCCAGGGTCTCCCTGGCAGAGGTGACCGTGGAGCGGGGGTCGTTGGCCGCGCGGACAGAGCGCCGGCTCGTGGCGCCGCGGGCCATACTGGTGAGGCTCATGAGACCACCACGCCGTCCGTCTGGACGCAGGCCAGCTCCATCCAGACCGCCTTACCGCAGCCCTGGGCGGAGGATGCCTCGACTCCCCAACGGTCGGCGAACGCATCGATCAGAAGCATGCCGCGGCCACATTCCTCGTCCCCGGTCTCCGGCCGCACGCACGGGTGTTCGTCCGACGGGTCTTGGACCTTGAGCCGCACCTGTTGGCCATCGCACGAGGCCGTCATGGTGACCTCAGTGCCGGATGGGAAGTTGCGGCACCCGTGCGTCACAGCGTTGGCCATCAACTCCTGAGCGGCCAGGGCAACGACATCCGCGATGCCGACCAGCCCCGACGCGCACAGCAGCTTATGCAGCCCGTGTCGAACCGGCGAGATCGCCTCCGGTGCGGCCGGGAACGCGAACACGGATTGGAAGCGACGTACAGCAGGGACCTGCGACGGCAGTCCGTTGACGGCCTGGGGGCCAGGGGGGCTGGAGGGTGAATCGGTCACTGCACACGCTCCTGGGCCTGCGCCGTCGTGCACGACGGCGGCGTACGGCCGCGAACAGGTCGGCTGCTCCCGCGTCAGGTAGTGCACGTTCATCGGCTCCTTGTCCTGGCCCCTTGGGGCGCCATTTCCAGTCACAGCGCGAGCTCGTGTGCGTGAGGTCGCCGATTCCGCGGGCTGGGTGGGGGGTTGGAGGAATATCGTCTTCACGAGACAACCGCGCGTACGGATCGCTGGGTATCCCGTCGGGGACGCAGACCTGGTGCACGTGGTGCAAGATCTTTTCGGGGACAGGGGCTCACCGTGGGGCGCACACGCAACCGCCGACTGGAAGCCGTCATCCAGGAGTTGAACCTGCCTCAAGCACGCCTGGTGGCCCGATTCCGAGCCGTCGCGGCAGAGAACGGCGCCCACGAACTGGACGCCACGAACCGGTCGTCCATCACCCGCTGGACCGCCGGCACCCGCCCGAGCGGCAGAGCGCCGACTATCTTGGCCGAGACGCTCTCGCGAGGTCTCGGCCGCACCCTCACCCTCTCCGACATCGGCCTTGCCGCTGACGAGGGTGCGGAACCGCAGCCGCCGGAGTGGAGCGTCGACACGCTGACGACTCTGGTGAACCTCGGGGGCACTGACATGGACATAGACCGTCGACGAGTACTGGTGAGCTCGGCCTACTCCGTCGCGGGCCTGGCCCTGCCATCCGAATCGTGGTGGGAGGAAGCATCCGACCGCGCCCGCGCCCGCAAAGCGGTATCGACGCATACCGTCACTACTCAAGACGTCGAGGGCGTCCGCGAAATGGCCGTCTTCTTCTCTCGCCGCGACCAGCAGCGCGGCGGCCGCGGCGCAGGCCGCACAGCGCTCGTGGCCTACCTGCGATCCGAGATAGCCGACTACCTCAACAGCCGATTCCCCTCCGAGGAGATTCGGCGCGCCATGACCTCCGCTGCCGGCGAACTCGCCTATGTCGCTGGCTGGACGGCATTTGATGCCGGGGAGCACCCCGTCGCGCTTCGCTGGTTCACCGTCGCCACGCAGCTGGCCGAGGAAGCCCGGGACGCGCCCCTGGCCGGCCACGTCCTCAGAGCGATGGCCCACCAGGCCGTGGACCTCAAGCAGCCCGGGCAAGCAGTGCGCCTGGCCACCGACTCCCTCTCGGGAAAGCGGTACTCCGACGCGAGCTGGCGCGAGAAAGCGCTGATCGGCGTCGTCCACGCCCGCAGCCTGGCCGCCGACAACCGCCGGAAGGAAGCCGTAGCAGCCCTCGCCCAAGCCGAAAAGGATCTCAGCAAGGCGGGGGAGGGAGACGGGCCCGATCGCGTCTGGTTCTTCGGCGAAGCCAGCCTCGCCCACGAGACCGCAGCCACCCTGCGGGACCTCGGAGACCTGAAGGGAGCGGAGAAGCAGTTTCGTCAGAGCGTTCGAACCCGACGAGCTCAGTTTGCCCGGACCCACTCGGTAACCCTGGGTTACCTGGGCGCCGTGCAGGTGCAGCAGGGCCAGCTCGAAGCCGCATGCGACACGTGGAGCCAGGCGATCGACGCCATGACCGGAGTGCAGTCGGGCCGAGCCCGAGAGACGGTCGTCCAGATGCGTCGTGCGCTCAGCCCGTTCCGCGGCCGAGGGGGCACTCCGGCCGCCGAACTCGACGCCAGAGCGCGCGCGATGCTCGGCGTAGGCTGACCGCGCCACGTCGGGGATCGGCGCGGAGCGTGAACTTCGGCGATCCCTACAGAAGCGAACGAGAGGGAGCCGGTGGGCTGGCTGCGCGGGTTGTTGAGGACGCTCAAAGGACTGCTCAAGGGGCGCAGGACCTTCGAGGTACCCATCATCGCCACCGTCGTGGGTGGCCACACCGGGCGCCGTGACGACTACAAGGGGAACGTGACGTCGATCATCCGGCTCAACCCGGACTTCCCCCAAGAAGTGCTGCAGGGCATCGAAGAGTTCTCCCACATCCAGGTTGTCTGGCCCTTCCACAACGGATCGCCGACCGACGTGGCATTGCACGCTCGCAGTCCTCGGGACAATCCGGCGTGGCCGGCCACCGGCACTTTCGTGCACCACAACCACCGGCGCCCGGCCCGCATTGCGGTCTCCTACCCCAAACTGCTCCGCGTGGACGGACTGGATCTGCACGTCGTGGACCTGGACGCCGACGACGGCACCCCCATCATCGACCTGGTAGCAGTCTTCACGCAGTTCCTCCCCCGCGGCCGGATCACACAGCCGACCTGGCCCGGCGAGATGCTTAAGGACTACTGGACAGACTCCAAGGAGCGCCCGTAACAGGTTGTTCGTCGCCGGACTAGCGCTAGGCATACGCCGAAGAGACGCTGCCGGGCCGCGCTTGGCCGCTTCGCATCGTGCATGTGGCATGCGACGGCCGTCGGCATGCGGAACCACGGGATTTGCTTCGCGGCCCACTTGCCGTACTGCGAAGACGCTGGTCGGGGCGCTCATCGCCGAACCGTCTGAACTTCGGGTACAACCACTGCCACGAACGCGGAGTGCCGACCGAACCAGTCGAGTTGCTCCCCGTACTCATCAATGCGTGAGCTGATCACGAAACCTGTGACGACCACGACTCCGTCTGCGTAGCCTGCTTGAATCTGGTCCCGCACGAGGCGCCAGCCCGGTCGAGCCAAGGGATTGGTCACGTCCTGGTGGTCCGTGTAGGACCACCTAGGCTTGACCTCCCACGACTGATGCTCCGCAAACGCTGCGGCTGCGTTGAGCGAGTGGCGTGGCGGCTGCCCCCCGATGGAGAGGGCATACAGGCATGCTCGGGGAGACCGACCCCTGCCTGCGATCTGAGCGACGACCTGTCCCAGGTTCTCGCGTCGCGAGGCTTCAAGGGGGGCCATCGGGGCGGCATTGATGTCTTTCGCCCTAGGGTTCAACTGACTCTCCAGGGCGACCTCCCCGTACGGCAAGCTCAAACTTCCGCTGACGGTGCTCAGGTTCTGTAATGCCGTCCGGGCGTGTCGGCAGCTGAGGCGCTGCGGCATCTGGGGCATGAGCTGTGTCCTCGCGTCGAAGTGGCACGACGGCGCGCATCCACGACTACCGAACGTGAGCTTTCAACTGCCATCTGTTGCGACCCCTGGAGTATGGCAGGGGTGTCTTCTCTACGTAAAGCCACTCTGCGAAAATTTCGCAGTGAATATCTTCGTGGTGCGATGCGATCGGGACGGCGACTATCGTCACAGCGAACCTCCGTCCGTTGTCCAAGGCTTCACGGGCCGTCAGACTGACGACAAGTCACCAATGAAGGAGTGCAGATGGCTGCCACTGATCAGAGGTCGGTCGCGCTGTGTCGCATCCTGCTGAGGCTGCAACTCCGCAGGCTGAGGGACGCAAAGGGTCTGACGGCGTCGGCCGTAGCCAAGAGGTTTGGTTGGTCGACGGCCCGCATGACGCGGCTGGAGACCAAGGACACTGCAGTCGAGATCGGCGACGTTCGCCTCCTCTGCGACCTGTACGGGGCTTCTCTGACGCTGCGGGAAGAGCTGGAGAACTACGCCCTGATCACGAAGACACGCAAGGATTGGTGGGATCTGAAGCCGTTCAAGGGCACCATGCCAGCCTGGTTTCAGGCCTACCTGGGCCTCGAGGCCGCAGCCAAGACGATCAGCATCTACCAGCCGGAATTCGTGCCAGGCCTAGCTCAGGATCCCGAGTACGCCAAGGTCATCTTGGGGCTGTCCGACGCCGACGAGACGACACAAGAAGTCCAAGCTGAGGTCAGGCTGAAGCGGCAGAGCATTCTTGATCGTGACCTCCCGCCGACCGTCTCGCTCGTTCTCAACGAGGGCGTCATCCGTCGCCCGATTGGAAGTTCTGAGGTTTGGCGGGGACAGCTCCAGCGCCTTCTCGACCTCGCGGCCACGCAGCACATCTCTGTGCGCATTCTTCCCTTCGCGTCTGGGGCACATCCAGCGATGCACGGCCCGTTCACGCTCCTCGACTTCGAGGATGAGACCGTAGGCGACCTTGCATACCTGGAGAATCTCGTCGACGGCGGCGTGCTCTCAGACACAGCAGCCGTCAACCCATTCAACGAGGCGTTCGAGTCGCTGAAGCGCCTGGCTGCCTCCCCTGATGATTCTGAGCAGATGATCCGATCGGCGATGCCGGCGCTCTAGTCCGCAGCCCGGGCAAGGGCCCTGCGGCACTGGCGCTCCCGCCGATTGCCACTTGGAGCGGGCTAGCCACCTCGGCTATGGCCCTGGGTGTGCCTAAGGGAGACTCTGAAGTACCAAGCTCCAGGTCGAGTGCCTGGTAGCCGCCGTCGTGGCGGACATTTTGGAAGAAACGGATAGGAGAGTCCCCGTTGCAACAAGAGCTCAGGTGGTGGAAGAGCAGCTACAGCGGTCAGAACGGAGGAGACTGCATCGAGTGCGCCGTTTCTCCGTCTACGTCAGCCGTCGCGTCTACGCAGGACGTCGTATTTGTGCGTGATTCCAAGGAGCCCCACGGGGCGAACCTTCATTTTCCGAAGGCGTCCTGGAACTCGTTCATTACAGCTGCGGCAACCAATACGTTCGCTCCGGTCGCCGAGTAGCCCTCCCGCTCTAGGCGCCTAGCTAGAGCGGTAGTTCGACAGCGTCCCTCCTCAGTCTCAGTGAGGAGGGACGCTTCGTCGTTCTACCTTCCCCCTCTGTCGACCTTGTGGCAACAGGCTCCAAGTTGGGCAACTGCTGCGACGGATGAGAGACAGGGGCTTCAAGTTGGCTCTAGGGGACGCAGTATGGGGCCGCGCTGAGGAAGTCTCGCCGACCCGGCGGTTCAGAGTGAAAGTCTCCGGATGTGTTCGCACTGCTGCGGCAGGCCTGACGCGAGGGGGCGGTGCCCATCGTGGCGAGCTTCCGCAGAAGCGGGCAGAGTGGTCGGCGCAACTTTGGCGAGGCTCGAATGGTCAAGGCACGCAGATTGATGCGCCGAGCGCACCGATGATCATGTAGGGGCCGAACGCTACGCGTCCGCGGACGCGGCCGCGTGCGAGGTTGACCACGGCGCCGAGCGCGAACATCGCGAAGGTTCCGAGGAACACGCCGGCCCAGCTGTGCCAGCCGAGCAGGGCTCCGAGGGTGGGGGCGAGTTTCACGTCGCCGAGTCCGATGCCTCCGAAGGTCATGAGGAAGAAGAGCACCCCGAGTGCTGCCGCGGCGGCGAGGGCGCGGAGGAGGCTGCCTTGTTCTCCGCTCGCGGCGGCACCTCCCAGCAGGACGATGACTCCAGCGAAGGCCGGGAGGGTGATGACGTTGGGGAGCCGGTTCACCTTCGCGTCGATCAGCGCCAGCGCCGTTCCGCATGCGGCGACCCAGTAGTGCGCCGCGGCGGTCCAGCCGGTCAGGCCGCTCACGGCGATGAGGGCGAAGGCCAGAGCGGTCATTGCCTCGGGGAGACCGCGGTCTGCGGACCAGGGGGTCAGGCACGCCGCACATCGGTCGCGGGGCGGGGCTAGGAGCCGTACTGCTGCTCGGAGCGGCACGTCGCAGGTGGGGCAGGAGTGCCGAAGTGGTGCGCCGACGGGAACTGTCCAGGCGAACAGCAGAGGCCGTACGGCAGTGCCGGCTATGAGGCCGGCGAGCAGGGCGACGGTGGTTGTCAGCGCGGTCATCACTTCGGCCCCCGAGCGGCGTCGTCGATTCCGGCATATGCCGGGATCTTGGAGCCTAGGCGAGTCTCGCTGTCGGTTCGACCCTGTGTCGGCCCGATCTTGAAGACAACGACCAGGTCACAGCGTGCGCTCCGGGCCGAATCGGTGTGGCTGGGGAGGGTCTGCGCTCCTACGGTTCAGATACGGACGTGCGGCTGTCGAAAACTGTGGAGGCGCGGAATGTCACACGGTCGCTGCTGAGCACACCTCTATGGGCGACGGCGCTGCGCGCACTGGCACGACGAAGGGGGCATGGATCCATGACGACGACCGCTGATTTCGGCAGGGCGGCGCCGGCCGGGCAACACGGGCGCCGCCGGGTCGTCTGGACCCGTGGGCGCCGGGTGACGTTCGGAATCATCGGGTTCGGCTCGCTCCTGATCGCCTTGACGGGCTTCGTCGGCTCCTACACGGCCGTACGCGATCTGGCAGTGGAGAAGGAATTTGGTTGGTTTGCAAGCATTTTTCCGCTTGGCATAGATATTGGCATAATCGTGATGCTGAGCCTCGACCTCGCCTTGACCTGGGTGGACTTGCGGTATCCGCTGCTGCGGCACATCGCATGGCTGCTGACCATCGCCACGGTGGCATTCAATGCAATGGCCGCATATCCAGACATACTTGCCTCGATCATGCATGCGGCCATCCCACTCCTGTTCATCGCGATCACCGAGGCCGTCCGGCACGCGGTCGCGACCGCGACAGCTCGCGAGGCTGGGCGGGAGGACTACGCGCTCTCGCTGGGTCGTTGGCTGCTTGCGCCGTGGTCGACATGGCTGATCTGGCGCAGCAGAAAGCTCTGGCCGAGCACGATTCCCTCGTATGAGGTCGCGCTTGAGCTGTTCCAGGAGAAGCTGGAGTACCGCCAGGAGTTGCGCGACGAGTACGGGTGGCGTTGGCGGAAGAAGGCGGGGCGCGAAGAGCTTCGGCCGCTGCGCCGCAGCCGACTTGGGTACGCGGTCCGTCCCGCGGGGGAGCCGATGCCGTTGCCGGCTCCCGTGCGGGCGGCTGTTCCTGAGCTCGTGCCGGACGGTGCTGGTCTCTCCGAGGCTCTCCCCGGCCGGGCCCTTCCGGCCCCGGTGGAGTCCGGCCCGGCGCAGACGGCGGAGAGTCCCTCCGCCCCCGCCGATCACTCC
This sequence comes from Streptomyces sp. NPDC102441, assembly GCF_044765585.1. Classification (NCBI taxonomy): domain Bacteria; kingdom Bacillati; phylum Actinomycetota; class Actinomycetes; order Kitasatosporales; family Streptomycetaceae; genus Streptomyces; species Streptomyces sp. NPDC102441. The sequence goes on from NZ_JBIWKH010000010.1 coordinate 206,998, forward strand.
CGCTCGCAGTCGCCTGGCGGGGCCGCGGCGGCCGTCACCGATCCCGGACGGGAGATCGCCCTCGGCCATCCCGGCGACGACCTGCTCGCGGACGACGCTGCCGCGTCAGCACAAGCCGGGGACCCCGCGGGCGGACTGGACTCCGTGGACACTGACGCCGCGGACGACGATGAAGATGTCACCGAGGCTGACGAGGACGCCGAGGAGGAGGACGACGGCCAGGCCGATCCCCTGCCGGCGATCGATGTGGGGACTGCCCCGGAGAATGAGAGCAAGCGGCAGCGGGCCGAACGGATCTACCTCGCCCACCAGAACGCGGGTGTCGAGCTCACCCGCGCGGACCTCACCCGGTGGGCCGGATACCAGAAGGCAGGGTCAGGTCGCAGCACCTATATCGAGCTGGAGCGGAAGTACGGTTCGATCGTCGGTCAAGGCGATGGAGCAGACCACCTCGTGCATGAGGAGCTGTCGCCCGCAGGCCGGTGACGACTTGGTGGCGGGCGAGGCCCGTTCAGTCGTCGTCAGGGGCGCTCCCGAGCCACGCCACCGGCCTGCCGGCCGTGGTCCTCCCCCAGTGCGGGCCGGCGTCGGAGTCATGGCCCTCGTCCAGCAAGCAGATCCGGCCGTGCCTCCCGTGCTTGGCTGGGCAGATCTGGCTGAGCAGTTCGGAGTCTGCCTCACGCAGTGCCTCATTCCACCGCGCTACCTCCGTCCGGTAGATGCCGCTCAGCAAAGTACCGAGGCGCTCTTCCTCTTCCCCGACCTTCTGGACGAGGTCCCGTACGGCGGGATCGGACATCACCAGTTCGATCCGCGCGTGTGCATCGGGGTAGTCCCGGACCCGGTTCCGCCGCCGCAGGGTCTCCGAACTGCTCGGAGTCGAGGAACTGTGCTGGCTCTCCACCCGTCATTGCCTCTCTCCTGGCAAGCCGGGCCGTTCTGGCCCTCGGCCCAGTGTGGCACTCGCCGCCCGGGCGGGGCTGGCGCCGCAGCAAGTCATCACCCGGTGCTCGGCTACGACCGGGTGGAGCCGCGCTCGCTGACCGCGTTCCTTCAGGCGACCGTCCGGGCGCCGGCGGCACTACACCCGGCTTGATCAACGCCCGGCGGCCACCGGCCGCCTGAGTGACGGTGCTGAGTACCGCGGGCGGGGCAGTGCCGTACGGCGCGACACACCTGTGTACCCCACCGGATGGCACCGCAGTGTGGTGGTGTGGGGAGTAGAGTTCCATCGGCTGTCCACGCAGCCGTGCTGGGATGTCGCCCCCGGAAGTCGCGGCATCGGGAAGGCAAAAGCCCACGTGGGCAAGGCCTGACCGATCGGCCGGCTCACCCCCCTCTCTTCTTCTTGTGCATTGGCCGGGCAGTGCGACAGGGAGCCGTTATGCACGAGACGTCATCCAGTCCCGAATCGGGTGAAATGGTCCGCCTGCGTCAGCTCGCGACCAACGAGACGTACGCCCAGAGTCAGCAGGGCCATCGCGTGAATCCCCGCCCGGAGCTGGCTGTTCCGAACCCTTCCCCGGAACAGCAGCGGTGGGAAGTGCAGATCGTCGAGCTCCTGGCTGAGGAATTCGGACGACACCAGGTAGACGCCGGCATGGGACTGTTCGGCATCCGCAGCATCAGTCCCTATCCCGACCGGCTCGTCATCCGCGTCGACCGCCGGGCCCTGCACCGCTGGGCACACGCTCTGGTCGGTACCTCGCGTTCCCTCGGCTCGCAACGGCTTGCCCACCTGCGGTGGAGCGCCGAGGCGAAAAGCGTTCGCCTCGTGGACACGAGCAGTGGCGCCGTGGTCACCCTGGACCGCGCGTTCCCTCGCGAGTGGCAGTCGGCGCTCAACAGCCTCACCGACCGCGTGCCCGGCGTGGCCGGCGCACAGGGCGCCGCCGCGCTCGCCGACTCGCCCTACGGTTTTGAGGCATCTGTGCTCCTGCGCCGGGCCCATCTGGCAACGTCACTGGCCCAGAAGCAGGCAGACGTGCTGCATCTTGCGGTGCGCGACGCAGGTGACGGCTGCTCTCGCCTTCTTGAGGTCTCGGTGGACGAGCCGGGCCGCGCGGCGTGCTTCCTGGCCCTCGCGGACGCCCCGAAGGCGTTGTGGTCGTGGCCCGGAAGCGACGACCGTCGTGGCGGGGTGATGCTCGCGAGGAGGTAGTCCCGCCCGCGACATGCACACGGCGATGCGGGGCGGCGCCCGGGCTCCGGGCCGCCCACCGCTGTGGAGCGGGCGGAGTCAGTGCTCAGGCTGCGGCGGGGGCGTGCAGGGGGTGGGCGGCCGGCGCCAGCGGGGTGGACACGGGCAGGCGCATCGCGCAGAAGACCCGCAGGCGCAGCGGCGGGTGCGTGCGCAGCGCGCACAGCGTTCCCCGGATCCGAAGGGCGCGCGGCCGTGAGCGCTCCAGGGCCAGATCGGCGCGCCACATCTCGGCGACCGGCTCCCGGCCGCAGGCGCGCACCGCGTGCAGGTCGCAGGCGATTTCGACCGACCAGTGGTAGAGCGTGGTGAGCAGCCATGCACCCAGGGCAGTCAGGGCGAAGGAGCCCGTGGCGAGCAGGCCGGAAGCCAGCGCGGTCGCCGTCACGGCGGCGGTCTCGGCGACCAGCCGCTTGGTGGTGTCGCGGCGGGTCAGGTGGGCAAGTTCGTGTTCCAGGACGGCGGGCAGGTGACGGGTGTGCCTGGGGTTGAACCAGCGCATCCCGAGCCACAGATGACCAAGGGCCCGGTGGCGGGTGGAGCGGGCATCGCTGTAGCCGCCGGGTTCGCTGGAGGTAGCGAGGGTGATGCGCTCCAGACCGTGCCTGCCGACGCCGGTGCGCACGTGCTGTCCGGTCTGCCGCATCCGGGCGGTCAGTTCCCGGTACAGCTCGCTGTCGGACGGTGCGGGACGGCGGTTGACGTGGATGTCCCACGTCAGCGCCTGGATTTCCCAGCCGTCGGCGACCGAAGCGCGTTGGATGGCACGCCCGTGCCAGGCCCAGACGCCGCCGGCGATCAGCGCCGCGTAGAGGGCAAAGAATGGATCAGGCCCTCGCAGGAGCGTGACGATGGCCTGCCCGGTGATCGCGGCCGCCACCGTGATGTGGGACCAGTAGTGCCCGAGCGTCTCTCCAGTTGCCATGATGATCACCGTAGTCGGCGGACCACTGCGGCGCGCCCCCGCTTCCCGGCCGGGCCGGGCCGGGCCGGTGCAGCGTCACCAGGCCGGGCGCTCACCGGCGGCGGTGCTGAACGCGTGTGAGCGCTACGCCCTTCGGCTGTGAGCGACCCAGGCCCAGGAGGACTTCGTGCTCATCCGGCGAGAGTGAGCCCACGCGGAAGTCCTGCGCGCAGGCCTCTCCTTGGAAGCGGAGTACTCAGGGCAGTTCGCAGCCGTACTTCTCCAACACGGCCTGGGTGTCGCTGTCCTGCGGCCGCAGCGGGTGCGTGCCCCCGTCCTCGGCCGGCCCGAGCCGCAGCGTCGTGCCCCCGCTGATCGGGCGGACCACCAACGTCTTGCCCACGGTCACGGACTGGATCCCATCGAGCCGGTAGGGGCTGGCGGCCAGACACCTGCTGGTGAACTGGCGCTCGAAGCGGTCGAGGGGATCGGCGAAGAAGTAGCCCACGACGGGGCCCTGAAGCTGCATCACCAGATAGGCCGCGGTCGCCGCGGTGACACCGGGCAGCGCAGCGGTGATCCCCGGCAGCCGCATCAGCCGCGGACCGAACCGGTGCACGGCGCCGGATCCCAGAGCCGCCACCGCGAAGGAGGCGAGCAGGAACGGTATCGGATGGTCGGTGAGGACCCGCGCCTTCATCGCCACCGACCACGGGATTGCCGCCAGCATGAGCACCAGCCACCCGAGGCCGCCCACCGTGATGACCTGGGCCGTATTCAGCTTCTGTGGCCACTGGTCCAAGGACGGCACCGCTTGCTGCTCACGACCGACCCAGCGGGCCGCTCCCCGCCGCAGGGGCCGCCCCGACGGCTGGGACGGCCTGGCCGTGTGGCCGTAGTGGTGTTCGAGCAGCCGCAGCACTATGGCGCCGAAGCTCTCCGCGCGCTCGTGCACGGCGCGCTCGTCGCTCTCGAGCTGGCGCAGTTCCGTCCCATCCGGCTGTACGAGCGGGCTGCTCCGGCGGGCGAAGGTGCGGTTGACCCAGTGCCCGGGGTCGGCGAATCCCGGCACTGTCGGCGCGGCCCTCCCCGCGGCCAACGGTGACGGCGAGCGGCCGGGGATGCACTCCTCGTGGAAGCGGGGGCGCGTGCGGTGGCCGTGCAGACTCGACTGCAGCGCCCGTATCGCCTTGGCGGCTTCATGCAGCAGGTCGTCGGAACCGGCTGCCTCGACCTGGGCGAGCAGTGCGGGTCCGGGCAGTGCCCGCCACACACCACCGCTGCGGTCCTGCGCTCGTGCTTTCCAGAGCTGGCGCAGTGGACGCGGCCAGACCAAGGCGACCGGCATCCGCACCGGCGGCCGTTCCTGGGAGAGGTGCGCGCGCAGCAGCGCCACGGCACACCGAAGGTGGTCCGCTTCGCACAGCCGCCAGAGCGCCACCGCCGTGGTCAGCCGGACATTCATCGCCTCACCCGCTGCGACCGCCGCTTGGCATTCCTCGACACGCGCATCCGCCGCGCGCACCGCTTCACCCTGTGCGCGCAGAGCCTCGATCGCCTTCCCCCATCGGGCGTCTGTCATCTGCGACTGCCCCTTCCTCACCGTCCGTCAGAGGCTATCCAACGACGCGGACGTGCGTCCGGGCTGTTCACCGCCGGCCGGCAAAGCTCCGTATCTCCATGGGCCGAGCAGGTCGGCACCGGGCTCACGATTTACCGCGCCGGGCGAACCGGAGCAGGCGCTGCCATCGCCCTCCCCCCGGTAGCTCGGCGGTGGGCGCCACGGGGGCAGGAGCGGGCGGCACGAACGGCGGATTCGCAGGGCGTGGAGGGATCACCGCGCCCGTCGGCCCGCCGGCCTCGTGCGTTCCGGACGGAGCCCGGCCGGGCTCTCCCTCTTCCGGCTCCCGTGACGCGAAGGGGGGTGTCACCGGAGCGGGGTCCGGGGTCCGGACGTCCTGTGCGGGCGCCGGGTCGGGATCGGTGCCCGCATCCGCCGGGGGCGGGGTCTGCACGGCGGCGTACGCCTCCCGGGCGCGCTGGTTTCGCCAGTTGAACCGGCTCTCCTGCGCGGTGTAGATCTCGTCCATCACCTGGTGCGCGTCCGCGGGCCGGAAGATGCCCCGGGTACGTGTGAGGGAGGCGAACGCGATGGGAACCAGCCCCCAGGTGTGGGCGTCCTGCGCAGGGCGCGGCTTGCTGATTCTCCAGTCCTCCCGCGGATCCGAGCGCCACCGCGGCCAGTTGGTCCAGTACTGCCCGCTCTGTACCGGGTGCTGGAAGCGGCGGATGCCGTAGGGGACGAGGACCACCTTCCCATCGAGCCAGCACACGTGTCCGCCGGCCGCGAGGATGGCTTCCTGCTGCTCGTTGGGGACCACTTGCTCGTGCAGTACGTCCTTGCCGCGCAGCCACACGGGGTGCGGGTCGAGCGCGTTGAACTGGGCGAGGTCGCGCTTGAGGAACCACACGTGCTGCGCGCCGGCATGTTCGTCGCGCACCGCGAGGATCCTGCGCCGGATGGTCTCCGGCCCCGGCAGCGTCCGTGTCGGGGCCTCGAAGATCACGGTGGTGGTGCCGCACTGCGCGATGACCGCGGGCGGCATCCCGGTCGGGTCCGCCGGGTCCTCACCGGGAGAGGTGGTGGTGCAGTGCGCGATGCCGGCAAGAGCACGGATCTGCTCGCGCAGCTGGATGACTACTTCGTCGGCGGCGTCGAGCAGGGCCTCTTGCTCCGGCCTGCTGCAGCCCTCGCTGCCGCGATGGGCGAAGTACGGCTGGACCTTCGCATCGGGCAGGGTGCCCTTGAGGATCAGCCACTCTCCGCAGGCCCGGCACCGGTAGCGGCCGCCGGCCATGCCCGGTGGCAAGCCCTCGATGTCGTCGTCGACCCATACGGCCTTCTTCGTTTCGCTGTCCCAGGCGCTCCTACCCATGCGGCTGATCATGTACGGCTTCGGTGCCCGGCCGCCAGGGTGCCGCCCGTCCGGCGGGCGGCACCCCGCACTGGGCCTCATCTGGCGGGAAACGCCTGGACATCTCCTCCCGCCCTGCGGGCCGCTTCAGGCAGCGGCGACGATCCCGGGTCAGGTGGCCGGGATCCAGCCGGGCTCGGGGTCATCAGGGCCGGCCAGCACCGCGGTGAGGCGCTCGGCGGTGATGTACGGGACGTGCGGGTCGGCGAGGAATGCGGCCGGCTCGATGGTGCGGGTGACCATCAGGGGCAGGACGCGCCAGTCCCGTTCACCGGTGACGCCGCAGGCCGCGGCTGCTTGGCGGGAGTGGGCGGCGATGGTGGCGGTCTTGGCCAAGAGCTTGTCGCGGTAGCGGGCCGTGAATTTCTGGATGTGCTGGAGCAGCGCGTGGGGGGCGACGGCCCCGGTGGGGTTCTTCGCCTCGATCACCCACAGCCGCCCGGCCGCCGGATCGGCGACGAGCAGATCGATCTCTCCGGCCAGGCCGGAAACGCCGAGGGAGGCGGCGGTCTTCTCCAGGAGGCGGAACCGGTGCGGAAGTCCTGCGGTACGGACTGCTTCGCCGATCTCGCGTTCGAGGTGTTGGTCGAGGTGCTGGCGGTGGCGGAGCAGCGCCTGCGTGACAGGGGCGGGAAGGTCGGGGTGGGGGAGCCGGCCGTCGTCGAGGTAGGCCGCGTACGCCTCGCGGGCGGCGCAGGCGAGCCAGGGCAGGACGAGCAGCCTCTCGCCGGCGTCGATCAGGGGCTGGATCAAGGGCCGGGACCGGCGTTCGACTTCGGTGTAGGCGTGCGGGCCGGTGCCGGCGGCGTTGCCGGGGTGCAGCCGGAGCCGGGCAACGGCCGCGCGCAGGTGGTCGGTGGGCAGTGCGGACCAGGCGCCGCTCTCGGCCACCAGGTCCTCGGTGGTGACGGCGGCGGTCCCCTCCGGCCCGGTGGGCCAGTCGGCCGCGGTGGAAAGGACGGCGTTGAGCGCTGCGAAGCCGCACCCCCAGTGCTGATGAAGCAGCTGGTCGGCTTGCGCGAGCTGGCTGCCGGCGGGCAGTTCGGGCGCGGTGAACGCGACCTCGGTGCGAGCGGCTGGAGCGGCGAATACGGAGGCGGCATCGGTGAGTTCAGGCTCCGCGGCGATGGACTGGGCGATCAGGCACTGCTGCCGGGCACGGTGGTAGGCGTCGGCGTCGAAGCCCAGGTGCTCGCCGCCCCCGGTGTCCTCTGCCGGGCCGGTCTCCCGTTCGGCGGGGCCCGGGCCGGAGGTAAGGGTGAAGATGCCGCTGGGGTCGATCTCCAGGTGCAGGTCGTGCAGGCGGCGTGCGGCGGTGACCGCGGTGATGCCGCTGTGCAGCACGAGTTCGGCCAGCGCCACGAGCTCGGCGACAGCGAGGACGTCGGTGGGCCGGTCGCCGGCGGGCGGGCCGGTCAGCGCCTGCTGCAGGAGCAGATGCAGCGCGGAGGTGGCCCTCGCTCCGTCGGCTTGGCGCTGTCCGGCCTCGGCAATCCAGTTCGCCGCCCAGGGAGCGGCGAGGTTCACCGCGCTCTGCTGGGCCGAGCGGGTGCGATCGGCCCAGGCGGCGTTCAGCTGCCGCGCCAACTCTGCGACCAGAGAGGGCTGGTAGGCGCGGATCTGCACGTCGAGTTCGCTCTCCAGCGCGTGCAGCAGCTGCTCGGCGGGCCCGCCCCGGCGGTAGGCGTCGGCGCCACGCCAGGTGCCGTACGGTACGCCGGCGCGCCGTACGGCGGCGGCCGCGGTGCGCAGGGCCCGGGCGTGCACGTGCCGGGAGTGCGGCAGAGTGAAGGCGGGGGCCGTGGCCGGCCACGCGTTGGCGGTGGCGGCCAGGCGCAGCACCGGGTACGCGCTGTCCCAGGCCGCGGTGAAGATATCGGCGTCGGTGCCCGGTCCGGCGCCACGGACGCGGCGGACCCGCTCGATCAGATGGTGCAGGAGCCGGCCCAGGATGTGGTGCCCCTGGCTGCCGTCACCGGTGAACGCGGCGAGCAACGGCGGGTCGATGTCGATGCCGATTCGCCCGGCCTCCGGATCCGCACCGGCCCGCAGCAGCAGCCACTCCTCCATCGCCGGGCCACGGCCCACGCTCGCGCCGCATCCGGCAGGGCCGAGCGAAGCGATGTCCGGATCCGGGCCGGCGGTGTATGGATGGGCCTGGGGCGCGACGGTCACCTGCACGAGGAGCGGCGCACCGCCGGGAAGCGCGGCGTGGGCGGCGGCCGCCGCGATGGTGGTGAGCGCGGTGCGCAGCGAATCGGCGAGCCCGGCGATACCAGCCGCGTCCAGGACGGCGCCCGGCTCGCAGGAGGGAGCGGCGACGATCACCAGCGGCGGGACGGTAGCCGCCCGCACCACCACCGGCCCTCCCGGCGTGACGTCCTCAAGGTCGGCGTGCACGCCGGATCCGCCCGCCTCCGGTGCGCTCAGCCGTGCGTACCGGAAGTCCCCGGCGGGCGGCAGTCCGGCGGCGGCCAGCACCTCGTCGACGCCCGCGCGCGCGGCGGCCCGCTCCCAGACCTCGTCGCGTACGGCCTCGGGGACCATGGCGACGCCGTCGCCGTCGCCGTCGGGGCCGGGCGCCAGCAGCGTCCCGCCGCGGTGCCAGGCCGACCAGGCGTCGAGCGCGTCGCGGTAAAAGACGCCGTGCACGCCGGGATGCTCGGTCAGCTCCAGGACGAACAGTGCCAGCGCCGCAAGGTCGCCGCCAGCGTCGTGCAGGATCTCGGCCACCTCCTCCACGTGCAGGAAGAGGGTGTCGCGGATCAGTTCGGGGCCGAGGAACCGGGGACCGCCGTAGACCACGAGCCGGCCGCGGCCTGCCGGCACGTCGGCGTCGGCGAGCGCGGCCCGGCCTTCCTCGACGCGCGCACCCAGGGCGCCGTCCGCGACAGCGCTGACCACGGCGATGTCGTAACGATGGCTGGGCGAGGAGAGCAGACACACCGGGCCCGGCCGGGCGGGAACAGCTTCCAGGCCCAGCAGTTGGGCGAGCCGGGCGACCGTCACCTCCTGCATGCGTGCCCCGGCCGCCTCCACGCCGGCCGGAGGTAGGCAGGTGAGCAGGCGGGCGACGGCCGGGCCGGCGGCCTCCGTCGCTGCGCCGGCCGGTACGGGCAGACGCCGGCCGTGCGCGGTCACCGCCAGGACCGGGCCGAGCAGCGGCATGTCCGGGTGGTAGCGCAGCGGCAGATCCTCGATGCGGCACGTCAGCCACTGCAGTGCCCGCTCGGCGCGCTCCGGGCGCCGAGCGGCCTGCACGAGTTCCGCGGGATCCGCGCAGGCGATTGCGGCGGCCGCGCGGACCTCGGCGGGCGTGACCCGGCAGGAGACCTCGCGCCCCTCCCCGCCGTCCGGCGCGGACTCGGACTCCGGCCAGGCCGTACAGAGCGCGGCGAGGCTCCGGTCGCTCAGGCGCAGCACCAGCTCGAGGACGTCCTCCGCCCCGAATCCGAGAACCTCGTGGAGAGCCTCGTCGACGGCCGCCGCGGTCAGCTTCAGGGTGCGCAGGACCAGCAAGGGGTGGGCGAGTTGTCCGGGGTGGACCAGCAGTTGGTCTCCGGCCACGGTGAACCGCACCCGGTCACGGACATCGCCCGGATCCCGTGCGGTCACGACGCCGCGCCCGGGAGCGGCCCTTACGGACGCCTCCACCAGTACGGGCAGGTCGGCGGCGCCGGCAGGGATGCCACTGCGGGCCGGGGTGCGCAGGACGCGGGTGAACAGCAGCAACAGATGATCATGAAAGCGGGCGCTGTCCGGCGCGACGAGTGCCGCCTGGAGGAGCTCGATCAGCGAGTCGGTCGAGAACCGCGCCATGGCCCGGTCGAGGACCTTCCACTCCACGCGGCGGTGCTGTGCGGAGGTGAGGTGCCTGGCGGTCATCGTGCGTCCGTTCCCCGAACTGGCTGATCTGGAGAAACAGCCTCGCAGGCAACTCCCCAACCACGCGCCCGTTTTGCTCCGATGGCGCCCCCGGATGCCGGCCGGGGCTGTCCCGCAGGGGCGGCCCGCCCGGCATCACCTGGGTTGCGGGCGCGAAACGGCCCCGGCCGCCACGCACGGGGGGACGCGACGGCCAGGGCGCGTTATCGCCAGCCTAGCGACGAAATGGTGTGAAGAAGGTGTGATCGAGCAGACCGGGACGAGTCGTCGACAGCCGATCGTTGGCTCTGTCGACGATGCACAACGGCGATTCGGCAGCAGTTCGGACTCTGGCTCCCTTTCTCTCGTGGTCGTCCATTCCGGGGAACGGCCACTCAGTTCTCCCGACACGTCGGGGAGTCGGGCATCGCTGCGCGGATCCAGTTGGTGCAGTCAGCGCAGGGCCTTCGCGAAGATGGATCGGTTGGTAGCTGTGTAGCTGTGTTCGCGCAGGGACCATGCGATGCGGGAGCGGATCTGTTCGTCATCGGCCACGGGCGGTTCGGGCGCATCGAGGTGCTGACGCCACCAGTCGGCGTTGCGGGCCTGGCGGTCGAGCATGGCGTCGAGGAGATCGGCTCGATCAGGTGCGTCGAGCCCGTAGGCGTCGGCGAGGATCCGTACCTGGGCAGCCTGGGTATGGGCATGTTGGGCTTGTGGCTTGGAGGAGACGCACCAGGTCCAGGCCATGTAACCGAGGTCCTCCAGGGGATGGCCGGGAGCGGCTGTGTCGAAGTCGATGAAGGCTGTGGGCCGGTCGTTTCGGAAGACGACGTTGTTCGGGCCGGGGTCGTGATGGCACACCACAGGGTGGCCTGCAGTGAGGCGGCTGCCACGCGTGGCCTCATGGAGCGATCGCAGAAGTGTGCCGGCGACGGCAACCTGTTCGTTGCTCCACGTCTGGAATCTCGTCGGAACTCGGCCGGGGAGGTAGCTGAAGGTGTCGCGACCGCTGTCGTCGAGACCGAGATAGCGTGGTGCGCCGGTACATCCCCTCGCTTCGAGGTGGCCGAGCAGTTCGGCGACAAAGGCCGACCTAGCTGTCACCGGCCGCCGGACGGTGTAGCCCACACGAACTACGCCCGGGGTGATCCGTCCACCGGACAGCGGTTCTTCGTCCTCTGTTCCCTGCATGGCTCCAGATTCCCCGATCTCTCGGCTGTTCGGGCCTGTGCACGTTAGCTGCTCACCATGCACCTGTGTGCTCGTCATCTTCTCGGTTTGCCCCTGGTCAGCGGCACCATCGGTGCTACGCCCGGCGATCCCCGCCCAGGTTCGCGTCAGTCGTCACCTGGTAGATGCCGGCGGCCACCGACGCCTCTCGTCCGACGGCGGCCGCCACCACGCCACCAGCTTCTGGCGTCGTGTCTACGCGGCCTGCCGCGCGCCGCCGGCCGGGTGCGTGAGGTAGGCGGCAAGTGACCGCTCCAGGTCCAGGATCACGTCCGTCGGGTCACCGGTGACGGGCGGCTCCGGCACGTAGCCGTGCGGCGGGCGCCACTCGTTCGCGGGCTCTTCCAGCCCCGGGAGCGGCGGCTCGGTGGCCGGCGCCCCGCCCCACAGGTGCGCCACCTCGGCGGCGACTTGCCTGGGCAGGGACATGAGGGGACAGGCCAGATCGCTCAGACAGCTGCCCAGGGACTCACCGCCGCCCGCTTCGAGGAAGGTGAACCATCCGCGGGTGTCCATCCATCCGACCACCCATCGCCGCGGCTGCTCTTCATCGGCTTCGCGGTCCGCGTAGTCCTCTCCGAGCGTGATGTAGATCCGGCGGTCCTCGTCGACCTGCACGTCCCAGTCCGCGATGTGCCCGCCGAAGGCCTCGATCGCGCAGGCGACCGCACGGCCGTAGGAGTCGGCGCTCTGGGAGAAGGGAACGGTGCCCCAGATTTCCGCCGCCTGATCATCGAGCATGCCCCGCTCGCTGCGGGACAGCTCCAGCCGGCCACCGCCAGGGAAGAGGTCCGCCGGATTCTGGCCGGACCCGACTACCCAGCCCGACCAGTACAGGTCGCTGTCCAGGCCCCGGAGCCCGTGCACGGTCGAGGTGCGGCTACCGATCGTCATGGCCAGTGCGCCGCGCTCGCCAGGAACGAGCACGGCGGTGGCGGTTCGCGGGCTGCGCAGTTGGCGCAGGGCAGAGGTGTACTTCGCGCCCTGGAGGGCGGCCTTCCGTGACTTCTTGGCGGCGGTGGACTGCTTCTTCGGCATGCTGTACTCCCTGGCGCGACAACCCCACGCTGCCGTCGGCAGTCAGTACACACCGGGCAGGAACATTCTCAACGCGGGCCCCGAGAGACCTTGGCCAACTGGGTCACCGAGCGGCGTGGGCGCCGGTGACGGCAGCGGACGGCAGTACACGCCTAGCCGTTGGGACAACGCTAACGCGCACCACTGACAATGCCCCGGCCATCCCAAGGTGCTCGCCTCTCGGGGGCTGCGGTCAGCTTCGTCCGCCGGTACTCGACGGCGAGGCGGGCAGTGGTCTCGCTGGTGAAACCGTCGGCCTCCTCGAGCGCTTCCGCAGGCAGCGGATCGGCCGGGTCGTACCCGGGGTTCGGGCACCCGGACAGGTGGCCACACAGTGCGTCGAGGCGGTCGAGGAGCGCCGCGCGTCGTGCCTGGTTCTCGTCGAGGGAGCGGAGCCACTCGTATTGGTCGCGGACATCGGACGGGCGTGGCGGCAAGGTCCGCCGGATCCCCTCGGCCCGCTCGGTGAGAACGCTGCGCACGGGCACACGCAGCAGTGCGACGAGCTCTTGGTCGTCGTGCTCCCGCACGTCCGTCATGGTCGCGGTCATGAGATCACTCTCGCAGCGGCCACTGACACTGGCGGTAGCGCGCCCACGGTTCGTTCCGGGACGGGCAGCGCAGCACCGGGACGAGGGTGGGCCGATTCGGGCCCTACCTGCTTGTCCGGGAGCATAGGCTCAGCAGGCACGCACTGACCTCGAGCGAGGAGCTCCTTGTGGCCGATCAGCACCCCCACTCCGACCGGGTCGCGCCGTTCGCCCGCGGAGGCGAGAGGAAGAGCTGTCACGAGGTCGAGCCATCGCAGTTCCTGGACGTCGTGCTCGATGCCGGCGAGAGCTGTGAGCGGGCACTCCTGAACTGTCAGACGACCGCCGCTGGCTGGACGCCGGTCCTTTTCGAGACTCCCGGCTTCGCCGGCACCCCGCTGGAGGAGAAGGACTCCCTGCCGGTCTTGCCTCTGCCAGGCCCGATGTACCCAGGTACGCGATGAGCGGGCACACGGGCCCGGCCCTTGCGGACCTCCCGACCGGCGTACGGATTTACCAGTTCATCAGCGACCGCCTCGAAGACCGGCGCATCGAGCAACACCCGCATGGTGCACAGGAGTACGCGGACACCTGGCGCACGGCCCACGACCTCGACAAGGACTACGCCAACGCTGTGCACGGCGGCGACCAGGACCAGGCCGCACACATTCTCCGGAAGCTCACGGAGATGGCTGACGTGTGGACGTCCCACCCCGATCACCCGGCCGCGCCGCCCGTTCCTCCGGCAGCCTGAGTTGTCGGCATGTCGCCGACCCTCCACATGCGATCCGACTGCTCCGCGGCCAGCTCCTGCCGGTCTCCAGAGCGCTCTGAACCAGGTGACCGCCTGTCGACGCAGGCCGGCCGCGTAGCGGGGCGCCAGAACATAGCGGGTACGCGCTGGCCCCAAAGATGCGGCAGTTCTCGGCGTAGGAAGCGCTTTCAGCATCTGGGCGCTGAAGGACGTTCAGGTGGTCCAGTTCTTGAAATGAGCGGCGATCTGCCGCACGTCGAGGGTTCCAGCAAGCGTCGCCTCAATAAGGTCGCCCACCTCATCGGCCTTCGCCGATACGGTCAGGCCGCACATGTTCAAAAAGCCGTAGGCAACCGAAAGAGCGAAGATTTCGTTGGAGTGGGCGAGCGCAGGCACCCTCAACAGGCTGTGCAGCAGGGCAGCCGCACGGTGGTGCGGCTCCGGGTAGACCACCTGATCCATGATCATGTCGCTGTGACGGGCAACAGCGGCTGCTGTCGCACCCCAGTCGGTGACATCCGGGTGGTCACCCAGACGCTGCTCGAGGATTTCCAACAGCCACGGACGATCGATCGAGAGCTGCACAGGGGTCTTTCTGGCTCAGGCGACCTGGCGGCCGGGGCGGCTCGGGCCGAATCGGAGGGCGAAGGCCTCTCCGAACTCGTCGATGCACGCCTGGGCGCCCGTGAGAAACAGATGCCGGGGCATGTTCGCCTCAACGAGGGCGGTCGCGAACGTATCGGGGTCGACACCTTCGGCCGCGGCGGCACGCTGAAGCCGGCCGCCTGACTCATCGCTCATCTCGACCTGGAACCTCGTCATGGGGCCACGGTAGCGCTCCCGCGTTGTCCGAGGGAAGCTGATGCCCGTTTTCGTGCCTTGCCCGGGGCGCGGACGGGGAGCGACCCGGTCAGGAGAGGCAGGTGCTCTTCGACCGTCCACCGGGCTCCTCGCAGGCGGCGATCTGCTTGCGCACGTAGTTGCCCAGGGCCCGAACGGACGCTTCGTCTACACCTGTGAGGTCGACGCCACAGAACCGCACGTCCATCCCCTCGTCCTTCAACTCCTGCAAAGCCGCGTTCGTGCCGATCCGGCGCAGGAGGTCTACGCAGGTCTCCTCGGAGAGCATCCACTGTGCGGGCAGTCCCCCGACGTGACCAGAGATCTCGCTCAACCGCTGCGGGCCGAGGTCCAGACGTCCGCCCGAGCGGACCTCGGCGAACCAGTTCGGCTCCGGGGCATACGCGCGCACTGGGGCTCCCGCCTTGGTGAGCGCCGCCCGGACACGCTCAATGCGAGCCAGAACCTCGCGGTCCGCGACCGGCACCTCGGCTGGCACATCGAGAGAGGGAGAGGGAGCGGCGGGCAGCCCGGCTGCAGAGGTGGGGCGACGGTTTCGGCGGAGCTTGGCGAACATCCCCCGATCATGCCGAGGGCCCCTGGCCTGCGGCTATCTCGAACCGAAGACAATTCTGTGATCATCCCCACGCCGGTGCAGCGCGCGGTCGCCGTCATCCGCCGACAGGCCGGTCCGTGGGGTGTCAGGCGCGGGTGGGGGCGATGGAGCGCCGGGCGGCGACCATGAGGCCGAAGGCCAGGACAAGTCCGGCGAGGTGGGATCCGCCGCGGAGGGTCATGGCAGCGGCGCCGGTGAGGCCCTGGTTGTGGACAACGACCTGGCCGGTGGCGTAGCAGAGGCCCCAGAGCATCAACATGGCCGCCGCCAGGATGACGACGCGGGCCCCGAAGGGAAGCCACGTCGGGTTGCGGGGCGGGCCGGCCTTGGTGTTGACGTGGGCGAGGTGGGCGCCGAGGGCCTGTTCGCGGGTGCCCGCAGGGCGGTGGGACATCCGGCCGCAGGAACAGGTGGCACGGAAGCGGGCGGCGCCGGCCGCGGTGGAGGCGTCCTCGTCAATGGTCATCTGGGGCAGGTGGCGGCCGTCGTCGATGACGAACCGGTCGAGATTGGGCACAGTCTCCCCCTTCATCAGTTGCGAGCGGTGGCAAGGCTGAGCGTCTGTCCGGCCTGGCGTTGGCGGTGCTCGTGGGCCTGGTCAAGGTTGGCGCGCAGCTGCTCGGCGCCGGTGGCCGGGTCGGTGTCGGGGAGGGCCAGAACGGGGTGGCCGGCGTCGAGGATGCGCCGGTAAGTCCCGTGGTGGTCACCGTTGCCGTCGGCGATCAGCGCAGCCGCTCCGGTGGCCCGCACGCACCACGAAGCGTCTGCTGGTCAGACAGGATCGGTGAACGAGACCGGCTTGCCGGTGGCGTGAGCGTATGCAACTTCTCTGCTCGTGGACTCGCCGACATACCCGCCTGGGTTGACGACCAGGACCCGGTCAGCCAGGTCGATCCTGCGCAGGTGGAGGACGCCCAGCGCGGTCTTCTGCTCGTTGGTGATCAACTCATCTGCTTCGACCGGTGCGACAACAATGACACCTGCGAAAGCCAGATCACGGTTCGCCGTACGCATCTGGTCCACGAACCGGCTAGAGCCGCAGATGCAGACAATCTCAGGTCGGTCGGGCACGGCTCGGTCCTTCGGTCGATAGGGAAACCGTCAGTGTGCAAGTTGACATCACGGACAGGCGCATGAGCCAACGGTCTACGCAGCGAGAGAACGCCACGCGGATGCACCGTCGCAGTCGGGAGGCGTGGCCCCTGTGCTGCTCGACGGCGAAGTCTGGGGTGTTTCCGGCTCGCCACCTTTCTTTGGCGAAACGGCCTAAAAGGTGACTAAAGGGCCGGATCGTGTGTCCGGAGGTCTGCCGCGGCGCAGGCGGCCCTGAACTCTGCCGTGGGAAGGTGCGGGTCGCAGACGGGTGAGGGCTGCGGGACAGGGCTGCCCGGCCGGCCCACCCGGTCGACAGCAGCACGCGTCCGGCGCGCCATGTCGGCGGCGACCACCGCGGTGAAGGGCTCCGGAACCGGGCGGCGGTCGCTGACCCCCAACATCGTTCCGTGTTGTGTACCCGTCATCGCGTAGGTTTCGATCTTCCAGCCCAACTGTCGTGCCGCAGCGCGCAGTGACGCCCGCAACAGGTCTGTGCCGCCAAGCTCTTGCACCTCGGTGTCGGGCAAGCGCACCTCGACGCTGCCGCCGTAGCCGCCTGCGTCCGAGGGGCAGCTGGCCCGCAGCAGCGGAAGAAGAGCGGAGGTCAGTGCGGCACGACGGGGATCCGGTGCTGATGTGGGCATGAGGTGTCCTGGGGCTGGTGTCAGGCGGGCAGGGGGGACAGGGGTGTGGCCGGGTCGGCGCGTCGCACAGCGATGATGTCGGCCAGGGCCATCCCCGCCTGCAAGACCTCGTCGGCGGCCACGCGCAGCCAGGGTTCGTCCTTCGGGCCGGCCGAGTGTTCCTCGATGCCGGTCACGTCGACGCAGTACCACTGAGCTTCTTCATGACGGCCGTCGGGACCGGCCCAGCAGACTCCCAGCCGCATGCGACATCCCGGGGCCGTGACACCGGGAAGAATTTGGTGCAGCTGTTCGAGTGCCACCGGGGGGCGGTCGCTCAGGACGAGGCAGCCCGTCGTCTTGAACGGCTCGCCGGAGTCCAGGAGCTGGGCGTCCCCGCTCTCCTTGTGCAGGAGGCGGCCCAGCTCGACGAGAACGCGCTGGCGCATCGCCGCGATAAAGGGGGTGCGGGCACGGACGTCACCGAGGGCGCGCTGCTCGTACGCGGAAGCACTACTGCCCGGACCGTGCCACGGGCCGGGCCCGGGACAGCAGGGTGAGCCGCACCCGCAGTCGCGGGCGGGGCGGTCGAGTTCGTCGGGCTGCGGTCCGGGATCCTGACGGCGGGCGTCGCTGATCTCCTGCTGCAGGGCCTGGAGCTCGAGGGCGTCGCGGGCGACAGCAGGCAGCCGGTCCCAGATTCCTTCAGGGTATCCGCGGCCGGCTGGGCGGGGGTGGACGTTGGCGAAGGTGTCGAACCAGATCTCCGCGCGCAGATCTTCCCCGCTCATCTTCTGGTTCACCTCGTGATCGGGGTGTTCATAACCCGTCTCGTCGCCCCACAGCAGGTAGGCCTCTGCGGCTGCGGTGAGAGTTTCGTCCATGACCGAGTAGTCGAATTCGGAGGGGGGCAGGCGGGCGAAGGCGGTCAGCGGAATGCCGTACCAGTCCTCCTCGCCTTCCTCCGCGTCGAAGGGGTCCTCGGCCATGGACTGGGCGGATTCGGCCCGCTCGGCGGCGCGGTTGCAGGTGATGGTCATCGCCAGGTCCTCACCGTGCGTACGGGGCACCGGCAGCGCACCCGCACGGACGTCGGCGGCCAGGTCGGCGAACGCCCGGGCCATGCGGAGTCGGAACGCCCGGTCCTGCCGGTCGGCGCAGCGGGGCAGGCGCATGAACAGGATGTCCTCGGGGTCCTCATCGTCCGGGATCAACGGGACGTAGGGGGCGTCCGTCCACTCCAGGGCCTGGTGGTAGCCGATGTCAGCGAGCTCTTCGGCGACGCCCGCCCACAGCAGGGCGCCTGCCGGCGAGAGCAGGTCGGCCCGCGGTCCGTGCGGGCGATCGCGCTCCCTCTCGTTCAGTGCCGCCCAGGGATCGCCCTCCACCAGGCCCAGGAGGACCGGCGTATCAGCGCAGCGCTCCTGTGGAGCGGCCCCGCTGGTGGTCCGGAAGGCAAGAACGCCGTAGTGGCAGGACCAGGCGTCCGCTGTGGTGGTGAGCGAGAGTGCCGGACCGCTCGTACGGTTCAGCGCGATGCCGCCGTAGAGGCTCAGAAGATCGTCTTCCATGAACAGCAGCTCGCGCAGTGCGGACCAGTCGAACTGCGCAGAGTCGTCGAGGTCGTCGGTGAGCCCCGATGCAGCACAGAAGCCGGCGTCGGTGACCGCGCGGAGGTGGATCGCGCGGGCTTCCTCGATCATCAGGTGCATCAGCAGGCCCTCGGCTGGATTGCGCCCCAGCGGGACTCTGCCGCTCAGCACATCGTCGAGGAGCCCCTCAGCGGCCGGGGCGAACTGGCTGCGAAAGGTGCTGCCCAGGCCGTCGGTACAGCGGGGCAACCGCACCAGGAATCCGGCACCACGACCGTCTGCGGTGCTGTCGAACGGCTTGTCGCCGAACAGTGCCGCGTCGTGGGAGG
The DNA here is from genome assembly GCF_044765585.1 of Streptomyces sp. NPDC102441. Classification (NCBI taxonomy): domain Bacteria; kingdom Bacillati; phylum Actinomycetota; class Actinomycetes; order Kitasatosporales; family Streptomycetaceae; genus Streptomyces; species Streptomyces sp. NPDC102441. Next base: position 225,630 of record NZ_JBIWKH010000010.1, read on the forward strand.
CAGCGGCGCTCAGGGCGCGCAGGGCCAGCGCCAGGACACGACGCGTCGCCGGCGAGCACAGCCGCTCCCATTCCTCCGCGATCTCAAGGTCGTCCCAGTCTTCGAGCTCAGCCTCCGCCGATGAATCGCAAGGGCCGTGGGGGGCGGATCCAAGAGGTGCCTCAGTGCTCACCCGGCAAGCGTAGTGGTGCGGCTGCGCCGGGCATGCGGTGCCTGCCGAAACTCGCAGAATCGCAGGGAGGCACTGTGGGGCCGGGCGGTGGGCTGGTGGGGCTGCCGGACCCGGGCCCCGTCACAGTGACGGCCCGGCAGCCCGGGTGCGGGGCGACGGGATGCGCCTGCGGGTTCTATGGGGGCGCGATGCCGCGTCCGCGCCGAACGGTCAGCGTCCGGGCCAGGGGTAGCGGTGGGCGAGGATCGTCCTCCTCGTCTGGGCGGCCGGGAACGCAGCGGCCGTCCGTCTCCCACTGCCAGGCAAGGCCGGTGAAGATCGGCTCCAGTTCGGGGCGGCAAGCCGGCTCGCTGCCGGTTCGCTGCATGCCGGTGACGGGCGCGGGCCGCATCGTCGTAGTCACACCAAGTTCAACGCTGTCCGGCCGTTCGGGTTACCCCAGGCGCGGGGCTGCTTGACGGAGGGCAGTGCGGGCCTGGCCGGCGTCAAGGAGAATTCCGAACTCCTCGGCCGCCGTGGCGATGACTGCCTCGGGGGCGGCCTGTTGGCCATCGGGGGTGCGGCGGACGGCGAGCTGGGCGGCTCCGCGGGCCACGATGCGTTCGCGGGCGGCGTCGTCAAGGGTCGAGTCGTTGAGCGCGGCCAGGACCTGCCGCCACAGCGTCACCGCCCGCTCCCGCTTCCGGGAGACGGCGCCGCAGCGAGGGCGACCGCCTCGCCCGGGTCGGCATGCTGCCGGTGTGGTCCCTCTCGGCCGGTCCGGGCCAGCTGCCGAACGGTCCGTCCTGGCCGGGCAACGCGCCCAGGGTCGGGGCGCCCTTGACGCGGTAAGAGCCGTAGATCATTCCAACATTGTCCTCGCCCGCCGCCCGGAATGGCGCCGACAGTCCGGATTGCCGCGAAGCCGCGTGCGCGCGGTCCTTCTTGCGGCCCTCTACGGGTACGGAGTCCACCGAGCCCGGTACGGGGCCCTCGGCTGCATCAGCAGGTGGGTGAGCTCGGGGTCCAGACCTTGTATCCGGGCCAGGACGAGGGCTGCCTCGTCGAGGTTGACGATGAGAGGCGCATCGCTCATTGTGCGCTCGGCCTCGGCTGAAGCCTGTGGGCGCTTCGTTCCGCTCATCTGCTACACCCCGGATCCGGCGCGCATATGGGTCGTGCGGCGGGTCAGCTCGGACCATTCCCAGGACCATGATCCATTCCAGCAGGTCTGGGGACGGAGGAGCGGATGCCGGCGCCGCTGCATCTGGGCTGCGAGCAGCATGCACCGTTCGACGGTCAGGCCGATGAGCAGGAGCCAGGCCGCCTCTGCGACGAGCGCCACGGCATCGGTGGACACAGTTCCTCCTGCTCAAGGCGTGCCCAACGGGGGCTGGTTGATGTTCAGAGCAGCAGCGGATGCAGCCAGATGTGGGCCGCGACCGCGAAGATCACAGCGAGAACGACGGTACCGGTCGCGATCAGCAGGCCTTCCCAGGACAGCGGACGCCCTCCTTCCTGCTCGGGCCGACGATCCGGCGGGTACGGCTCGCAGCCCCCATACCTCGCGCGCACTCCCGCGGCCGCGGGAGTGCGCGCGAGCGGATTTCAGGCACTCGCGGCCGTCAGCAGCGAATGGAGAAGGGCCACCGTCTCGGGTGAGTTATCGAGCCCGGTCTCGGTTGCGATCCTGTTGAGCTGATGGGCGGTGCGCTCGATTCCGGCCCGGTCGCCGGTCTCGCTGTAGATCTGGAACAGGTCGCGGTACAGCAGTTCGGCCTGGATGTCGCAGGTCAGTCCGACGGATGCGGCGTTCGCCGCGGCCCGGAAATCGCGGGCGGTCGTCCGGCGCACGGCGAGCTCGTGGGCGACGTCCACGGTGGCGGAGATCATCTCCTGGATGTCGTGTTCGGCCCACACATAGCGGCTCTGGTCTATGCCGGAGAACGGCCTGCCCCGCACGAGGGCCAAGGCGTGTGCGAGTGCGGTGTCGGCGTCCTCGCCCTGGTGGTGCATGCCCTGGCGGTAGAGGTCCTTGAACTGGTGCCAGTCGGCGGTGACGTCCTCGTTGAACGTGTAGACGCCGTGGTTGATGGGCGGGAGGTAGAAGCTGTCGGGGGCGTCGGCGGGGAGGCGGGGGTCGCGTCCGAACCAGGCCCGCAGTTTGCTGATGAGGGCGTTCCGGGTGCCCGCGAGCATCCGCTGGCCCGGCCAGATCGCTTCGTCGAGTTCGTGCCGGCCGTGGCCGGGGTGCAGCACGAGCCACGTTGCGATCTCGGTGAGCGTGTTGCGCCGGTAGGACTCGACGCGGCCGAGGGCTCCGGCCACGTCGACCGGGCCCAGCACGCGGATCTGCGGGGCGGCGGGCGGGTCGGGCGGCGTGTTCAGGGCCGCGAGCACGCTGGAGGTGACGGCGGTGACCCGGGCCAGGGGCGGTTCCGGAACCTGCACGGCGGTCGGCGCGGGTGCGAAGTTGTCGCCTGCCCCATCGCTGCCGGAGACGTCGGCAAGAGCGCCGGCGGAGTCAGCCGGTCCGGCTTCCTCGGTGCCGGAATCGCTGGCGTACTCCGGTACGTCGAAGGGGGAGTGGCCGCTCCGCTCGTCGAGGACTTCGGCGAAGACGTCGTCGAAGTCGACCGGGGTCTCGCTGTCATGGTCGTCAGGGAGCGCAGACTCGTTCATGACTGCCGGAGCGGGCGCGCCCGGGCCGCTGACGGCGGCGCTCAGGGCGCTGTTCTCGTCCGTGGCCCACGGCTCCTGGTCCTCGGCCGGGTACGAAGGCGCTTCGGCCGGGAAACCGTCGTCCGCCGGCTCGCCCCCCTCCAGGATCCCGGGCTCGTCCTGCGGACCGCCCCCGAGGCCGGCGGCTTCCGGGGACAGGCCGCCGTCGAGGTCCGGTTCCGGCCCGAACTGCGCGAGCCCTTCGGCAGGGTAAGGGGCCGCCTGCGGGGCCAGAGCGCTGAAGTCGGGCAGGGCTGCGGCGGTATTGCCGGTGGGGGTGGTGGTGACGTGGACCTGGACGGGCGGCGCCGGCTGGCTGCCGGCGGTGGCCTGAGGGGCGAGAGCCGAGGTGCCGGACTCGCCCGGCTCGTGGGAAAGCGGGCTGTCGGATTCTGCAGTCCATGCCGGGGCGGGGGTGTCGTCGGTGCGGTTGGCGGTGGTCAGCAGTTCCAGCAGCGGGGCGTACGCCTCGGCCTCCAGACGCTGCAAGGTGACGGTCAGGTCCAGGCCCGGCAGTTCGACCTCGGCCCCGGGGGCGGCCGGCACCAGCCAGGTGCCGGGTAGTTCGAGGGCGCCCTGGGCGGCGGTGATCACGGCGAGTGCGGTGCGCGGACGGGAGGAGAGCAGGTCGGCCAGGTCCTCGGCGTGCTGTCCGGTCGGTGCTGTCGGGCACATGAGGACCTGGGGGATCCAGGCGTCACCGCCGTCGGTGGCCAGGCGGGCGGAGAGCAGGCTGTCCGCGCCGGCCGTGTCCAGGGCGCCGCGCTGGAGGGCGTCGTGCGCGCGCAGTTCGTCGAGCGCGGTTTCGAGGGCCTCATGGTGGTGGACGCGGGCGGGGAATACGTCCTCGAGCTCGGCGCCGAGTCCGGACAGCAGCAGGGAGGTGTCGTCGGTGAGCGCGGAGGAGGCGAGTTCGACCGCCAGGCCGAGCATAATCGCGGCCACGTCCTCGATGCTGCCGTGGAGTTGGAGGAGGCCGATGGTCTCCAGGTTGACCAGAACCGGGTCGCCGTCGGGGGTCTCCCCGATGCTGACCAGCCCCGGGTAGGGGGCGTTGGTATCGCGGGCTTCATCGGGGGACAGCAGTGCGGCGCCGCGGCCGGGGCACCACCACAGCGAGGGGTTGGACTCGCTCTCGGCGAAGGGGGCGATGGCCGGGGCCGGAGCTGAGAGGTGCAGTTCGAGGCCTCGGGCATCGAGCCGCGCTGCTTCGATTTCCGGCAGGGGCCGGCCGGTTCGGGCGCAGTTGGCGGCCAGCGTGCGCAGGGCCTGGTGGAGCAGGTCGAGGCCGTCAGCGGAGGACGCGTTGCGCATTTCCTGCTCGAGGTTGGCACTGGGCGTGTTCTTGGCGGGCATCGGGATGCGCCGCTTGTGGCGGCGGCGCCGCTGCTGGTGGGCCCGGCGTGCGCCGAGCACGGCCAGGACGGCAGCCGCGAACAGGCTCGTGACCGCGGCCGCGGTGACGGTGATGCTCGGGCCGTCGTCCTGGGGTACGGAGTCGGCCGCCGGCGTGTGCTCGCCTGCGGATGACGGAGGGGATTGCTCGGGCGCCGGGCTCGCCGGCGTGGACTGCTCGGGAGCTGGCTCAGCAGGGGAGGAAGGCATGGGGTCCCGGTTGGTGTCGGAGCCGGCGGCGTCACGGTCGGGGGATTCGGGCTGCTGGGACGGTTCCTTCGTGTCGGTGTCCTGGTCTGTCTGGGGATCCTGTTCACCGCTGGGACGGTCGTCGGCGGGCTTGTCCTGGGAGGGGGCGGAGCCGGTCTGGGGCAGGGCCAGCTTCCAGCCGGGGAAGATCGTGTCAGGGTCGGTGAACGTGCGGCCGTCGTTCTGCTTGTGGCCCTGGTTGAGGCGGGCGATGTCCATGTAGTCGGCGGAGTCGCCCAGTTCGTCCTCGGCGATCTCGGAGAGGGTCTCGCCGGAGCGCACGGTGTGTTCACTGTGACGGGTGCCGGAGGGTTCCGCCTGTTGGTCCTGCTGCTTCCAGTCCTTGGGCATGAGCAGCTTCCATCCTGGCTGAAGGACACCGCGGGCGGAGAAGGTCGTGCCGTCGGCCATGGCGCGGCCGTCGTTGGCCTGGGCGATTTCTGTCCAGCGCGAAGCGTCTTTGAGTTCCTGCAGGGCGATCTTGGTGAGGCTGTCCCGGGGCTGGACCGTGTAGTTGGTGGAGATGGGGGCTGCGGGCGCGGACTGGGGTGTGCTGGCGGGTGCGGCCTGCGGCGCTGCGGCGGCGGAGACGGCCGGCGCATGCGCGGGTGCGGCGTTGGACGGTGCGGCCATGGCGGCCTGGGCGGGCAGCAGGAGCAGGACGCCGCCGACGAGGGTGGCCGCCAGGCGCTGGACGCCCATGGACGGCATGCTCAGGCTGGGCCGGCCGCGCAGCTGGGCGGGGACCTCCATCAAGGTGCACAGGGCGAAGACGCCCCAGCCGATCCAGCCGCCCGCCATGACCACGGCGAAGAACGGCGCACCGAGGTTGCGGGACGTCATCAGGGCGGTGATCTCGTCGAGGGAGACCCCGTGGGGAAGCAGCACGCTGGTGAGGAACCACAGCAGTGCGGGCAGCCCGACCAGCAGCGCGAGCAGGGCCAGAAGGCTGGCCAGGCCGCGCAGAAGGTTGACGGCGAGGCTGCGGGAACGGCGGGGTGTCATGACGGGTTCACTCCTCAGGTGCGCCGACGCCGTGGAGCAGTTCGGCCGAGGCGTGGCCTTCGACGTCCAGCGAGGGCTGGCCGAGGATCTGCAGGAAGACGGTGGGGCGCTGGGTGGTGACGTCGACGGTGATGGTGGTGCCGTTGCCTTCCACGGTGACCGTTCCGTCCACGCCGGCGGCGCTCAGGTAGCGGCGGGCTTCGGCGGAGGCCTTGCCCGGGTCGAGGACGACGGCGTCGCCGGGGACAGCCTGGGCGGGGTCGATGGCTTGTGCCCCGGCGCGCGCGGCCTCGGCGGCGATCGCGTCGGCATGCTCGATGTCGCGGAGCTTGCCGCCCAGGTCGTAGGTGATTCCGAGCATGACCAGCAGCGGGATCACCATGAGGATCCACCACAGCGACAGGGAGCCGCGGTCGGGGCGCAGCGGGGCGAGGAGCGTGCGAAGACGCGGCAGGTGTTTCATCGCTGGCGGTACCTGTCAATGACGGAGGTGAAGGACGATTCGACGGTCTTGGAACCGAATCCGGGCCCCAGGTCGGCAAGTTGCACCGTGCACCGCACGCGTGCGGTGACCGCCCCGTACTGGCCAAGCGGTACGGAGAACCCGGAGGTGTCGACGGTCACCGACGTGCTGGAGCAGTGCAGCTTGCGGTCGGCGAACGCCAACTGCGCTGCGGCCCTCGCCCGCGGGTAGGCCTCGTCGGCCGTGCGTGCGAGGGAGGCCTCGCGGGCAGCGTCGGCGGCTGCGGAGTCGACCGCGTTGCTCGAGGTGATGATGCGCCCGGCGACCATGGCCAGCGCGAAGAACAGCAGGACGGCCGGCACCCACATGACGAACTCGACCGCGATGCGGCCCTCGTCGTCGGCCGGGTTCCGGCGCACGGGGGCAATCACGGATTGGACCACCTTTCCACCGGGCCGGTGGCCTGCTCTTTCACGGTGATGTTCAGGCCGAGTACGGACTGGGCCTTGCCGGTCACGGTGAACTCGATGCGTTCGGCGTTGCTGCTGACGCTGACGCGCGGGCTGAGCAGGCTGTCCGGCGCCCGGGCGAACAGTGCGTCGGCCCGCGCGATGCCCTCGTCGGTGGAGCTGCCGTAGCCCCGGGCACCGGCGATCGCCTCGCGTGCGGCGGTGGTCGCCAGGGTCTTGGCGTAGTAGATGTTGCAGGCCTCCACGAGCAGGAAGGCGAGCAGGAGCGCCGCCGGAAAGATCATCAGAGCTTCCAGTGACGCGTCACCGTCGTCTTTGCGCAGCCGTCTTGCCAGACGGCGGATCCATGCAGGGCAGGGCATCACAGCCCCGTCATTCCATCGAGCTTGCTCTGGCCCAGGACCTTGAACGCGGCGATGGCGATGGCGGCGAACGCCACGACCCCCACGATCCACATGATCATGCTGATGTTGTTGTCGCCCCGCTCGTCGTCGTCACGCAGTGCGTCCAGGTGGTTGTGGACGCGCGTGGTGAGGCGGAGCACGGCGGCGTGGGCGGTGACGGCGATGCGCAGGTTCAGGTCGTTGATCACGGTGGTGCTCCCTTGCTGTTCAGACGGAGAAGATGCGCGCTACGGCCGGGAACCCGAAGAAGACGAGCAGCACCATGGACAGCAGGGTCACGGGCACTACGAGGCTCTCGGAGGCGGCGTTGGCGCGGGCCTGGTCGTCGGCGGCCTGTTCGTCGGCGAGGCTCTCGGCCCGGCTGCGCAGGGTGGCGTAGATGGCGGCGCCGTCGGTGCCGGCGCTGCTGACGATGTCGGCGATGTCGGCGGCGGCCGGCACGTCGAGTTCGTCTGAGATCTGGCGCAGCGCCTCCCAGGCGGGCGCCCGGTCCAGGCGTGCGCGCAGCAGGGCGGCCCGCAGGCGCTGGAAAACCCAGCCGCTGCCGACTTCGGCGGGCCGTTCCAGGGTGTCCTGGGCGCCGGCGCTGGAGACCCGTTCCATCGCGGCGAGTTCGGCGTACGCCATGATCGCCTGGTTGGCCTCGGCGCGGGCGCGGGTGGCGCGCTTGGCGAGCTGGGCGTCGGGGACGAACCACATTGCCGCGCCGGTCAGCAGGCCGACCAGGGCGGACAGGATGATCGGGAACTGGATGCCGGCCATCGCGACGATCAGGGTGAACAGGGAGGGGAGCAGCAGCCCGACGGCGAAGTGCAGCAGTTTCGCACCGAACAGCTCTCCGACCGATTCGCCGACCAGGTTCAGGTTCTTGGCGGGGATGGTGATGCCGGGCAGGTGGCGTACCCGTTCGGCGACCGCGTCCCCGGCACGGGTCAGGGCCGGGGGCTCGCCGTCGCTCTTGTGGGTCCGGGGAGCGGAGGCGGTGCCGTGCAGTCGCTCCAGGGCGGGCCCCAGGGCGGGCCCGGACGGGAAGAGTTCGCGTACGAGCAGGAACAGGCCGGCGCCCATGCCGGCGCCGATGAGCAGGGCCGCGGCGAGCGGGGTCACTTGGCCACCTCCGTCTGCGCGGCCGGCTTGACGGAGGACGTGGCGGGGGCGCCGGTACCCATGAAGCCCGGCAGCGTGACGGTGGTCCCCAGCCGGTTCATCCACCAGAACAGGGCGACCACCGCGGCCATCAGTACCAGCATGACGATCATCCCCAGGGGTGTTCCGTACGGTGCGACCTGCTCCTTGTTGAAGGAGGTGGCGATGACGACGACGACGGTGATGGCGCAGATCCAGCGGACCGTGGTGCGGTGCTTGGCCCGTTCGGCCTCGGTGTCGCGCCGGCGGCGGACGATGTCCTTGGTGCGGCTGCCCAGGTCGGACAGGACGTCGGCCAGGCCCGGGCCGCGGTCGCGGATGCGCAGCAGCAGGGCCGCGGCGACGAGGTCGGCCCGCGGGTCACCAAGGGCCCGGGCGAACGCGGTCAGCGCCTCGCGCGGCTCCATCCGCGAGTGCAGCCGTACCGCGAGGTCGGCGATCTCCCGCTCGATCGGCTTGGGCGCGGTGCGCACCGACGTGGCGATCGCGTCCTCGATGCCGATGCCTGTCTTCACCAGGTCGGAGAGCCGCTTGGTCCACTGGGCGAGCGCTTCGAGGCGCTCGATCTGCTCGGTGGCGCTCTTGTTGGGGCTGAGCAGCCACGGCAGGAAGAACACGGCCAGGGCCATGATCAGGGCGGAGGGCAGCCATCCGGTGACGGCCCAGATCAGCATGGCCCCCGCGGCCGCGCCGCCGATCTGCAGGCGCAGGACACGGCGGGCCCTGGGCGGTCGGGCCTGACGGACCTTTACCGGGCGGGCGTTGGCCGGTGCGTGGGTGCCCCGCACTCCGGCGATCAGGAGCAGCAGGCCTGTCACCAGGCCGGCGGTGGCGAATCCGGCGATCAGCATTCCCATGGTCAGGCCGCCTTGCCGTTCGGGCGGGACGTCCAGGCCCCGATGTTCTGGTAGGTGGACAGCCACTCGGGGTTGAATCCGGCCCGGATCAGGTCATCGAGGCAGGCCGGCTGGATGCCCGTGGGCACGGCGCGGCCGTCGGGGCCGGGGGTGAAGATGCGGTTGAAGGCCGGGGCCCCGGTGAGCTCGCTGAACTCGCTGGTGACTTCCAGGACCTGGTTGACGAATCGTTCCTTCAGTCCGCCGTGCTCGGTGCGGTCGTCCATGTGGATGTGCACGACGAAGTCGAGCGCCATGCCGGAGGTGAGGTAGGCGAGTTCCTGTGTCATGCCGCCGCCGTGCTGGATGCACAGCTGGGCGATCCGCGCGAACACCGCGTCGGCGCGCTTGACGTGGATGGTGCACATCGAGCCGCCCTCACCGGCGCTCATCGCCTGCAGCATCGGCACGATTTCCCGTGAGCGGACCTCGCCGACGATCATGCGGCGCAGCATCATGCGCAGCGACGGCGCGATCAGGTCGGCCAGTTCGATCTCACCGGCATCCCGCCCGTCGATCCGCTCGCCGTTGCCCTCCCGCGCCTCCATCGGCACGACCTGCTCCAGGTGGCCGACCTCGTGGAGGAAGAGTTCGTACTCGGTCTCCAGGGTGCCGACCCGTTCCTGGGGGTCGATCTCCCGGGCGAGGGCGATGAGCATGGTCGTCTTCCCGACCCCCTGTGTGCCGCTGATCATGATGTTCTTGCGTGCCGCCATCGCGGCGCGCAAGAAGTGCATCAGGCTCGCGTCGATGGTGCCGAACTCGACGAGCTTTTCCAGGCTGGCGTCGCGCACCCGCTGCTTGCGGATGACGACGTAGGGGCGCGGGGTGACTTCGGTCATCGCCTGCAGGCGCGAGGTGTCCGACAGGCGCAGGGCCAGGGTGGGGGAGGCCTTGGACAGGCTGCGTTCGCCGGCGCCGTGACGCCGGGCGAGCATCTGCAGCAGCTCGACGAGTTCCTCATCCGACTCGGCGATCGGCGCGACCTTGCGGTTGGGCCGGTTCGCGTAGTCCACCCACACGTCGTCACACCCGTTGATCAGGATGTTCTCGACGCCGTCGTCGTCCAGGTAGGGCTGGAGCCGGCCGTGAGCGAACTGCAGGTCGAAGAGCGCCTGGGCCAGGCCCGTTTCGTCCGCGGAGGTCGGAGAGATCTGCCGAGATGCGGAGAAATCGGCTGCCCAGCGGGCCACGAGGTCCTGGATGAGTTCCCAGCCGCGCTGCTCGGCCTCCTCGCCCGTCATCTCCTTGCCGGCGGACTCCTTGTAGGCCTGGTACTCCGGCGCCATCCGTGTGCTGAGCTCGTCGCGCAGCGCACGCACGGTCCCCCAGTCCCACAGTGCCGCGCGCCCCGCAGCAGTGGGCGCGCCGGGAAGCGCCGCCGGACCGGACGCGGCGGGAGCGGCCCCTCCGCCGTGCGGTGCGGCGGGAGGAATCTGCCCGTTGCCGGATGAGTCCGGCCCGGGGAAGAGCGGCCTACCTCGCTGTGTCATGAGTGGCTCCCTTCGTGGTCAGGCGGCGCAGGAGGGTGGTGGGGCGGTGCTCGGCCGGGGCGTGCAGGCGTAGTTGCTCCTGTACGGCCAGGGCCTGGAGGGTGCGGGACATCTCGGCGGCCTTGCGCATCAGCGGCGTGTTCGCGAAGCCGCGCCCGCCGTCGCCGCCGTGAGTCAGTACCCGGGCGGTCCTCTCGTCGAAGGGCAGCTCCGCGAAGACCGGCAGCTGCAGTTCCTCGGCGATGTCGCGCGGCCGGAACTGGCCTTCGCCGATCACCACCAGGCCGATGCGGCTGCTGTCGCGTCCGTGCATCTGCAGCGCGGCGCGCAGGGCGTCCACCCGGGGCTTGGCCGCATGGGCGGCGCGCAGCGTGCCGCGGACGACAACCAGCGTCAGGTCTGCGCTGCGGGCCAGGGCGCTGGCCGCGCCTGCGGCGCCGGAACGGCCCAGGTCGACCAGGAGATCGTATCCGGGTTCACGCTGTTCGAGGTCGCTGAACAACTGGCTGAGCCGGGGCCAGGTCTGGTGCAGTCCCGCCGCCTGGGCCGGGCTGATCAGCCCGGGCAGCAGCAGCCGGTTGGCGTCTGCCTCCGGCTCGGACAAGTTGAGCAGTTGCTGCCAGAACACCTCCTCCAGGTGGCCGCGACGGTCGGCGATCTGCAGGTGGTGCAGGCCGCGGTCGCCGAAGACGCGCGACTCGAGGTAGCCGGCGGCCACCGACCCGCCGTCGGGGTCGCATTCGGCCAGCACGACCCGCCGCCCGTTCGGCAGCGGCCACGTGAGCAGGGCCGAGAGCGCGGTGGCGGTGACGCCGGGCCCGCCGCTGGCGCCGCAGAACGCGATGACAGTCATCTCAGCCCCCCACCGGAACGATCACCAGGGAGACCTCGCCGGAGGCGGCCCAGGTGGCCAGCCGGATTCCGTCGAGCTGACTGACGGCGAGGTCGACCACACGGTCGCCGCTGTTGTCCGCGCCTCCCACCTCGATGACGGTGGCCTGCAGGGTCTGCCCGGCCGTCTTGTCATCGCCCGCCGCTCCGGTCGCCGACTCCTTGGGCGTGTGGATCACCTTGACCGTCTGCCCGGGACTCAGCCGGCTCGCCGGAAGCCGCGAGGACGCCAGCGACACCCCCACGAGCTGTTCACCGGCCTTGACCAGCGGCTCGTCGGTGACCGACGAGCGGGTCAGCAGACTGCCGCGGGACAGGCCCACCGTGGTGCGCTTCCCGATCAGCTTGGTCAGGTCCGCGGCCGGCACCGGCTTGAGCGCCGGGTCGGTGGCGATCTGCGCCTCGATGAGGTCCTCGGCCTTGAGTTCCGCGCCCATCGGCACATCCCGGGCAACCGCGACGACCGGCTCACGGTGACTGGTCACGGTGTACAGCCAGCCGCCGGCGCCTCCGCATACGCAGATCACGGCCACGCCGAGCGCGATCCAGCTGGACCTGCGACGGCGGACGACGGGTTGGCGCACCAGTGGCTGCGGCGCCGGTGCCGGGCGTGTGGTGTCGGGGGCTGACGGGCTGGGTGCGGTGCTCATGGACGGTTTCCTTCACGGTGCGGGAGCATCAGGGCTTGGCGACGGCCTGGGCCTCGCCGATGGTGATCTGGGCGGGCTCGGCCAGCCGCGTGGTGGTGATGTCGCCCTCCTGGCCGCCGCCGGCCCAGTGGACGGTCCAGGTCGTGATGGCCGTGACGGTGAAGGCCTTGTCCGGCTGGGAATTGGACGTCTTCGTGTAGCGGTAGCCGCAGTCGGGACTGCTCTGCCCGCCGAAGCGCTTCTCGTACGGCGTTCCCGCGGTGGTGCACACCTCGGTGCCGCCGTCGCCCATCGTGTACTCGATCGTTTTCACGGTGGCGGTCGCGGTCACCGTGATGCCCGGTGCCGCGGCGCTCTCGGTGGCGGGCCCCCAGGTGCGGGGGGTCTTGTTGTTCCAGATCCATACGGGCATGCCGACCAGGCCGGTCTTTCCCGCCTTGGGGGCGGTGCCGATGTCGGCGCCCAGCAGGCGCATCTTCTTGATCGCTTCCTGTGCGAGCTCCTCGGCCGAGGGGCCGCCGCCGAAGCCGGGCGGCGGATTCTGGCTCCAGGTCGAGCCGCCCGTGAGCTCGCGGCCGGCGCCGGGGCAGGTCACGTTGTAGACCTTGCCCTTGGCGCGTGCCGCATCGTCGCCGGGTGCTGCGGTGCCCCATTCCCAGTCGGCGGCGTCCTTGGCCGGCTGCGGCTCGAGGATCTCCCAGTAGCACTGGTCGCTGGGATTGAACCACCCCATGTCCGCGTCGTGGCACGGGACGTCGCCGATGTCGTCCCATTCGATGAAGCACTTCGCGGACCCGCCGCCCCCGCCGCTCGGCTTGCCGCCGGGCTTGGGCTTGTCCGGCTTGTCCTTGCCGCCGCCCCCGCCCGCGTTGAGGTCGCAGTCGGGAACCAGGTCAGGGCAGGCGACGCCTCCGCTGGGCTTGTCGCCGTCGGCCGCGGCGACCCCAGCAGCCAGGCCCAGGTGCAACGGCACGAAGACCGCGGCGGCGGCGAGGAGAGCCCCGCGGCCGCGCAGGCTCAGCATGTCGACCCCTTGTCGATAGTGGAGTCGGTGATCATCCACTTCCCGCTGCCGTACTGAGCCTTGGAGGTCTGCACCTTGCGCCGGTTGTCGCCTGCGAGCTCGGACTTCTTGCCCGTCTTGCTGTTCTGGGGAACGAAGTTGGTGCTGTCCACGCAGTCCACGATCGTCGCGCTCTTCGACTCGCCGCCCATCGACAGCGTGATCTTCGGGTCGTCCTTCAGCTTCGGCTCGCCCTTCACCACCAAGTCGTTGTTCTGGTAGTAGAAGGCTGCGGCCCGCACCTTCGACAAAGCCTTGTCAGCGGCGTACTTCTCCAGCTCAGAGCCCTTGAACGAGCCGCTGCCATAGATCTTGACCTGTTCCTTCCACATACCGCGGTAGGCCGTCAGTACCTGCTTCCGGGCCTCCTGCTCCGGGCCGGCCGAGGGCGACGCGCTGGTGGCAGCCGGGGCGGACGGCTTCTTCTGCGCCGGAGCGTCCGAACCGTCGCCGCAGCCCGCCAGGAGCGTCACGGCGCACAACCCCGCCGCCGCGGCACCCGCGCGCATCGTGACGGTCTTCGGAACGTTTACCTTCAAGGACAGTGCCATGGGCATATCCCCCTCAATCGTGGTCGTGGAAGTGCACCGGCCGGCACACCCGGCAGCTCCCGGGTCTACGCGGTGGGGCGCAGGCGAGCTAAGGAGCGTACGTGGCCAGCGTGGTTTCCTGCATGGTCATTTCGCGCGGGCGCGCCCGGTGAGCAGGAGCCGAGAGTGCAGTACGCCGCGTGTGGACGGCCGAGCGGGCCACCACCTCGTACGGTCTGCGCAGCACGTCGGCCGCCCGCACCAGGACCAGTGCCTCCGCTGCCGCGAGACCCCGCTCGGTTCTGGACCAACGGGCCTGCGGCAGCCCCAGCATCCGCGCCAGATCCCGCTGCCGGATCCCGGCCTCGACCCTCAAACGGGCCAGATCCGCGGTGTCGACCGGCACGAGCAGCGCGCGGACCTCGATACCGAGGGCCCTCGCCAGCGCCGTCAGCGTACTCAACTGCGGAATACGTTTGCCGAGTTCGTACAGGCTGACGTGCGCCGCACTCAAGCAGGGCTCGTCCCGGGAAGCCGCCTGCGCCAGGCCCTCCCGGGACAGCCGCGCAGCCGTACGTTCGCCCCACAGCAAGACCGGAGCGAAGTCGGTCACCCCGCGACCGGCCACCGGCACGTCCTTCCCGAGCGCGCCCGGCCCCCGGCAGCGCGCTCCCGATCGCTGCGGCCGGTACGGACGCATGTGAACGCATATGACACCCCCTTAGGCACGCAACAGCACAGCTCTCAACCACCACCGCCCATCGTGAATCTGAGCGGTGATCACCACGAATCTGACACCGGACTCCATACCCGTCAAGATCGATATATGCCGCTTCGTCCGCTTTGACTCTTCGAGTATGGGCAAGGTCGCAACGTGGTCTGAGCAGCACGGATGTCACTTCGGCGCCGCAGCCGTCCGCGCCTGCTTACGGCGCGCCATGTTCTGCTTCACCACGGCACTCGTCGCGGCGGCCCGCCGGTGCGCCGCCTCGATGACGGAGAACGAGGCAAGGGCCGCGTAGAGGCACGCGGTGATGCCCGTGCAGAGCGCTCCGACGGCGGCGGGCAGCACCAGGAGGCGGCCCCACGGGGCGGGCAGGTAGATCGTCGTCAGCAGCGTGCCGACGAGACTGACGGCCAGCAGCGTGAAGAGCATGGCCCGGCCGACAGCGCGTGCCGTACTCAGCTCGGCGACCGGCTTACCCCCGCCGGCTCCGCGCCACAGGAGCCGTCGCAGTCGCGCGAACCGCCGCCGGGCCGGAGCTGCCGTGATGCTCTCTGACTTGTCCATACGAGACTCCTTGGCATAGGGGTGAACACGCCGACCCCGTAGAGGTGTGCGCGAGGGCATCCGTGTGACATTCCGGAACGGAAAATCTGCACGCCCCGGAGGACGGCCGGCGATGCGCGCCGACGGCGCGTACCGGGACGCCGATGCCCCTGGCTCCTGACCCGAGCCACGCCACCAGCAGCACGAACGCACCTGCGTCCTTCGACCGGCAGGTGCTCCGCCGGTGATGGGCGCGGGCGGAGCACCTGATCAGTGCTGCCTCGGACGGGCCCGGGCTGCCCCTACACCGGCGCGCTCTCCGGCCGGTGCGCGGTGGCGAGAATGGACCAGCGCAAGCGCGGCCAGGGTCACACCGCAGGTGATCCGGCCCTCGGACAGCCACCGGGGCAAATCCTCGGGCATGACCCACACGGGTTCGGTGAGGGACTCCATGGCCTCGGGCTGGGCGGGCTGTGCCGACGCGGCGTCCACTTCCGCGACGAAGACGTGGACCGGGGAGGCGAGGATGCCGGTGTCCGCATGGATGACACCCAGCGAGCGGACGGTCTGGCTGATCAGCCCTGTTTCCTCACGCAGTTCGCGGGCGGCGGCCGCCGCGAGCCCCTCGTCGCCCTCTACGCCGCCCCGCGGGAACTCCAGGGACGCGGCATGGACGGGGTAGCGGTATGAGGTCACAAGGGCGTATCCGCCAGGGCCGACCGGAACGACAACGACACCCTCCTGATTCCACTGCCATCGCAGGTACTGTCCGGCAGTACCGGAGGGGGCGATCACGTCGTCGTTGAACAGGGTGCCGAAGCGGTTACGGAAGACGGCCACTTCCCGGACACGCCGGATGGGTGGCGGAACGCTGAGGGATTGCACGGACCTCGGTCCGGTCACGGTGGTCACTGGGCTGCCTCCTTCAGGGGATCTCCAACGCCCATAGAGGTGTCGAAATCAGGCGGCGTGTGACATGGATGGAGCATGTTCTTCCCACGGGGCGGTGGGGACCGGGGTGGTGACGTCGTGTCGCAATGAAGGTGGAGCAGGCCCCGCCGGCGGCTGACGGGTGCCCTGCGATGCATCCCCCTTCCATTTTCCAGAGGTGAGCGGTCCGTCTCCCCCCGCCGCGAAAACCACCCTGACTGCGGCATCGCGTCGGGTTGAGGCAACACCTCACCACCCGGAACGTCCGCATTCTCTGAACATCAGCGGGTCAACCTGCCTAATGTGCCTACCACTTGCTCAAATCGCCGATCAGACGGAGCCTGTGGTGCCTACCGAGCGTGAGCGCGCCGAAATCCTGCTGTCGGCCATGGCCCGCACCCTGGGGCGCATCCGATATCTCGCCCAAGACGTGCCCGACATCGCCGACGTGTTCGACGTCATGGACCGGGACATCGCTGACGGCATCAACGTCCCCGTAGACCAGGTTCCGGAGGCGACCGGAACCGCCATGTCCCTGAGCGAGAGCGAGCGTGCCATGGACGCGCTTCTGTCCCGGGCGTTGCTGAACATTCCGGACGGTCTGACGGCAGGTCTTCCCGACGACGACTTCGACGCGGCAATGGAGCTGGAGTTCCAGACCGCCTGGCACAAGGCCGCCGAGACCGTCGCCACCGGTGAGCTGAGCCAAGCCACTTCGATACTTCAACACACCTCGTACCCCACGCTCGCGCGCATAGAGACCGGGCTCGCGGACTGGGCCCACTGCTTGGAGGCGGCAAAGTTCCGACGAAACCCACCTGAGCGCACCTGACGCCTCTGGTGAGTACGCGGCTGCTGTCTACGTGAGGCAGCCAGTCCTGAACGCGTCTAGGGGGCGGGTTGAGCCATGGGCGCGAGGGTTCGATGTCCGTGGGCATGGCTGAGCAGGTAAAGCGCTGCCTGGAGGATGAGCGCAACACGGTGCTTGGGCGGAGTGTCGATCAAGCCGTGGCAGACGTTGTTACGCAGGTTCATGCCGCGGTCGGGGTCGGTGAGGAGAAGCTCCAGGGCTCGGCTCCAATCCGAGGGATACCCGGCAGCCGGCATGCTGCGGATGAGGCTGCCCAGCTGGTCGACCGTACCGGGTGTGTGGCCCTTGGCCACGGACACGATCGGAACTCTGGGGCGCAGGAGCTGCCTGAGGATCTGCTCGACCTGGGGCAAGGCGATGCACGCGGATGCGTCGAACTCCCCCAGCCAGAAGTAACGGAAAGCGTGAGCGAGGGATCGGGCGCGAGGCTCGGGCAGCACAGCGTCGTGGGCCAGGGCAGTGATCAGCTCCGCCTCTGCGGGTTCGAAGCGCTCCTGGATGTGGTCGAGCTGATGGGCGGTGAAGATCCCGAGGGCGTCCAATACCCGGACCTGCAGTTCGACGGTGTGGTCGTCGTCGGCGTCGGCGGGCGGGGCGACCTGGACAGGCCCAACGGTGTTGATGCGCGTGCGCGGAATCCGCAGCAGTCCTTCCTGCGCCCGCGCGCCGTCGGCGTGCTCGCGCATCGCCGGATGGACGTCTTCCGTGGTTCGCCAGAGGGCGTCTCGCAAGTCTGTGGCGGCGTCGATGGGCGCGCACGACAGCTCGAACAGGGCGCGCGGGATGACGAGTTCGCGGCCGATGCGGGTCCATCCCAGCGAGTCCGCGTCGGTGCGCTGCAGTGCCATTTCGGCACGCAGCCGAAGCTCCGACAGCCCCCGGTCCCGCGCTTCGCTCGCGGCCCGGGTCAGCAGGTCCAGGCGACGGAACCCGGTGTTGACGTCGGCGTCGGCGGCGCCGAGGAGCGCGTTGACGATCGCGGTATCGATGTCAGTTCGGCGGGGTCCGGGCGCCACTTCCCGCCACAGCAGCTTGAGGAAGCCGACATGGGCGTGCACATCGTCGGCATAACGACGCGCGGCGCGTTCCGCGAGGTCCGTGATGTCGTAACCCTGAGTGCGCAGTCCTTTCAGGAGACTGTCTACGATCCCCTGCTCGTCCTCGGGGCCGGCCAGGACACGTTCGACCAGAGCGACCATGCCTTCGGTGGCGTGCTTCTGCAGGTCGGACTGGTTGAAGGTCCGGGCGAGCTCTCCGGCCCAGCGCAGGCACTCGGTCGCGAGGGCCAGCCCGGGGACACGCTCGGGGGCGGCGAGCAGAAGCGGTGCCGCGTCCAGATACCCGGCGGCCGCGCCCCGGATGTGGTCGGGCTTGCGGCCGTGTCCTGCGACCAGCAGCAGGTGATGGAGGCGGCCCTGAAGGAACGGGTCGCTCACAGCATCGGCGTACTCGCTCCAGACCTCCAGCTCGTCGTCGGTGATCTCGGAAAGGCTCACGGACCACGATCTGAGCGGGCCGCCGAAGAACATCCCGGTGAAGTCCTGTGCCGTCCCGGTCATGCGGATCCGCAGGGCAGCGAGCAGCGCATCGCGCTGCTGCTCGACGGCCGTGCCCGTGTCGATGTCCGCGGCCGCGAGCACGATGGCCATGGCCTCATAAGAAACGGCGTCCTTCGCCGCTCCCAAGAGCGCACCCAGAACACTGGGTTCAACCTGCGGCATAGGAGTCTCACTTCCGTCATCGCCAGTATCGGCACGACTCCGGACCGGGCCCACCGATTTTTCCTCTCTCCGGTTCTACAGCGGCCGTGCGGAGCACGCGATTTCGTGTTGATGCCTAGCACCCGCAGGGGCTCGGTGCAGCTCCCGTACGGGCGCCAGGCACCGACCGGTGTACTGCGCCGGGTGGTCACCTGCCGGTTATCGGCGCCGTCCTGCGGGTGTAGCCATGATCCGCAGCCGTCGCTTAGCCTGCCCCGATGCGTACACCGGGGGGACAGCGGGACATCGGCCGCCGCCAGGCCCTGAAATTGGTAACCGGCGCGGTGGGCGGGCTCGCCCTTACTACCTCCGCGTGCGGCGCCCTCGACGGTTCACCTCAGGAGGCCAAGCCGCGGGCTCGCAAGCCAGTGTGGACCGTCGCTCTGCTGGACGAGGACGGCATCGGCAAGGTCCCCGACGGCGCACCGGTGCATCACGGCGGCGTGCTCTACATCAGGTCGAAGAAGGACGGGTTGTACGCGATCGACGCGGCAACCGGGCGCAAGCGCTGGCGCGCGCCGTTGGCCGGCGCCCTGCCCGGCGCACCCGCCGTGACGTCGGATGCCGTGTTCGTCGCCACGGACGGCGGCGCCGTGCAGGCGCTGCGCACCGCAGACGGTGAGCAGATTTGGCGCCGGGCCCCGGGACGCAGCCTGAGAAAGCCCAGCGCGGGGGCCGTGTGGACCAGCGGCTCCGCCGCCCTGGTCAGCTTTCTGCCGTTCACCTACGACGATGATCCTGACCCGCCGCCCAGTGTCCTGTACGCACTCGACACGCAGAACGGGGACCTGCTGTGGCACACCGAGGCCTCGCTCCTGGAGGTGCGCGACGGCCTCGCGTACGTCAACCCGCCGGATGAGGGACTGACCGCGCTCGACCCGCGCACCGGCGTCGTCCGCTGGTCGGCGCCGCCGGAGAAGCCGGGGGCCCGGTGCACCCTGGACACCTTCACCGCGGGGCTGCTCTTCGGGCGTAACGGCAACGTCGGCATCGGCTCGAAGCTGGTGGCGTACGACCCGCGCACCGGCGGCGTCCGCTGGACCGCACCGGCGGCGCACGCCTCGGTGCCGGTGGCGCACGGCGACGCCGTCTATGTCAGCGCGCCCGGCCGAGACAGGGGGGACGAACAGCAGTTGCAGGCCTTCGACGCCACGTCGGGCAAGCGCCGCTGGACCGCGCCTGCCTTCTCGACCACCCTCAACGAAAGCCCCACCATCTCCGCCGACACGGACTGTGCGTATCTGAGCTGGAGCGAGGACACCGGCTTCGACGAGGGTCGCACGACGCTGCGCGCGTATGCCGCGCGCACCGGGCGTGAACGCTGGCGAAGTGAGCGCCCCGACTCCTCCTACGCGGCGGACGTGTCCCCTGGGAAGCGCCTGTTCGTCTGCTACTTGGAGGACTGGTACTGCTATGACGCCCGTACCGGCAAGGCGCGCTGGCGAGTTAGCGCGGGAGAGGGCACCTCGGGCCCGCCGCCGCTCGCCGCCGACGGGCTGCTGTTCTTCGCGAACGACGAAGGCGTGCACGCCCTCCGCCCCTGACGTCCCGCCGCTGCCCGCGCTACGCACTCAGCCGATGGTGAGAACGCGCAACCGCCAATGCTGAAACGGGATATCGGGACTTCGGCCTCCTCGTTGGTTCAAGGCCAGGCGCCAAGCTGCGCCGCGGGCGGCGTCACGGCATGAACCACACGGCTCAGGAGATGAGCTGGCGCAGCCCGCTCATGACGCTGGTGTCAGCGCCTTCGAGGATGACGGCCAGTTGCGGAAACAGGAGCAGGGCCGCGACCTCGGCGGGCGCGTAGAACCAGGCGCCGTCCGGAGGAAGCCCGGCGAACGGGGGTGCCTGCAGGGTCAGCCGGCCGTGCCGGTCGGTGTAGATGGCTGGGGCAGGGGGGAAGTCGACGGTGCCGGCCCTGCCGATGGCCTGGACGAGTCGTCCTCCGCGCCCGCAGCTCAACGCGGTCGTCTTGCCTGCGGAGATCTGCCGCTGGAGGGTGTCGTGAGCGAACCCGTGGCCGGGAAATGGGTACACCCGTATCCGCTGGAACAGATCGGCGTTCACCGACTTCGTGACTTCCGGGGCGCTGTCGAGGAGTCTGACTGGCTTCACCGCGATGCTGGCACCCGACTTCGTCAGGACGACGTCGCTTTCCAGCGCCCGCCGAACCACACCGACCATATCCGCGCGCACCGCGGACTCGGAGGGCTTCGTGCCCGACGCCTGCGTCCACTTCGTCGGGTCGACATTGACGGTGATCTGGGCTGAGGCCTGGACGCGCGCCAGCAGTGCGGAGTTCACACTCCAGTGATCGCCGACGGCCTGGGGTGCACCGGAAGCTTCCGGGTGGACACCCTCGCCGTGCGACCGCTCGGTCGGGTGAGGCTCCACGGCCGTGCGCTGCGATGCGGTGATCACTTCAGGTTCCCTTCGAAGGTGAGGCGCTCGCCGCCCCGCTGCTCCGCCTCGACCGTCACGGGGCCGGGAACGGCACGGGAGGGCACCGAAACGCGGACGGTGCCCGTGGCCGTGCGGCGCGGTGCGATGGGCGCATCCCGGTAGCCGAGTCCGGCGGACGCGGTGTCCGCAGTGGTGAGGTCGGCGCCGACCAGGACCCGCAGCGTCACTCCCATGCCCGAGCGGGGCTCGTCGTCAGCGTTACGTACCGACAGCTCGACAGTGCCCTCGCGCCGGCCGCCCTTGTCCGCGGCCAGCAGCAGCGGGGAGACCCTGACACCGTCCGGCGACCACTGGCCGAGCTCGATCGCCGAGCCGGTGGCCGCGGTGGCCGCGGGCGCCGGCGTGGTGCCGGCCCGGGAGCCGGACAGGGGCCCCTCGAAGAACACGGTGTCTGCCTCGGCCAGGCCGGCCTGGGTCGCCTCGAGTGTGACGGTGGCCCGCTGGCCTGCGCTGCGCGGCGGAACGTTTACCCCCAGGTCGGCGGTGAACGTGGCGCCCGGCTTGACCTTGGTGCCGGCGTCCGGCTCGGGGAAGCCGGACAGGGCCTTGTCGGTGAACGGCACTGTTCCGAGCCCGAGCTCGCCAACGCGTACGGTCACCTCGGTCTCGGGCAGCAGCGCGATGTCGGTGCCGGTGTTGGTCATGTCCACCCGCACGCGAGCGGCGGACCAGCCGGAGGGCACGGAGCTTCCGCCCGAAGAGGTCGCCGCCTGCAGCGGACGTACGCGCGCCTTCCACGCGCCGCCGGCGAGCTGCTGCTCGGTGCCGAGGGGCGCGATCCCGCCGGGCAGTTCCGCTGGGCTGGCCGTGGCCGGCCGCGAGGACCCGGCGGGGCCTGCGGACGCCGGCGCATCGTCCTGGCTGCATCCGGTGAGGACGAGGGCCAGGAGCGCCGCGGCGCACGTGCCGGCCAGAGGGGCGGTCTTCATTGCAAACTCCGTTGATGAGGGCTTGGTTGTGGCTGCAGTAGGGATCATGCCAAAGCATGGGATCCGCTCGACAGGCCCATCCGCCCTGCATCAGCGCCGCACCCGGAGATGTGGCCGGATTCGGTCTAAGTGGCGGTGGGGAGAGCGTCGAACGGGGTGCCGGAGGACTGACTGGAGATGGTGACTCCTGATGTGTGAGTGATCCGGTTCCGTGAACGGCTGCGGGGGTCGGCCGCGCGTCTGCGCCGCCTCTCCCGCAGCCGCTCCGGGGGTTGGCCTGTATCAGGGAGTGGCCGGGATGGCGACGAGGTAGAACTCATTGCCGTCGTCATCCGAGACCAGGACGGGATGGCCCTGATCGACCGAAGCGAACACGCGCGCCTTGATGTCATCTGCCCGGTCGGCTGTTGTGAGAGGAGCCTTGAGCCCGGACCGAACCGCCTCGTAGGTGGCGGGCTGCGGCCTGTAGCGGTACTGGCCGCCCTTCACCACCCTGATGCACGCGAGGATCTCCTCGTCGCTGAGAGTGTTGTCGTAGCCCTGGAACCGGGCCACCTGGCACGTATTGACGGCGAGGATCTGCCGGTTGTGCCTGTTGCAGAGGCTGCCAGAGGTGCCCGAGGGGTGGAAGTGGACGGCAGTGTCGATCGACGTGGTCAAAGGGATTCTCCGCTATCGGTGGGCAGTTGGCGCGCAGAGAGCGACTGTCGCGCTCCGGCTCGGGACGGGCTGATAACATACAGCCTACAGAAGTAAATACAATTAAGCAATACACTGCGGGGTTCTGTTGCAGACCCCAGCCGCTCGCGGGGTTCGATCACCCTTGCCCCGACCAGTGTGAGAATCCAGCGGGCTGTTAAGTCCTAGCCTGGGGTCCGCCCGCTTGCTGCCGAGGGCGCTTGGTCGGCCGCTTCCCACCGCGGGGTGAGTCCAGCGACCTTCGCCCACCGGGTGACCTGCTCGTTGGTCACGAGGCAGGTGTTGAGCTCCCAGCTCCGGTGTCCCTGCGGCCGGATGTGGGTCAGGACTTCAGCCAGAGTCGCTTCGAGCTCCTTGATGCGGAGCTCTCCGGGCTCACTGGTTGTCATGGTGTGTACCTCCGGGAACAGATGAGCCGACCGCATTGAGGGCCGTCGGCATGGTGGTTGGGGATTCGCCGGCGCGCTCCTCGCAGGGCTCCGGCAGCTCCGGCAGGCCGAGTTGTTCGGCCCGGGCCGCCACGAGGGCGTCGAGGTCCGGATACAGCTCCGGCCAGCCGGCGGGCTGATGAACGGCTTGCGGTGGCAACGCCTGGAAGGCGAGCGCGAGACGGATACCGAGGTGCTCCTCGCCGTCCTCGGCGAGGAATCCGGCGCACCACCGCATGGCGTGCTCTGTGCCGGGCCGGTCGCGGTGGCAGGTGACGATGGGTGCGTCCACGGGCGCCTCGGCTCCGGGGCGCCCGTTGGCCGCCGGAGCACGTCCATGTCCTCGTCGCTGAATTCGGTCAGGCCGGTGCCGGTCAGCCAGGGGGCACGTCGTGCAGGGACGTTTCCGGTGCTCGCGCTCTACTCCGGACTCAAGGGGGAAGGCCCGAGCGCTCAGCTCGCACGGTGGCTCGCTCTTGACTGTCGCGGCAGGCAGGTGTCCCGCCCCGGTGTGCTCGCCGCGAGGGGAAGGGCGGTTCACGGTCTCTCCTTGATGGGGGTGCGTGGCGCACCGTCCGGCTGTCGAAAGTCTGCCACGGCGCACTCGCCGGCGCTCGAACTTTCAGCGGCCTGCGGCGTGGTGGGACCCGGCCGCAGCGTCTCAGCCCCGGGTGGCGGACCCGGCGGCGAGGAGTGCGCGCCCGACTCGGCCCTCGCTGATGCCGGGGACGCCGCCGAAGGCCCCGGCGAGGTAACTGTCGGCGAGGTCCTCGTTGCTGCCCGGCTTCGCGTCGGTGAGGGGGTAGACCTCGGTCGAGCCGTCCCGGCCCCGCTCGGCGAGCCACACCTGGTGGGGCTCCAGGCTCTGACCGTGCCGTGCACCGCCGAGAAGGGCGACCGCGTGGGATGTGCACAGCAGCTGCGCGTGCCGGAGGTTGGACCACGAGGCGACAAAGAGCGTAGTGATCTCGGCGGTGAGCAGGGGGTGGAGCGGGCTTCCGAGGCCGTCGATGAGGATGACGCTGCCGTGCTCCAGTGCCCACAGGACGCGTTCAAGGACGAGCACCAGGGCGCGGGTGCCGGAGGACTCCATCGCCCAGTCCAGCAGTACCGATCGGCCTCCGGCGGCGGTGTGGGCGAGCTTCATCTCGCCGTCGGCCGGGTCTATCTCCACGGCGTTGACGCCGAGGTCGGCAGCGGTGAGCAACGGGCCGATCCGGCCGCGCAGTTCGGCCGACTCCGCGAGCCGGGCCCGGGCCCGCCCCTGCTGCTGTGCATCGCGGGGGGCGATGAGCAGCAGCTCGGTGCGGAAGAAGTCATAGACCGTCCGGAAGGGGCCGACCTGGAGCAGCCCGCCCAGGGATAGAGTCAGGGTGCGGTCGCTGCCGAGGTGTTCCAGCCGCCCAGTGTCCGGCGTGAGGCCGTGCCACCGGTAGGCGCAGCCGCTGCGGTCGGTCCGCGCGGCATCCCGGTCGATCCAGGTCCGCAGTCCGTCGGCAGCTGTGACGCTGTGCAGCCACTCCCGCTCGACGCCCCGGGCGCTGACGGCGAAGCCGTACGTCCACTGTTCGCCGTCGCGGACGAGCTCGATCTCGTACGTGCTGGGCTCCGCGGCGTTGTCCGGACTCAGGGCGAAGGGCCGGTGAGCCGGTGAGACGGGGGCCGTCTGGCGGGTGTAGGAGGTCAGTACGGCCTCACGCATGTTCGCCAGCGCGCCGAGGACGGTCGAGGTCCCTGACGCGTTGGCCCCGAACAGTGCGGCGACAGCGGTGACGGCAAGCGGGCCGTGCGGGGCGTTCATGGGGAAGGTGCCCGTCTCTTCCGTCTTGCCGACGGTCAGGTCCAGCTCCTCGGTGTGCCGCGCCGAACCGACATTGGTGATCCGGAAGGCCACCAGGTGCGTCCCGGGGCGGGGGAGGTCGAAGTCCGTGGTGCTCGCTGGTGTGGAGACGGTCATCTGGGGGCCTTCCGGACGGGGGCGGGCTCGTACCCTGGGCGACACCCCAACCTTACGCAAATAAAGCCAATTACGCAATATCCATAGGGTCAAGTGCGCGGCAGCGGTGCAGGTTCTCCCGGGAGCGGGAAACGCATGCTCTCCACGTCGGCCACGGGCGGTTCGTCCTCCATGGGTTCGTGCTCCCAGTATTCGAAGGCGTACCGGGTCGGGGTGTCGTCGGCGTGGGCCGGCACCGGGATGATTACACCGTGGCACCGGACGAAGCGCCGCCCGTCCCGGTAGCCGAAGTGGCCCCGCTCACCGCCGCTGACAGTGAAGAGTCCCGGGTGGATCTTCCCGTTCCCCAGGACGAGCAGGCTCGTCGGCGGCAGGCGACGCCACCTGCTGTAGCTCGACTCGCGCGACCAGTGGTCGCAGAACCAGCGCAGATCACGGAGGGCAACGGCCTCCGCCGTCACGTGGAGAAACTCCACGCTCCCGTTCGTGCGCCGGTCGGCGCGGCTCATCGTCACGCCGCTCTCATCTCCTCGAATCGGCGGGTTTCACGCGGAGGCATCAGGCGGCCGGGCCTCGCCAGTCGGCTCGCATCTCGTCCCATACGTGCCCGAGCCCCCACAGCCGGGCCGGGTTCATTCGCCAGTACTTCACGGCCAGGAGCCGGTACCGCCCAGGGCGCAACCGCCCCATCCGTGCGGGGAGCGGCAGCGGAATGATCCTGCTCAGGGGCGCTCGGCGTACTCGCGCGACGCGTTCCGGGTGTCCAGGTACGCGTCGCCGGTGGCGAACTTCGGGAAGGGGGTGATTCCGCGCCGGGAGCAGAAGCTCCTCCAGGCGCCCATGTAGGCCTGCTCATAGTCGTCGAAGTCCTCACCATCGTGACGGGGTCGGAAGCGGAAGCGCAGCACGGCGTTCTCCAGAAGGTGATCATGAGGGGCGCGGGTGGGCCAAGCCTTCTTCGGCGCCGGGCCATGAGTGCCTGAACGGCTGGCCGCACCAGCAGATGTGATGGCTGCCGAGGGGACTCGTGCGAGTCTCGGGGGCGCGGTTGTCGGGGTGCCGGATCCGGCGGTACTTGGCGGCGCGCGACTGCTCGGTGGCGGAGGCCGCGCGGGCCTGCTTCGGGAGCACTATCCGAAGTGCTTCCGTACGGCGTCGGGGTGCTCGTGTTCGGCCAGCCAGGCGCGCGCGGCCTCGGGGTCCATGGCCTCGTATACGAGCTGTGCGGGCGTGCAGTTGTTGTGCGCCAGAAACCACCTCTGCTCCTGGGGGGCCCAGTAGAGGTACGGAGTCAGCTCCAGGCCGTCAGGGTCCTTCAGAACCCCTTCGAACTTAACCGCTTCACTGGACGAGAAGACGCCGTGCAGGAGACCGCCGGTGGCGGCATCCCGCACGACGTAGGGGATTTGCATGAGTGGTGCGCCTCCGGGGCGTGAACGGGCGGTCCGACGATTCACGGATCGCATGGGAGGTGGGTGGGTCGTACGTAGCGCTGGCGGGACTCGAACCCAGCGACCCAGGACTTATAAGATCCGCGCTCTACCAACTGAGCTACAGCGCTGTGTGGTTGGACGGGCCGTACCCGATGGGGGGGTACCGGGTACGGCCCGTGCGAACGGCCGCTTCTCGCCTGCCGTTGACACAACTCTACGACAAGAAAGCCAATTAAGCAATACTCGCCGGATGGGCCGGCCCCGTGGGGTTCTCCGCCACGGCGCGCGGAAGGCCGGACCGGGACGCTCAGCCCTCGGCGCGCAGCAAGGGGGAGCGTCCGGCGGATCTCGCGAAGCGCCTCCTCCGCTGACCCGGCGACGGGGAGAGCGCGGAGTCGTACCTGCGGTTCCCTGGCCCCGGTGGTGTGGGGCACCGAGCGGCACCGAGACCTCCAGGACCGCAGAGGGTCGCCCCTGCTGCGGAGTGCGGGGCGAGGCGGACGGAACGCGCCGCTTTCTCTGGTCGGCCTCCACCCCGACCCTGTACACCCGATATCGTCTCGAATGGCGCGTCCGAGCGCCCATGAACTGGGCAGCGACAACGGGGAGTTCGGGTGACTGAGGTGCAGCCAAGTGAGCGGATGCGGGACCTGGGGGTGGTCCAGTGCGGAGCCCCGATCCTCAATGAGCCGGCCTGTGCCTTCGAGCTGCCTGCCGAACGCGAGGCGTCCGAGGACGCCATCAACCGGCTCTTCGCCGCGATGGAGCAGATCTCCCAGGTTCATCCCTTTGCCAAGGGCATGGGCATCGCAGCCCCTCAAATCGGCATCGGCCGCGCCGCTGCCGTCGTCCAGCCACCCACCCCGGACGCCCCGGCCATCGTGCTGCTGAACCCCCGGATCATCGCCCGCGGACCGGAGTCGGACGAGCAGTACGAGGGCTGTCTGAGTTTCTTCGACGTGCGCGGCCTGGTGCCGCGCCCGCTGACCGTGACGGTGGAGGCCACGGTGCTGGACGGCAGCACCGTCACCGCCGTCTACGAACGGGGCCTCGCCCGGCTGATCCAGCACGAGATCGACCACCTTGAGGGACTCCTGTACACGAGCCGCATGCGCCCCGGTGTAGCGCCACTGCCTGTGGAGGAGTACCGCCAGACCGGACACGCGTGGGCCTACAAGCGCTAGCCCGGCGGGCGGCAGGCAGGAGCGGTCCGGACAGCCTGCACGCGTCCGCCGTACGACCACTGCGGCCACGGGTCGCTGGGAAGTGGGCCGGTCGAGCGTCCGGCTCGTAGAGAGAGCCCCATGGGGTTACTCCATTTCCTTCGGCGGGGGAGAGGTGTACGGATGTGCGTCCGGCCGGGCTGCCTGGTCCCTGCTCCGGCCTGCGGTGAAGGTCCTCACCGGCCCCACGGCCCCTCTGCCGAACTCCCTTGGGACTCGTCCGGGGCCAGGACCTGCGGGCGCGCCGTGTCGTCGGCGCTCACCCGGGGAAGGCATTCGTGCCGGTCGGCCATGCGGTCGAGGCGGTCCAGCGTCCACCCCTGCCCGTCGAACCCGGCCTGCGTCGTGATGCCGCCGCACCGCTTGCAGCGGAGCTCTTCGGCTACGACGGGAGGGGGGCCGCCGGGGGAGGAGATGACGGCCTCGAAGTTGTCACGAGGCAATGCGCGTGGGGAAGCGGCCGCGGCGGCCTCGGCGCCGCCGGTGAGGAACTCCATGATCTCCCACGGCAACGCGATGTCGTGTCCCCGCTGATGCACGCTGCGAACGGCGGCCCCCACCGCGTGGGTGGCGCCTCGGCGTAGCTCGCCGACCTCGGCGGTCAGACGCTCCACCTCGGCCTCCGCCTCCAGCAGCCGGCGCAGTACGGGCCCCATGCGCTCTCCGCAGAAGGAGCGAAGGTTCTGGCAGTACCAGTCCTCCGGCTGTGAGGCGTGATCGTGCTGAGCGCAGTCACGGACAGAAACGGCGAGTACTTCAACCAGCCTGTCCTGTGCGGGCTTCGCGGCGCCGATCAGGTCGGCGATCCGGCCACGCTGCTCGGCGTTCAGCGGACTGACGTTCATAAGGATGCTCCTGGGCTGGTCAGGATGACCATGTGCGAGGTGGCGGGTGCCCGGTCAGGCAGGGACGTTCTTGGGGTAAGGCTGCGGCTTGAGCCCGATGACGGTCCGCGTCCGTTCGGCCCGCGTGCGGCCCACCCGGAGGATGTAACGATGATTTCCGGGGTGTGGCAGACGCTCGGCACCGATCTGCGCGAGACTCTGGTCCAGCCACACGCCGAGCGGCTGACCGGCAGGCCGGGGCGGTGCGCCCAACCGTTCGAGACGGCGGGCGACACCGAGTGCCCCGGATTCCTGGCGCAGCAGCTTCGAGCGGGCGCGCGCTGTCAACGTGGTCCCGTCGGGCAGGACGGTGAGCGTGCGCGCGGTGCCTCTGCCCGTGTACACGGCGGACAACGACTGATACACGATGCCCAAATGGCCCCGTGTTTGGATGATTTTTCCGTTTTCGGTCAGGCGCCAGCGAGGAACCGGATCACTGAACATTACGGCGCCCTTCAGCCCGCCGGCGGCAACGCGACGCAACGCGGCGGCGGTGAAGAAGCTCTCCCCGTTGCTGGGGACGGCCTCCGTCAGGACCAGGCGCGCGATCTCGGCGCTCTCGCGCAGCGGCTCCAGGTGCGGGAGGGAGTTGGTGAGCACGCGCATGTTCATCGGGACGGCGAGCACCAGGACGCCGACCAGCGGTGAGCCGTCGAC
Organism: Streptomyces sp. NPDC102441; assembly: GCF_044765585.1. Classification (NCBI taxonomy): domain Bacteria; kingdom Bacillati; phylum Actinomycetota; class Actinomycetes; order Kitasatosporales; family Streptomycetaceae; genus Streptomyces; species Streptomyces sp. NPDC102441. Next base: position 254,661 of record NZ_JBIWKH010000010.1, read on the forward strand.
GGCGATGTCGTCGTCGTGGAGCTCGGCTTCCCGGTCCAGGAGGCCAAGACGGTGCAAAACGACAGGCCATCCGGACAGGTAGTGATGGCGTTGGACGAACGCCTTCGCGTCCGCCTCATCGATCTCGGTCACCTCATACCGCTCGGCACGGAACCCGCCCTCGGAGACATGTCGCCATGTGGGCGTGCCGTACCGCCAGCGTTGGGTGAAGCCGCGGGAGTCGCCCGTCTGCATGGCGCTCCGGTCGGCCGCGGTCGGCATGATGGGGCCCGTCATCGCTGCCGCCGCTGGTCGTCGGCGATGTGGTCGAGCAGGTCCCGCCGCCACCACAGTGCGTGCCGCATGCAGTTGTTCTCGTGCTGGTGGGTGTCGCTGCACCCCGGCTCGTGGCGGCCTCCGTAGGACCAGGCCAGGCTGTCGGCCGAGACCACGCTCTTGTGCGCGATTCTCAGGCCCGCCTTCTTGAAGCCGAAGGCGTGAATCCGGATGCCGGCCTGCGCGAGGTCCGCCAGCAGCATCGTCGGAAGGTGCAGGCTCGGACGCCGGCAGATACTGCCCACACCGACCAGCGGTTCTTGCGTGAGGTCCACGCCCGCCTTCTCGAACATGTCGATGCACTGGAAGTAGCTGGGATAGGTCCACCCCTGGATTACGGGGATGATCGGCAGGTCGGGGGCGATCGACCTCAGCTCGACGAAGTTCGCCACGGTCAGCGCGAGATGTTCCTTGAGTGTCTTGCCCGTCTTGCGGAGGACCTCCCATTCGCACATCCAGTCCTGCTGGGCTGCTGCGCGGAGTTGACCCACCTCGTCGTGGTACCGGCGCACCGCGGCGGCGTAGTCGCGGGCGGACTGGCGCCATCCGCCGTGGAGCGAAAGTTCGCTGAATCCGCCGCTGTCGAGGAACCAGCCGTGCCGGGCACGGGGCAGGGACCGTCGGCCCGAGAGACGGGCGTGGGAGACGCACAGCGGAACATCGGCGGTCTCCAGCCATCCCGGGTGGTGAGCGCCCAGGAAGAAATCGAAGGGCGGCGCGGTTTCTGGTGCGGTGGTGGTCACGTGCGGTCTTTCGGGAGGATCTGGTCGGTGGGGTCGTGGTCGGGCCACGGCGCGGGCAGCGTGGGATCGCCGTCGCGCTCGCGGGCCTGGTCCAGCGAGCCGGCGGCCCGCAGGCGGGGGACATGCGTCTCGGCGGCCTGGTGGCCGCTGGGCCTGCGGCACGGCCGGCCCGCGGGCTCGGCGCAGCTGGGGCATCTGAGGGACAGAGGGCAGGTGTAGCCGTCGACCAGGCCGTTGCAGCGGCACGGAGTTCCCAGTGGGGCCCCGGCCCGGTCCGTGAGGACGCCGCTTGCCAGGAGCGTGTGGAGTTCGGACATGAGCCTGGGGCGCGGCACGGGCTGGGTCCGCTCGGTCGTTGGATTCACCCAAGGGCTCCGGTGCCGTCGCGGAAGCCTGCGAGCTCGGGCCAGATGGTGGTGATGCGAAGGCGCTGCAGCAAAGGGCTGAGGTCGGAGTCGGGCGCACAGGGGAGAAGGAGGAATCTGTCGAACGTGTCGTTGAACAGGTCGCTGATGTCCAGGAGTTCACCGATGGCTTCCTGGACTGCCGGGCGGTGGGCGTTGCCGCGTCCGACGATGAGCCGACGGGCGGTCAGGTCGAGGAGGTCAACAGCGAGCGGACGCCGAGTGTGAGGCGTCACCACCTCCCAGCGGCCCACTTCGTGACCGAGTCCCACCAAGTGGTCGTAGAAGAGGCGCAACAGCCGCTCCGCCTCCGGATCGGACGGTGTGCTCATCGCTTCCGGGTGGGGGCGGTAGGGGCGGGTGAGCGGAACCGGCATGGCGTGGGCGCCGGGGGCGAGCGTCCCGAGCCGCGGGTCGAGGGTGGGTTCGGGAGACTGCGGGTCGAGCACGGTGAGCCAATCAATGTGGTTGTGCGCCGGGGGAGGCCAGCGGAGTAAGAGATCGTGCGGTGAGGGTCGGGCGCCGCCTGCACGACTCCGGCGGGCGGGTTCGAGACCTCGCGGCGAAGGCGGCTTGAGCCGGGGCCGCCCTACGCCTGTGTGAGGACTCCGCCGGGTTGGGCTCGTGCGTCCCAGCATCCCAGGGGCACTCGTCGTTGAGGCGGCTGAGGACAATAGCGATTAAGCAATTGCAGTCTCGGTGACATCCTTGCCGAGTTCGGTCCGGTACGGGAGTCCGTGGCCGGGGCATGGCTTGCCCCGTTCGTCGCGGAACTCGACGAGCAGCAGGCGGGCCAGCGCGTGGGCGGTGGGCCAGGGCACGGTCCGCGCCAGTCGGCCATCGGATTCAACTCCGCGGCTAAGGGCCGCGTTCTGACCCTCCGTGAGGGCGGCTCGCCGGCCTGCGAGGGTGATGATGCTCGGCTGGGACGGCGTCCCGGAGGCGGTCAGGTCCTTGAGGGCATCCTCGCCCTCGCGGACGAAGCCGTCGCCGTCGTCGCGGTACGCATACTTCTTCTCGAGAAACAGTCTCAGCAGCTTCCTGCTGACGTTCGTCGGCAGGTGACCGTCTGGGCGAGTGGATGCCTTGCGCAGATGGGCGATGGCGGTATTGGAGAGCGAAGGGGCTCGCATGGGGTGACTCCAACTGGGCTCTGTGGAACGGGGAAGGGCTGTCAGCGGATGGCGAGCCGCCGGACGTAGTATCGACCGACGCTGCCGTAGGGGATCTCCACACCGGCACGCTCTATCTGCCTCAGCAGCCCGTTGAGGGTCCGCTTCCGGGAGTCCGCATGCTCTCCGAGGTGCGGCCGGGTCACGCGCTTGGGCAGCCGGTCCAGTGGCCAGTCGAAGATCAGGCGAGAGGGATAGCGTGACTCGCCCCGTCGGTACGGGCCTTCCGCCGGGCGGCCGTTTGCGTCGAAGACTCCCCTCGTGTCGACGCGGAAGTACTTCGCGTCGGGGTACAGGCCTGCGAGGACGGCGCAGAACGCTTCGAGAGCGCCGTCAGCCTTCTCCGTCAGTACCTTTCGGGCGGCGTCCATCTCCGTGATGGCGTCGGCGGTTTCCATGGGGGCTCCGGGGGTTCGTGGTCCGGCGAACAGCGAGGGGCGGGCGGCGAGAAATCGGCCGCACCAGTAATCCTAACACTACATGTTTAATAGTAATTAAGCAATCACCGGTAGTGGGCGGTGAGGATGTCCGCAGCGAGTGCGCGCGGGTCCTCACCGAACGACAGCAGCGCCTGCCCGTCCGCGGACTCCATGATTGCCAGGCTGCTCCCGTGCTTGCTGACGGTCCGCTCGATGGCCCGGCGCAGCAGGGTCTCGCTGGCGAACAGGAGGCGCCCCGGGCCTCCGGGGTCCGAGGCGAGAGCTGCCAGGGACATGGCCCCGGGGCCCTGATGCCCTTGCGCCTGGGCGTAGTCGAGGCAGGCGTAGGCCACGATGGCCGCCGGTGCACCGTCGGGGCGGATGCGCTGCAGGTCGATCCGCCGGCCCCGCACTGCCGCCGCGCGGAATTCGGAGACGGCCGGGGTGTCGTCGAACGCGAGGATGTTCAGTTGCCGGAAGGGGCTGGCCAGGAGTTCCTCCACGCTCGCCCGCGACGCCGGCGCGGGTGGGCTGGGCGGGGCGTACATGGCAAGCAGTGCCGTCAGGTCGCGGTCCAGGGTGTTGTCGCTGGGAGCCTTCCAGCCGGTTTGCTGTGCCGCCCGCAGCACGGCGGACCGCAGCTCGGACCGGCTGAAGCGGCTCAGCCCCCAGTTCGCGAACAGGTGCCAGAACGTGGGGACATGACAGGGGCGCGCGCTCAGCAGCCACCAGTGCAGAAGCCAGAGCGTCCCCGGCTCTTCGAGCCAGGTGTCGGCGCCGTCGTCGTCGAGCAGCCACCGGCCGCGCTCGGTGGACACGTATCCGGCCCCACGGCCCTCGTCCTCGGGCTCTATGAGGCCGAACGCCAGCGCCCAGAACCGCATCGCGGGCACCATCGAGGACCCCACGGCCAGCAGCACCGTCGCGTCGGGACGCGAGAAGACCTGAGCTTCCTGCCGGACAGCGGCGTGGACCTTGGGCAGCCAACCCCATTTCGGCGGGTAGGAGCCGTGCCGGGCGAAGCGTGGCAGGCAGGTCTCCAGGGGACGCCTCTCGATCGTCATGCCGCCTCCTGCTCCGGGGCGGGCTCGGGGCCACAACCGGGGGCCCAGGAGAGGTGAACGACCGCCGGGCGCTCACCGGGTTCGTACACGAGGTGCCACTTCAGTCCACCTGCGTCCGTCATCCGCCGCCGTACCGCGGCGTGTGACGGGTGCGCGGGCTGTGCCTGCCGGCTTCGGGCGTACGCGGCCTCGATGACGCTCTGGCCCGTCGAGCGTGTGAACTCGATCCCGAGAACGTCCCGGGCGAAGCGGCGCAGCACCAGGTTGGTGAAGCGGACGGGCAGGTCTTCCTGCAGGGCGCGGACCCAGCCCTTTTCCCGGCTACGGCCGCGGTTCCGGCTCCGGCTGGGTACCGCGGCTCTTACCTGGGCGTATGTCCTCTCGCGGTGCGGGGTGCTGTAGCTGATGACGCAGGCGGCGTCGGCGGAGAGCAGAAGGACGTACGCCTCTGGGGCCAGCAGCCGCCAGGTGCCGTTCTCGAATCGCTGGTGCACGCCGGCGGTGATGAGGTTCTCCAGCAGTGCGCGGATGTCGGCCTCAGCTGTCGGGGCGTCACTTCCGTGCTTTGCGCGGTACTGCTCGATGGCAGAGCGGGTGATGTGCAGTTGCGGGTCGTGGGCTTCGTCCGAGGACAGCGGCAGCGGCTCGGTGAGGGGAACGATCGGCGTGAGCGGCCGCTGCGTGCGCGGTTCCTGCTGTCCAGCGGCCGGCTTCGCGGGGTGTGGGCGCTGGAATCCTGCGCACGTGCCGCACCAGCGGGCGTTTCGTTCGGTCGGGCGGAGGCACTGGCTGCCGTCGCGCTCGTAGCGCGTGCAGAGCCCGCCCCTGGGGGCGAGGGCGGCGAGAGCGGCCGGAGACGGAGGGGTCGGTCGGGCACGCATGGGTGGTCCTTGCGGGGCGTGGACGGTTCGGGATGAAGGCGGGCCCGCCCGGCACGGGCCGGGCGGGCGGTGTTCACCCGGCGAGCCGGACGTTGAGGCTGAACACCAGGTAGTCGGCGGGAAGCGTGTCGAGGTAGCCGTTTGCCAGGGCCAGGTAGCGTGCGCTGGCGCTCTCGGCGTCTTCGTCGGCGTCGGGGCGGATGAAGGCCGGATTGATGTGGAGGGCGCCGTCGTCCGTCAGCAGCAGATCCCCCGGGACGGCGCGCTGCCGGGCGCGTTCGACGAACGCGTCGTGGTCCAGCGTGACCAGAGCGGCCGCCATGCCGCGGCGGTCCTGCGCGGCGGGTACGCCGAGGTCGGAAAGGACCTGGAGCTGAGGTTGGGCGAGGAAGTTCTGCCGCGCCCGGTAGGAGTCCTGGGGATGGCGATGCCGGAAGGAGCTGAGGGGGTTGGCGGGGGGCATGGTGGCGGTGGCCGCCTCCCACGCGCTGTAGAGGCGGGAGGCCTGCCCGGCGCGCTCGGCGCGCATCGTGTCGAAGTCCAGGAGGTCCCTGCGGCTGCCGCTGCACCGGAGAGGTGAGAGCTGGTGTGCGCGGGGGCTCTGGACAAGGGGGCCGGGTACGGGCTGCGCATCCGGGCGGGTGACGAGGTGGGAGTCGTACCGCTCGAACGCGCTCCAGGTGTAGATGTCGTCGGGGTACGGCTGAACAGCGTCGTCGATCGCTTCCGCCCATTGCTGTGGGTCATCAAGGGGCGGAAGGCAGACGAGAGTGTGACGGGAACTCATGTGGTCCTACGTGGGTGCGGGTGACGGGCCTGGTCGGTGCTGCCGACGAGCCCGTTCGTGGGGGTGGACTGTGAGAGCCGGGGGAAGGCGGGGCGGCGGCGAGGCAGAGGCGGCAGCCGTCCGGGGTTTGCCGAAGTCAGTGCGGATGGCCTTCTGTTTCCGTCCCGGCCTGGCTGTGCTGTCGGGCCAGTTGCTGCTTGAGCTCGTAGATTTCCGCGTTCTGCTTCTCGAACTCCGCTGCCAGCCGGTTGCGGCTGTCCTGGGCGCGCTTCCAGGCGCGGAAGACCATGTCGTACTTGGCTCTGCTGACCATCGCGGGCCGAGGCGTCGCCTCGTCGGCAGGGTCGCGGTTCGTGCAGTCCTGCATGAGGGCTCTGCTTTCGGCTGGTTCGCATGCGTGTGCCGCTGCGTCTGGGCGTCTGGGCGTCTGGGTGGACTGGCCGGGGTGGGCTCTGGGCGGGGGATACAGACTCAGGGGAGCTGGAGATAGAGCTCCTCGCCGGGCAGGAGGCCGCCGAGGGCGCTGTTGGTGAGGAGCTGGAGGATGCCGTCCGCCTGCTGCGTGAGGGGCGTGGGCACCGTGAGCTTTTCCTGCCACTCCCGGCCGCCCCGGGTCGCGATGGGCAGATACAGCGAGTCGACGCTGTATCGGACGGGGCGCGGTTGGGGGCGGGTCGGCGTGAACGTGGCTGCTCGGATGACGAGTTGCCTGGCGTGTGCGTCTTCCCTCTTCAGGACCTCGTCGATGACGGGTGCAAGCAGACGGGCGAGCCGTGTGAGGTGCCGCCGGGTGAGCCGCTCGTGGGCGGCGTCGAGGATCGCGTAGAGGGCGCTGTCGTCCCCGAGGTTTTTGATCCGGTCGATGATGGAGCGGGCTTCGGCGTGGGGCTGGGCGGTCATCGGAGTGCCTTCCTGGGCTCACGAACGTGCTCGGCAGTGCATGGTCGGGTGACGGGTGGGGGCGACAACCCCGAACGCATACCTAATACTACGCGAATAAAATCAATTAAGCAATTCTAGTCAGGTGGGGTGTTCCGGACCGCGTCGCGGCGGGCCATCGCGCTGTCGCGCTCGCGCTGTGCCTGCGCCAGCCCGCTGTCGCCGGCCAGCGCATCCGCACAGGCGATCAGCACATCCGGCCCCAGCCTGAACAACAGACTGTTCGCACCCAGAACGGCCGCCGCGAGCGGGTCGACCTCCGCGGCGATCCACCGGTACACGGCGGGATCCCGGCTCGTAACGTGCAGCAGGCGGGCCTGCGCCCGCCAGATGGCGCCCGAACCGGCAGCTGGTTCACCGATCACCGTTCCCGGCTCAAGATCGCCGGCGAGGTACTCGACCATATGATCCGTGACGACGTCGGGCGTGTGGAAGGCGCCGCGGCGGCTCTTTTCCCCGCGGCTGTTCAGCTGCTGCATCAGCCGGCCCAGCAGGTCGGTCGACAGGTAGCGCCCGGGGTCGGTTCCGAACTCGAGGATGCCGCCCCGGAACAGGTGATGTGTCAGCTCGGTCACGGCTTCCGCGGTCTGCGGCGGCGGATCGGCGAGCCACCGCCACAGCAGCTGTGCCCGTTCGACCAGATACGGCTGGCTCAGCCACAGATGCGCCCATGTGTGCCGGAGCACAACCATCAGGTCGGATGGTTCCAGGGCGGCAACGTCATGCGCGAGCTCGGGGCTCGCGGGGTCGGCGAGCGGGAGCAGCGCGAGCGTCGCCGTGGTTCCCAGAGGAACCTCCAGCGACGAGCCGGACGGCCACAGCGCCGTGACGGAACTGATCAGACGCTGTGCCTGATCCTGCGGGTCGGGCAGAAACGCCCTTCGGGCTCGCGCCGAGGGAAGCCAGGTCGGATCCTTCGGACGCGTTCGCTCGGAGGAGCGGGTGTCCTTCGCGTCGCTGTTCATGCTGCGAGGTCCGAAGTCAAGGCATTGAGCATCCGGGAGGCGCGCCGCGTGGCCAGGGCGAAGGCGGCGGCGTTCCGGATCGTGTCGCGGTGGGCGAACAGCTCGCGCTGGTGAGCGTAGGCCTCCCGGCTCAGATCGCCCTCGGCCAGTGTGTCGCCGACGACCACGACCGCTTTCGGTCCCAGGTCCCAGACGACCGTGTTGACGGCTGCGCCTGCGGCTGCGATCGGGTTGAGCTCCTGCATGACCCACTTGTGCTCGTGCGGGTTGAGTCCGCGATCGCGCATGTCTTGCGCCATGGAGCGGAACATGCCGCCGGTCCCGGCTGTCGGCTCGTTGAACGAGTGCCCGCCGTTCTTGGCGACGTGCGGGTTGTCCGTGGCGCCCCAGAGCATCCTGGCCATCAGATCGGTGATCTCCGGAGGTGTGTGGTACTCGCCCAGGCCCTTACGGGAACTGTGGTGGCGCACATTGGTGATGGTCCACGACATGAGGTCGATGTCGGTGCGGAAGCGCGGGTCCCTGTCGCCGGTGTAGTGCAGTACGCCCGCCCGCAGTGCTGCACGGGTGACAGCGGCGACGCCGCGTAGTTCCTGCGGGTCGAGGTCTTCCTCCGTCCAGCGGAAGATCGGCGCGGCAACGTCCATGAGATCGGGCCTCAGCATCCAGGTCGCGGCGTACACGTCGGCGTATCCCTTGACCAGGACGCGCGGGGGCTGGGCGGCGATGTAGCTGGAGAGGGAACGCGCGTGGACCGCGCCCTCGGTCTTGGCGGGCCACAGGGCGAGGGCCGCAACGATGCCCACCGGGATGTCGATGCGGCTGCTGCCGCAGCTGCTGTACCAGGCGTTGGCGACCGATTCCCCCAGGTCGGCACCGCTGCGCCGTGCGATGGGGAAGTGCGGAAAGTCGCTGACCCCGGCGTGCCGGGCGCATCCAAGATCGCCGCAGTCGGCGCTGTCGGTGTCCGAGGGGGCGGGAGCAGTTTGGCGGACGGGGTTGAGAACGGCCGTGAGGCGGGCGGCCAGGTCGGACTGTGCCATGGGTGAGCTGTCTTTCGTGCGGTTCGGGTTTCAAGCGGGTGGCGGCCCGGGCGGAGGGCACCGCAGTGTCAGCGAGGGCCTGCGGGGATCCGCGTGGCGGGGGCGACTGTCGGCCAGACGACGGTGCCCGGCGCGACGTGCGCGCGCTCGCCGTGGAAGTGCCGTCGTGCGGCGATCTCGGCGTCGTCGGCGCGTGCGGCCGTGGTCTCGTAGGAGGACAGGCCGCTGGCGTAGAGGGCGTTGTAGAGCGCGTCGTAGGCGGCGGCGTTCTCGTGCGGAGTGCGGAAGACGGCGAGAAGGGTCATGCGGTGGCCGTGGTCGGCGAAGGCGACCGTCCATGTGTCGAGGGCTTCGGGTGGGTACCCGCCGGCCTGTGCCTCGTCGAGGGCGCGGGTGAAGCCTGCGGGGTCCGTGGTGGTGTGCTCGCACCAGGGCAAGGAGGCGTGGCCGAAGGCGTACCGGCCGGCCGGGTCGGGGGCGCAGCGTTCGAGGACCGTCTGCGGGAGGCCGCGGCTGAGAACTTCGACGGTTCCGTCGGTGACCCGGATCCTGGGCGCGTCCGGCGCGGCGGCCTGGGCGTCGTCGACGATCCGGAGGGCTGTGTCTGCGGTGAAGCGGGGAAGGATCATTCCGTCGTGCCGGTAGCCGAGGACGTCAGCCGGGTACGGACCGAGGTCCTCAAGGGTGACCGACGAAGGGAACCACTCGTCCCGGCGGCCGGAGGGCTGGGGATGCATGTTGTGTCTCAATGTTGAGGGCGCGCGAGTTGAGGCGCGGTGGTGTGCAGTCTTCGGTCGAGGGCGGGGGTTGTGCGGATGTCGAGCACGGCCCTGAACCTCGCTTCACGACTCTACATTCTGTTATCCAATTAAGCAATTACCTTGTGTCGCCGATCCACAGGACCCGGAATGCCGCCTTGAACTGGCGGTGGCGAGTCGGAGCGTCAGGCAGTGCGCGCAGCAGACGGGCCCGGAAGCCCGGGCCGTGGGAGCGGCCCCCTGGACGCGTTGCGTGTACCAGCTCGTGCACCAGGGTGTACTCCAAAAGGGCGGGGGGAAGCTGGAAGACCGCCCAGTGCAGGGTCAGTTGATGGGCGTGCTCCTCGTAGCCGCCCCCGTAGCGGCTGCCGACGTCACGCACGGCGAGCGCCGGCAGCTGGCGACGGGTGCGAAGGCGGGACCAGCGCGCCGGCGCCGTGGCCTGCAGCCAGGCGAGGCCGGCCCGGCAGTACCAGTCGATGACCGGCTGCGCGCCGAGGCGTGCGACGTCGCCGCGATAGGCGACGAGCAGACCGGTCCCGTCGGCCCGCAGCCGCAGATGAACCTGCACGGGAGTGTCGACCAGGTGCAGTCGCACGGCGCTGCCCAGCCAGGTCAGCTTGCAGCCGTCGGCCAGGTGCTTGGCGGGATGCCGTGGCGCTCGCTCGGCCAGCCGCCGGGCGTTGCTCTCCAGGAGGGATGAGTTCTGCCGGACGAACCGGACGATCTCGACGGCGGTCGACGTCGGCAGGATGCGGACAATGTGCCGGCCGTCCAGCCGCGTCGTCAAGGCGTGCCGGGTTCGGCGGTGCGACACGACGACGTCGAAGCTGCCGGGGGTGAGGATGCCGTCGGCCTCCAGGGCGACGGCGATCTCACAGATGAGGGCAGCGGTCTCGGCGCCGTTCGCGGAGGTGGTCGGTGTCATGGAAGGGGGCTCCTGTTGGGGATGATGGCGGGCGCCGGTGCTGGCCGGCACGTCCTGCGCTGTCCGGCCGGCGGATGACGGGCCGGGCAACGCGCACGGCCCCGGCGGGAGCAGTTCGTCCGCCAGGACCATGCAGGTAGAGGGGCGGGCCGGCCGGAGACCGGGAGCTGGGGACATGCGCCCGCCGGGGACGAAGTCCTCCGTGGGCGTGCCCTGGGGCGGTTGCCCCGTAATGAGGTGCCCGGCGCGGGCGTGGTCAATGGTAAAGCTACGCGCGTAGGGCCAATTAAGCAATATCCTCGTGCTGGGGTGGGCCTTCCGCGATCATGGCGAGCACGTATCCGTGCGCCGCCTTGGTGTCCTGCCGGTTGCCCAGAGCGGTCGCCAGCGCCGTCACCATGCCGCGAAGTTGAAGGCCAAGGCTGTCACGGGTGATCCAGTCCCTGGCCGCCTCCTGCCGTTTACGCAGTGCGGCGATCTGCTGGGCCAGGTCCTGGGTGATGCACTTCCGGGCGGCTTCGCAGAGTGCGTCCACTTCCGCGGCGGCCTGCGCTTCCGGCAGGCCCGCGTCGGTGAGTTTGTCGATCACGTCGCGGCGACGTGTCGCCAGATCGGGGGTGGGTCGGCGTTCGGAGCCCCGGGTGAAAGCGGTCATTGGGTCTGGAGCCTTCTCAGCGGGCGGCGGAGTCCGTCCAGGTCTCCGCCGCCGGGGGTGCGGTGATTCGGTGGCGGAGGGTCAGAGGACCGGGATGATCACTCCTTGCGCGTCCTCACCGAAGGCCGCCGCGTTGACCAGCGTGGGGGCAACCCATCGGACCTTCCGCCATGCCTTGCGCGGCCCGTGAAGGAAGGTGTGCAGATGGGCGCGACGGATGTGGGGCACCACGGAGCCGCCGAGCGCGACCGCGTGCTCTCGCAGTCGCTGGACCTTCCGGTTGAACGCCGAGATGGCGGGTCCCATTCTCCAGCCCACCTGGTAGACCGTCGTGCGACGGCTGCTCGCGCGGCGTCCGGAATTCGGTGCCGCAGCGGACGTCGTCGGCATCACATCGGGCCGGTCGCTGCACAGGTAGAGCATGTGTGAGATGGCAAGCACCGCCAGGCGCCGCACGTAGTCGAGTGTGGCCACGGCTGCGGAGCGGGGACCGCCTTCGGCCAGTTCGGTCATGCTCACGCTGTCGTCGACCATCTTGCGGGCCGTGGTCGTCCCGGCGGCCGCGCTGGCGAACAGCAGTACCGAACCGAGTTGGCCATGCGCGGGGCGCACCAGGGCGCTCACCAGGTAGAGGGGGTTGTCGTCCGTGATCTCGGTCGTGCTGCACACGCCGCGCACGGCCGGGCGGCCGACCACGATGAACCCCAGAACCTCCGAGGGGGCGCCGGAGCCGTCGACGATCACGGCTGGTTTCCTCAGCATGAACAGCGGGTCGGGATGCGGGAGTTGCCTGAGCACCTCGCCGGGGAACTCCGTGTCGATCTCCATGTCGACCAGGCTCTCCGAGAGGTCGGGATCGATGTCGTAGGCGACCTTGAGATTGCGCCACTGCCGGACAGCGGCGACCATCTCGGCGCGCCCGATCATCATCTCGTCCCTGAGGCCGCCGCGCGGGCGCGGCAAGCGCGAGGTGTCGATGTCCTCGCCGAGCACCATGGGCACCAGGCCCATCAGTCCGGCATTGCGCAGCGCGTCAGCGTGGGAAGACTCGATTTCTGTGGTGATCCGGTCCGCCAGCGAGGACGCGGAGCGGAGGTCGGCCCGTGTGTAGCGGTGATGCTCGGTCTCAGGCCCGCCGCTGCTGTGGGTGCCGGTCAGGAGCGGGATCAGTTCGGCCGACGAACGCTCATCTGTTGGAGCGAGGAACCGCGAAGAGACGGTGGGGAGCGCGAAGGCCGCGGAAGGAGCCGGCGTGGCGCGCGAGAACGCACCTCGGCCGTGGGCGGCAACTGGGGGAATCACAGGGGAACCTCGTCATGCTGGAGCGTGAAGGGCCGCTGGGACAGCCAGCGACCCTTCAAGGCTACGACAATAATTCCAATTAAGCAATCTCCTTACGGGGTTGTGGCGCCGCACCGGCGGGAAGGATGCTGCTCTTGAAGTCGAGGCATGCCGGCGTCTCGCTGCGGAGGTCGGGACCGCCGTTGCGGCGGCCCTTGCCGGCCAGCAGGCCGCATTTCATGTGCCTCGACTGGTCGGCGAGCACCTTGAGCTGGAGGTGAACGCAGCTCCCGCAGCGCTTCCCGGCCGCGAGCGGGCGCCGGGTCGCCGGGTGGACGCCGGCGTCCAGGGCCTTGCGTATGGATCCGCGGCCTGCCCATCCGGCGCCTGCCTCCGAGGGCTTCGACGGTGCGTCCGGGGTGGTGGGTACGTCGGTCATTTCACTTCCTGGCTGCTGTTGCTGCTGTGCGGAGTCGGGCGCGCCCGACTCCGGCTTTCTCCGCGGCCGCGACGGTGAAGAACGATGCGGTGGCGAGGACCGCGATGCTGTATGCCGAATAGGTCGTCATACGGGCCATGGAGTCGATCGCGAAGGCGATGGCGGGCCCCTGCGGCCCGGCTATGCCGATCGCCGCCTGAGCGGTCATCCCGAGGCCGGCGGAGGCCGCTGCCGCCACGGCGAGTCCCGGGACGGGGTGTCGGAGTGGTGGGGTACGGCGCGCCCCGCCGCAGGCGGAGTGGTTCTCGGTGATAGTCACAGGAGTCCGAGGGTGGGGTAAAGGGTGACCGTGAAGAGGTCGACGATGCCGTCGGGCCACCTCTCCTCACGATGCGCCTCGTCGAGGCGGACGGTCATCTTGTAGCGGAAGGACATCGCGGGGAGCGGATCGGGATTGAGGACCGTCCCGTGCCAGTTCTGGAGGTAGTCGACCACCCGGTCACCAGCCTGAATCTGCTCGATCAGCGCGAAGTGAAGGCTGCTCTGCGCTTGGGAGTAAGGGGCCAGGCGCTCGCGCATCGAGCGGTACTGATTGATCTCTGCTTCGGAGGCTTCGCCGTGCAGCACGAGGAATTCGAGTTGGCCAAATTCGTTGACCTGCTGCCGGTAGACGGGGAAGGCCGCCGTCTGACCCTCGCGGGCCAGGAGATCGAGGGGCATGTCCCAGATCGGGCAGGGATCCGGGGCTTGTTCGGCGGCGGTGAGTATCGCGACCCGGACGGTGTCGACCTGGTAGACGCGGCGCACCACGCCCCGCCGACCTTCGAGGTCCTGCACCGTGCGGTCCAGCCAGTCGGACTCGGTGAGCGGGACGGGAACGGAGTTGTCGATCACGAGCTACTCCTTGGGAGAGGGAACGGGCGTCAGGGCCGCCACCAGAAGCGAGTCTGTGGCCGTGGAACAGGGCTCCGTTCGGCTTCGGCCGGTACCTGACTGAGGGGGACGGGAGCCGCGGGCTGCCGGCGGCGGCGACTTCCATTGAAGGTTACGCGACACAATCCAATTAAGCAATACCTGTCATGGATGAGAGGGCGTCCTTCAGCCGGTCCTCGGCGAGCCGGCTGCGTACCGCCTCGGCGATGGCGGTCCATACCTTCCCCCGGGCCGGGTCTTCTGGGATGGACGGCTCACCATTCACTCCCCGGACGGTGATCACCGTGTCGCCCTGCGGCGGGCGTACGCGATGTACCAAAATTACGGTCGGGGTTCCGTGGCCTGGGATGTATGCACCGGACGTATCGATCACCCATCGCATATCGAACTCGGGCAGGAACTGTTCGATGAACTTGCGGCCGAACTCCCTCTTCATGAAGGAGTTGGAGGTCAGTTGAGCCACGTGGCCACCGGGAGTCGCCAGGGAGAACATGAGCTCGCAGAACGGTAGGGCCAACGGAAACTTGCCTGCTGCCACGCGCGGGTAGGCCTTGCGGATCAGGTCACGCTGCTGGGCATCGGCCACCGTGATGTAGGGCGGGTTGCTGACGACCGCGTGGTAGCGGCCTCGCCCGAGCAGCGGCTCGTTACGGTCCAGCAGTGAGTTCGCGCAGGCCACCTGAGCAGTCCAGGTACGCGGCAACTGGTCGACGCGGACGTGAAGAATCGAGGCGCTGGTGGCCAGCAGCCGGTATCGGGCGAGCAGCGCGGCGTACGGGTCCAAGTCAGCTCCGGTGACGGTCTGCAGAGCGCGCTCGATCGATGCCTCTCTGCTGAGGAAGGGCCCGGATGTGCGGCCGCGGCGGCGATAGACCCGCGCGTCGTGGAAGGCCTGGAGAAGGATGTGGCCGGTGCCGCAGGCCGGGTCGATCATGCGGACTTCCTGTGGTCCGACCTCGTCGGTCGCCGGCTCCAGCGAGAGTTCCAGGAGCAGCTCGGCAATCCACGGTGGCGTCTGGCACAAGGCCCGTGACTTGCGTGCGTCGGCCGACAGCGCCTGGTAGGCGTCCCCGAGCCGGTAGCCGTCGACGCGGTGCGGCCCGTCATCCAGGAGGTTTCCGGTGCCCCAGAAGCCGTGGAGGGCCGCCCAGGAATCCGCAGGGAGAGGTGCCGTCCACAACGGCACGGCCCGCGGGTCGAGGAAGCCGGCCAGGCTGGGATGGGCGGACGCCAGCTCCGTGAGCACGCGGCGCACGGAGTCGGGTGAATTCGGGGGTTCGGGTACGGAGACCAGGCGGTGTCGGACGCAGTGGTGGGCCACGGCGGCCGCGTGGGCCCACGAGACCGCTGCTGGGACGCCGACGCTGTCGGCCAGCCGCTGGATGAGGCGTTCGTGGGCGCGGGCGGAAGGGAAGGGCGTGGTCATGAAGGTGTGCGGTCCAAGGTGAGGCGGGAAGGGGAGGTCAGAGAAGGTCGTCGAGGATGAACTTGCCCAGCCACACCACGAACAGGACCGTCAGGCCCAGCACGAGTGCAAGCTCGTCGGCGCCGGTGAGGATCCAGGTGGTGACGGCGGCGGCCGTGCCCAGGGCGAGGCCCAGGAGGAAGCGCTGTGCAGAAGACATGGGGTGCTCCGTGAGGTGGTGATACGAGTGAGGAGGGCGGGGCCGGTCGGCCCCGGGAGGACGGCTCCGGCTCAACGTGAGACGAGAAGGGCTCTGTCGTTCTGTGAGATCGCTCGGCCGTCACCGCGAAGGAGTGTGGCGCACAGGGAACGCACCCCGCCCGCGACCCAGGGGTCGGGAAGGTCGAGGCCGCCTTCTGCTGTCATGTCCGGTGACCACCATGCGACTTCAACTGCATCACGCCGCGCTTCGACCAGGACCCCGCTTCCCTCGAACGTTTGCCGGTTGGCAAGGCGGACGTGCGGAGCCAGTACAGCCAGCACCTCTCGACCGAGTGCCTCGGCGCTCTCGGCGTCCTTGCGGGAGGGCCGGGATCTGGCGGGTCCCACGGCGTTGAGCGGGCGGAAGACGCTGGGATCGTTGGCGCGGTCGACGATCACGACAGTGCGCCCGGGGCCTGCCAGACTCCTGTCGCGGCCGACGGCAACGCAGAGCTGGCGAAGGTCCCGTCCCTGAACGGTGCGGCCGGTGCTGTAGGCGGATGGGGTCCCCGGGTCTGCCGCGTAGTGGTCGGCCTGTGCCAGGGTCATTGCATGGGCTACGTCCCGTATGCGCTGAGCGATTTCTTCGGCCCCCAGGTCGTGGCCGTCGCCGTAGCGCCGCAGTGCGGCGACAGCTCGGGCTGCGGAGGGCGTGTCGGGTTCCTCCGGGGGCGGTGAACTGGCCCTGATGAGCCAGTCGATGACCTGGCCCGTGTACGGCGCGAGGAACGGGGCGCCTTCGAGGAGCTTCAGGAACTCCAGCGCCTCGGTTTCGGGCAGGCGGGATTCCGTCTGCATCGCGGATCTCCTCGGTGATGGCCTAGCGCCCTGACAGGTTCCGGAGCCCGATACTCCGGCTCCGGAACCTGTCGGTCGGTGCGACTTCGGCGATGTCCATGGCGGTGGGTGCGAGGCACTCCACCAGAACACCAAAGCTACATGCGTGAAGACAATTAAGCAATACGTTGCGGTTGGATTCCCCCGGGATCTGGCTGGACAACACGGATGAACCCAAGTGTTCAGTACGTCCCTTGGTGCCGCACCGAACGCTTCGAGGCATGGCGCGTTGGGCAGGGCGCCGCGGGACCCGCGGTCCGGCGCTCCCAGGAGGAAAGCCGATGAGCAGCGTCCGTCAGCAATTCACCCTGCGGAGACGGACATGGGCCCTGGGCTGTGACACGTCAGCGGGGGTGACGATTTCGAGTACCTCACTCCAGCCCTGGCCGTCCACCGGACCCAAGATTTCCGCACCCCGGCCAGGGACGCCTGCTGGAATCTTGGGTGCAGCCCGTCAAGACGCCGCTGACCATAAGGATGTCTCGCGAAAAGCCAGAAACCGTCTGCTATTCCTTCGGAGGGATTGCGTCTGCTTCCGACGTTCCCCGCGTGAGGCGCCGGCGGATCTCCCTGTTGATCGTCTCGCGGAACCACATGGGCTCGAAGACCTCGGGGCGCTTCCGGTCTTTCGGAAGGCGGTCGGGTTTCGCAATCTGGTTGCGCAGCAAATATGTTTGCATGGTCCCCCGCAGTGCGGGCTTCCCGCTCAGTGCATTGCCGCGGATGACACCGTATTCGCCGATATCCAGCAGGTCCTGCGGATGCCCTTCGGGGAGGGGTTTCACGAACTGGGGCTCGCTGCCGGAGTAGGCCGTCCACACTCGACGCCTGTACGAGCGCACCCACGTGTCCACGGCCTTCGTGTCCCACCGCCTGTCGGACACGGGAGCGGGGAAGGCCTTCGCCAGGACCTTGCCCTCAGGGTCTTGCCGCGCCTTGGTCTTCGTCCACAGGCTCGCAGTGTTGTGGCTCACGCGAAACCGCTTGGCCATCTCGGCCCGAGTCTCGGTGACCGGTGCAGGCGCCTCCGCAGGTTCAGCGGCGGCAGCCTTCTCCGGCTTGGCAGCCGGAGAACCTGGAGCGCTGGAAGCATCAGCCTCGGGCTTGGGCGGCCAGTACTGCGGCCGCATGGCCTGTACCCAGGCGTCTACCCGGGCGACGTCCCGCAGCCCATGGTCATCCGCAGCCGGAAAGTTGACCAGCTGGGTCCAGACGTCGGCGTCCCTGGGCACGACGCCGTACCGGGCACTGATTCCCGCTTGGTCAATGCGGCTGCTTGTCATGGATGTCCTTGAAGGTGGGGGCGGGGGTGCGGAACTACTGGCCGGCATCCTGCAGGCCGCCGCCGGTGGCTGTCTTCTTAGCTGCAGCACTACTGCGGCCGACAGGACGCAGCAGATACGGCAGGGCCGCTGCCGGCGTCCACATGGGCTCGTCGACCGGCGGCGTCTTGCCGTCGTTGGGCAGCCGGTCGGCGCGCGCCAGCCTGCCCTGGGAGATGTACGACTTGAGCGTGGTCAGCGCTGTCGGCTTGCGGCCTAGTTCGCGGCCGTCGAGCTCGGCGATCGTCTCCAGGGAGAGCAGGCCCGGCTTCTTTTTGAAGTACCGCTGCAGGGCCGCGCTCGGCTCCCGCAACTCTCCTTCGACGGGTGCAGCAGTACTCTTCCCCCGGGAGGCCTGGCGCGGTGTCGCGAGGAACGGCAGGGCCGCTGCCGGCGTCCACATGGGCTCGTCGACCGGCGGCGTCTTGCCGTCGTTGGGCAGCCGGTCGGCGCGCGCCAGTTTGCCCTGGGAGATGTAGACCTTCAGGGTCGACTCCGCCGTCGGCTTGCGGCCTTGTTCGCGGCCGTCGAGCTCGGCGATCGTCTTTAGGGTGAGCAGGCCCGGCTTCTCCTCGAAGTACTGGGTCAGGAACGCGCTCGGCTTCACGGAGGCAGTCTGGCCCTCTGTGGGCTGTGCCGTGCGGCGCCGGCTGCCCGGTCGGCACAGGAAGGGAAGGACGCTCGTCGGCTCCCACATCCGTTCGTCGACCGCGGGTGTCTTGCCGTCCCGCGGCTTACGGTCGGGGCGCGCCAGCTTGCCCTGGGCGATATAGCTCTTGAGCGTGGTCATGGCGGTCGGCTCGCGGCCGTGTTCCTTGCCGTCGAGCTCGGCGATCTTCTCGAGGGTGAGCAGGCCCGGGTGCTTCTTGAAGTACTGCGTCAGGAATGCGCTCGGCTCCCGCAGCCCACCATCGTCCTTCTGAGTCTTCCGCCGGATGCTGCGCCGGCGGGTGATGTAGGCGTACGCCGTCTCACGGAACCACATGTCCTGCTCGACCACAGGCTGATCCCCGTCGCCGGCGCGCCGGTCGGGCCGGGCGAGGATGCCCTGGGAGATGTAGGTGCCCAGTGTCGCCACGGGCGTGGCCTCGCGAGAGAGGAAGCGGCCTTCGAGCTCTCCGATCCGCTGGAGAGTCATGAGGTCCTTCGGGTCGCCGGCAGGAAGCGACAGCTTGTCGATCTGCTTGGGATGGGCCTTGCCCCAGGCCTCCGGCCTGTGCTCCCAGACCCACTCATCGACAGCCGCCTCGTCATACAGCTGAGTCCTGCCCCAGCCCTGGTCGACGGGTCCCGGGAAGGCCGGCTCGGCCTGCCAGGACGCGGCGGTCGAGCCACTCACCTTGTAGCGCTTGGCGATCTGCTCGCGGGTGGTCTGCTTGATGTTTGAGTTTGCGGGGATCATCGTCTGCTCCAGGGCCAGCGTGGCCTGATCGTTTCCTGCGAAGCGCGGAGAAGCGCCGGCGGGGTGATGCTGTTGTACGTGGCCAGCGGCCCCTTCCTGTGTTTCCGCGTGGGACGGAAGGACGCAGGAAAAGACCAGGTTGACAACATACAGTGATACATGCGATTAAGCAATTCGCGGTGTGCGCGTCGGGGGCCGGGCGGAACGGCGTACGGGTGGGCCCGGGGAGCCCGTGCTCCCCGGGCCCACCCAGGAGATTGCCGCTACCGAATGCGGACCGGTTGCCGACAGTTTCGAATGAGAGTCAAGAAGCGAGGTCGAGACCGCCCGCGGCGGAGCGCTTTCGCTTCTCGGCGATCTTCTTGTCCAGCGCCCTCTGCAAGCTGCTGAAGGTCTCGTCGCCCTGCCGTTTGAGCAGCATCGGGATCCGATTGGCTGGAATGCCGACCTTCGGTGACTCACTCAGGACGGACAGCAGATCGGACTCCGTCTGATCGGTGTATCCCGCCGCCTCCACTTCCGCGACACCGGGGAACACATCAGCGTGACGGTCCACCTCCAGGTCGAGCAGATGGTCTTCCTTTCCGCCCAAGCTGTAGCACCACAGAAAATTCTTGGGCGGATTCGGCTCGACCAGCCTGCGGAACATTGAAACGGATTTCGTGTAGCAATAGAACCAGGTATCTTCCGGCGCGTCGCGCATAATGCGAAGCCACGCCTCAAGATATTCATCCGAATGGAAATCTCCGGAATCGTGAAGCCTGATCCACTTGCCCCGAAATCGCTTATGGCGGATTTCCTCGGCCATTTGCGCTTCCCAGTCGGCGAGGGCGTGCATCGTCAACCACATATTGCGCTCGTGCGCGGCAAGTACGCTCGGAAAACGGTACGTGCCAACTCGCGCATAACACAGCTTGGCGCACGCCCCGGCCCCAGGACAGGCGTTATAAGTCGATCCGTCCTTGAACCGACCTGCCCAGGCGGGGAGCGGAAAATTGAAGATCCCTTCCGCACGCAGCTGACTGTTCTGAGTAAGGAGCCGGCGCGGCTTCTGGGTGTTCGCGCGGGGTTTGCCGGTGGTCGTGTTGTTGCTCATGTCGTGCTTTCCTGCTGGTGGGAATCCCCGGCGTCGGCCGGGCAGTTGTCGTGGGGTGCGGCGCATGCGTGCACCCCGAACTTGGTGACGCCGTCCGGCGACATCAGCGCCAGGTAGGCAAGGCCGATGTCCAGTTGCTGGCCGGCCTGCGCGGAGTGCTTCTTTACCGGGAACTGGATGGCGTCGCCGCGGCTGCCAACAGCTTCGGCGGCCGACTTTCGATGCTGCTCCAGCGCGTATTCGGGCCTGCGATGCAGCTCGAGCATCGCCACCGGCAGCGCCCACAGCAGGTGTTCGGTAAGACCGTCGTGGAAGATCTGTTCCTTCTCGGTGAGCCGACGAGGGGTCGGGACTGACACGACGGTGATACGCAGTTCGGCCTGCGGGGGTGACGCGTCGGGCTGGGGAGTCTGAGGGGGCATCGGTACTACTTCGATCTGGTCGGTTCCGCGGAATGGATGCGGGTCCTGGCTACCTGCGCGGGCGTGTTCCGGGCAGTTGATGCGGGACCGGGCAGTCGCCTCGGTGTGCGAGCGACGTGCGGTAGTGAGGGGACTCGGCAAGATCCCGGGCGTTGTTCAGCCAGGCGCCGTAGTCGGCGAGACTGTGAACGCACACCGTGGGGACATCCGCCGCGCAGTGTGAGCACGGAGCGATGAGACTGAGGGTGAAGCGCTGGTCCCTGTCGTACGCGGCGAGGAACTCGCGGCGAGATTCTCCGTCCGATATCCGCAGTCGGATGGCTTGACCGATCGCTCCCTCGGCCAAGAAATGCAGCTGATCGGCCTCACTGGCGATGGCAACCCAACGCCTCAGGCCGAGCACGCGGCGCAGCATGCGCCGTGCGCGGTCGGTCGTGGCGAAGGTGGCGTACGGAGTTGTCGGCACGGCGCGGGCGTGGCTGCCTGCGTGACGGCCTTCGACCCGCTGGCCAGCCGCGCGTCGCGCTGCTTGGTCGAGTTGGGTGAGAGAGCGCGTCCCCATGATGAACGGCATGGTCAACTCCATGTGACAGGGGCTGTTGGACGGATGACGGGCCCGGGCGGACAACGGCACGCCCGGGCCCGGAGCCTCCGCCGCGCTGGGAGGGGACGGAGGAGGCTGAGCCGCACGGAGCGGCTCCTTCGAGGTGGCGTGTGAACGATGGGCCAACCACACCCACCGACACCTCAACAGTACGGCAGTAAATCTATTTAAGCAATACGCGTACGTGAATGCCGCCAAGCGGGCAAGGCCCTCCTGTCGGGTGCCGCTCGGCGCTTCAGCAGCTTGCTCGAAACCTCAGCAGGGGTTTCCGTTTCCCGTGCACCGACTCGGCAGTTGTCCCTCACCACAGGCCAGGTTCGCGCCCATCGCGCGGACGGTCAACGAATCGTCCCGGCTGGCCCGGATGCTGAAGCACTGGACGAGACGGCGGGGCGTTGGGTGCTGTGGTCCGGGAATTTGGGCACCCAGTTCAGCGACCCGGACCACCGAATGGGACCCGGCGCCTCCGCCGACACCCCGGGAGTGCTCGGGCAGGCGCGACGGGCCGGTGTCCGGCGCCCTGCCCCTTCGACGGCGTTACTGTCGGACCGCACAGAAGATTTCAGTCGGCACGGCTGTGACCTGGGCACTGAAATCCTCTGTGCGATGGCTTGCGGCGAAGCCGCCGCACAGAAGGCTTCAGCACCAAACTGCTCCTCAGTCCGTCAACTCTTCGTCCTCTTCCATCCGGTGGATGTGGATGTACCGTCCAGTTGGCCGATCGAGTACCAGCGTGATGGGTTCAGGTGCGGCTGACGGCGGCTCTTCGATGTCGGTCATGACCCAGTCGTAGTCCTCCCCGCCGGCTGGGTCAGTGGGGCGCGGGGCCAGGCTCGTTGGGATCGACGCTGCCACGATCGTGTCGTCCGGCACGCCTGCCAAAGCAGCCCGCAAGCGGCCTACCGTCCATGCCTCGACGGTGTGGTGGTAGCCCTCCAAGCTGATACGACTGCTGCTCATGCCCTGCTCCTCCTCCATATGCCGGACCGAGCGTCCGACTGCGCTCTGTCCAACGACCACTGAAATCTTTCGTGCGCTACTGAAGTCTCCGCTGCGGCCCGACAGTCACGGGAGCTGCGCGCAAGAGGCGCCCCGGACTGCCGCATGCCGTAGTTGCTTAATTGGAATTGATGCTGTAGAGTTATGTCATCGACGCCGGAGAACGCGACCGGCGAGCATTAGCAGAAAGGTGGCGGACGACTTGTTCACCACTGACCAGAAGCCCGTTTTCGTCTACGGCACGCTCCGTGCCGGGCAGGGCAACTACTTCGGCATCCTTGAGGGCACCACAGTTCAGGAGCGCCCGGCGATCCTGAACGGCTATACCCTCTTCGGCCGTGGTGTCCCCTTCGCTGTCGAGCGTGAGGACCGGATCGTCGTCGGCGAGGTCATGGACGTGGACGCCGCGCTGTGGCCCGGTGTGCTCCGTCGTCTCGACCAGCTTGAGGGCTACCGGGGCGAGGGGCGTCCCAGCAACATGTACGACCGCAAGGTTCGTACCGTCACTCTTGCCGACGGCAGCACGGTTGAGGTGTACGTCTACCTCGCGGGCGAGTCGTCCCGGCGTTGGTTCACCGACTCCGAGGAGATCCCCGGCGGGGACTTCGTCAAGGCGGAATCCCGGAACCAGTACTCCTGGTAACCCGCGTCGCCGCCGCCCGGACACTGTCCGGGCGGCGGATGGCACAACCCCATCATGAAACACCCGTCAGGCCGCGCGCGGCGCGGCCTGACGGCTTGAGCAGTACACCTCGGCCCCTTCTGGGCCCCGAGGCGAAGTAAGGAACAACCATGTGCGGTCTGTTCGGAGTTATCCGCAACCAGACCTGTGACCCCACTCGCGCAACCATCATGTGCGTTGCTCTTGGCCAGTTGGCCGAAGAGCGGGGTAAGGACTCGGCGGGGCTGGCATTCGCCACCTCCGCGACCAAGAAGCTCGACCGGCGACCGGTCACCAACCGTCGCGACGTGACGGCGGGCGGCTGGCGCATCATCAAGGGACCGGGCCGCTTCCGCGAGGTGTGGAAGCCCGCATACCGGAGCTCCCTCGACGCGGCACCCGTCGCTCTGGGGCACACCCGTTGGAAGACCCAGGGCGGGACCACGCTGGTCAACTCCAGCCCGCTCCAGGTGGGTCAGCTGATCGGCACGCACAACGGAGACGTCGACGCGTGGCCGCTCAGGGCGGAGTTCGACCTCCAGCGGCCGACCGGTGACACTGACACCGAGGTCCTGTACCAGGCGCTCGACCAGGCGGGCGGGGTCATCCTGCCTACCCTCGATGTCTTGAAGGCCACTGTGGGCCGGGCCGCGCTGGCGTGGACCGACCGGCGTTGGCCGCAGCTGGTCATGCTGGCGCGCACGGCGGTGAGCCCGCTCTCCGTAGCCGTCGACACGGACGGGAACTTGTACTGGGCGTCCAACCCGCTCTGGTTCCGCAAGGCTGCTCGGGCAGCGGACGTCACCATCGCGACGATCCTGATGGTGCCGGAGGGGACGCTGATGATGGTGGACTACTCCAAGGGTGCGCCGGTGCTCGCAGGTGATCGTCAGTTCACTGCGACGGCGCGTGCGAAGGACGACCGGCTGGCCCACCTTGTCGCATACCGGGGCTTCACCATCGAGGACCAGGCGGCAGACGAGGAGGTGTGCGGCCACCGTACGCTCCGTGAGCCCCAGCGCTCGCGGTCCGTTCCGCCGACGCTGTGGCTCTCGCCCAGCGGCAAGTGAACCCAACGACCCTGGACGAAGGGGGGCCGGGGCACCGCGATACGCGGTGCCCCGGCCCCCCTTTTTTCTGTGCCCCTCGCGCCGTTGGAGCTCAGCGCCCGTCGTGCCAGCGGGTGCCGGCGAACAGTGAGGCGAGCTGCGCCCGGTTTTCCTCCCGGCTGAAGATCCTGTCCACCATGCTGCGAAACGAGCGCGTGGTGTTGGTCCACGCCTCACCGGTCAGCGGACCACGCTGGCCGGCTACGGCCCGGGCCCGGCGATGATGTCCGACACGCTGCGGGGCCGGCGGAGGTGTGCTCCCCGCCTCTCGCAGAGCCGCGTTCGTCAAACCGAGCGACACGTTGACCTGCGCCTGAATGGTTCCGGGGTCCAACGAGCCATCCCACATCCGAAACTCGGCATGATCGCTTTCCCGCCCGTTCACGGACTGGAAGTTCAGCCCGATGTGGTGGCTGTTGTTGTAGGCCTGGACAGACGAGACCGAGGTGTAGGGCCTCGACGGCTCGCTGTTCGGGGTGCACCACTCCAGGCCACGATGCCGGTCGCTTCCAGGATTCTGGGCGACCCGGTAGATGACGTCCTCGTACCCGGCCACGGTGTTGATCAGCTGGTTGTGGTTGGCGACGGTGTGGTCATAGTCGGGGACGGCGACGTGGACGTGACCACCGGTTCGCGCACTGGCGACACCTCCGTTGCGCTGGACGATCTCGCACACCTGCGCCAGGTTGTTCCAGGTCTGCGGCTCGTCGTACAGGATCGGCGAGACGATCTCACCGGCAACGGTGCCATCTCTCTCCAACCGCCAGGCGTTCGGGGCGTCGGTGTACCCCTCGCGCTGTGAAGCGTGCCATCCATGCATGTGCGGGTCTGGGGCGATGCCGGCTGCGTGCAGTTCACGGCCGATCCGCTGATTGGCCGCCTGCCGCTCGGAGTACGACATCGACGAGGGGTAGTCGAACTCGATCTCGACACCGAAGGCACGCCCGCCTTCGCGCGCTCCGAGGCCTCCGGTGGCATTCTCCCTCATGTACGGCACCAGCGCCTCGCCTGCCGCCCTGCGCTCGCGGGCCTGGTCGTACGCCTCCTGGAAGGCGTCCATGTCATCCGAATACGACCGCACCGCAGGCTCGGCCGCCCGCTCGGCGCGGGCCTGTTCCTGGGCAGCGATCGAGGCAGCGTGCTCGGCGGCGACCTCGTCGAGGACCTCCTGGGCCGCAGCCCGGTCCACCGCAGCATGACCATTCGACCCGAGCTGCTCCTGGACCACGCCGGCTACTGCGGCCTGGTGGACGCAGGTGCCCTCCTCGTCGCCGGCATGCATGTCACCGCCGGAGCAGCGCAGGCTCTCCGGGCTCACCTGGAGCTGCCCGTCCGGACCGCGGGTGACCCGGACATCACCCTCGATGAAATGGCGCCCGTCTTCGTCGGAGAAACTGGCGCCGACGTTGACCAGGGCATCCTGATCATCGGTCACCTGGCCACGGATGGCTTCCGGATTGCGCGGCAGGAACAGCAAGTGGTCATCGTCGCTGACCACATAGGCCTGCAGGATCGGGTGGTCGACCGGCGTGTCATCGAAGATGCGCACCTCTGCGCGCTGTGACTGCTCCTCGATGGTGATGGGCGCCGCCTCGGCGACAAGGGTGTCAGTGCCGCGCGTCGGCGTGACGCTGTGGTGCTGGTGATCTATTCGGCTTCCCGAACCCACGTCATTCCCCTCGCACATTGGGCGGCAGCGCGCCCTGTTCGGCAGCCAGCTGGATCACGCCGGCCTCGTGGAGCGAGACCAGCAGGCTCCATTCGTCATCCGGCTCGATCCAGACCAGCGCCCCATCCGGTCCCTCGGGCCGGGCCAGCCGACCGGCCGGCTTGTAGAACGTGGTCACCAGGACGAGCGGGACCGGGGCGTCCCAGCGGCTGACCACCGGCGGGGTGTCCCGCGGTGCGAGGATCGCCTGCTGCTGCTCGGGTGTGCACCGCGCGAACTCCTCCGATGCCGCGAGCATCGCCTGCAGCTGAACCTGAAGACGCAGGGCGAGCCGGATGCGAGCCGCTGCCTTCTCCCTCGGGCTGACCAGTTCGGGGTACTCCGGGACCAGGCCCTCCATGAGCTCGGCCGGGGTGTCGGCGTAGCCGCGCCAGCCGCCTCCGTCATAGATCATCTCGAAGACGTAGTTGCCGCCACCTTCCTTGGTGGGAGGGTCCAGCGGCGTAGCGGCGGACGAGGCGTTGCGGGTACGGATGAAAGTCATGACATCTCCATCGGATTAGCGGCGCTGCCAGCGGGTTTGCTGGAACAGAGAGGTTGCCTGCGCCTTATCCTCGGGGCGCTGGAAAAGCGAGTCGACCATCTGCCGGAAGTCGGCGGTGTTCGTGCGCCAATCGTCACCGGAGAGCCGGCGCCGCTGTCCGATTCCGGCCTGGCTGCGCTGTTCCCGGTGGCTCCCCAGCGCCATGCGTGATCCGGAGGGGGCGCTCTCCTGGCGGACAGCTGCAGCTGCCATGCCCAAGGACAGCTTGACCTGCGTCTGGATCACCGACGGGCTGAGCGAGCCGTCCCACAGCCGGAACTCACCGTGGGCACTCGCCCCGCCGCGCCGCGCCCCGCTGAGGTTCACGGCCATACCGTGACGCGAATCGATCTGCGAGATGGCCGTGTACCCCTCGGAGGGAACGGGGTTGGGCCTGCACCAGCGCGTGCCACGATGACGGTTGCCCTCGGAAGACGGATTCTGGGCGAGTCGGTACAGGACATCCTCATGCTGAGCGTAGGTCTGCATGAGCCGGGTGTGGTTGGCGACATCGTGATCGAAGTCGTGCATACCCACGTGCACGTGGCCGCCGGCGCCGAACGAGGCGCGGCCGCCGTTGCGCTCGATGATCTCGCAGGCCGTGGCCAGGTTCTGCCAGGACTGCGGCTCGTCGTACAGGATCGGCGACACCAGTTCGCCGTCCACCGTGCAGTCCTGTTCCAGCCGCCAGGCGTTCGGGGCGTCGGTGTACCCCGCGCCCTGCTGGGAGTGGTAGCCGTGCTGGTTACTGTCGCGGGCCAAGCCCGCTTCGTGCAGCTCCCGGCCGATATTCTGGATGGCCGTACGTCGGTTGACGCCGGGCTGGACATCGAACTCGATCTCTATACCGAACCCACGCCCGCCCTCGCGGGCGCCGAGGCCACCGGTGGCGTTCTCCGTCATGTACGGGATGACCTGCTCGCCGCGTTCCGCGCGGTCGCGGGCGGCTTCGAAGTCACGCTGGAAGGCATCGAAGTCGTCGGTGTAGTTGACCGGTCGATCCGCCGGCCACTGCTCACGGGCCTGTTCCTGAAGGGCGGTGGCCGCCTGGTGCTCGGCCGCGACCTCGTCCAGGACCTGCTGGGCCGCAGCACGCTGAACAGCTCTGTCATCGGGCGTGATTCCTTCCAGGGAATCGCCCCTCTGAGAGGGCACGAAGCCGCTCTCGGGTGAGTAGGAGGCGCCCCCGAATGCGTCGCGCAGGCGCTGACTCTCCTGAATGGCATCGTGGATGGCAGCGTCGAGCGGGCCGGGGTCTACCCCTTCGTTGATCAGGCGGAGCCTCTGACGTGACCATGCCTCCACGTCGTCGGGTATCGGCCATGCGGGAGGCTGGGCTGTGAGTTCCGGCGCGAGCCGGCGGGACTCGAGGAGAAGATCGTTGACCAGTTGCTGCTGTTCGGGAGTCGTGCCCAGGACCACGTCTTCTCTGGGCGCGGTGATGGTAGACCCTGCTGCTGTGGTGGCCACGAGGTGGTGCTGGTGGTCGATCCTGCTGCCGGAACCCATTGTGATGGCTCCTTTCGGTGCTCTGGGCGGACGGTGTGGTGTCAGATTTGGCGCGACGGGCGCTACCAGCCCTGCGAGTCGGGCCGCTGCCAGCGGGTGACGGCATAGAGCGCAGCGGCCTGCGCCATCTGGTCGCGGCGGTTGAAGATCTCGTCCGTGAACCGCCGGAAGCTGAGACTGTTGGCCTCCAGATCCGGGATGGATAGCCGTTGGTCAGGCCCCCATTCCTGGCGATGACGCCCCAACGACATCGGCTCGTTGTGCCGGGAGTGTGCGGGGCCTCCTCGGACGGCTGCGGCCACCATGCCCAGGGAGAGATTGACCTGCGTCTGGATGACGGCGGGATCGACTGAGCCGTCCCACAGCCGAAATTCACCGTGGTCGCTGCGTTCGCCGCGCGCTGCCGTGAGGTTGACGGCCATGCCGTGCCGTGCACCGCTTTGGACGTCGGGCAAGGAGCGGAAGCCCGTTGCGGGGATGCGGTTGGGCTCACACCATTCCGTCCCGCGGTGTGCGGAGTCCGGGGCGTTCCGGTTGGCCGCGAGCCGGAACAGGACATCCTCGTAGTCGCCGTACATCTGCATCAGCCGGTGGTGGTTGGCGACATCGTGGTCGTAGTCGTGCAGGCCGACGTGGACATGTCCGCCGGTCCGCTCGCTGGCGCCGCCCCCGTGCCGCTGCACGATCTCGCAGACCGTCGCCAGGTTCTGCCACGACTGCCGGTCGTCGTAGAGGATCGGCGAGACGATCTCTCCCGCGACGGTGCAGTCGTCCTCCAGACGCCACGCGTTGGGGGCGTCGGTGTAGCCGGCCATGGCCTGCGAGTGGTAACCGTGCTGGCGGCTGTCGCGGGCCAGGCCGGCCTCGTGCAGATCCCGGCCGATGGCGCGCATGGCCTCGTCCCGGTCGTCATAGTCGCCGTCGGTATCGAACTCGATCTCCACTCCGAAGCCGCGCCCACCCTCGCGGGACCCCAGTCCTCCGGTGGCGTCTTCGAGCAGGAAAGGCACTGCCGCCTCACCGCGGACTTCTCGGTTCCACGCGGCATCGTGGATCTCACGGAACGCTTCGAAGTCCTCCACGAAGCTGATCTCCGGCTCGGCGGGCCACCGGTCGCGGGCCTGAACCGCCAGGGCGGCCGATGCCTGGTGCTCCTCCAGGACCTCGTCCAGGACCAGCTGCGCTGCGGCGCGCTGTACGGGAACATCGGCCGGCGGCTCGCTGGCCCGGGGAGGGAAGGCCGGGCTCTGCTGCTCTTCGGCGTCCTCACGCTCGGCGTCCTGAATGAGGCCGTGGCCGTTCCACAGGTCGTGCTCGTGCCGAAGCCGGTCACGCAGGCCCCAGTACTCCATGGCCTCCTCGAGCGTGGCCTGCCCGTTGTTTGCCTCCCACTGGGTCTGGATCTGCAGGGCCTGGTCGATGAGCTCACGCTGACGCTCGGGCATGAGGTCGACCCCGCCGGCCGGGGCCTCGATCGTCAGCCCCGCCGCCGTGGTGGCGACGAGGTGGTGCTGGTGGTCGATCCTGCTGCCCGAGCCCATGATCAGGCCCCGTTCCGTGCAGTGATCGTCCCGTCGGCGAGCCCGGCGTAGAAACGGACGTTGGCGGTGAAGAGGTCTTCGGTGCGGGCCTGGGTGTCGACGCGTCCCTCCGCCGTCATGACCGCGCCGTGACGGGCGTACTGCAGCGGGTTCTGGCTGATCAGGTGAAGGCGCCCGGGGAAGAGCGCCTGGAGGGTAGCGATGCGGTCGGCCCGGCTCGCCCCGGTGAGGACCATGGGCAGGTCCGGCGGAAGCGTGGCGGCCAGGTAGGTCAGCCCGGGAACCGCCATCTCCTCCCAGTCGGCCTGCGTGCGGAAGGTCTGCAGGTTCATGGCGAGTGCGGGCGGGAGCGTGGGGGACTCGTCGAGCCAGTCGAGGTAACGGTCGAGGTCTTCCAACCGCAGCCAGTAGATGTTGGGGACCGCGGTAACGCCGGCCGCGGAGAGTTCCTGGGCGAGCATCAGGTTGCGCCGCATGTTGATGAGGTTCTCGGCGCGGGGCTGGTTGAAGTACATGCTGGCGTTCGGCGTGAGAACGAGGTCCCACTCCTGCGCGGCGAGCATGTCGGCGAAGCCGTCGACCTTGCGGCGCGTCCAGTAGGCCTCCACGAGCGGGTCCTCCGCGTACCCGCTGAGAATGGCCTTCTGCTCGCCGCGCAGGTCCAGGAACTGGCGTGCGGTCTTTCCCTCCCAGCGCGGGAACAGCTTGTGGGTCCTGGGGCTGATGACCCGGCGCAGCCCGAGCGCGTACGCGGGCCAGTTGAGCTGGGCATCGAGCGTGCGTACGTCGTGTCCGTCGACCTGCGGGGTAAACAGGGGAAGGTCGGGGAGAGCGCCCGGTACCCGCAGGCCGGTGAAGTGCATGGTGTTGCCGATGTCCTTCATCCAGGCATCCCGGTCGGGCCGGGTGCCACAGCGGATGGGGCAGCGGGTGCAGGCCAGGCCCGACTCGCTGCCGGGAACCGGGTCCTCGGCGCGCGCGCAGCCGCAGTACTCGCAACTGGAGGTGCAGCCCGAGCAGACGGGCTCGACGGCCCGAGGGTTGTCCATGAAGAAGGGGCAGTTGTTGCAGTCGCACCCGGACGCGGGTGCCGGAGCGGCCGGAGCGGGCTGCCCGATTCCGGGCATCGGCAGGGAGACAGTCATGCGGCGGTCCTTTCAGCGCCGGCGCTGGTGTGGCGCTGGAGGTCGGTCAGGAGCATGCGGAGCGAGCCCGCATCGAATCGGTGCAGGCTGCGGCCCTCAGCCAGTTGGGCGTTGAGGCCGCGCAGCCCGTCCAGGGCAGCGGCGAGAACCGGTGGGTCGACAGGTTCGGGCGTCTCGTCCCACTCATCGGCTGACAGCACTTGCTCGCTGTCAGGGGTGTCAGGCCCCTGGGGCCCGGCGTGGCCGGTCGGGGCCGCGGGCTCGGCGCTGCTGGTGGCCGCCGGGTCCTGCGTTTCGCCGTCGGCCGGCTCCGTGGAGTCCTCGTGCTCGTTCTCCCCCTCTTGGGCAGTGCTGCGGGACAGCGTCGCGGCGCGTTCCGCGTTGGCCTGTTCGTGGGCAGTGACCGCGGTGGTGGCCGCGGTCTCAGCCGGCATCTGCGGGTTTGTGGCCTGCGCCCGGGTGGCTGCGGAGAGCAGATCGGTGCGTCCCAGCCGCTTGACGGCCTGCCACAGCTCGGTGGCGGCCTCACGGCGGCCGCGGCTGAGACGGGCCAAGTTCGTCCGCGCGGCCAGCGCGACCTGGTGCTGGTCCATGTCCGCGGACAGTTCGCGAGGCAGGGTGCGGAAGGCGGCCACGACCTCACGGGCACGCCGCGAGGTGATCTGCAGGCCGAGGCGGCGCAGCACGAGATTCCATGGTGCGGCCAGGTTGGCGTCGCTGCCGCGCAGCTTCTCCAGGGCCTCGAAACGGGCGACGGGGTCCTCGAGCCGCTGGATGTCCTCGCTCACCTCGATGCCGGCGTTGTCGAGCTGGGTGCGCAGGATCGCGCTGCGCTCGAGCAGCAAGGCGTTGGCGAGCTCGCCGGGCTGGAGGTCTTCCCGGGCCAGGTTCTCCACCAGCTGCCACGTCCGGCGGTCCTCGTCGCTGATTGGCCCGGGGCAGATGACTGCGGGCAGCCTCTCGAACCGCGGGTTGTCCGGCTGGTTGACAGCACCCCAGCGGCAGGCCCGGTAGCGGCGTTCGCCGATCACCAGGCGCCGCTGGACGCGTCCCTCCGGGCCGGGCAGCTCCTCCACCAGGACCGGATGGAGAACCCCGACGGCCGAGATCGAGGTGATCAGATCGGCGAGGCCCTCGGGACTGGTGCTCGGGCCGGGACCGCGCCCCTGCACGTCGGTGTAGACCGAGCCGCGCATCGGCAACAGCTCGAAGCGCCGCTGACGCAGCTGCCCAGAACTCTCCAGGGCCTTGGCCAGACCCGCGGTCGCGCGTGTGGGGGCCAAGGATTCTTCAACAGCGGTGCTCATGGGAGCCTCCTTTCACAGGTCGGTCGTCAGGCGGGTGCGCCCGGCCCCGAGGGGTTGCCGCGTAGCAGGTCAGCGGGTTGCGGGTGATGCCGGCGGGTGCCGGCCGGGTGCCGTGGAGCTCGGTTGGCGAAGGAGCATGTCGGTCAGGGGGTGCCGCTCTTCGGGCGTGCCGCGCAGCAGCGGGGTGAAGATCTGCCCGAACGGCCCGTACTCGCGCAGCTGTTGGAGAGTGGTGACTCCGACCGAGAGCTGCCGGGCGATCCTGGCCAGGCGTGGGTCGACCCGCGTGAGCGTGTACAGGTCCTCGGTGCGGTCGGCGAGCCGCTTGGCCAGGGTGGGGCCGGGGGCGCCGTCGAGGATGATCAGCAGACGCGGGAAGGCCGGATAGGTGTGCTGCCACGCAGGCCGGGTCGATGCCGCGGAGCGCTTCGCGCGGTCGGGGTGCTGGGGCACGAACTCGTACAGACGCCCGTACGCGGACACCTTCTTGGCGAGCTCGGCCGTGGTCATGGTGGCGCGGTCGAGCTCGATGAACAGATTCAGCATCGTGCGCGCCTGGCGGTGGACGTGCACGTAGTGCAGGACGGCGTCGGAGATGACGTGGTCGTCCTCGAACCTCCGCTGCCCGTCGCGGATACGGTGGGCGACCTCCGGCGTCCACGACAGCGGTGTGCAGTCGTGGCCGAGCCGGCGCGCGTGCGCGACGAAGGCGATCCCGACCTCGTTGACAGCCAGCGTGTGCGCCTGACGCGTACTGGCTGCTGATTCGGGCGTGACCCGGTAGCGGCGGGAGAACACCTCTGTCGCCTGTTCCACGGCGTCGGCGCCCGACTCCGTCAGAAACCACACGTAGGGCCTGTTGTGACGGTGGCCACCGCCGGCCTGGCCCTGAGCCCAAAGACGCTGGACAAGCCCGCCTTCTTCGAGAGCTGCGAGCTGCCTGCGCAGGTAGGAATTTCCGCGCGCGGCCGGCATGAGTAGCCGGTGAAGCTGGCCCGTAGTCATGATGCGGTGCTGGTAGAGCAGGTCGAGGGCCGTTTTGGCGACAGCGTGGAAGCTGCTGGTCCGCTGCGGCCGGTGCAGCGGCTCGAAATCGGTCAGCTCACTCATCCGACTCGTGACCCCTTGTTCTTGACGAGGAAGGTGACGTTGTTGGGGACCGGCTCCCGCTCGACCGGCGGGCCGGGGCCGTCGTCCGGCGACTCGGGCCCCGGGTCGTCGACCGGCGGCTCATCCGGGCCCGCGTCCGGGTCCTCGTCGTCCGGCGGCGGGGGCGGCAGCGCGACGAAGAACAACTGGATGCGGGTGTCGAGCTTGCCGAGATCGGTGAGGATGTCCCGCACCCGGCGCCGGCGCAGGTTCTTGTTCACCGCCGCGTCCAGGCCCTTGACGTCGTCCTCGCCGCGGAGGTAGTCGCCGTACAGTTCCTCGACGCTCGCGCCACGCACCCGGAAGGGGTTGGACTGCCCGCCGTCGAGGGTGACCGACATGACGTAGTGGTAGCGCTGCAACTGCGAGATCGTGTCGGCTTCGACCTTCTTGCCCCACCTGCGCGTGACCAGCTGCGCCTCGTCGATGTCGCTCGCCGTCGTCGACAGGATCGACAGGTTCTGCATCAAGCCCTGACGCGTCGTCGGCGAAAGACGCTGCGACATCTGCGTCATCGCCAGCAGCTTGACCTTGTACTTCCGCAGCTGCTCGGCGATAGCGGCGAGGGTGCCCTTGCTCGCACCGTCCACCGCGGTGAGCTCGTCGATGAACACGTAGAAGTCCTTGCGGTCCGGCACGGGCAAGGTGCGCCGCGAGAGGCCGGCCCGGAAGAGGTCGTAGATCAGCAGGCAGGAGACGATCCGGTCGGTGTCACCGGTGCCCGACGGGCACACGAAGACGATCTTCCCGGTATCCATCGCATGCCGGATGTCGTACGTGCTCAGCGACGAACCCAGGAAGCCCTTCAAACTGTTCGAGCTGTCGAGCCGCTCAATGATGTTGGTGACGACAGGAGTCGCCTCGTTCGAGTACTTCGGGTAGGTGTGCACCCAGAAGTCGCGCAACGTCTTCGGAAGGTACGGCACGATCGCGTCGCGCCATTCCTCGTCGTTGAGCAGGGTGCGGATCTGAAAGATGGTCGGCGCCAGCTCGGGCTTGCCCGCCTGCGAGAGCATCCACGAGAGACGGGCGAGGGTCTCGACCGACCTGGTGAGGATGGTCTTGGCTCGGCCGGCACTGTCGGACCAGTTGAGGGCGCTGGCGAAGCCGGTGACGATCGCGTTGACGATGTCGGGGATCTCCGACTCCCCGCGGTTCTCCATGGACAGCGGGTTCCAGGAGCCGACCATGGCGTCGAGGTCCGGCGAGGTCAGGTCGATCTCCCACAGTCGCGAGGTGATCTGCGGGTGCGCGAGGTACGGGCGTGCCCGCTGCCACCCGTCGCCGTGCGGATCCAGGAACATGGTCCCGTGACCGTTGTGAGCGAGCGCGATCGCCTGGATCAAGCTCATCTCGGTCTTGCCATAGCCCGCCTTTCCAAGGAAGAGACCGAAGAGGAGGTACGCCAGAGGCAGGCCCGCCAACCGCTCGCCGCCACCGGGCTTGGCCACCCACCCCAGGGGCAGCAGGTCCTGCTGGCCGGTCCAGGTCGGCAGATTCGTCGGCGGCGGAGGCACCACGCCGCCGGAACGGGCGACGTTGGCCGCCATGTTGTGCTTCGTGGCCGGCTTGAGCAGCCCGGCGAGCTCGGCGCCGGTCACCCAGCTGGCCCGGCGCGGGGAGAACTCCCCGGTGGTGAAACGCCGGTCGAAACTGCGGCGGTACAGCTTCGAGTCCGCCCGAAGCCGCGTCACGAGCAGGTTCAGTCCGACCGGGCGCAGGTGGTTGTCCCCGGCCCAGCCCTCGAGCGTGGCCATGATCTGCTCCAGCAGCATCCGCGGCCGCGACGGATCGGAGGAGCAGGTACGGATCAGCAGCTGCAGAGCGAACACGGGATCCGCACCCGGCCCGAACTTGCCCATGGCCGCCTTGATGTCGGTGTGATTCGGCATGCGCTGCCGCTGCGCCGGCCGCTGTCCGCCACCGCCGTGCTGGCCGCGCAGCTCCGCGGCGATCTGACTGCCCAGAGAGGCGAGCTGACCGAATCCGGAGCCGCCCGACCCCTGCTGGGGAAGGCCGGGTATCGAGGGCATGTTGCTCGGGTTTCGGCGAGCCTGGGCCAGCAGTCGGCTTCGGCGACGACCGACCTTCGAGGGGGAGATCGGAACCAGGTCCAAGACGATGTCCGCCCGTTCTCCCAGGTCCTCGCGCACGTCGGCGACGGCCGCGGCGAGTGCCTCCAGCGGGTCGGGCTTGAGCGGCACCTCCCGCAGAGCGAGGTGGTCGGGGAGCGCGAGGGCGAGTTCGGCACGGGCGAAGTACTGCGTGGGCTTGTCCTTGCGGGACTTGGGCCTGCGCGGCCCGCGCCCGTGGCCCTTCGGGGACTTCGAGTTCTTACTCATCACGACTTCCTTCGGGTCACGCCGCGAGGGCGGTCTGGGAATCGGCGTCGAGGTCGACGCCAAGACGGATCTCGGGACGCTCGGCCTCGGCCATCGCGGCACCGACCGCACGCATCTCGCACTGCCGGTAGCCCTGGTGGCGCAGGACCTCCACAGCCCGGGCCGGCCCCTCGACGCGCATGGTCAGCAGCCCGCTCTGGGACAGCAGCCGCACCCGCACCGCCGTTCCGCGCACTGGGGTGAACGCCCAGCGCGAGACACTGCGCTGGGCCTGGGCCAGCTGCTTGGCGAAGCGCAGAACGTCCTCGATCACGGGGTCGAAGCCAGTGGTCGGCAGAACCTCGAAGGCCTGCCGGTCCTTGAGCGAGCCGCGGCCGAATCGCCGGCGCGCCACGGAGATGGCCAGGGTGAAAGTGGCGAAGACCAGAGGGAGGAGGAACAGCAGCCACACATTGTCGGAGATCCACGCATAGGCGGCTTCGCCGTACGCGGGCAGGTCCTGTCCGACGTCGAGCACGTGGTCGATGACATCGTTTGTGGTCATCGGGTGGCTCCGGAATGTGAAGCGGCTGAGGCCGAGCGGAAAGAAGGCATGTCGGAACTCCGGGGGGCGAAGGGAGTGCGGATGCCTATAGAGGTGTGGTTTCGGAGGCCCGTGTGACATGCCAGGCCGAACTTTCTGATCTCGGCCACACCCGGCCTCGGCCGAGTGGCTCCACGGCGTCGCCGCCCGCGGCTGTTGTCACCCCTGCGAGCGAACTCCGTCACTTCATTCCGGGCCGCGGACGCTGGAACCTTAAGCTGACCGGCATGCCCGATCTGACTACCTCGCAGGCGAGCGAGCTGGCCGCGGCCGCCGACGCTGCCGCCGTGCTGCCGTCACAGCACGCCGCAATCCCGGCACTGTGCCGCATGGCTGCTCTGGATCCAGTCACCGGCCGGGCGGCCAACACCCGCGAGCTGCTGGCCTTGTTGAAAGGCGACGAGGCCGTCCTGCGCGCCGCCTTTGAGGTCGCTGGCCGGATGCTGGCCGGCGACACCCGGCCGGATGGACAGGTCGTCTCCGTCGGCAACGCTTCGAGCGACCCGCTGATGCTGTTGGCGGCCGGCGTCATTCAAAGCAGCATGAGCGGTGAGCCGGCGCATGCATGGGCTCAGGTCAAGCAGCATCCCCCCGCCCGGCGCGCGGCCGTCCTGGCCGTTTTGGCCAGCTGGCTCAACTACCACTTCGCAGGGCTCGACCCGATCGCTCTCGCGGTCCAGGTGTAGGACGCGGTCGGGAGGAACTGGTCAGCCCACGCGCTTCATGATCAGGATCTGGGATTTCCAGTAGGAGAGGGGCTTGATCCGCACCTGGAGCCCCGTCTTGGGGGCGTCGATGACCTGCCCGTTGCCGATGAACATGCCGACATGCTCCGGGCGAGAGGCGCTGCCGCGGCTGAAGAGCAGGTCACCGGGCTGCAGATCACTGGTAGAGGGCACTCGCGTTCCCTTGTTGACCTGGTCGTACGTAGTGCGGGGGAGATTCACGCCGACACTGGCCCATGCCATCTTCATGAGGCTTGAGCAGTCGCACCCGTTCTGCTCCTTGAGGCTGAAGGGCCTGCGGCAGTTGCCGCCCCACTGGTAGTCGGTCTTCAGCGCGGTCTGTGCCGCGGCCACTACCTGACCGGTGCGCCCGCTGCCGGCGGCGACCGGGGCGTTTTGCGTCAGCTCGTCGGTCCACTTGTCGGCGAGACTCCGAATGATCTTGACGTAGTTCTGGGTCTCCGGATAGGGCGGCACGCCCTTGTGCTTCTGCACCGCGTACGGTCCTGCGTT
Source organism: Streptomyces sp. NPDC102441 (assembly GCF_044765585.1). Taxonomy (NCBI): domain Bacteria; kingdom Bacillati; phylum Actinomycetota; class Actinomycetes; order Kitasatosporales; family Streptomycetaceae; genus Streptomyces; species Streptomyces sp. NPDC102441. The sequence continues at coordinate 291,571 of NZ_JBIWKH010000010.1, forward strand.
GTAGGCGGCCAGCATGTTGTCGGCCTTGTCGCCGGGGACGCCGCTGACGTCCCGGGCGATGTCGCAGTCGTAGTCGACGGCGGCCGGCACCGCGTCGACGGGGTCGAGGACGTCCTTGTCGCCGTCGCCGTCACCATCCTTGCCGTGGCTCTTCCACGTCCCGGGGATGAATTGCGAGATGCCGCTGGCGACCGGCACTCTGACGATCTTGCCGTTCTTTTCGACTTCCTTGAAGGACTGGACCTTCGGGTCGAATTTGCTCTCCTGGTACAGCTGCGCCGCGAGAAGGGCGGGTGTGACTTCGGGGCATCCGTAGTCGTTGATGGCCTTGTCGATCAGCGTCCTCAGCCATTCCGGGACGTCAGCACCCTTGGAGATGCCACCGCCGAACCCGGCGTTCTGGATGTCGTCGCCCGTGTTGTCGCTGCCGAGCTTCGTGGCGATGGCCATTACGGCGGCGATCAGGAGGGCGCAGACGCACAGCCAGACGATGCCGAGGCCCATGAGTATCTTCTTCACCACGATCTCCTCAGGCGTTCACGAGTGCGCCGACCCGCCACGCGCCCGCAGGTGCCTGGCGCAGTTCGAGCGCGATCTGTTCGTGCGAGCGGGTGGGCTGTTGGCCGGCCGCGTGGGTGGCGCAGGTGTAGAGGACCCGCACGTAGGCCCGGACCGCGGTCGCAGCGGGCGCGCCGTCGGGTGTCGCGACGCGGTCGATGACGCAGGTCACGCGCGTGTTGTCGGTAGCCCACTGCTGCCACAGGCGGACGGATCGGTCTCCGGGGTCGCGCAGTTGGGCGGCGAGGCCGTCCGTCGCGTAGGCCGCCGCGCGGCGACCGGCGTCACTGAAGGAGCTGTCATGACCTACACGCGCGTCGTGCGAGGCCCACGCCGTGACGAACCTGCGTGCCGTCTCCGCTGCCTTCGGCGGAACGGACTGGGGGGCGGACGGCTCCTCGTCCGACTCCGTGGTCTCCTGCGCGGAAGGAGTTGAGGTGCTGGAGGGCTCGGCCTCTGGCGTGGACGGCTCGGGCGCCGGGGCCGAGGGCTTGGGGAGATCGGTGTGCGCGACGGTGCGGCCGGGATCGACGACCAGGAGCAGAATCCCGGTGGTCGCCAGGAGGGCGGCCGCGGCAAAGAGCGCGAGGACCTTCCAGGTGCTGGGGTTCTTGAGCGCGGACATCCGACACCTCCTATGGGCGTGACCGGTAAAAGCGGGGGATAGAGGTCTGCGGGCGGGGGTGAGCAGGTGTTGCTCACCCCCGCGGGGTCAGGACCGGCGCCGGGGTGGGCCCGCCGGCCGTGTCGCCCTGCGGATGGCACGTGGAGCGGGCGGGGCAGGCGGCGCGGGCGGATCATCGCGCCCGCCGGGCCTCGGGGAAGCGCTCATCAACGACGTGGGAATGGACGCCGGCCCCGGTGCCGACGCAGAGGTCGACGGGGTCGCGGGGGCCGGCACACGTCCGGGGACCGGGGGAGCGCTGGCGGCCGCTCGCGTACCGGGAGGGTTCGACGGGCGTGTTGTGGCACCCATCGGCTGGGCTAGTCCGAGCTGCGCGTTGGCGGTGCCGCGACGCACGAATCGCCCTGCGGTCGCCACGTTGCGGAAGTACTCGTCGCCGAAGGCGAAGGCGCCGTCGACCTTGGCGGTGACCCGCGCGCCGGCCCGGCTTGACGATGCGGACAGCTGCCGTTTGACGGCACTGGCACGTGCGGTCGCCGCAGCGCCGCCGCGCTTGGCGGCGGCGATGCCCCGGGGGATCCCGACCGGAGAACCTGCGGTGGCGAGCGTCGCGAACTTCGTGGCCTTCCAGCCGAAGCGCGCGGTCGCGGCCGCACCCTTGCCGGCCATGAGGGTGGCGCGCCCGCCGCGGGACTGCGACATCTTGTTCGTCGCGGCCGTGGCGAGCCGGCGGCGCAGGGCCTGTTTGGCGGCGCCTTGGGCGGCTACCTTCGCCGCTGTGGCGGCGCCACCGGTGCCGACCGCGGCCGCGGCGTTGGTGGCCAGGCGGGCGGCGGAGCGCAGGCGGCCCCCGCCCTTGCCGCCGCTCTGGGGCTTGCCCATCCACATCTGCTTAGCGGTGCGTCCGGCCTGACCGAGGGGCTTGGTGACCTTGCGTGCCTCGCCGCGGGCCTCGCCGAACAGCTGCTTGACGCCGGGGGCGGTCTCGGCGTATCGGCCGAAGGAGTTGAACACGCTCTGACGGCTGCCGCCGACGCGGGCGTTGGCCAGGCGCCGGTTGAGGTTGACGCTGACCTGCTTCGCCGTCTCCTTGATCTTCTTCTGGCCGACGAGTCCTGCGACCGCGGCCAGGTCGAGGCAGATGAACTTGACGGCGAGGATCTCACCGGTGTCCGCGTCGAGCAGCGCGACGATGACAACGATGAAGATGGCGAGGAACAAGATGGCGAGGATCACGCCGAGGATGGCTTTGATGATGGCGGAGACCCAGCGCCACAGCACACCGCGGCCGCCGCCGGGCAGGATGCCGGCCGCCAGGGCCCAGTGGCCCTTCATTGCTTCGAAGGCCAGCCAGCCCTGCGAGACCAAGAAGGTGCCGGTGACCAGCACCATGAGGACGGAGACGATGATCGCTGCGAGCGCGACGAAGGCGGCCGAGAAGGTCATGTCGGCGGATGCTTTCTTCGCATCGCCGTCCTTGACCTTGCAGACCTTGGTGAAGTGCTCGCCCGCGTTCTTGAGCTGAGCTGCGTAGGTGGCCTCTCCGGTGGGGTTGAGCCGATTGGCTTCGAAGAAGTTGATGCCCATCTGCTCGAAGTTGTATTTGACCAGTGACGCCTCGGCGAAGGCCTTCGAGCACTTGGGGTCATTGAATGTCTTGCCGTAAAGCATCAGTTGTGTCGGCTTGACGATGAATGCGTCGACGAGGGCGTCGGTGATCGGCTTGGAGACATTTTCCGGCTTGGTGTCGCCCTCAGGGTCCTGTGACAGCACGACCGCGCTGACCTCGAGTGAGAGGTCTTTGGCCTGGCCGATCAGGCCCTCGTCGCTCAGCAGCATGGTCGAGCCGCCGGGTGAGGGCTGGTCATGGGTGCCGAGCAGGACCTGCGCGGGCGAGAGCAGCACGGTGGTGGCGATGGCGGCCACGACCAGGGACATGCCCGCTTCGGCGAATCCGCGGCTGCGGTTCTTGAAGAGGATGTGCCAGGCCGCGTACACGCCCGAGAAAAGCAGGAAGAGCCCGGGAAGACCCAGGCGGTTGATGACCTGGTCTCGCAGGCTGGTGGCGATGTCGTCGGCAGGCTTGACCAGAATCTTGGCCAGTCCGAAGTTCAACGCCCAGTCGATAAGCCAACTGGCGAACCCGACAAACCACTTGGCTATCCCGAAGAAAAACTGGGACAGCAAATTCCATATTTTGAGATCGATATCGTTCCAGTCGCCGGTGTCCGCGTCGACGCTGTACGCGGAAATCGGGACGCCGTCCTTGTCCTTGACGTTGAAGGGCTGCAGCAGTCCGTCGGAGCCGTCGGTGGGTGACTTGGTGAGGTCCTTGATCGGCCTGTCCTCGTCACCGGGCTGCGGGGCGGGAGGCGTCACCCCGGGCCGCGGCTCCATGGGGTTGTAGGTGTCTTCCGGCTTCGGCTTGGTGGCCGGCTTGTCGTCCTTGCCGTCACCGGATCCGCTGCCGTCGTCCTCCTTGCAGTACTTGTACTGGGCGCTCCCCTTGGGCAGTTGGTCACATGGGTCGGCCTTGTCCTTGCTGCTGCCGGGCTTGTCCTTGTTGTTGTCCGGCTTCGGCGTCGGCTTGGCATCCGGAGCGGTGGGTGCGGGGCCCGGCTGCGGATTGGGGACGGTGTCGGCGAACGCGACCGCGGCGGTCAGGCCCAGCAGCAGCGCCAGGGGCACGGCGATGAGCCAGATCCGCAGGGCACGGCGGCGTGGCGCGGCACGGGTGACGGGCCTCATGCCAGTGACCCTTCGAGCGGCACTTCGACAGCCGGCTCGTCCTCGCCCATCTGGCCACCGGGGGTGGTGTGGATGGCGTCCGCGGCATCGTCGTCGGCCGGGATGAGCACCTTCATGCCGGCGATGCGCTTGCGCAGGTCTCGGTAGAGGCATTCGCCGGCTCGGAGGCCGCGCTCGGCGTCGGAGACGTTGATGGGGCTCAGATTCTCCGTGATCAGTTTGATCATCTCGTCGTCGGTGGGGTCGAGGTCGATGAACTCAAGGCACCGGGCGGCGAGGGTCTTGGAGCGGTGGCGGAAGACGAAGATGTGGGACAGCAGGGCGCGGATCTTGTCGCCGAGCTCGTTCTTGGGTCCGATGTCGTACGGGTCGTGGCTGCCCGCGAACGCGCCCGCGCCGTGCTTGCGGCCGTCGGCGATGATCTCGAGGAGCAGGTTGGAGCCCTCCGCCGAGGCGGTGAGCCACCAGCACTCGTCCAGGAACACCCCGGTGAACTCGTTCGAGTTGGCGAAGGCGACCTCCCGGCAGAGCGCGGTGATCAGGTACATCAGGCGCCAGCCGAACCTCTTCTCGACCTCCAGGCTGCGCAGGCGGTGCTCGCTGAGCTCCTCCTTGGTCGGCAGGCCCAGGCGGTCGACGGCGAAGACGATCGAGTCGGCGTTGGTGATCCTGACGACCGGCAGGTTCGGGTCGAAGATGGTGCGGCCGAGGTCCTTCTTCGCCAAGGCCCGCATCTTGCGTACGAGTTCGGAGGCGGCCGCCCGAACTGCGGGGTCGTTCGGCTCCTCCGGGTCGGGGGTCTTCGCGCGCAGGGCGAGGTTGGCGATGAGTGTGGTCATGGAGGGGTTGGGGCCGGTGCGGGTGACCTCAATCGACTCGGACAGGGTGACTCCCTCGACCGACATGCTGGCGATGTCCAGCAGTGGGGTGAGGAAGGACTCGCAGTAGCGTGCGGCGCGCGGGCCCCGGAAGATCCTCAGCGGGTCGAGCGAGACGCCGGCGGTCTCGTCGACGCGGATGATCTGCGTTTCGCCCGGGCAGGCCAGGGCGAACCGCGTCCATTCCTGCTGCGGGGTGCGGTCGATGACCAGGGCGCGGCCGCGGCTTTGGGAATGGCCGACGCGGTGGCCGGTGGACAGGATCGAGTACATCGCGGTCTTGAGGCCCACGCTCTTGCCCGATCCGAGTTCACCGACAAAGGCCGCGCTGGCCGAGGCGTTGACGCGGGGACCGTGACTGAAGTCGATGAGGACGGGCCGCACGCCGCCGCCGGAGAGCTGCAGGCCGTACAGCGAGCCGGTGTCATCGCCGAGGCTGGCGCCGCTGAACGGCATCGCCATGGCGAAGTCCCGGGCCAGCAGGTACTGGGTGAAGTCGAGAAGCGGCTTGGGGGTCTTGGTGCCCGGCAGCATGGCGTGGAAGAGCGGCACCTGGTCGCCGACGGGGCGGGTGAGGGTGTAGTCGTTGCCGCCGAAGTGGTGCTGCAGGGAAGAGGCCCGCTCATTGGCCTCTTCGGGGGTGGCGCCCCACACGCAGGTGACGACCGACGCGCGGATCTCGACCTCAGTGGCCGAGGAAGTCAGCCGGTCGCGGTACTCGTCCAGCGAGAAGGAGGCCTTGTCCAGGCTGGCGGGCACGCCGGCGGTCTCGCCGTCGTACTCTCCGCGCTGGTGGGCGAGCTCCCGCTGCTGCCTGCGGGACTTCGGCTCCGCCTTCGAGCCGGCCTCGATGTTCACCCGGACCGCCCAGTCGACGGGGAAGCCGAAGTCATCCAACGCGGCCAGGTACTCCGAGCCGGGGAAGCGGAACGACTCAGGCATCTCCGCCAGGACGCTGAACGCCTGGAAGCTGCTGCCGTGTTCGGTGGACACCTTGGCGTAGCGGCGCGCGAACGGGTTGGAGGGGCCTTTGCGGCTCTGGCCTCCGCGGCCTCCCTCGTCCAGGACAACCTGGGTGTGGGCGGCGACGGTGTGACCGCGTCCCCGCAGGCCGCGGGGTGCCCCTTCTTCCGGGAGCAGCGGCTCGTCGAGGCCGCGCCGGGCCGCGTGGCCGTAGATCCACAGGATCTCGGCTTCGGTGGCGGCCTTGAGCTTGATGCCGGCCGGCCACGAGGCGGCAATCCGGTTCGCCTGCTGCAGTCGGTCGGATTCCTCGGCTGCGGTGACGGGCGGGACCGCAAGGCCGAGCGCGGACATCAGCTCGGCCTGCGTGGAAGAGAGAACGGCCCGGGCGGTCTGCTTGAGGTCGAGATGCGGCAGGGGTATCGCCAGGAAGTCGACACGGCCGGTGAGTTCGAGGCCTTCCAGCTGGTCGAGGACCTTCAGGGACAGGTCGACGTACTCCGGGCTCTTGTCCCAGTCCACGCCGGCGGTCATGCGCTGCACGACCGCGGCCGCATCCACCTGCGGGCACAAGCTCAGGAGCAGAGCCTCCCCCCGCAAGGACTTGAAGAGCGCCTCAAGGGCGTCGAGGCGCTCGCGCTTGGTGGACTTCGAGGCGTGGGTGTAGTTCTCGGTGTCGACCTTCCATACGCCCCACGTGGCGGCGTTGGTCGTCCAGATGAGGTGGCCGCTGATGTGCCGGACGGGGAGACGCATGGCTTGAAGTCCTTTGCGGATGAGGCGCGCAGGGCGGCGCCGCTACGAGCGGGGGTGCTGGTCCTCGAGCGAGGCGAGGAGGCTCTGCAGCTGGCTGCGGCCGCCGGCGCGCGGCCGTGCGGCCTGCGCGGGGGGAGCCGTAGCAGCCGGGGCGGCTGGCTGCGCGATGGCGGTGATCGGTCGGCTTGCCGGCCGGGCCGCGACGGGCCGCGAGCGTGCCGGCGCTGCGGGGACTGCCTCGCCGGAGGCCTGGGCGCCGGCGACCCGGACGGTGCAGGTGGTCCGCGCCCACCGAGGACGCGGCTGCCGCTGCGGGTGGCCGGCGAGACGGCCACCGGCCGGCGCCGAGGCGTAGACGAGCAGGGACCGCAGAGCGCGCGCCGGGTCCCGGCCGTCGATCCGCGCGTAGCGCAGTACCCAGGCCAGCCCCCACGGGAGCGCGATCATGATCAGGATGTTCGCGAGGCCGAAGTGCGCCCACAGCGACTGAGTCAGCGCCAGACCGCCGAAGACAACGACCATGGTGACGATCTGGGTGATCGTGTACGGGCCTCCCGGGAGCCGGCCGGCCCCCGGGAGCTTGCCGATGACGAGCGGGTGCCGGCGGGCGCGCGTGTAGGAGTGACCGATGAGGTCTTCCTCGGACGCACTCACAGCAACGCCGTGACGTCGTCATCGCCACCAGGGCCGGGCACCTGCGGGGCGACGCTGGCCGTGTCCTCGATCTCCGAGCCGACCTTCGTCTGCAGGGACGGCAGGTTGGCGATGCCCCACAGCACGAGCGCGCCGAGGAGGAAGGCGACCAGAGTGGCGACCCAGGACTTGGTCTTCCAGTACGCCATCGCGACGGCGGCGAGCACCATCACGCCGACGGCCAGCCTGATCAGCGTTCCGATCTGGTTCGTCTTGAGGGTGGCCCAGTCGAGCAGGTCGCCGGCGAGGACGACGGTGTTCGGGTCGGCCGTGAGCGTATGCATGAACGTTTCCTCTTTCGGTGGTGGCGACGGTGGTCAGCTGCCGGCGGGGGATGCCGAGCCACTGGGCGTGGTGGGGGCCGCAGGAGCAGAGGGCGCCTGCGCCTTCGGGTCGCTGGACGGCTTGCTCGTCGCGGCGGTGGCCGGGGCGTCGTCGAGGGAAGAGACCTCCCATCGCCCGGCGCGCGAGGTCAGGCCGAGCGCGTACGTCAGCGGGAAGCTGTTGCCGTCCGCGTCGGTGGCGTCGACGGAGACCAGAAGGCGCCTGCGTTCGCCGTCACCGGGGACCTTGGTGGAGGCGCTGTCGCTGGAGTCGTCCTGGACGCCGGTGACCTTGATCGACGCGTACGGGGTCGGCACGACGGGGGAGATACGGACGCCGGGGGAGGTGTAGCGGTCCAGCTCGCCCTGGCCGGCCACGTAGGCCTTGAGGAACGAGGCCGCGGTGTCGGACGCGGGATCGGAGGCTCCGCCCCCGCGGGAGGTGGGGTAGCCGAGATCCCCGGGCTTGAGCGAAGTTGGCGCCGCGACCTGCGCCGGCAGGGAGACGGCGGTGTACCCGGTCGCGTCGCCCGAACCGGTCGACTGCACGGCAACGCGGAAGTACTGCACGCCCGCGTCGCTGTAGCCGCCCTTCTTGGACTTCGCCGCGACATTGACCGCGACGGTGACGGACCAGTAGCCGGACGAGACCTCGTGTGCCTGCATTACCTGGGTACGCAGGGCACTGCGGGTTCCGGCCGGATGTGTGAGCGCGATGCTGCCCGAGTAGTACGGGGCCAGGTTCTTCTCGCTCCCTTCTCCGGCCTCCAGGTAGGCGCCGACGAACAGCTGCGCGAACCCAGCAGGACCTGTGGAGGCACTCGACTGGACCGCGGGCGCCGACTTGGGAGCGCTCTGCGCAGGAGCGGACGAGCCGAGCAGGGCCATGACCCCGATGAGCGGGCCGGAGGCGATGAGCGCCCACGTGGCCACGCGAGCCAGACGCGCGAAGCCGGCGAGCCCCGCGGTGCTGGTCTTCCACCCGGCGGCATCCGGCGCCTCGTAGTCGTCCTGCTCGGCCGGCTCCGTGGCTTCGACGACGGCGTCCTCGGGCCACTCCTGCTGCTCGCGACGGGCCTTGCGCCGTGACCGCTTCACGACACGCTCCGCTCGGCCTGGGCCGTGAGGAGCTCGGCGATGCGCGACTTCAGCTGCTCGGGGGTGCGCGACACCAGCACCTCCCAGGACCGCAGGGCGGGCTCCGAGTCGTGGTCGAGGAAGTGACGCATCTGCTCGTGGACCGTGCGGTCGAGCGGGTCGCGCACCAGGGCGGTCCCCAGTCGGGTGGCGGTGATGCGGGCCGAGGCGACGCGGGTCTCGTCCTCGTCGGCGACAGGGTCGACAGAGCGGTCGGGGCCGGTGAAGCGGGCGGCAGTCATGGGGTGCTCCCGTGAAGTGGGTGGTCAAAGGCGAGGAAGAGAGGCCGTATGCGGATCGCCCGTAGAGGTGTGTTTTTGGGCCGCCGTGTGACAGCCGGGGCGAAAAAACTTCAGGCCGCCGACCGGGTCGTACGGAGTGCGGCCTCGCGCAGCGGGCGGACCGCGCGGCTGGCGCGCTGCCGCAGGCGCGCTCCCTCGTTGCCCATCGACCTCCGGGTGCGGGCACTGTGGCCGGGAGCCGAGGAGGCGTCGAGGTAGTAGCTCGCGATCCGCCGGGCGTCAGAGATCGTCAACGCCTGGATGTCGACCGCCCACATCACCAGGGAGAGCAGTTCGGCACGCGGGTCGTCGGCACTGAGTTCCGGCTCGTCGCCGCTGACGAGCTCCAGCTCGACAGCGCGCACGAGGCAGTCGGCCAGCTGGGCCTGCGTCACCGGGTCCGGGTCCTCGGACGGCAGCAGTGCCGCCGACCGGTCGCCGGCGAGCGGCAGCAGCGCGTCCCCTATCTCCCGCAGGGCCGAGCGATTGTCGTAGTCGGCGGCCAGGGTCTTCTGCGCCAGGACGAGCGTGTCCATCGCGATGTTGGCGAAGACGCCCCGCGGGCGGCGCCCGATCGGGTAGGTGCCCACGACCTCGAACAGGGCGCTGAACATTGACGAGACGATGTCGTCCCAGAGAATCCCGTCATGCTGCTGCGTCTTCGCCATCGACACGGCCTTCGGCAGCATCACGCGCGCCGCGGTCCGCCAGGCCAGGTCGCGATCGGCCCCGGTGCCCTTCGCACGCTGCAGCAGGAAGAGCATCGACTGGTCGTGCTGCTCCCAGGCGCCCCGGCGGTAGAGACCGGAGATCTGGTGGACCACGTCCTGCGGCGTCCGGGCGCCGGCGAACTGGGGGTGCTCGGACGCCCAGTCGGCGACCTGGTCGCCGGCGCGGACGTCGTCGGAGAGGGAGGCCCAGTCTCGGTTCAGGCTCCGGAGCGTGCTGGAGCCCTCGTCCGTAGCCGAGGCGGAGATGGTGCTGAGGGGGCTGCTGTAGTGCGACATCCGTGACCGTCCTTCGTCATCCGTTGGGGATGCCGCTGACGATCTTTTGACCCCCCTTGTCCGCGGTCTGATCACGAGCGCCGACGATGGTGGTCAAGGAAAAACCCGCTCGGCGGGGCGCCACGGGCGCACCCGGACAAGGGGTGCGCGCATCGGCGCGCGAGCTGGACAAGGGGTGCGGTGGACGCGCGCGCATCGGCGCGCGAGCTGGACAAGGGGTGCGCGCCGTGCGCGCGCGGAGGTGCCGGACCATGCGCATCGGTGCGGTGGGCAGGACACCCTCGCCGCACATCAGCGCGCGCTGGTGCCGCACGGTGCGGATGTGGTGCGCGCGCCTCGCGCACCGCATCCGCGCGCGGTAGGCGCACGGAGCCAGATGATGACTCCGCGCCCACCGGGGGAGGTCGCTTGCCCACCGCCGTCGCGCGGACCGCAAGTGAAGCCACGGAGCAGGAGCGCGCCGACTGCCTGTTGACGCAGCGTGATGGATTGTGAGTCGAGTGGAGAGCCGGCCCGCCGTTCGGCGAGCCCCGGCTGCTTGGCCGCGTTCCTACCCGGACAAGGGGTCGATCCGGCCGGTTGCGGACCTGGTCAAGGAAGAACGCGAGAGGCTGCAGAGGTGGACAAGGGGTGCAAGGAGAGATCCCGAGAGCTGGACAAGGGGCGGCCTCCGGGTGATCCAGAAGCCGGACAAGGGGTGGTGCACCGTCTTCGCACTGGAGTCAGATCCCCTCTACGGCCCTTCGGATGTGACGGTACGTAACCTTCGGGCGGCTCCGTGCCTTTATCCATCAGCCTGCGTACCCGTCATCCCCATCGCTGGTCCTGATGGTGCGCGCGGCGCGCCGCGCGGAGAGCTTCCGTATTTGACGCGCGCGTCAGCGCGCACGGATGCGCCTTCTGCGGGATCCCGGTGCGCGCGCGGATGCCGACCGCGCGCGCACCGCGCACCTGGCGCAAGCGCACTTCGCCGCGCACCGTGCGCGATGCCTGCACCGGACGGCGCGCGAAGCGCGCGGGCCCGGTTTCCGGCGCGCGCCCGCGGCCGGCTGGTCACCCGGCCTCCTCGAGGTGCAGCTCCTTGACCCGGTGCCGTGCGCACACGGGGCGGGTGGGAATCGCCAGCCGATCGCAGGTCTCCCCGCGCCACCCGATGCACCGGGTAGGAGTACCGGAGCTCTTCTGGCCCTCGGCGCTCGGCGAGTGCGACTCCCGGCACGGCATGCACAAACGATCAACGAGGGCCGGTCCCACCAGATTGATCCTGCAGCCGCAGGCCTCGCAGTCCGAGCGGACCGAGACGGCAGGGGCCGCTGGAGCATGGTCGGGAACCGGTCGCCTCGGCACTGGCGGAGCGCACGCAGAGCACGCTGCTCCAGGGCCGCCCAGTCCGTGCTCAAGGCACTGGCCGAGCTCGCTCCGGCGGTCCTGCTGGCGCTGGTACCGCCGGGCGGCCAGCATGTCGGCGCATGCCGCGCACGGCTCCCCGCTCGGCCACATCACACCGGTTTCGCAGGCTTGATGACCGCAGCCCCAGCGTGGCAGGGCGACGCCCATCAACCACCGGGCGGGGTCTGCGATCTCCGACATCAGCACACTCGCGAAGCGGGCGGTCAGCCGGTGGCGGAGCCGGTCGGCGTCGTATCCGAGATCGAGCTGGCGCCCGATCTCGCGGGCGATCCGGCGCTGCATGAACGTGTTGGCGCGTTCGTAGAGCACCCGAACCGGCCCCAGGACTTCGACGATGCGCGGGTGCAGGGTCAGTGCCGGGCCGTCGTAGCGGCTCCGGTGGGCCTGGGAGTTCTGGGTGGGGGAGCCGGTTCGTTTCTGGCCCGCGCGCAGCGCGAAACCTGCCGCGAGCCCTTCAACGGCAGGCGTTCGGGTCGAGTTATCCACAGGCGAAGCGCCCTCATCTACCTGTACTTCGCCTACGGCGGGTGAGTCAGGGCGGCGTTCGTCATCGGGTCGGTCAGTTCTGTGGTCTTCCTTAGTCGCGAGCGATCCTTCACCAGGTTGCGAACCCGATCCTTCATCAAGTGACGAAGAGGGGTCGGCTGCCGATCCGGCTTCCGCCGCGCAGGACACGGCGGAAGCCGGTGCCGGGGGAACATCGTGCGCGATGAACTGATGCCGCCCACGCGCCCCTGCCCGACGCTGAACCGTCACCCATCCCGCGGCCTCGAGAGCGTCGATGACCTTCCCCGCGGATGTCGCGGACAGTGCTGTTCCCGCCCGCGCACCGGAGTGTTGGTGCAGGTAGCCGGCGAGCTCTCCCTCGGTGAGCGGAATGCGCTGGACCTGGGCGAAGCAGAGCACCGCGAACGCCCGCAGCTGTCGCGGAGTCAGGTCTTCGCAGGCGGCGACCGGCAGCCAGATGAAGTATTCGTCCCGGTGCATCGGGCGCACGCGACGCCGGGCTGTCGTGCCGGACCCGCCCGGCAGTGACCGCCGCTGGTTGAGCGGGAGTTCGACCACTCCATCCGGCCCCGGCCTGCGCAGCTGCGCGATGCCTCGTTCGACGGAGGAACAAGACAGCCCGAGGTACGAGGCGAGGACGGTCGCTCCCGCGGTGCAGCCTTCCGGTCGCTGCCCGAGCGCCTTGATCTTCATGTAGACGGTGAGTGCCACATCCGAGTAGTGCGCGGATTCCACCAGGCGCATCGGTACCTTGACGCGCTGGCGCCGCAGGGGCTTGCGGCCGCCGGGAACGCGGGACGTTCCTGAGGCCTGCTGTGGCAGGGCCGGACCGGGCGGATCTGTTGTGGCGAGGAGTAGAGAACTGGACACGCTTCCCCCGGCGCGCAGTCGGTGGGGTGACGACCCGTCGACGACGCGCTTCGAGTTGCCGTCCTCTCCGGTACGCGGAGAAGACGCCTTGCAGATGGGACCAGGTGCCCGGCTGCCGGTCAGAGGGGTGTCAACCCGGACGAGGTTCAGCGCACCGAGGTGTGCCGAAGCCCGCCTGCTGACCGTCGGCATGTGCCGTACAGCAGAGCGCGAACAGCCCTTGGCCGAGATGCGGAACGCAGGACAGACCCGCGTCCCGGATCCCCGGCCAAAGGGGCGGATTCAGCTGGTGCGGCCTGGCGGGCGCAGCGGGGCAACTGCCGTCAGCAGGCTGTGTGCGCGAGGCGCCTTCACCGCCAGCACAGAACAGCGCAAACCTGCCAATCCCGACCTAACGGGAGGAAGGGTCGTCACGACATGTGACGCCGAGGTGACAGTTGCGGGACGAATGGCCGAGAACGGCGCCCCTGGAGGGCTGCTGAGCTGACAAAAGCCATGGCGGTACTGCAAGATGTACTCCGTTCACCCTGGTTCACTCCAGAGATGAATAAGGGCCTTCGGGCCTGAGGCCTTTCGGGGCCGTTGCTGCTGGGAGGCAGTGATCATCCAGACCAAGCGGTCTGGCTCTTCGCTCGAACGGAGCTGGATACTCCGAGAGAGCGGTGAAGGCCGGCAGAGGAGCAGCTAACTCCGAACCGGCACGGAAGGGCGAGGAGCGCTCCCTGCTAGGGGGCGCCCGCCCGGACTCTCTACGACATGCCGCCCCCCTTGATGAGGGCGATGAATGATGAGCGCGACGAGCGGTGTCCGCACAGCAAAAAGCCCCGGCCCGTCGGCGTCTTGGACGCAGCGCGGAAGCCGGGCTGACTGTGCATTTGCGTGTGGGTGCGGGTACGCTCCACCACGAGACACCGCCTTACTCGGTTCTCGAACTCGATATACGCCCTCGGACTTGCTCAAGGTCCGGGGGCATCGTGTTGTCAGGGCTAGCAGTAGATCAATCGATGGTCACCCTATCCCCAACGGCAACGGAAGTGCACAGCCTGTTGGCGGACCGGTACACACCGCGCGTTGCGCTGATCAGGGGTCACTTCGCGTCAGGTTCACCACAGTTGGGTACATCACCGGACCAATCGGTCAAACTGACTCTATCTGCACGAATAATCATGAAACCACAACTCCGTGCCTGCTCCCCGCTGTAGCTCACGCGGCGAACCGAAAGCGCCACGGCGGTCCGTGACTTGAGCAGCGCCGACTCGATGTCCGTGGCCAGGTGCGCCGAGGTGGTGCGCCGCCAGGCTGTCTCTGCCAGGCCGGCGTCGTCCATGATCGCCGCCTCGTCGACGAGATCCGCCTCGAGGAGGCGACGGGCGATGTCGGCGATGCCGCGGGGGATGTACATCTCCCGGATCGCCCAGGGGGAGCCGGACCGGCTCAGGACGCTCTGCCGCAGCACCACGCTCGTCTCCGGCGGGATGCCCAGTGCTGCCGCCACGTGGTCGGGCGCCTTCTGCACCGCGGTGATGACCGCCTCGACAGTGTCGCCGGCCTGCTCGGGGACGGGGCGCACGTGGCCGTGCTCGTCGATGCGCGCCTCGAAAGCGGCTGCGGGGGTCAGGATCATGTAACCGACCTTGGGGAGTGACCTGATTAGGCCCTCCTGCTCCAGGATCTCCATGGCCGCGATCAGGGTCTTGCGCGCGCAGCCCAGGTGTTCGGCGAGCTTGCGCCCGGACAGGACCGTGCCGGGTGAGCGGTCGGGTTCACCGCTGTAGATCTCAGCACGCAGGCTGTCAGCGAGGCTGCGCCTGTCGGTCGGGGTCGTGGCCATGCGCACATACTGCCGCACGGCCAAGGGCCGGGATGAGCAGGGCCGGGCTGCTTCTGGCGGTTGCCTCTTGACGAGATCCGCAAAGCAATGCACCATCTGGACTATCTGGAGTACCCCAGGGAGTCCAGATGTGCGTGTTCCACGCAAACGGCCTCCGAGGGATGGAGCCCTCGAAGGCCGTGGTGGAGCACGTCGCCCCTTCCCTTTTTTCCGTCACGAAGGACAGACGACGCAATGACCAGCATGACAGCCGACCGCCCCGCGCAGGGCGCCGCCGACCAGATCCGCCTCACCGACGAGATCGCCCGCGAACTCGCCTCCTCCTACCCGGTCGCCGAGCTCGCCGGCGGCGGCTACCTCGCCGGGCGCGACGGATACGCCGTCGCCGGCCAGATGCGCGAGCCCCAGCTGGGCGATGCCGTCCGGCGGTTCGGGCGGTGCAGCGACACGAACGACGTGAACGCCTTCTACCGGCGCGAGGAGGAGCTGGGCGAGGAGTGGCGCGAGCGCCGCGCACGCACCATCGCCAAGTACTGCGCGCCCTGCCCGGTCGCCGCAGCGTGCCTCGAGCTCGCGCTGCGCTACCCCGAGGAGCCGCAGGACCTGGCCGTACGCGGTGGAGCCACCGAGGAGAGCCAACTGGCCCGCGCGGCCGCCGAGACCATGAGGCTGAGCGCGGCTCGCGGACGCGACCGTGCGCCTGGCGAGCAGCGCACCGAGCGGCTGACCGCGGCCCGCGAGGTCCAGACCCTGGCCCGCACCCACATCGGCCTTTCCGTCGAGCCGAAGTACCGGGACAAGAACCACGCCGACACCCGGGCCGCGGCCGGCCGTCTCAAGGAACTGCAGGGCCAGCACCGGCGCGCGACGGGGTGGGCCGCATGACGGACCACACCACACCGCATGCCGGCGCCTCCTCCGAAGTCGCCGAGCTCCGCGCCCTCAACCGGCGCCTGGTGCAGGCCCTGCAGGCGAAGACCGAGATGCCGATGATCCTCGTGCCCATCCCTCAGACCGGGACCGAGCCCGCGACGGCCGCGCTCGTCGGCATCCTCCTGGTCCTGTGGCGCCAAGCCCGCATCGAGGCCGACGCCTACCAGGCATGGATCCGCCAGCCGACCCCTTCGCCGGCCACGGACGCCGCAGCCCGGGACGCCGCCGAAGCAGCGCAGGCCCACCTCGGCAGCCGGCACTCCCTCCCGGCGGCGCCGGAGAACGACTCCGCCGAGCGCAGCCGCCCCGACGCGAAAGGAACCGGCTGACGGCCAGCTCACACGAGTCCAGGACCACCAGGTCCAGGGGCTCCCGATCCCACCACGCCGCAGCGAGGACATCCTCCGTGCTCCCGATCTTCTTCGGATACGAGCAGCAGCCGCTGTACTACTGCGCCTCCTGCGGGGGCCACTACCCCTTCCAGCACTTCTGCGAGTAGCCGCCATGACTCTCACTGAGAACCAGAGCAGCAGCCGCCAGCGCAAGCGCGGAATCCACAGCGGCCGGCTGCGCCGCCCGTCCACGTGCCAGCTGACCATCGCCGCAAGCCTGCTGGACCGCTACGGATACAAGGACCAGGCCGACGCCCACAACAACGGGATGTGCGCCCGCCTGTACGCCCTCGGGCGCAGGACGGCTGCCCTATGACCAGCCCGACGCACCCGCCGTTGGACAGCCCGATGGCCAACGAGGACGACCTGGACCGCGCGCTCTTCGACCACCCCGAGGCCGAGGACCCGCAGGACCCACCCGAGACGCAATAGCCACGACCGCAACGGAAGGTCAGCCCCACCGGGGGCCGGAGACCACCGTCGCCCCGCCGAGGCTCCATCACCCCGACCACCGCCCCGACGCGGTGCCCGCCCGATCCGGCCGCGGGCACCCGCGACGACACGAAGAAGGAGTCCGACGGTGAGCAAGAACCGTCGTCGACGTCGCCAGGCCCCCCAGCCGCAGCCTGCGGACAGCCCCAGCGGCGCCCTGGACGCCGTCGACACCTTCGCGATCCTGGCCCTTCACGCCGACGCACGTGACCGGTCGGCCGACATCGTCGATCTGGCGAAGGAGGCGTTCAGCGCCACCACGACCGCGGCGGTAGCGCAGGCCAAGGCCCTCGTGGAGGCCGCCGAAGAACAGGCCGCCCTCGTACACGAGCAAGCGGAACACCGAGCCACCGAGCTCCAGGAGCGCACCCGGCAGGCCAGCTCCGCTGTCGCGGCCGACGCCGCCGCCCAGGCCGGCGCGACCACGGAAGCGGCCCAATGTGCAGCAACCGACATTCGAACGGCCGCGGAAGCGGACGGGAAGCGCCTCGTCGAGGAAGCGACCGCCCAGGCACGCACGGTGGCCGACACGGCGCAGGAACGCGCCGACAAGGAGCTCGCGGCCGCCCGGTTCCAGGCCGAGCAGCTCCAACGTTCAGCCCGCCGCGACGCCGGGGAAGCCAGTACCCGCCTGCGCGCCGCCGACGACGAGGCGAAACGTATCCGCCAGGTAGCCACCGAAGCCGCTGCCGGGCTGCGCCGACAGGCGGCCGCGGACATCAACGCCGACCGGGAGCGGGCTGTCCGTGATGCCGAGGAACTGAGCAAGGCCGCGGCCGTGACCGTCGCGTCGGCCGAGAAGCGGGCCACCGAAGTCTCTGAGCAGGCCACCAACCGTGAGACAGCAGCGAAGGAGACGGAAGAAGAGGCCCACCGCCTGCTCACCGAAGCCCAGGACGCCTGGGAGCGGGCCCATTCGCGCACCGCGCGCCGGCAGGAGCGCAAGGAGATGCGCCAGCAGGGCCGTCAGCAGCGATCGACGGCTCGGCGCGAGCACAAGCAGGCCAAGGGCCGCCCCGCCCTCGCCCAACGACTGGGCCAGGCACGCAAGTGGGCGCGCGAACTCGTACGCACCCAGGCACGCCGCATCCTCGTCGCCGGCCCGATCCTCGCCCCGATGGCAGTGGCCTGGTGGTCACAGACCGACTACGCCAAGGAGGCGTTCGGCTGGTGGACCATCTCCGCCCTCGGATTCGCCGCCGCGTGGGAGCTGACGACGGCCTTCACCGGCTGGATGTACCACCAGGCCAGGCAGCAGGGCGACGCCGGAACCGTCTACCGGATCATGACGTGGGTTTTCGCGGCTGGAGCGGCCGCGATGAACTACGCCCACCACTGCGGCCCCGGCGGAAAGCCCACGCAGGCATCCGTCGCGTTTGCGACGATGAGCATCGTCGGCATGGTGCTGTGGGAGCTGTACGCCTCCCTGGTCCACCGCCAGTTCCTGCGCGAGCAGGGACTGGTCTCCCGGGCCAGGCCGAAGATCGGCCTGATCCGCTGGATCCGCTTCCCGGTCCGGGCCTGGACGGCGTGGTCGCTGACGATCGAGAACGCGTCGCTGTCCACGCTGGAACGCGCCTGGAACGCCGCCGGTGTCGCCCTGCGGGACCGGAACGCGGTCCGTTCCGGTCTGGCACGGCACCGCATGGTGATCCCTCGCGTTCCGACCGCCGGCCTCCACCGCGGTGCCGGTCCAACAGCCATTCCCGCGTTCCACACCATCTGGAACGCACCGTACGGAACGTACGGCGGAGCGGGGGAGCACCGGAACGGAACGGAGCGCCCCCAGACCCCGGAGCCGGGCACGACCCAGGGTGGAACGGAACGGTCCGAAGGACTCGCTCCACTCGGGCGCCACTCGGCTGAGCAGGGCTTCCCCGGCGTTCCGTTCCGTTCCGCGCCCCGGACGGCCGTTCCGGGCGGCACCGGAACGGAACGCCTGCCGGCGGGCGCGACACCTGAAGCCCGCACCGCGGAACGCGACACAACAGCCACTGAACTGGCACGGAACGCGCCAGGTGGCACGCCGGAGCACCCGGAACGCAACGGCACGCACGCGCGGAACGGCCGCGAGCGCACCAGTGGTGCGGAACGAGACGAGGACGAGGTGGTGCTCGACGACAAGGAACGCGCCGCGGTGGAACGCCTCCGTGCCAAGAAGCAGCCGCTGAGCAAACGGAGCGTCTCGGAGGAGGTGCGCTCCAACGGAGAAACGATCGCCGATGACCGGGCGCTGAAGATCGCCAACTACCTCAACGCCAAGGCGAAGGACGAAGCCGCCCAGCACCTCGCAGGCGTCTGACAGCTCCCCCAGCCGACTGCTGGCCCGGAGCACCAAGACCGGGAGACCCGGCCCGCTTTCCAGGGCCCGGCCGGGTCTCCCTCCTCCACAAACGGGAGTCCGCACATCATGACCCAGCACCCTGTCCAGCGACGGCAGTTGCGCAGCCGGCGGCTACTGAGCAGCCTGCAATGGCTGATCGTCGGCCACGACCACCGGCTCGCCCGGACCCGCTACGGAGTCCGGGAGTCGGCTTCCGAGCGCGCCAACCGCTTGGAGAAAGCCGCAGATCGCGCGCGGCAGGCGCGCCGCCAGCGTCATGCGCGGCGCGCGGCGCGCGAGGGCCAGCAGTGGGAAGACTCCGTCTATGCGTCCTGGGCGGCCCGCCTGCCCCCGGCTACCGCCCCCGCGCCGCTGCCCGCCGACGAGATGTCTCCCAGCAGCAAGCCCGTTGCGCAGGACGGCAGCTCCCTGCCCGCGCTGCCCCCGGGTTTTGCCCCCGCGGCCGCGGAAGACCACCAGCACCACCAACGGGCAGACGGTCTGACCGGCCAGGCCGGATTGCCCGGGCCCGACGCCGGGCCGGCTGCTGCTGTTGACGGCTCGCAGCGCGAGTTCCGCAGGCCGACGCTCTACCTGGTCGGAGGTGCGGCGCCGACACCGCGACCCACCGAACTTCGCCGTCCCGACGACCGCGCCACGGGCACCAGGGCCGGGGGCCGCTGATGTCCTCCTCATCGCACATCAACCTCGACAAGGAACCGTCGGGCCCCGCCCCTGACGGCTGCTGCGTCGGATGCCCGCTCAGCGATACCTGCCGCCTGGCCGACCCGGCGCTGGCCCGCTGCGCCGTCACCGGGGCGGTGCCCCCGCCTGAACCGCCGCACGATCCCCCGTCGGCCCCCGCAGGCACAGACCTCGATCTCACCGAGGTGGTCAGCCGCGGCGTCGAGAAGGCCGTCGGCGCCGCGTTCGGCCTGGGCTGGACCGACCTGCTGGCCGCCGTGATCGAGCGCACGAACAGCGTCGATGCCGACGGCAATCAGGTCGACTGGAGCCGACTGCAGCTTCCGCGCAACCTCCTGTGCCTGGCTGTCGCCAACGTCGTCCCCATCAAGGGCGCTCCCGCCTCACGGTGGGCCGTCGACGCCTTCACCGGCTACGGCCTCGCAGCACCCCTGATCCCCGCAGGCGCCGTCCTGGGCGTCGTCGGCGCAGTCTGCATCGGCGCCCTCGCCGGCGGCCCGATCGGCCTGCTGTGCAGCGCGGCCCTGACTGTAGCCAAGGGGGCAGGCCAGCTGACCTGGCGCTTCATGTGCTCCCGTCTCGGCTGGATCATCACCCGCCCGCTGATCTGGGCCGCCATCTCCGGCCTGCTGATCATCACCTGGCGCGCCCTCGTACACCTTCTTACCGGAGCCTGATCATGTACCTCGCGATCGACATTTTCGACAACCAGCCCGCCAACGCCGGCTTCGGCGCACTCCTGTTCGGCGCGATGGCCCTGACAGCCGTCTTCGCGGGATTCAGGAAGAAGCTGCTCCGCAAGAAGAAGACGTTCGTGCTGGTCTTCTTCTTCGTCCTGCTGGTGACGGTGAACTCCGGCGGGCTCTTCGGCGAAGCGGCCGGAGCCCTGCGCGCCGGCATGAACTACCTCGGCCAGACCGCCGCCGAAGAAGGCGCCGGTGCGACGGTGAACGCCCACCCACCACGATCGGCCGTCACGCCTGTGTCCGCAGGAGGCGCCGCGATCGGCCTGTGCGGAATCACCTACTACCTCGTGACCCTGTATGCGGCCGACTGGAAGCCGGCCGACTGGAAGGAAATGCTCGGTGGCGGCCTCATCGCCATCAGCTTCGGCACCTCGCTCGGCTTCATGGGTGTGGTCGTCAGCGCCACCACCCTGACCGGCAACAACGTGGGCCTGTGGGCCTTCGGCGGCTGACCACCCGCCTTCCGGACCCTGCCACCAGCGCCCTCAAGGAGCCCTGCGCCCCATGCACCACCGCCCCCGCAACCCGCCGGACAGCACTGAGCTGGCCCCCTTCGGCGAGCTCGTATTCGCCGAGCTCGTCGACGATGATGACCCGGGTCCCCAGCAGGGTGAGCAGGAGCCGCCGGCCACCCCGCGTACCCCCCGGCAGCGGCAGCTGCGGGCCACCGCTCGGCACGTCGCACACTGCATCCGCACTGCCGCGGGCGCCATCGCCGGCCACATCCTCCCCGGCCTGCGGCACGCCCTGTCGGCGGCCCGCCACTGGCTGCGTGCCGGCTACATGTCCGATGACGAGATCCGACGCCGCATCATCAACAAGCCCCTCGAAGCCGACCTTGCCCGTCGGCACGAAGCCCGCACCGCGGTCCGACGCCTCGAGAACAGGATGCGGCGCAGGCTCGAGGACGCCGCGGCGTACGGCCTTGACGCCTCGGAGAAGCAGACCATCCGCAACCTCAGCCTGGAGCTCCGCCGACGTCGCAACGGACTCGCCGCACTGCAGTCGGTCCCCTTCGCCGTCGAGCAGCCCACCGAGGAGCAGATCCGCAGGGCCCGCTCCCTCAGGGCATTCGGCCGCTTCAGCGCCCTCGTCCCGGTTCTCGGCGTCGCGGGGGCGGTTGCCGCCAGTGTGCCGTCCAGCCTGCTCGGCGCTGCCCCGCTGCTGGCCGCGGGCGGCTGGTGGCTGACGTATCACCCGCTCGAACTCGTCGAGCGCCCCATTCCCGAGGACCTGCTGCTGCCCGAACTGGCCCCACCCGCCCTGGAGAGCACCGTGACGTCCGGCGAAACTCCCGGGGGTGACGCCCAGGAGGAGGACCTCACCCCGTTCCCGATCGCCCAGGCCACCACCCCCGAGGAGGCCGGCGAAGCGCTCCGCCGCGCCCTGCTGCACGAGGGCCAGGACGTCGATCAGGTCACCGAGGTCACCAAGGAGGCGTGGGGGTGGTCCGCCCGCGCCACGTTCCGCACGGGCACCCCCGACGACCTCAACAAGGACGACACCTACAAGGGGCTGATCACCCTCCTCAGGCTGCGTCGCAACGGCCTGCTCATCGAGGGCGACCCGGACGCGGGAGAGGCCTGCACCGTCCGCATGATGCAGCGTTCGCCGTTCAGCCCGGAACTGGTCGGCGACGTGCCGTACCGGGCACCGCTGTCCATGTCGATCACCGAGCCGGCCGACTACGGCGTCTCGATGGACGCCAACGCCCTCACCTTCGCCCTTGCAGGGCTGATGCTGCTGATGGTCGCCGACTCCGGCGCCGGCAAGTCCGGCGTCATGCTGGCCATGGCCGAGGTCGTCACGGCCTGCCGGGACGCCGCTGCCTTCAACCTCGATCCGGTCGGAACGGGCGTCGGCGACCTCGGCGAGGCGATCACCCTCAACGCCTGCATGGACGACGAGAAGATCGTCGCGACACTGCAGTTCCTCCTCGAACTGTGCTCCGCCCGCGCACGGCTCCGCGCCCGCTACGGGTGGGGCAACAAGTGGAGGGTCTCACCCGAACACCCCGCCATCGTCGTGTTCGTCGACGAATGGGCCCAGCTTTCGGCCCAGGCGAAATCCCTGCTCATCCGGCTGCTCCTGGTCGGCCGCAAAGAGGCGATCTGGGTGATCGGCGGAAGCCAGTTCGGCACGAAGGACTGGCTCGGCGAGGCGGTGGGCCCCAAGCTGTCCGGCAAGCTCCTGGGCTCCTGCCGGCGCGTGGACGTCACCGAGCTACTGGGCGGTGGCGCGCTCGCCGAGGGCTACCGCGCCGACCTCCTGCGGGCGGCCACCCACACTGAAGTCAACGACGCCGGCCAGATCTACGCGCAGGGCCTGCCCGGAGTTCCCGACCGCCCGGTGCGCTACAAGGTCCGCGAAGTCACCGCCGCGTATGCGGCACAGATCGGCGCCGAGCGCGCAGCAGCAGGACTGCCGGACCTCACATACACCCTGACGGAAGCCGGGCTCTTCGACGAATGGCATGCGCTCATCGACTTCCTCGCCGCTGCGGACGCTGGCGCCGGGGTCCAGGGCAGTCCCGCCGGGCTCCCTGACATCGTCCGTGTCCTGCGAGAGGCGTTCACGCGGGAGAAAGACCCGGCCCACCTCACCTATGACCAGCTCCACCCCCACCTGCGGGCGCACGACGCCGAACGGTGGGGGCGCTGGGACGACAAGAGCGACATCGACCGGATCCGGGAGCTCGGCAAGGCCGTGAGGCGCGAGCTGGACGCGGCGCAGGTCGAGCTGTCCTCCGAGCGGCTCAGGGAGCTGGACGGGGCTCCTCGCGGCTTCTACCTCTCCGCCCTGGAGAAGGCGCTGGGAGACCTCCTGCGGTGATCGGCCGGCTGATCGGCCGCCATTGGCTCCTGAACGGCTTTGATCGGCGGATGAAGCCGATCAAAGCCGGTGGTCCGGCCGATCGGAAACCATAGGTGACCAGCGAGAACCGTTCAGGCCGTTCAAGATCCGCCCCCCGGCCTGCGGCCCGCCGGCGGCACACGTCGGCGAAGGCCGCCCCTGGGGAGGAGCCGCCCCGATGGCCCTCCGCGGGAGAGGCAGAGGAAGAGCAGTCACCAGAGATATTGCTTAATTGGAAATGAGACTGTACTCTTTTGATGTCGCTGGGCGTTGCCTCCTCCGCCGCCCACCCGTCCCCGACGGGCTCTCTGCCGAAGAACAGGACTTACGCATGGGCTTTCCCGGCCTGGAAACCAAGACCCACATGATGCTCGTGGCCGACCCGGACACGACGGTCCCCGTCCCTGTCAGGCTCTACTACCTGACCACCGACCCCTACGCCGTTCAGTTCTCCTTCGACGTCTCACCCGACGTGGTGGTCCGGTGGACGTTCGCCCGCGATCTGCTGTCTCAGGGCATGGGGGCCCCCGCCGGAATGGGGGATGTGAAGATCACCCCAATCGGCTCCGACAACACCCGGACCCGCATCGTGCTGGAGTCCCCGGAAGGCCTCGCATGCCTTGAGGGAGCCACCGCGCCCCTCCAGGAATGGCTCGACTCGACCTACACGGAGGTCCCGGCGGGCAGCGAGTCCACCGCCGTCGACATCGACAGCCTTCTCGACGAGCTGCTGGCCCACTGACGGCGCAGCAACACCGGGCCAACGGCACACAACATCGGCAGCTGGCCAAGAAATTTCGCGACTCCATGTCACACGGACGCCGCGCAACGCACCTCTACGCGTGACACACCACCCACCGCCCCAGGCAAGGAGCGCACTCGTGACCACCCACTCTCTTCACAAGACCTCGGCCATCAGCCTCGACAAGGTCGCCGGTACCGCACCCGACCTCATCGACATGTACACGGATGCCGAGACCAGCCTCCGCAAGGTCGACCTCATCGGAGGGCGCGCCGCCGTCTATCTCGTGATCGACCGCTCGATCTCCATGAGGGACTACTTCACCAGCGGGGCCGTCCAGCGGCTGAGCGACCAGATCCTCAGCCTCGCCGCACACCTCGACGACGACGGGAAGGTCCCGGTCGGCTTCTTCTCCGACAAAATGCACACCCTCAGCCGAGGCAAAATCTTCCGGCGCCCGCAGACCCTCGTCGACGTGGAACTCGGCAACCACCAGGGCCGCATCGCCGAACTCCACAACTCCCTGGGCCCCATGGGAGGCACCAAGTACCGCCCGGCCATGGAAGCGGTCCGTGAGCACTACCGCGCTTCCAGCGCCTACAAGGCCTCGATCCCCGCCTTCGTCGTCTTCCAGACGGACGGAGCGCCTCACGATGAGTCCGCAACCCGCAAGTTTCTCGACTCCACGCAGGACGAGAACATCCGCTGGCAGTTCGTCCCGTTCGGCGAAGAGCGGCAGTTCGGCGTCCTCTCAAGCCTTCCGGGCAACGTCGGCGTCAGCGCCGTGGGCTACAACCCGCTGGATCTCTCCAACGCCGAGCTCTACAGCCGCCTCGTCACCGGCCTTCACCGGGCCTGACACACGCAGGGGCGGCCGAGCACCGACCGCACGGCCGCCCCACCTCGCCACCACACAGCAACAGATCCAGAGGACACCCCTTGCACTCCACCGCCGTACGGGCAGTCATCGCGACCGCAGCGACCGTCACCGCCGCCCTCACCCTCGTCGGGTGCGCCGACGACGCCGACCTGGACCACGGCAAGGTCATCGAGAAGCGCAGCCAGAACGCCCAGGGGCCGATCTACGAGCAGGTCCAACGACCGGCTCCATGCCGTGCCACGCGCACGCAGACCCTTCGCAGCAGCCTCACCAAGCCGGCTCCCCCGAAGCCGGCTCCCCCGAAGCCCGCTCCGGTCAAGCCCGCTCCGGTCAAGCCCGCACCGGTCCCGGACGGGCCGCAGGGCAAGGAGAAGACGACCCCGAGCACGCCGGGGAAGAGCGATACCAGCAGGCCGTGCGGCACGGTCACGACCCCCGTACTCAAGGGCTACAAGACACCGGGGAAGTGGGAGTTGAAGCTCCAGGACGGCAAGGAAACCGACTGGGAGACCGTGACGTACGACGAGTACAACAGCGTCGCCGTCGGCGACTCCTTCTGAACCGAAGAGGCGAAGGGCGCGGCAGGTCCGCGCCCTTCGCCGGTTCCATGCCCCCGCGCGCGACCAGGAACCCCACCGTGGCCGAGCCGCATCGGGCCCGTTGAGCCCAGCCCGTCGAGATCCACGTGAGCCCACCTGGCACTCGACCGCGGGCCCCTCCGCCAACTCGCCGCAACCAGGGCGCCGGCGACTTCGATCGCAGGACCTGCGCCCGGTACCGGCAACTTGAGCTGTCCTGCAACGGCCAAGGGCGACTCGACCGCATCGCCACTGCCGCCTGCTCACACCGCCCATAACGATCCCTCCGACAGATCAGGAACGACGCCTGTGGCCATCTTGTCGACATATCTTCCTGAGTACGCCATCGCTGCGTACGCCCAGGAGCAGCCCTCCGTCCGGCGCATGATCCTCGAAGCCCGCTGGGCCCACCTGCAGCGCGACGCCACCTTCGAACGTCCCGACACATTCCACGACGACCAGGTTCGTTGGATCAAGCGAGCCCACCTCATCCACCTCGGTGCTCTGTACGACGTCTTCGCCGTCCGTGGAGCGCACGACATGGAGGTCCACGAGGCCGCACGCGGGCTGGGAACCAACCTCCTCGCGCACGATGGCTTCCACCTGCCGACCACGCGTCTCTCCGGCATCGACTACCTTCGCACCGCATACGCCGCCCTGCACGGCCACATCGCACCGCTGCCGCGGACGGACACCCCGGCGAACACCCCGGACAGCAAGCCGGCCGAACAGCCCTTTCCCTGCCCGCCGGAGTCCCGACTCATCCGCACCATGCTCTGGTCGTACACCGTGGCCCAGGATTGCCGGAACCAAGGAAGGCTTGCCGAGGCGAGTGCCCAGCTGCGTGAACACCAGATCGCACGCGGACTCCTGCTGTGGAGTGCTGCCGCACTCGCGCCCGCCGACCTCGGCGCCGCGCAGGACGCAGCAGTCGCCGGCCATCATGTGCGAGGCATCGACGGGCGCCCGCGCACGGGGGACGAGAGTGCCCGCCGCTACCTGCTGGAGGCCTACCGCGAAGCGCACCACGATGACGACGACCAGCAGCCGCACGAAGTGGACTGTCCTGGTGGCTGTGGCGGAGATGGCGTTGTCATGGTCACCCTTACCTGGGACGACCAAGGGGACGGCATTTTCGTACCCGTCTGGGCTGAACCGGTCGACTGCACCGAAGGAGTTCCGCAGGAACATGACCCGGGCTGCACCGAGTGTCTCGGCCACGGCTACACCTACGGCCGCGGCGAGCGCAACCTCTGCCTGTGCCTGCGATCAGCAGATCTGACCGAACAACCCGGGCTTCAGTGATTCTTCCTCAGCGGCCCGCCGAGGAAGAATCACCCCTCCCGAACGCACACTGCTCCGGGAAGCCGACGGCCCGCGCGCCCGGGGTGATTCCGCCCCCGCTTCCGGCCTGCCGACCAGGAGGAGAGATCACCCTCCCTGGTCGGCAGGCACAGGCTCCAGGGCGGGGAGGTGGAATCACCCGCCTCTTCCCGCCGACTGCCAAGAGCAGACCCAAGGGTGATTTCACCCCCCGCCTGCGCCACGGGTCATCGGGGGAGAATTCACCTCCGGTGGAATGGACGAAGGGCGGCCACATCAGTCCAGGACTGCCAAGGGGTGCCGCATCGAGGGCGAACCGGCATCCCGTGGGCGGCAAGGACGAGGTCGCGCCCTGGGTCGCGCCCTCGGTCGCGCCCTACGTCGCACCCTGGGTCGCACCCTAGGTCGCGCCCTGGGTCGCGTCGGGGTCGGCTCGCCAGGAGGTCAAAACAGCAGGTCAGAGCGCCTATTCCGTGCTCCTTCCGACGCCGACTACTTCCCTACAGGGTTAGTTGGCCAGGAGCAGGATGCGAGAAGGGGTGAGCGAAGCCGGCGAGCTGAAGAGGAGGAGTAGGAGGAGCAGAAGAGCGGAGCAGAGCAGCAGAGCGGAGCGGAGCGGAGCAGAGGACACGGGGCTTGAAGACGGAGCGATGGACAGGTGAGGTGGTTGGGAGCGGTGTTGTGGAGGGTTGAGGTTCTTGGGTGGGTGCTGGATTTGGTAGGGGCTTTGGCTGATGCGGCGATGACGGACGGGGTGTCGGCGGGTGTGGCGGGTGCGGCGCCGGTCGCCGGGGCGGGCGGGGGCGGGCTGGGCCCGCGCGGACAAATCGGACATGCGAAAGGCCGCTCAGAGTGAGCGGCCGATCGGGGCGTGGAGGGAGCGGGCGGGGAGGAGAGATCACCCCTCGTCGCGACGGCTGCCGCGCCGGGGCATGGACAGGACGAAGGCGAACAGGGCGCCGAGGGACACGACGATCACCACGGCGGTCGCGGACGCCGAACGAGCACCCATCGCCACGGCGAGCCACACGGTCCCGAGCGCGACGACCGTGCACGGCACGCCCCAGAGCAAAGCCCATCGACGCCACGGGCCGGCGTTGAGCGTCTGCATACTGCGAACCTCCGGGATCACTGGCGGGCGGTGAATTCACCGCCCTGTACAAGGGTGCCCTGTTGCTGCGCCCCGGGAGGGAGATTCCTCCCTCCCGGGGCGCAGCAACGGCGGATCAGTGTCCGGGGCGGTCGTGCCGGGCGAGCGGCCTGCGCCCCGTGAGATTGATGCGGACACGGGAGGCGGGAAGGGGGGAGTCGCAGACCATGCAGCTCTTGTCCTGAGGGCCGTTGTTGGTCTCGCAGTGGGGGCACTTTCGCAACTTCCCGGCTCTTTTCCTGGTCGTAAGGGCGCTGAAGTGGCCACGACTGGCCATGGCTGCCATTCTACGTGAATAAATGCAATTACACAATCAAAGTCGACGGGGTAGATTCACCCCGCCGAGGGGCGAGAGGGGCCTCGCCCTGCGGCGAGGCGCGCCCCTGGCCGTGCCGTCTACCGGCGGAACCGGCTGCGCATCCGGTCCTGCTCCGCCGCCTCCTCTGCGCGGCGGCGGGCGCGGTCCGCCTCTACTTCCGTTTCGGTGGCCCAGACGAACACGCCGGGCTTCACGTACAGGCTGAGGAGCCTTCCGTCGCGGATCGCCTGCAGCTCCGCCCGCTCGTCGGGGGCGAACTTTCGGATCTTCCACCGGTCGTCGGGAAGACCGTTCATGCCGCCGGTGTCCCCGTGCCGGATGTCGCGCTCGTCGGCCGCTTCAACCTCGGCGGCGGGCCGGACCTTGCGGCCCAGGCACGGCAGACAGTAGGCGCCGGACCGGAAGACTCCGGTGTCCTCGTGATGCTCCAGTACGCGGGTGGCTGCGTTGAAGCACGTACCGCTGCCGCACTGCCCGCCGGGGCCGATTCCGAGTCCGCACGGCATGGTGATCTGCATGGGTCCTGTTCCTTCTGTTCTGGGCTCTGGCCGGGTGCGATGGCTGACGGGCCATCGCACCCGCGTGCTCGCGGTGAAGCGGCGGTGTGGCGGTCAGTGTCGGGACTGAGATTCCCAGCGTTTGTCGAGACGCTCGACGAAGCGGGGGGCGAACCAGCCTCCAAGCCCTGCGACAACCCAGAAGGCGATGACCGCGACGGCGTAGCGCGCCGGGCCCGGGTCCCCCGGGAGGAGGATTCCGCCGAGTACTCCGATAGCGAGCGGAGCGGGGATGCACACCCAGGTGATCAGGCAGCGCTGGGTGTACCACTCGGTGTAGGCGTACACGAACTCGACGGGCGAAAGGGCGGGGTCGGGGAGCTCTCTGCGCTTCATGCCGCAACTCTACAATCATAAAAACAATTAAGCAATACGCGCACGGGCTTGTGATGCGAGTGTTACGGGTCAATGTGGCGCCGCTCCCCTCCCCGTTCGGAGTTTGTTACGCGCTTGAGCTGCGAATCGCTGGGGTGACGGTCTACTGTTACGTACGCAGCGCGAGTTCCATTACGGGTCACCGTGTGTGCTGCTGATAGATGGGTGTCGCCCCTGCACAGGCCCCCGCCGGGAGCCTGGCGCGCCCCGGTTTCTATGTCTGGAGAAGTGATGGCGTCTGTTCCCGCGCCGGAGCCGGAAGCGAGCGGTACCGACGCAGCTTCCTCCTCGCCCGGTCCCGCGGAAGAGCTGCAGGTGTCGACGGCACGCGTCCGTCTGTACGAGCTGGTGAAACTGGCTCAGGAGGACCGGACCGTAACGGTGGTGGCCAAACGCGCCCGCGGTCACCTGTTCCGGGCCGCGCTCATCCCCATCAGCCTCCTGGACGCCTCTGCGCAGGCCCGCCTGCAAACCTGGCCGTCATGGCTGCGTACCGCAGCCCGGCCCAAGCTGGGCGACCTGGTCCGCGACGCGGCCGGTGACGGCCGCACCCCCGGCGTGCCGCAGGTGATCCTGGATCGGGCCGACTCAACACCGCTCGCGGTCCTGGTCGACGCCCAGCTCGTCTCTCCCGACGGCGCCCCGGTGGTGGTGCCCCAGCATCCTGAAGCCGACCAGACGCAGCGGCCGGCCGCGCCTCAGCAGGTCTCGCTACCGGTGCGCGACGCAGCACACCACCGGGACCAGAGCGGCGTTTCGCTGCTGGCCGATCAACAGCCCGGCGATGCCGAGAGGTCGGTCGCTTCGGTCGCTGGCGCGGTGGTCACGGCTCAGGGTGCGGGCACACCCGCGCCCGCCCTCGCGACCGGGGGCAGCGCCGGGAAGCGGCAGTTGGCGGCGTTCGGGGACGTGCTGGAGGAAGTACTGGCATCGCGACAGCCCGAGAGTCACCCGCAGGACGCGGCGAAGTTCGGGCTCACCGCCCTGGATGAGGCCGTGGGCGGGCTCCTGCCGGGCAAACTGACGCTGGTGGCGGGTGCCCCCAACGCCGGGGCGTCGCTGCTCCCCGCGGCAGCTGCCCGGCACACGGCACTCCACCGTCAGCTTCCCGTGCTGTACGCGGCATCGGGACTGACCCGCACCGACGTCGCGATGCGGGTGATCGCGGCAGAAGGACCCGTGCACTACCGCAGGCTGCGCCTCAACCAGCTCACGGATCAGGAGCAGCAGACGGCGGCCGAGGTCGCCGCGAAGCTGCAGGAGCTCGCCGGCACCGTGTGGCACATCGACGACGGCACGGGGCTTCGGGCCGCTGACATCTCAGAGGCCGCGCGCGACATCGAGGGCCTGGCTTTGATCGTCGTGGACCGGTTGCAGCGTGTGCCCGACCCGCTCGTCCCGCTCTCCGGCAGCGACCTGCCGGCGGCCGCTCAGGCCCTCGCCCAGTTGGCCCGCGTCCTCCGGGTGCCCGTGGTGGCCGCAGTCGACACCGACGAGGCGGACCTGCTCACCGCGCTGGACGCGGATGTAACCCTGACCGTGACCAGACAGGACGAGCGAGCCGAAGTGACGTACGCCGAAAGGGACTTCGGCACCCTGTCGACCGTGACGCTGCGCGCCGACCTCGCATGCGCCCGATTCACCGATGCCCTCGCGGAGGCCGAGGGTGCCCCCAAGGCGGCACCCTCGGCCGGTGCCACCGCACAGATTCTTGCTCCGGCCGCCGACGCTTCTGCCAGCACGGCCCTCGACGACGGCGAGGAGGCGGACCTGCTGGCCGCGGCGAAGCCGTTCACCTCCGGCGCCTCCACCGGGATCTCAGCGCGTCTCAACGGCGTGCTGGCCGCCTTCGCCCAGGCACGTGCGGCCAGTGACGGACAGGATCTCGAGGGGCTGCGCCAAACAGTCGCCGATCTGGCCGCCCGGGGGCCGCGCATGCCCGAGACGGACGAAGGACAACGTTTGGGTACGGCTCTGGCCGCGTTCGGCATGTCCCGCCGAAGCACTACCCCGGCCGGCCCGCAGGCGCCGGCCGACATCACACCGGCTGCGGCCCCTGCCCCCGCGGCATCGGCCACCGTGACCGAACGCGCTGAACCCCAGCCCGCCGCCGAGTCCACCGCCGAGGACGAGGACGTCTCAGAGGCGTTCCAGGACAACACGGTCCCGCCGGAGGACAGCGGGAACGTGAAGCGCGGCCGGACCTACACCTTCTTCACCAACAAGATCGAGGCCGCCGTGGACCAGGCGCTCCAGGAGACCGGCGGGGACATCGACGAAGCGGTCAAGCTGCTCAAGCGCAAGGCAGTGCCGGACGCTATGGCACTGTTCAAACTCTCGCGTGTCGGCGCCACCTATGAGCATTCCGTTTACCCGGAGCCCTTGGAATTCCTTTCGAAGCCCTCACAGAAGGAGTCAGATCAGATCTGGGAGGGACGGCACAAGTGGCGCAACAACGCGCTGCGCACTGCGGTGAAGAAGGGCCTGCAGGCGCCCCTCGACGTGACCGCCCTCGACACCAACTGTGCGTACCTGTCAGCGTTCAAGACGTACCTGCCGATCGGCGCGCTGCGCCACCACACCCGCGGGTTCCTCCCCAAGGAGTCCGGCGTCCACCGCGTTGACCACTTCGAATGGCCTCACGAAGACGTCCCCAGCCCGCTGGGCGGCCGGGTCGAGCCGGGCCCCTACCTGCTGGACGAAGCCACTCTGCGACTGCTGATCCGCTGCCATGAACTCGGTCTCTCCGAGCCGCCTCGCATCCTGGAGTCGTGGACCTCGGGCGGCACTGAGGCACTACTGGAGAAGTTCCGCCGCATCCTGAACGAGGCCCGGACCAAGGCCGTCCAGAGCAATGACAAGGCAACCGAGGAATATGTCAAGGCGATGTACTCCCGATTCACCTCGACGATCGGTGAGTCGGGAAAGAACCAGGAACTCCGCCGAGCCGACTGGGTCCACATCATCCGCTCGCAGGCCTTCGCAAGTCTCTTCCTGAAAGCCCACCGAGCCCATCACGAAGGCCTTATTCTGGTGCAGGTTTCCGGTGTCGACGAACTCCATCTCTGCGGCGACTGGCAACAGATCTGGAAAGAAGGCCGGATGCCCGGTGAGATTAAGAAGAAGCGCCTCTACACCCTCGGGGGGAATTAACCCATGCCGTACGACGACAGCGGCTGGCGCAATTTTGGACGCCTCGGCGCGAACCTGTCCCCGGAGAACGTCCGGGGGGGCGTGGCTCTGGGCGCGGCCATGGAAGAGGCCCTGTCACGACAGATCCGCGAGGGCGGCATTCGCTCCCCGGTCACCACGAACCGCGGGCTGAACGCGAGGCTGAACTATCTCGACAGCGACGCAGGGCGGCAGGCCATGGCTGACGCCGGCGTCGACGTGACACCGCGCACGATGAAGAAGTGGTTCGACGGAACGCAGCAGCCGCTGCCCTCGAACAAGGAGAAGATCGACACCGCGTACTGGGGCCTGCGCACCGATCGGTTCCTGAACAATCTGGGGGCGTTCAAGCAGCACCTGAACAACCGTGGCCGCGGGACGTCCATCGAGATCCACCCGGTCAACCAGGACCTTGTCGAGGAGAACGCGCGACGCCTGAACCTCATCGGAGATCAGGCACACCGCTTCCTGCCGAACGTCCGCTACATCTGGGACGACGCGGTGGACGCCATGAGGGACGGCGACAGCGGGAAGCTTGAGGAGATCTGGGACGACGTCATCGCCGATCTCGACAGCGATTGGGGCGCTTACACCTACGTCTCCTACGTCGGGCTCGGCGCGTGAGCGACCTGGTGGTCGAGGTGCAGGCCGGCTCGCCGGCCCGGTAGGGCCGGGCGTGACGAAGCGGGGCGGGAGGCATAGCCTCCCGCCCCGCTTCATGTCCGTTCCGGCGATCAGCGCCCGGGATACTGCTCGGCGCAGCACGAGGCGCGCCAGCACACACACCGATGGCAGTCCTGGCAGTCCTGCGTCCGTGGGCAGGCGCACCGGCAGTCGCGAGGACTGCACTGCGGGCGGTGCCCGGGGGCAGTGCGCGCGGCAGTCACGTGGACGCGGACGGCGTCGAGGTTGCGTGAGGCCTGCGCCCGCGTCTCGTCGTCCTCGCCCGTCTCCAGCGCTTGGACCAGCTGCCAAGTGGAGATCGGCGCGCTCTCGGCTTCTCCGCTGGTCGGGAAGGTGGCCTCATCGACGAACCGGGAGACGTCGTAGTCGTAGTAGTCGAAGTCCTGCACGCACACGACACGGACCTTTCCGTCCTGTGCGAGATAGCGGCGGTAGTGGGGCTCACGGTCGAGGGAGCCGGGAGAACTCAGGTCGAGCGGCATGTCAGATCCTTGAGGAGGCGCGTCGGGGCCTGTTCGGCACCCTGTGCGGGCGGGGCTGCTGGAGTAGCCGCCCACACCGGTAACGCTACTCGAATAAAAGCAATTAAGCAATGCGTGTTGATAGTTGGGCGTAAGGGTCGAGGACGACGTCGCCGCAGTCGAGGTAGCGGGAGAGGTCGTGACCGCTCTGGGCCGCGATGCCGCCCAGGCCCTGGCCGCGCAGGACGTCGGTGCCGACGACGAAGTGAGGCCGCACGATCAGCTCGCCCAGGACGAACTGGTGGGTCCGTGTGTTGCCGTAGCGGAGGGGGTGGGGCGCGTTCTGGACACGACTGGAGCCGACGAAGGCGACTGTCCCGTCGCTGACTTGCTGCACGTACATCCAGGCGGGCACGTGGCGGGCATGCTCGTCGAGCCGCAGGCCGGCCAGGGCGGCATCAGTGGGGCGGAAGTTGTTCACGGGGTCCTGTCGATCGGTAGGGAAGGGCAGCGCCCGCCGGGCCTGTGCGCGGCGGGCGCTGGAGTGGGCTCGATGCGAACGCGGTCACGGCTTCCGGTACCGGTTGCACGCGCGGTCGTGCCGCCGCCCGTACCGCTCCTGCGAGTAGCAGTCACAGTGTCGGGACACGGGCGCAGTGAGGTAGTCGGCAATGAACATCGCGGCAGCAGCTGAGTCGGCGGCGCAGTCCACGAGGCCGCCGCTGCCTGCGATGTAGAGCGGATCACCGAGGGGCTCGCCCTGGTCGTCGTGCGCGAACACGGTCCATCCCGTGTGCGAGACGGGTGCGTGCTCCACCGAGGGGGCCCGGTCGGCCACGGACAGGTGGAAGCTGGAGCGGACGCTCCACGACGGGGTGTCAGGCTCGAAGGCGACGGCGTAGCTCATGCCGACGGCGTCAGAGTCGACCCTGACGCCGTACGCGGTGAGCGCGTCGAGCAGCATCGCGCCTGCGGTGGCTGCTGCCGATGTGGATGATGCGGCGGTGCTGGGCATGGTGAGGTCTTTCCGTGTGCTGTGGCGGGAGCTGTGACTTCGCGCAGTGAGCCGGGCACGTCCGAAGAGCCGTTCGGCCTGCGGGCCGTGCCCGGCCCCGCCACCTCTACGGGGACGGGGCCGGGCACGGGGCAGTCAGTGGCGCTTGTTCTGGAGCTTGAGGGTGCGCTCGTAGTTCTGGAAACGGGCCTTGGCGATCACGGAGCGGTCCGAGGTGCGCAGAACGATGCCCTCGGAGCGGCCGCTGACGTCGGGGTCCAGCGCCACGAGAGTGGTGGGCATGTGGCGGGTGAGGAAGGCCTGCATCGCTTCGATGCCGGTGGGCAGCTCGCTCGCCGCGACCGTGGCCAGCCGTGGTGTCAGCTCGATGCCCTCGGTCTTGGCGACCGTGGTGAGTTCGTCCTCCGTGAGGAAGTCCTGCCCGCCGTTGTCCCGCCAGGCAGCGATCGCAGCGCGCGGCTGCTCCAGGGTGGAGGGCTGGAGAGTAGCGACGTCGAACAGGCGGTGGCCGACGGTCTGCCCGCTGGTGTACTCGCCGCTCGCGCGGCTGATCTTGTCGCCGCCGTAGACCTCCAGGTAGTACACGACGGCCCCGGTGTCGGGCGAGGTGATCCGCTCGGCGAGAGGGCGGAGCGCATCGACGATGCTGAGCCGGGGGTTCCAGACCCTGTCACCGCGTGCGTAGAACAGCTCCTCGCGGCTGCCCAGGAGGTAGTCGCCGCCGGGGAGGCTGATGATTCGCGCATTGGTGCCGTCGACCTTCTCGGTCAAGATGACGTCACCGGTGAAGGTGGTGGCCCTGTCGAGCAGCCTGCCCCCCTGTGCGAGCTCGTGGTAGGTGAAGATCGAGGGGTACTTGGTCGCCGAGTTGAGCGCGTTGAGGTCGAGGTCCGCGACGGGCATGGGGTGCTCCAGGTGGCGTGATTGGTAGGGGTGTTGAAGCACTCCCGCGCTCCAACAACTCAAACTCTACGCAAGTAAATTCAATTAAGCAATACGCGTCGGGTGTTGATGTGGCGACCACCCGAACCGGGCCAGCCGCTTCACGACGCCCGCACGCAGGCGCTGGCTCGGCGGTCCGCCAGTCAGCGCGCGGCCGGGCCCGGCGCGTGACCGTTCCCGACGCGCCCGGCCCAGTTCCGTCCGCACGCGCACCGAACGCCCGCCAACCGGGCCTGACGCTGCCGCTCGCTGCCTTCAGGGCGGCCAGTGCGCTGCCAGGGGGCAAGCAGCGCGATGACGTCCTGCAGGACGGCGCGGATCGCGTCATGATCCGGGTCGTAAGCCCGCACCCACTGGTCACGGTTGTCGTATAGAGGGCGGCGGCCGTCCGCCTCATACAGAGGTTCCGTCGGCCCGGCCGGAAGCGCCGAGACGGCCCGAGACAAGACCGTGCGCACCTCGGTCAGCAGGCGCGACACCTCCCGGCCGCGCACAGCGGGGCGGACTTCGAGGAGACCATCCTGCCCGCCCGCCGCCCCGTCCTCCCGCTCCCCTCCGACGCCGCACTGCCCCGCGGAGGCTGCGCCGGCTGGCGCGCCCTGCGAGAGGGGCCCGCCTCCTTCGGGGCCCGCGCCCGCGTGGCCAGGGCATGAAGCTCTTAGGTGCTTGGGCCGGTCCTGGTCGCAGCCGAGGACCGGACACAGCCGTTCGACTTCGTGGGTGGGGGTGTTGGGCAGCGCGTACCGCAGGCCGGCCGGACCGACGACGACCGCGACGTCGACGTCGACATGCGCGAGGTCGACGCTCACCGTCCAGCCGTCGACGTGCCCGTGCCGGTAGAGACCGTAGGCGCGGTGGTCCTGGAGCGCAGTGGCGTACAGCTCCAGCACCGTCGCACGCGCCACGGATACCTGCACCCCGCCAGGGAGCAGCAACGAGGCGCCATCTCCGATAGCGGAAGCGGCGAACTGGCGAAGCGTGATCATAAGAGGAGTCCTCAAAGGGGCTGGGA
This sequence comes from Streptomyces sp. NPDC102441, assembly GCF_044765585.1. NCBI lineage: Bacteria > Bacillati > Actinomycetota > Actinomycetes > Kitasatosporales > Streptomycetaceae > Streptomyces > Streptomyces sp. NPDC102441. The sequence continues at coordinate 327,811 of NZ_JBIWKH010000010.1, forward strand.
GGGGGGTGGCAGCACCGCGCCCCGGAGCTCCAGGCCGTAGAGAGCCGGAGCGCCGGGGCGCGGTGCTGGAGGGGCGGGCGGTCATAACCGGTCCCGGGGCAGGGGGCCGCCCTTGTGGCCGGGAAGCGGAGGGATGGTAGGCATGGGCAACTCCTCAAGTACGGAAGTGCGGCGGGATGTTCTTTCCGGTCGGGACCGGCAAGTCAGCTGCCAAGACCTGCTGTGCGGCCCCCCGGACGGATACGAACGGGGGAGCTGAACGGATCACGACTCGCGTCGGCCCACTCATGATCGTCACGGAACAGGGAGCCGCAGCCGCCCCTACACCGGTACTGGCCAGGCCGGAGGCCCTGTTGCTCCTCGTAGAAGGGAACGACGAGGTAGCCGACGGCACTCTGGTGCACGCAGAACCCGGCCTGCTCGTGGGCGTCCAGCTGGCCGCCCAGAGCTTCCATCGCGGCTTGCTCCAGGTCGGCCTCTCGTCGGCTCTCCGACCACGCCTGAAGCGCATCGGCGGCCGTTTCGTCTTCGTAGTACACAGAAAACCTCTGGAAAGCGTTGCGGAGTGTGGTTCGGCCGCCGGGGGTGTGGACTCCCCCTGACAAGAGAAACTCTACGCTAGTAAAGTCAATTAAGCAATACTCCCTAGAGGTCTAGTTCCCTGAGCGCCGCAAGAAATCTGACTGCCTCGCGCGGCAGGGCCGCCTCCCGCAGCAGCCGCATACGCAGGACAGGAACATCAAGCCGGATGCCCATCGGCTCGACCGCATCGCTACGGACAACCTCGTACCTAGCGGTCGAGATCATCCACGCCTCGTACTGATCAGCCGGTCGACCGCTGCGCGCAGCGTGACCGCTGTCGGGGGCGAGGCTGGGACATGGGCAGTCCGGATCTGAGCAGCGCCGGCCTGCGGGATGTCCGGCGAGAGCTGGTCGCTCGCGGTACTGCGTCGCTGTGCCGTTCAGCATGGGACAGGAAGACGCCGTGTAGGGCTGACATTCCGGGTGCAGAGCGGGCTCGGGTGCGTAGCCGCGCTCGACGTCAGCGGGTCTGACGATCAGGAAGCACCGCTCTTCCAGCGGCTGCCCGCAGGTCTGGCACAGCCGCTCCAGAAAGGCGCGTCGCACACGATGCGGATCGAGACTGCCGAACACGGCATGTCCGCGGTCGGCCCCCGGCAACCAGGCCGGAGCTGCCCCGCCATGAACCACGGAGACCCAGGGAACGACCAGCCCGCCGGCGCGAGGCCGACCTGCACAACGCACAGGAACGGGGACCGGATGAAGCAAAGCCATGATTAAGATCTTTCGGAGGTACCGGACGAAACGTGCACCGCGCGGAGATGGCTTCTGGGGCAACTCACCAATACTTCCTTCGATTGTCCTCACGGACACGGCGCAGACGGTTGATCGTGACGGGGGCGTACTCCAGTGCCTGCACTGAGTCGAGCAGAGCATTGAGCGTCTGAAAATACCGAGTCGGGCTCATGCCGAGCTGCTCACGGATGAGACGCTCACGCGGCCCGGCGGGCAGTCCCGCCAGGCAAGCGTGGTGGTCGAGGATCTGGCGTTCCTGCCGAGTCAGCGACTGCCCACCGACGGGCTCCAGGTGAGACTGGCTCGTGCTCATGTCAGGGCAGTTCGCGGAGCTCGGGCCGGTCCTGCGTGATGTCGAGGGTGGCTGGATAACCCAGGGAGGCGAACCAGTCAGCGAGCTTCTGGTGTACCTCCGGCACGAAGTGGTCGGGTCCGGAGAAGCTGACCGAGCTCGTCTCGTTCAGCGTCCCCTCCACCACCATGTCCCAGTGCAGCTGACGCACCGCGCGCTCCAGCGGCGACCCCGCGGCATCAGGGGTGCCGTTCGACTCCACCCACACCTGCCGCTCCTCGCCCGTGGCGCCGAGACGGCAGAATCCCAGCTCGGCGAAGATCGCCGACAGTTGGCCCGTAAGCCTCACTCCCGGGTCCCCAAGCCACTCATGGCTGAACAACTGCGCCAGAGACCTGCGCTCGGCCGGCTTGTGCCCTTCCTCACCCCACATCGCTTCACCGGGCGCAGCGACGGGGAGGAACTCCAGGAACATGCGGCGAACAACGAAGGCGTACGGGTCGATGAGCGGCCTGCGCGCCCCTCCGGCCATCACGCGTCACCGTCCTTCATGCGCTGCTCACACTCTGCGGCGAGCGCAGTGGTGGCGCGATCGATCTCCGGTATGTCGACCCAGGCGTTGGACCTGCACGCCGTGTCTGCGGGCAACCCGGTCAGGTACTCCTCGTAGAAGGCCTGTCCCGCCTCGGTGGTTCGGACGAAGCTGTCGTTCTCCGGCTCTTCGCCATCGGCCAGCCAGGCCACGAGACCCGCGTCCACGAGCGGCCTGACGTGCCGGTTATACCCCCCGAGCGTGTGGTTGTACTTCGTATCGTTGCCCTCGGCGGCACCTCGCAAGATGCCCAGAGTATGTGTCCAGCTCACGTGGCTGAGCTGCGCCCTGCTGTCCAATGTGATCATTCCCGTTCGGTGATGGTGCCGGGGTCCGGCATGTCAGTCCGCCAGTCCCCTGAGCTGCGCGATCTTCGCGTCAAGGGCATCCGCCATCCAGCGCAGATCCGCCACCGGGTCGTCGGCCGGGGTGCCGAGCATCCGCTGCAAGTCCCAACGGTCCGCGATGTTTCGCAGCCCTGCCGAGATCTGATCGGCCTCGAACATCACCTGCCTCTCGCCTGACGGGTGGTCGTCGAGATTCACGACGGCGTTCAGGTTGAACACCGTCTCTGGTGTGGCGTCGCCGCTCGGGGTGAGTCCATGGCCATCCTGACCGGTCATGCCCGATTCCCTGTCTGCACGGTACTGGTGGTGGTGCTCTGCACCAGCCGGGTCGCGACGATTACCGCACGCGGGTTCCACCCTGCGGTCTCAGAGGCGTTCTCGCGGATCTCGGCTGCGGCAAGGCGCGCCTCAGCGCGCTTGGCCATGCGGCGGGCGGATCGGCGATGGTTGCGCCTGCTCTCGCCGCGACGGCGCGGGAACGGCCGGTTCTCATCGTGGTACCAGGGGCCGGTGCGGTAGTTGAGTACTGCCATGACTGCTCCACCTTCCATATCGTCTTCTTGTGGGCGGGAGGGGACTCGAACCCCTCTGCGCGGGAATTCTCCCTTTTTGCCACCATGGTGAAGGGGAATCGAACCCCACTTCCCCAGCCAGGGGAACGCCCCGAATCGAACGGGACTACGACCTGCCATGCCGCCCTCGGGCGGCTTCGCCACCCAGTAATGCACACTCTACGTTAATAGATCCAATTAAGCAATTTGCGTCGTTCCCTGCTCTGGACCGTGAGGCCGTGACTCGTCCCGGCGACGGCGACGTTGAGGGCGTCTCTCTCGAAGGGCTTCACGGAACTTCTTGAGGTAGGGCCTGAAGGCCGTGTGTGGTTCTCTCCGTAACCGGTTCAGCGGGGGCCTGTGAAGACGATGCTGGGGGCTTCACCCGCGCGTGGGGGGCATTCGCCATAGGGCTGCTGGCACAGGCCTCGGCAGTGAACGCAGCCCTCCTTGGGGAGGTGATAGCACTGCTTGCCACATGGGTTGCCGGTGCGCTCGCGGACGAGTTCCACCTGGTAGGGCCAGATCCCTCCGTCGACACCGGGGAAGAACAGGAGGGCGTCCATCTTGCATGACACGGCGCGGACTTCCCCCTGATGTTCCGGGTGCAAGATGCGGACAGTGTCGCCAGCCCTGTAGCGGAAGCGTTCCACCTGGTCGGGCCGGATGCCTTCGCCGACGTCGGCGAAGAACAGGAGGCCGTCCTTCACGTGCGAGACGGTGCGGACCTCCCCGCGGTATTGCGGGTGGTGCAAGATACGGACGGTATCGCGAGCGTCATAGCGCATGGGTTGGCTCCAAGTGCGAGCCGCTGAGCGGCTGCTGTGGCGGGGTGAAGGCGAAGGGGTAGAAGTCGCGGATGACCCGCTTCTCGCCGTCCTTCAGGGGAGTGGCGGTGTAGTCGCGGGTTGTGAAGGTGCAGTGGCCGCCGCTGAATCCGGCGTGCGTCCACTTGAGGGCGGAGCATTGAAGGGCGGCGGTCACCCCACAGGACCGGCGTGTCACCGGTGCAGGAGTGTGGCCTCGCTGATGCTGAACTCCGGTGTGATCTCTGCGGCGGCGTTGTCGCTGTCCATGCCGCAGCAGCCCGTATCCCATTCCATGACCGAGATGCGATGCGCTGCCTGACTGAGCACGGTTTTGGCGAAGAGCTGTATCAAGTCTGCGGCGTTCGGGCCGTTTAGGCGTGCCATGAGCAGTGCGGTGGCTGCGTCCACGTGTGCCTGGGCGACCTCGGCCTCGTGGTCCAGGTTGAGGTAGTAGGCGTAGCCGTACCGCTTGCGGAATTCTGCTTCCGGGAGCGAGTTCAGCGTTCCCTTGAAGCCCCAGTTGGACGTGTCGTAGTCCGGCCCGTCGTTGAGCTTCGCCGAGACCTCGAACGTGACGACCCGGTCGGAGACATTGGTGATCTTGACGTTGGACCCGTGGCCCGTGCCATGCCAGATCAGTCCTTCGATGAGCTTGTCCATGATGTTCTCCGCTGAAGAGGTGGGTACGAGAAGTGCGGGGGCGTGGTTCGTTGTCCCCCCCGGCAAGAAAAATGCTACATCAATAAATGCAATTAAGCAACTAGCCTAGTGGGCTCCTAGGCGGCAGGGAATCTGACCTGAGCGAGGTTCTGCCGCCGTCCTGCCGCGCCGCCCTCGGCCCCGCCGTCCCGCCGCTTCGCCGTGTGCCGGTCTTCCGGCCTCGCCGCGCGCGCCCGCTGTCCATGCCGGCGCCCTACGGCCGACCGCGGCCGCCTGCTTCACCCGTCGCCGGGCCAGGCCCGCGCCTCCCTCGCTGTCCCGACCGCGGCCTCCGTGTCCCCCGTGCCCCCGGCCGCCGCCGGCTCCTCCGCCCTGCGGTCGGCCGTCCCGTCGCCGCCTCCGCTCCGTCCGCCGCCTCCGTCGTGCCCGGCCGTCGCCCGCCGCCCGGCCGCCGTCCCGCCGCCCGCCGCCGCGCCTGCGGCTTGGCCGCGGCC